>JAJDUB010000073.1 GCA_022826885.1 Gammaproteobacteria bacterium
CAGCACCACGTCGAAGGCGGAGATGCGGTCGCTGGTGACGATCAGCAGGTGGTCGTCATCCACGTCGTAGATGTCGCGGACCTTGCCCCGGTTCAGCAGAGGCAGGCTGTCGATTTCCGATTGGAATAGTGATGTGTTTGGGTCTGTCATTCTAACTCCTCTCTTTGCTTATCTTTGCCCAGGTATCGCGCAACGTCACGATGCGGTTGAACACCGGACTTTCCCGCTGCCAGTCCTCCCTGTCGGCGCAGAAGTATCCCAGCCGTTCAAACTGGAAGCGCTGCTCCGATTCTGCCTGCGCCAGGTCCGATTCGATGAGGCACCCGTCAAGCGTCTCCAGGGAATCCGGGTTGATGCAGGTTTTCCAGTCCTGCTCGCCCCGGTCCGGGTTGGCGTCGGAAAACAGCCTGTCATAGAGCCTGACCTGCGCCGGGCGCGCATGCTGCGCCGACACCCAGTGGATCGTCCCCTTGACCTTGCGGCCATCGGGAGCATTGCCGCCGCGCGTCGCCGGATCATAGCTGCAGCGCAACTCAACCACCTCGCCGGTCCTGTCATCCCTGACGACTTCGTTGCAGGTAATGAAGTAGGCATAGCGCAGGCGGACTTCCCGGCCCGGAGTCAGGCGGAAGAACTTTTTCGGCGCATCTTCCATGAAATCATCCTGTTCTATGTACAGTACTTTGCTGAACGGCACCTTGCGCGTGCCCATGGACGGGTCCTGGGGATGGTTGGCGGCGTCCAGCAGTTCCTCTTTGTCATCGGGATAGTTGTCGATCACCACCTTCAACGGGCGCAACACCGCCATGCGCCGCGGCGCGTCAGCGCCCAGTTCGTCCCGGATAACATGCTCCAGCACGCCGGCGTCGATCCAGGTGTCGTTCTTGGTCAGGCCGATACGCTCACAGAATTCCCGTATGGACTTCGGCGTAAACCCGCGCCGCCGCAGACCGGACAGGGTGGGCATGCGCGGGTCGTCCCAGCCGCTTACGTGGCCGTCCTCCACCAGCTCGATCAGCTTGCGTTTGCTCAGCACCGTGTACTCGAGGTTAAGGCGGGCGAACTCGTACTGGCGCGGGCGCGAGGGCGTATCCAGGTTGTCGATAAACCAGTCGTACAACGGCCGGTGGTCCTCAAATTCCAGGCTGCACAGTGAGTGGGTGACATGTTCCAGCGCATCAGACAGGCACTGGGTGAAATCGTACATGGGATATATGCACCAGTTATCGCCGGTGCGGTAGTGGCTGGTCCTGCGAATCCGGTAAATGACCGGGTCGCGCAAGTTCAGGTTGGCCGCCCGCATATTGATTTTAGCCCGCAGCACCAGTTTGCCGTCGGCAAACTCACCTGCCTTCATCCTGTGGAACAGGTCCAGGCTCTCTGCAACCGGCCTGTCGCGCCAGGGGCTGTCGGTACCCGGTTCCGTCAGGGTGCCGCGAGATTCCCTGATCTCCTCTGCGCTCATGCCGTCCACGTAGGCCTTGCCCTGTTCGATCAGCTCGATTGCAAACTCGAACAGCCGCGCAAAGTAATCCGAGGCGAAAAACAGCCTGTCTTCCCAGTCGAAGCCCAGCCAGCGGACATCATCCTGGATGGCCTCCACGTACTTCATGTCCTCTTTTTCCGGGTTGGTGTCGTCGAAGCGCAGGTTGCATTTACCCCGGTACTCCGCCGCCATCCCGAAATTCAGGCAGATGGCCTTGGCATGGCCGATATGGAGGAAACCGTTGGGCTCGGGAGGGAAACGCGTGTGGATGCCGTCAGGACAGCGGCCCTGTCTTATATCATCGTCGATGATCTTGCGGACAAAGTGTGTGGAGGTCGTATTATCCATCCGGCCGCGGGGCCTCAGTTACCATTAACCAGATCCGGTAAATCGCCGGCCAGGCCCGTAGCCCGGCGCATGGTGAAATTTTTCAGGGCCTGGAAAGAATTAAACAGTTCCATCCCGGCATTCCGCAACCCCGGAATGGGTAAGGTCTGGTTTTCAAACAGGTATTTTAAACCCTCAAGGGTCATCATCACCATATAATTTTCGCCCTTGCGCCATCTCTCGTACTTTCTCAACAGCGCCGTGCCGCCGGGGTCTCGCCCTTTGCTGCCTGCCGTGTTGATGATCTGGAACAAGGCGGCCACGTCCAGCAGGCCAAGGTTGGCGCCCAAGCCGGCCAGGGGGTGGACACAATGCGCGGCATCGCCGACCAGGGCGATGCGGTCGGAACAGTAGCGCAGCGCCTGCGCTCGCTGCAACGGAAAACACTGTCTTGCGCCGACTCCGGTCACCGCGCCCAGGGTGTGCTCGAACGCCTCCCCGAGAGCTTGTTGAAATGCCGCCTCATCCATGGCAAGCAGGTCGTCCGCGTGTCCGGGCGCGGTGGACCAGACCACCCCGCAATGGTTCGGGTCGGCCATGGGCAGGAACGCCAGCGGGCCGTCCGATAAAAACCGCTGGCGGGCGACCTGCCCGTGGTTCAACTCGGTCCGGACGATGCCCGCTACGGCCGTCTGCCGGTACTGGTGTACCGGGTACCCTATGCCGGCAAGCTGCCTGACCTTCGACCCTGTGCCATCGGCCGCGACCAGCAGTTTTGCGGACACCTCCCGGCCGTCACTCAGCGTCACACTGATGGCGTTGCCTGCGTAGCTGAGATGCGCCGGTTCGGCGCCTGCATGCACCGAAATACCGTGCAGGCCGGCGCGGGCCGATTCCAGCGCGCCCACCAACAGGTTCTGTGGGACAATATGACCCAGGGCAGGCAGGCCGATATCGGCGCTGTCGAAGAACAGGCTGCCGCTGCCGTTCTCATCCCATACGTGCATCTGCCGGAACAGGCCGATGTCCTGTTCCGCAAGCTGCTGCCAGGCCTGCACCCTGGTGAGGATTTTCCCGGATGCCGGGGTCAGGGCCAGCATCCGGGCGTCTTCCGTCCGGGCTTCCGTCGCGGGCCGCCTGTTGCGCTCGACCAGGATACAGTCAATGCCGGCCGAAGCGGCCAGTAACGCCATGGTGCTGCCGATCACGCCACCGCCTGTTATGAGAAGTTCCGTATCCGGGGCGCGGGACGCGCCGGAACCGCCACCGGCAGGCGAGAGTCCAGTGTCTGCCTTCAGTGGCGCTCCCGCCTTGCCCAATCCCCTGAAATCAGGCATGTGTTTTGGCGGCGGCGTGCGCAGGCCTGTTGCGCGGCTGATGAATTCCTTCTTCATACCCGGCAGCGTATCCAGCGCCAGCATCATGCTGCCGCGTAATGCAGACTTCAATGGATTGGCGGCGCCGGACGTCCTTTGCACCATGTCCGTGAAACGGACAACCTGGCGCTGGTCGGCTTCTCTCAATGTTGTGTATGCGGCCAGGACGTCAGGGGCGCCTGCGTCGCCGCCATTCTCAAGTACCGGGCGCAACAGCCCTGCCAGCGCGGCCACGTCCCGCAGGGCCAGGTTAAGCCCCTGGGCGCCGTTGGGGTGAACAGTATGGGCCGCATTACCCAGCAGCACAATGCGACCGGCAACCTGCCGTTCCGGCTGCAGCAAAAACAGGGGGTAGGACTGCCTGGGACCGGGACCGGATAATTGTCCCAGGCGCTTGCCGAATGCCTGTTGCAACAGCTTGAGATATCCCTCATCGTCCAGTTGCATGTAACCGTCCGACTCCTCTGACGGCGATACCAGCACCGAGACGCAACGCAAACCGCCGTTCAACGGCAGCATTGCCACCAGGCCGCCGGGAATAAATCGCTCATATGCCGTGTTACCGTGGTCCCGGGAGACTGAGATATTCGAAACGATGGCCGATTGCCGGTAGTCATGGACCCTGGTCTTGATCCCGGCCTTGTCCCTCAGGTTCGAAAATGCGCCCTCCGCAATCACCAGCAGCCTGCACCTGATGACCGTCTCCCCACCGGCCGGCCTGATGCGCACGGCAACCGACCCGGATTCAGTTTCTATCCCCTCGGCAGTCGCGGGACAGAATATATCGATATTATCCTTTCCGGTAATTTCCCGGTACAGCGCGCGCCCCAGTTCATGCGCGGGAACCACATAACCCAGCGCATCCTGAGCGAGCATGCCGGCCGACATCCTGACACAGCCGAAACGACCCAGGGTACTGACGTGTATGTGCTCGATGGGACAGGCGGATGTTTCCAGTTTCGGCCATAACCCTGTCTCGTCCAGTATCTTCCGGGAGGACAGCGATAATGCCATGCCCCTGGCATCATCACTGTGGGGATGGTCATCCCGCGCCGGCCTCTCCTCCACCAGGGCAATGCCGGCCTTCTCTCCGGCAAGGGCACAGACAAGGCCGGCGCCGGCCATGCCGCCGCCAATTATCGCAATATCATACATCGCGACAAATTACCTGTTTGCAGCCATCAGGGCCTCGATTTCAGGAATGCTCTTGGGCGCATCCCGGCTCAGCACCTCGTGCCCGGATTTCGTTACCAGCACGTCATCTTCAATACGCACGCCGATGTTCCACCACTTTTTGGCAAGGCCCTTCTGCGGCGGAAAATACAACCCCGGTTCAACGGTCAACGCCATGCCGGGTTCCAGCATGCGCCACTCGTCACCTAACTTGTAATCACCGACGTCATGTACGTCCATCCCCAGCCAGTGACCGGTCTTGTGCATGAAATAACGTTTATAGTCCTCTTTTTCTATAAGCGTTTGCGCTGATCCCTTGAGAATGCCCAGGGCGACCAGGCCTTCGGTCAACACCTCAACCGCTGAGTCATGGGGTTGATTCCAGTGATTCCCCGGCTTTACCGCGTCAATGGCGGCAAGCTGCGCGGCCAGGACTATCTCGTACACGGCGCGCTGATGGTCGCTGAAACGGCCGCTGACAGGAAATGTGCGGGTAACGTCGCTGGCATAACCTTCGTATTCGGCGCCGGCATCGATCAACAGGATGTCCCCGTCCTTCATTTCCCTCGTGTTGTCGATGTAGTGCAGGACGCAACTGTTCACCCCGCTGCCCACGATGCTGGGATACGCCGCGCTGAATGCGCCCCGGCGCATGAATTCATGGAGCAGTTCCGCCTCGACCTGGTATTCCATCATACCCGGCCGGCACGCCTTCATCGCGCGCACGTGGGCTTTGGCCGAAATAGTTGCGGCATCGCGCAGCTTGCTGACTTCGTGCCGGCTTTTATACAGGCGCATGTCATGCAGGATGTGGTTCAGGGAGATGAACTCCTCCGGCGCGTGCACCCCGGTACGAATCTTGCCGCGCACCCGGTTGACCCAGCCGACCACGCGCTGGTCGAACGCGATGTCGTTTCCCATGGTGTAATAAATCCGTTCCCTGTTCTCCAGCAATCCGGGCAGGATGTCGTCCATATCGGTAATGGGATAGGCGTCATTTGCGCCGTAATCATTACAGGCGCCCTCCAGGCCCGCACGGGAACCGTGCCAGACTTCCTGTTCCGGATCACGCTCGCGGCAGAACAGGATAAATTCGCCCTGGCTGCGGCCCGGGATCAGCGCCAGGACGGCTTCCGGTTCCGCGAACGCGGTCAGGTAAAAAAAATCGCTGTCGGGACGGTAGCGAAACGTCACATCCCGGTTGCGTATTTTCTCGGGCGCGGCGGGCAGGATGGCAATGCTGTCATCTCCCAGCATATCCATGAGTTTCTTGCGGCGCTTGCGGTATTCGCTGTTTTTCATGTGGCGGAGCACGAATTTCAGGTATGTCTTACGGTACCTTGACGGAACGCCAAAAGCAATGATGAAAAGTATTCGACTTCTGAATCTTGACCGCCTCGCAACCGCGTTCTATATTGATACATAAAAGCTTGTGTTTTACGGGGATAACCAGCCGCTGGAAATAAGAATATGCCAGAAAAAAACCATGAAAATGTAGACTTGGGGGTGCTTGAGGCGCGGGTCGATGATCTCATCAAGACGGTTGACTCGTTGAAAAACGAGAATTCCGCCTTGCGTCACCAGCAAAAAAACCTGATCAGCGAGCGCGCCGTGCTCATTGAAAAAACAGAGCAGGCCAGATTCCGTGTTGAATCCATGATTGCGCGGTTGCGGGCTATGGAAACCCGTTCATGACGCAATCCAAGCCGGTCAGAGTATCGATTCTCGACAAGGAATACCTGATATCCTGCCCGGACGATGAGCGCGAGCAGTTACATGCCGTGGTGGATTTTGTCAATGAAAAGTTGCTGGAGGTGAAAGGCAGCGGCAACGTGATCGGCACTGAACGCATAGTCATTATGGCGACCCTGAATATCGCCAATGAACTGCTTGCATACAAACGCAAAAATAAGGACTATACTGAATCTGTGGACTCGATTGTGAAACGCCTGCAAACCAAGATTGACGGCGTTCTGGTCGAGAATGAATGATTTTGGGTATCTTCTGTCGTGTTCGCCAGCGGGCCTACAGAAACTTGAGCTTATTTCCTGTAATGTAGGGAGCTGAACCGCGTTATTGTGTGCAAGCCCACTTAAGGTGGGAAGCCTGATATACCGCCCGCTGTTCCCACTTGAACCTCTGGTTCAAGTTTATTGCCCGCAACGGCACGATGGTTGATACCCACCAAAATACCGGGGACGGATTTAAATCCGTCCCCTTTAATTTCAGTAATTTCAGGGGTCAGAGTAAGAAATTCTGAAAGAATTTTTACTCTGACCCCCGGATTCCACTCAAAAAGATCCTGTAGGCAGGATTATTCGTCTCTTCCGAATACTCAATCCCCAGGCCGTCCAGGAAGTCCTGGAACTCGCCGGTCTGGTCCTCCGGCACCTGTATGCCCATCAGCACCCGCCCATAAGCAGCGCCGTGATTACGGTAATGGAACAGGCTGATGTTCCAGCGCGAGCTCATCTGGGTAAGAAAATGCAGCAATGCCCCGGAACGCTCGGGGAATTCAAACCGGTACAGCAGTTCATCGGTCACCCCGGGTGCATGGCCTCCTACCATGTAACGGATATGCATCTTCGCCACTTCGTCATTGCTCAGGTCGATGACCTGGTAGCCCTTGTCCCGTAAATTTGCCAGTAACTGGTTCTTCTCCCGGACGCCGTGGCGCAACTGCACACCCACGAAGATATGCGCCTCTTCGGTATCGCAGTACCGATAGTTGAATTCCGTGATCTGGCGCGGGCCCAGGTCGTGGCACAGGGTGCGAAAACTGCCGGGGCGTTCGGAAATCGTGGTGCAAATCAACGCCTCCCGCTGTTCACCCAGCGCGGACAGTTCGGCGATATGGCGCAGCCGGTCAAAGTTCACGTTGGCGCCGCTGAGAATGGCGATAAGGCGCCTGTCCTTCAGGTTTTCCCGCTGGACATACTTTTTCAACCCGGTCAGGGCCAGTGCCCCGGCAGGTTCCGGGATGGAGCGGGTATCCTCGAATATATCCTTGACCGCGGCGCAGATCTCGTCGACATTGACGGGCAGGACCTCATCGACCAGCTCCCGGCAGATGCGGAATGTTTCCTCTCCCGCCTGCCTTACCGCGGCGCCGTCGGCGAAGATGTCCACGTGATCCAGGGTGACCCTCTCACCGGCTTCCATCGCCCGGTACATGCTGGCTGCCCCGTCATGCTCCACACCGATGACTTTTATCTCCGGGCTGGTCGCTTTCACGTACAGGGCGATCCCGGCTATCAATCCGCCGCCGCCGACCGGGACGAAGATACAGTCCGGCTGCTCATCACACTGCTCCAGCAGTTCCACGCCCACGGTAGCCTGTCCGGCGATGACCAGCGGGTGGTCGTAGGGCGGGATGAAGGTCCTGTCCTCCCTGGCGGCCAGTTCTTCCGCATGCAGCCGGGCCTCGTCATAGGTATTGCCGTGCAGGACCACCCTGGCGTCGAGACGCCTTACTGCGCTCACTTTGATGTCCGGCGCGGTCTTCGGCATCACGATGGTCGCGCTGATATTCATCTTGCCGGCGGCCAGGGCGACACCCTGGGCGTGATTTCCTGCGGAAGCGGCGATGACGCCGTTGCGTTTCTGCTCGTCGTTCAGCGTGGCAATCAGGTTATAGGCGCCGCGCAATTTATAGGAAAACACCGATTGCTGATCTTCCCGCTTGAGCCAGATATGGTTGTCCAGCGCCCGGGAAGCCTGTCCTGCGTAATCCAGGGAGGAGCGCCTGGCAACGTCGTAAACCCTGGTCGCTGCCGCGCTGATTAACGGTTGGTATTCTTCAAACATGCGTATAAGATAACATCACGCCGGATTTCCGCCAAAGCCTGCCCCTGTATGTCGTAAACAGGCGCCTGCCCCTGCGCAACCCGGCAACCCGGGATTTACCAACAGGACATTCCTCCAGATGAGCCAGGAAAAAAAACAACGAGCCGCCAGGGCCGCGATCGAATACATAGAAGACGATATGGTCGTGGGTGTCGGCACCGGCAGCACGGTCAACTGCTTTATCGATGAACTGGCGCAAATCAGGCACCGTATCGACGGCGCCGTAGCCAGTTCGGTGGCGACCGAAACCCGATTGAGGCAACACAACATTCCGATCATCGACCTGAACGGCGTACGCGAACTGTCGGTGTACGTGGACGGCGCCGACGAAGCCACGCGGCACCTGCAACTGATCAAGGGGGGAGGAGGCGCCCTGACCCGGGAGAAGATCACTGCGGCCGTCAGCGAAAAGTTCATCTGCATCGTCGATGACTCGAAGGTGGTGGACGTATTGGGCGCATTTCCATTGCCCGTCGAGGTCATTCCCATGGCCCGCAGCTACGCGGCCCGGGAAATCGTCAAGCTGGGCGGCCAGCCTGTGCTGAGAGAAGACTTCGTCACCGACAACGGCAACGTCATCCTGGACGTCCACAATCTTTCCATCCTCAACCCGGCGGAACTGGAGCAGCAACTCAACCAAGTCGTGGGCGTAGTCACCAACGGCCTGTTCGCCAGGCGCCGCGCCGACCTGCTGCTGGTGGCCGATGACCGGCAGGTGCAGACGATTGCATGATCGGACTGATACAGCGCGTCACCGAAGCCCGGGTGGAGGTCGATAACAGGACCGTCGCGCAAATCGGCCGGGGCATCCTGGCGCTCATCGGTGTGGAAAAACAGGATGATTCCGCGACAGCCCGGCGACTTGCCCAAAGGATACTCCAGTACCGCATATTCCCCGACGCCGACGGGAAAATGAACCTGAGCCTGCAGGATACAGGCGGCGAACTGCTGCTGGTCCCGCAGTTCACCCTGCCGGCGGACACCCGCAAAGGGAACCGGCCCAGCTTCAGTTCGGCCGCGCCGCCCGAAACGGGCCAACGCCTGTTCCTGGAACTTGCAGACCTTGCCCGGGAGACCCACGGGCAGGTTCAAACCGGCGTGTTCGGCGCAAACATGCAGGTCAGCCTTACAAACGACGGTCCCGTGACGTTCTGGCTTCAGGTTTGATGGTTAAGCAGGTCCGACCCTATCCTCTTATCAATGAAGGTCTGAAACGCTTAACAGACAGCCCGTCAATAAAATGAAAATCCTTATAATTGGCTGTGCACAAGGTCTCGTGATGATGAAGCGCCGTGGCTGCGATAAATGCATCGCCCAGACTGAGATTGTTACTCAGTGCATATTGTCGGGTTAAAACGTCGGCAGTGATGCTGATTTCATTGGAACAGTGCATAATCCGGCATTTTACTGTCTGCAAAAAGTTCTCCAGGACCGCGAGTTCTTTTTTGTCCCGGCAACCCTGCACGAGCTCCATGCGGGAAACCACCGATATCTTCAGGTCCTTCTCTCCAAGAATAACTTCCTGCGCTTTTTTGTCACCTCTTTCCGCAAAAATAAAAATATCCGTATCAAGTATCATTTGATTCCGCGTCCTTTTCTCCCCTGTTTCAATCGCTCTATTGCAACGTAAGGGTCATCTCCCTCCCTGCGGTTGAAATAGGCATTTACGACTCGCTTATCAAGTGTATGACTCTTCTTTTCAGCAGGATTGACCTGCCCGATGACCTTGCCGTGAAAGGTCAGTTCAACCACTTCTCCACGTTCGATTGCCTGGCGCAGCTCGTGCGTGGCTGAGCGCAGGTTTGTTAACGATAGTTGCATGTGCCGTCCTCATTCAGAGATACGTTATATGATAGCATAATGTGCATTTTATATCGTATATTTTTTAAATGCGCGTTTAAACCGGACATGTCATTACGCAATTCGGCGCTTTAAGGAGACCCGCCCCCCTCCTTCAAGGCTCGCTGGCTCCATTCTATCCAGGAGCCGTCGTACAGGTGCAATCTTTCGACGGGGAATCCCATAAGGTAGAGCGCGAACAACGGCGTGGCGGCGCGTACGCCGGAATGGCAATAGAAGATGTGGTCGTGCTCGGGTTCAAAGGCCGCCTGTTTCAATAACGCGCCGATCTCGGCGGCGGTCCGGAACTCCGACGGGCGGCCTTCGGATGCTTTGCGGAAATCCTTCCAGCCGATGTATTGTGCCCCATCGACGCGCCCTGCCGGCAAGCTGCCGATGGGCGCCGACCCGTCCCATTCCGCCGGACCGCGGGCGTCCCAGACATGGGTCCCCGCATCCGAGCGGCCCTGTTCCACGTCGGCCATATCGGCCGTCCAGCCGGTGAGGGCGGGCGTGGCGAGGAAATTCCCGGTTTTCCCCGCTGAGTGCCCGGGGCCGCGCTCAACGTTGTACCCTGCATCTTTCCAGGCATCCAGACCGCCGTCCAGCACCCGGACATCGGGTTTTCCGTAAAGGTGAAAAAGCCACCAGAGACGAGCCGCGTCGTATCTTTCGTCATAGACTACGACTGTGGAATCGTTATCGATGCCCAGCCCGCGGGCAAATTCCTCGAAGCGTTCACGGTCCACTGCCATGCCGGCCTTGCCGGTGTAGGCCTTGCGCGGGGCATGGAGGGCGCCGGGAATATGCTCAACCAGCCAGGAGACCTGCTTTACCGCAGCCAGTACTACCGGTTTCCCGCCCTGTCCGTCCAGCATCGATGTAACCTCGGCCGCGGTAACCAGGGCATGGCCGCGCGGGAAGCCCTTGTATTGCCCGGCCTGCAACGGGCCGCACAGGAGCAGGAGAACGAGAGGCAGGAGAATGGCTCGGGGAGATGGGGTCATCTTTCCGATTATATCTTATTCAAGCCAGTCGCGGGGCGTGAGAAACTCCCCGACCAGGCGGGCTTCATCCGAGTCCGGATCCTCCTTGCGGTTGTATTGCCAATGCACGCGGGGCGGCAACGACATCAGGATAGACTCAACCCGTCCGTCGGATTGCAGGCCGAACAGAGTGCCGCGATCGTAAACTAGGTTGAATTCCACGTAGCGCCCGCGCCGGTATAACTGAAAATCTTTCTGCTTCTCGGAATACGTCACGTCCTTCCGGCGTTCGACGATGGGGCGATATGCAGGCATGTAATGGTCGCCCACGCTACGCATGAATTCAAAACACCTGGCAAATCCCCATTCGTTCAGGTCGTCAAAAAACAGCCCTCCCACGCCCCGCGCCTCGCCGCGGTGACGAATGAAGAAGTAGTCATCGCACCATTGCTTGAATTTCGGATAAACGTCTTCCCCGAAGCCGCGGCAGGCGGTACGGGCAACGCTGTGCCAGTGCCGGGCGTCCTCCTCGAACCCGTAACTCGGCGTCAGGTCGAACCCGCCGCCGAACCACCACACGGGTTCCGCGCCGGGCTTTTCGGCGATGAAAAAGCGTACGTTCATGTGAGAGGTGGGCACAAAGGGATTTTCCGGATGGATCACCGCCGACACCCCCATTGCCCGGAAACTGCGGCCCGCCACCTCCGGCCTGTTGACGCTGGCGCTTGCCGGCAACCGGTCGCCATGGACATGGGAAAAATTCACGCCCGCCTTCTCGAAAACGGCGCCGCGCTCCAGTACCCGGCTGATTCCGCCGCCACCCTGCCGGCGTTCCCAGATATCCTCCTGAAAACGCGCGCGGGCATCGACCTCCTCCACTTCGCCACAAATCCTCTCCTGCAACGCCAACAGGTAGGCTTTTACATCATCTGTACTGATTTTATCGTTCATAAATGCAGTACTCTTTCAACTTGATTTTGGCATGTTCAGCGGGTCGGGAAGCGGTTGAACGCAAGGCGCGCCGCGCAGGGAATGGCGCGTCCTTGCCAAGCGGCGCAACGCTGCGGGCGACCGCTTCCCGGCCCGCCCGCAGGGAGCCAACCAGCGACGCCAATACGGCGTTGCAGCCCTTGACAAGGGCGCGCCATTCTCTGCGGGCTGCGCCTTGTCTTGACGTCGCTGGTTGGCTCTGAACATGCCAAAATCAAGTTGAAAGAGTACCAGAATAACCGAATATTTCCATCCTCAGTATTTTACTCTTTTTCTATCCTCTGTCCTCTGTCCCCTGTTTCCTGTATCCTGTGCGCTGATTCGGATTCCAGGCGATACTTTTCCATAATTTCGGCAAACAGACATGAGTGATGAAAGACAGGCCTCCATTGACAGGTCGACAAAAGAGACGCAGATAGCCGTCGAACTGAACCTGGACGGGACGGGCGGCGCCGAGCTTGACATCGGCGTTCCCTTTCTCGAACACATGCTTGACCAGGTGGCGCGGCACGGCATGTTCGACCTGGCCGTCAAGGCAACTGGCGATCTTGAAATCGACGCGCATCACACCGTGGAGGACGTCGGCATCTCCCTGGGGCAGGCCTTCAGGCAGGCGCTGGGGAACAAGCGCGGGATCCGCCGTTACGGGCACGCATACGTGCCCCTGGACGAGGCGTTGTCGCGGGTGGTCCTGGATTTCTCCGGCAGGCCCGGCCTGGACTACCACGTCGAATATCCCCGGGCTCGGGTAGGTAATTTTGACGTCGACCTGCTGCGGGAATTTTTCCAGGGGTTCGCCAACCATGCGATGGTCACCCTGCACATAGATAATATCCGCGGCAGGAACACGCATCACATCGCGGAAACGATCTTCAAGGCCTTCGGCCGCTCCCTGCGCGTTGCCGTGGAGCTGGACCCGCGCATGGAAGGAATTCTGCCTTCAACCAAAGGCAGCCTGTAACCCGCCATCCGTCCATGTGCGCTACCGCGCGGAAAACCGTCGCCATCCTGGACTATGGTTCGGGCAACCTGCACTCAGTGGCAAAAGCGCTCGAATACGCGGCGGGCGGGGATTATCAGGTGCTGGTCAGCGGTGACCGCGACACGGTGCTGGCGGCCGAACGCATCGTCTTTCCCGGACAGGGCGCCATAGGCCAGTGCATGCAGACCCTGATTGACAAGGATTTTCCGGCCCTGCTCAGGGATTGCATCCTCAACAAGCCCTTCCTGGGTATCTGCCTGGGCCTGCAAACCCTGATGGATTTCAGCGAGGAGGACGACGGAACTGAAGGCCTGGCGCTGATACCGGGGAAAGTGCTCAGGTTCCCGCCGGCCGCCAGGGATGAAGGCGGCGATCCGTACAAGATACCGCACATGGGCTGGAACAAGGTAACACAGACATCGCCGCATCCCCTGTGGAACAACATCAGGGACGGCGAACGGTTTTACTTCGTCCACAGCTATTACGTGAAGCCGGAGAATGACAGCGATTCAACCGGGGTCACGGAATATATCGTCCGTTTCACTTCCGCGGCGGCGCGGGATAACCTGTTCGCCACGCAATTCCACCCGGAAAAAAGCCAGCGTCCCGGACTCACGCTGCTCAGGAATTTCCTGGACTGGCGGCCGTAGCCACCATTGGTGAAAACACCAATAAGTGACAGGGGGCAGTTCTGAACTGCCCCCGTTATCAGGCTTGGAAAGTTAAGAAACCGAGTCTTTCAGAGACTTGAGCAGCGTTGCGCGCACGGCAACGGTTGCCGGTTTTGCAGCTATGGTAATTCTCTCGCCGGTAGCCGGGTTTATGCCGGGACGTTCCGGACGGGCAGGTTTAATAACCCGGCTCAATTTAACGCCCATTGAAGGGATGGTGAATTCCCCGGAAGCGCCATTCTGCAGATGACGTACGGCCAGTCCGGCCATAGAGTCCAGTACTGCCCCAACCTGCTTTTTAGTCAGGCCCGTGTCCTCTGCTATATGTGTCAGAATTTGAGATTTGGTTTGCTTCTCAGCGATCGCTTGCGGTCTATCAGACATGTCTGCCTCTCTCTATGGAAGTATGTGTTTAATGTTTATTGTTCGTGTAATCGGTCACTCCCTGATACAAAGTAATCCCTGACGCAACTATTCACAAATAATGCCTTCGGAAAGCCCCCTTCCCCAAGTTACGATTATATTACAAAATCAATCGGAGTGTAGGGAAATATTCTAATTTTTTAGTTCTTTTTTATTGACGCGACCAATTATTTCATCCCAGAGCAGATTGAACGCGCCGGCAGCCCTGGAGCCATTTGCAAATGCCTGCACGGGCGCCCTGTGTGCGCCCATTTTTTCCACATCGCTCAAATAACCTATAAAAGTGCGCATAACTTCAGGATTGGTCTTGTAAAAATCACGAACGATCTCGCCGTGCATTTTCTTCCTGCGGTCCACCATGGAGAAAAACGGCATCAAAACTGGCGCTGGTTCCTTTCTCTTGCCGATATAGTTCTTCATTTGCCGGTATGCGCGCACCGACAAGGTGGTCGGGATCAAAGGTATGAGCAATGCGTCCGCTGCATTGAAAATGTTCTCCGCCAGGGTGGAAAAACTGGGGGCGCAATCGAGCAGGAGCAGGTCGTATTCCTCGGCAAGGCTGCGCGTTACCAGCGCCAGCCTGTGCATGGGCCGGTTCTTGTTGTCCAGGATCCGGTCCAGGTAACGGTTGGAAAATTCCGCAGGGATGAGGTCGAGGTCAGGATAATTGGTGGCCTTGACAAAGTCCGTCAGCCTGCGTGTTTTTCTCAGCAGTTCAGTGCTGCCGCCGCGCAGCTTCGGTTTTATCCTGAAGTACCAGGTGGCCGCCGCCTGCGAGTCCAGGTCCCAGATCACGACCCGCAAACCGCTGCGCGCAGCGGCGAAGCCCAGGTTCACGGTCGCCGTTGTCTTGCCGACTCCTCCCTTGTTATTGTAGACGGCAAACGTTTTCATGACCCTGTCCTGTTACACAGGGACCGGAACAGCTCCCTGTTGCCGGCAGAAACAAATGCGTCAAAATGGCGCTGGAACATTTTTTTCGTCGCTTTCTCCCGCTTTGCGTAGATCCTGCCCAGGTAATCCATGGCGGCCTTGACATCGCGGTGCCGCCGCCCGGGAAAATTTTCCTGCCAGTGGCTGAGATACTCCTGTTGAACCTGGTAATCGACTATATCTCCAAGCACATTCTGGAGTTTGCGTAACTGTCTTATCGCCCGCTCCACGTCCCGTGCGGGATACAGGGTACGGAACGCTTCCAGCAGGTACCGCAGTTTTTTGCCGGAAATGCGCAATTCATGCAGGGCTTCGTCGGACTTCGCGCCCGCCGCCTGGCGGCCGTGTTTTCGCATCCGTTTCCAGGCCTTCCATATTGCTTCCGCGGCCGCGTCGGCCACTACGGGCGCGGTCCCGGTTTCATCCCGGATTTCTTCCTCCAGGGCTTCACGCCAGTCGTGCAGGTAATCATGGAAGCGGTTCGAATCCAGCGCGCCCAGCAGGTCCGTTCGCTCCGTCTCGCGGCGCTGCTGCAGGAACGACTGCAACGGCATCAACTGCTCATAGGTCTCCGCGGGCAGCAATTGCCGGTACTGCCGGAAGGCGAGCAAAAATACATCTATGTCGCGCAGGGTGGAAGTCTGTTTGCTGAGCCAGGAAAAAAACTCCTTGCCCAGGTCCCGCACCGGCGCCGGCAGGGCGTCCCTGAGACCGGAGATCAATGAGCGGCTGCGCCGGTTCGCGATCCTGAAATCATGCAGGAACTCGGTATCGATATCATCCCTGACTCCCGGTATATTGCTTTCCATCATGTCCAGTTGCGAGAGCAGAATGGCCGACAGCGCTCGGCGGATCGTCATGTCCCGGTCCAGTTGCACGTTCATTTTCGACGAATAGTCTCCCGGGGTCCTGCCCAGAGCCGTGTAATAGTTCGACAACACCTCCACCGGCGATCCTGCTCCATTGCAATAATCGGCTATCACGGAGAAAATCTTTCCCGTCTTTCTTTCATAGCCCCTGAGCGCATGCAGGCTGACTACACGCAACGGCCTGGTGTTTTTCCTGCCGTTTGTCTGATCTCCGGTCAGCACCTCGACGTGCAGCCTGGCGATAATTTTTCCACGTTTATCCGATATGTCACGCTGCTCCAGGCGTAGCGCATAACTCCCCCGGCAAATCAGGGCGCGCTCTTCGATGACAGGCGCCAGGCGGGAAGAGAGGGCGTCCGATTCAATTTCATGAGCGAACCGCGCCACGGCCGCGGTGCCGTTCAGGCTGATGACTCCCGCATCGGTCAGGTCAACCAGGGACAGTACCGCCCCGTCCTCCGAATCATGGGCCAGCAGCAACCGTTTATTGAACAGGCGCCAGTCAAAAGTGTCATAAATGTCGCGCCGTCCCGACCCTGTCCGGGCCGGACTCAGGTGGTATCCGCGTTCAAGCAGACGCCGCCTCAGCCCCGTCAATGCCCGGGCCTGCCTGAGAATGAACTGGGGGTGGTAACCGTTCATTATTTCATGCCCCGGCGATTCCCGGTTTTGCCTCCCTGGCGAGCGCGCGGTACGCGATATCGGTGCGGTAAAACAGGGCGTCACAATCCACGGCTGCAACCGCCCGGTACGCCTTGTCCCTGGCGCCGGTGACGCTGTCACCCAGGGCGGTCACGCACAACACCCTGCCGCCGTTGGTGAGAACCTCGCCCCCGTCCTGCCGGGTTCCGGCATGAAATACCTTCACGGTCCCGTCTGCCTGTTCCAGGCCGTTAATCGCCCTGTCCCGGGTCGCACCTTCGGGATACCCCGACGAAGCCATCACTACGCCCACGGCCGGGCGCGGGTCCCAGGACACCACATCCGCGCGCAACTGTTGCGACAGCGCCATATCGCACATTGCCGGCAAATCTCCCTGCAGGCGCATCAGGATGGGCTGGGTCTCGGGGTCGCCGAGTCGGCAGTTGAACTCGAGAACTTCGGGGTTGCCGTCTGCATCCACCATCAGCCCGGCATACAGGAACCCGCGATACGGGGCGCCTTCCTCGCGCATGCCGGCAATGGTCGGTTCAATGACACGCCGCATGATCCTGTCATGCAGGGTGTCGTCCATGATGGAAGAAGGGGAATATGCGCCCATGCCGCCGGTGTTGGGCCCGGCATCACCGTCGTCCCTGGCCTTGTGGTCCTGGGAACTGGCCAGCGGGACTGCAATCTCGCCGTCGCTGATCACGATGAAACTGGTCTCCTCTCCGTCAATGAAATCCTCTATCACGACCCGTTGTCCGGCTGCGCCGAACTTGCCGCCGGCCATCATGCCGGTCAGCGCCCGGGCGGCCTCGGCGCGGGTCCGGGCAACGGTCACGCCCTTGCCCGCGGCCAGCCCGTCTGCCTTCACCACTATCGGAAAGGTCCGAGTGTCCAGGTAGTCCAGGGCCGCGCCAAGTTCCGTAAAGCTCTCGTAGTCGGCAGTCGGTATGCCATGCCGGCGCATGAAGGTCTTGCTGAAGTTCTTTGAACCTTCCAGCATGGCTGCCTGTGCGGAGGGACCGAAGCAGCGCAGCCCCGCTTCCGCAAACGCATCCGTGATACCGGCAACCAGCGGCGCTTCGGGACCCACTATGGTCAGCGCCACGGCGCGCGCGCGCGCAAATTCAACCAGGCCTTCCGTATCATAAGGCGCAAGGGCGACATTCTCGACCTTATCCTCCAGCGCCGTGCCTGCGTTGCCCGGCGCCACATAGACTTTTCCCACCTCCGGCGATTGCGCCGATTTCCAGGCCAGGGCGTGTTCCCGCCCGCCACCGCCGATAATCAGAACGTCCATCAATGGCGAAAATGGCGCATCGAGGTGAACACCATTGCCATGCCGTGTTCATCCGCCGCCGCGATAACCTCGCTGTCCCGCACCGAACCACCGGGCTGTATCACGGCCCTGATGCCTGATTCTGCGGCGGAATCGATGCCGTCCCGGAACGGGAAAAAAGCATCCGACGCCATTACCGCGTCGGCGACCTCAAGACCGGCATCGGCGGCCTTGATGGCGGCGATACGGGCGCTGTATACCCGGCTCATCTGGCCGGCGCCGATACCCACCGTCCGGTTGTCCCTGGCATAGACGATGGCGTTTGACTTTACGTATTTCACCACTTGCCAGGCAAACAGCATATCCTTAAGTTCCCCCGTGCCGGGTTTGCGCAGGGATACCACGTTCAATTGATCCGGCTTGACCGTTCCGGTATCGGAGTCCTGGACCAGCAAGCCGCCGCTGACGCGTTTCAGCTCCAGTTGCGCGGGCCGGGATGCCTGTTCACCAGTCACCAGCACCCGCACCCCCGGCTTTGCTTCCGTGATGGAAAGGACGCCTTCCTCCAGTTCCGGCGCCAGGATGACCTCCACGAACTGTTGTTCGATGATCTTTTGCGCGGCCTCCCGGTCCAGGCTGCGGTTGAAAGCGATGATGCCGCCGAACGCGGAGACCGGATCGGTTTCATAAGCCGCCGCATACGCATCCTTGAGAGACCCTGCCGCCGCCACGCCGCAGGGATTGGCATGCTTGACTATGACGCAGGCAGGGTCGTCAAACCCCGACACGCATTCCAGCGCCGCGTCGGCGTCGGCAAGATTATTGTAGGAAAGCGCTTTCCCCTGCAACTGGCGGGCCGCGGCCAGCGTGCCGGCGGCGGGTTCCGGTTCCGTATAGAAGGCCGAGGACTGGTGGGGGTTCTCGCCGTACCTCAGTTCTTCGGCGAGGGCGAACTGCATTGTATAGGTATGCGGGTAATTCCGGCTGTTGCCCTCGTGGTCCGAGGCGCCGAGGTAATTGGCCACGTTGGCGTCGTAGTTTGCCGTGTGTGAGAAGACCTTTTGCGCCAGCCGGAAACAGGTCTCCACACTCAGCCGGGCGCCGTTCTCACGCAGCTCTTTCAGGACGGCAGGGTAGTCCGCCGCATCAACGATGACGCCGGTATGTTCATAATTCTTGGCTGCGGCCCTGAGCATGGTCGGCCCGCCTATATCGATGTTTTCGACCGCCTCGGCCAGGGTGCAATCGGCGCGCTTGACGGTGGCCTCGAAGGGATACAGGTTGACGACAACCAGATCTATGGGCGGGATGTCCAGCTCTTCCATGATGCCGTCATCAAGTCCGGGGCGGCCGAGCAGGCCGCCGTGGACCTTCGGGTGCAGGGTTTTTACTCTCCCGTCCATGATCTCCGGAAACCCGGTGTAGTCGGATACGTCCGTGACCCGGATATTATTGGACCCGAGCAGCCTGAACGTGCCGCCGGTGGAGAGCATGGCGATGCCCATCTGCTCAAGCTCACGGCAGAACTCCACGATGCCGGATTTGTCCGAGACGCTGATCAGAGCGCGCCGTACACCCACCATCAGCGCACTATACCGTATTTCTTCAATCGCCCCAGCACCGTTCCCCTGTTCAGGCCCAGGGCTTGCGCGGCACGGGTAATGTTACCGTTATATTGATTTAATACGATTTCGAACAGCGGTTTCTCGACCTGGGAAATGACCAGTTCATACAGGTCCGAGGTATCCTGGCCTCTCAGGTCATCAAAATAATTTGTCAGGGCCTTTTCGACGCAGCCACCCAGGTGTTGTGGAGTGGCCGATATTTGAGTTGAATCCCGTTTAGGTGCTGTCATTGATTGTTTGTGATTGCGGCTTTATAGTTCTGATCCTGCTTCGTCCTTTTTCCAGTTTTTTCACAATAGCAATCAATACGCTTTCATGCAATCTCTTTTGGTATCCAGGACGTCAGCGGAAGCGGAAGCGAAAACTTACCGCTTCCTGGGACGTGCCGGAAAGTTCCAGGCCGAAATGGACCGGTACGCCTGGAGACATGCCGCCGGAAGGATTCACACCGGGGCCCAGGTATTCCTCAGGCTTGAAGCGGCCGCGGGAAATAACCTGCCCGTGGGTGGAGAAAATCAGCAGTACGATCTCGGGAAACGGCTGAATGAACTCGGCATTATTGACCATGGTGGCGCTTGCCAGCAGGGCGTTCCGGTAACGCGGGTGCTGCGTTACCTGCCTGTTCAGCAACTCAATGGCCGATACGTCGCGAAAACGGATCGGATCACACTGCAAACTCTCACAGACTTGCTCCACCCAGGGAACCAGCGCCGGGTATGCACGCAACAGCCCGTCCCTGTTGAACCAGGCAAGCTGCGCAACGGCGATGAGGGACAGGACAAAAACCAGGCTGCCCCAGATGAGGCGCGCAGGTGAAACGGCTTTTTTTTCCGGATCACCGGCAAGTACTGGCGGCAGGTCAGGTAACGCTTCCCGGTTCTCGTCCGTATCCGTTGTTTCGGTCCCGGCAGTCTCCTGCTCCGGCGTCAACGGCTCATCCGGTTGCAGGACAGCCTCAACCGGCTGTTCCGGCTCGATATCTTCCGGGGTTGCTTCTGTCGGGGCCGCCTCTTCCGCGGCTGCTTCTGGCGCGATGGGTTGATACTGTTCCGGTTCCGCCTGCGAGGGTTCGGCCGCTTCCCCCTGTTCCGGTTCTGCCGGCACGGGCTCGACCGCTTCCTCCTGTTCCGGTTCTGCCGGCGCGGGTTCGACCGCTTCCTCCGGCTCCGGCTCGATGGTTACTGCCGGAGGTTCCGCCGCGGCTTCGTCTGTCTGGCGCAGGGTCGGCAGTCGTTTCGGCGGGGTGTCGGACAGCCGCTCAAGCGCATAGAACGTCTCTCCGCAATTGCCGCACCTGACCCAGCCGTCGGCAGCCCCGAGCTGGGCCGCTCGTATGCGGAACTGGCGCTCACAGTAGGGGCAGTCAGTGAACATTAAATGGCAATATCACACGGAAAGAGTACTAGCTTACTTGAGGCCCAGTTTGTTTTCCAGGTAATGGATATCGGTCCCCCCGGCAACAAACGCTGCGTCATCCAGCAATCTTTGCTGCAAGGGGACATTGGTCTTGATACCTTCAATGACGAGTTCCGACAGGGCCGTGGACATGCGCGCCAGGGCCAGATCGCGGGTCTCGGCGTGCGCTATCAACTTGGCGATCATCGAATCGTAGTGCGGAGGTATGCTGTAACCGTCGTAAACATGGGTCTCCACGCGAATCCCTGGACCGCCGGGCTGGTGAAAATGGCTGACCCGGCCTGGCGAGGGCATGAACGTATCGGGATCCTCTGCCTGGATGCGGCATTCCAGCGCGTGGCCGCGGAAGCGGATGTCATCCTGCCGGTAACTGAGCGCCTCACCGGCCGCGATGCGCAGTTGCTCCTTGACGATATCCACGCCGGTCACCATCTCGGTAACGGGATGCTCCACCTGGATGCGGGTATTCATTTCTATGAAGTAAAACTCGCCGTCCTGGTATAGAAATTCCATGGTGCCGGCGCCGCGATAACCCATTGACTTGCAGGCATGAACACAGGTCCTGCCGATCTTGTCCCGCATTTTGTCCGTGACCCCCACCGCCGGCGCTTCCTCCATCACCTTCTGGTGGCGCCGCTGCATGGAACAGTCCCGTTCCCCCAGGTGTATGACGTTGCCGGCTTCATCCGCCAGGATCTGGATTTCGATATGGCGCGGGCGTTCGAGAAATTTTTCCATGTACAAGGTGTCGTCGCCGAACGCGGCAGCCGCTTCGGCGCGGGTTACCGCTACCGCATTGCGCAGGGTTGCCTCCCCGCGCACTATGCGCATCCCCCGCCCGCCGCCGCCGGCCGCGGCCTTGATGATGACCGGGTAGCCCAGTTCCCGGGCGACCCTGCCGATCTCATCGATATCGTCGCCGATATCGCCATCGGAACCGGGCACGCAGGCCACGCCGAATTTTCGCATTTGCTCCCGCGCCGAGATCTTGCTGCCCATCAGGCGGATGGTGTCGGCGCGTGGACCGATGAAGACAAACCCGCTTTCCTCGACCCGTTCGGCGAAATCGGCATTCTCCGCCAGGAATCCGTAACCCGGATGGATCGCCGCAGCATCGGTGACTTCCGCCGCGCTGATGACGGCCGGGATATTCAGGTAGCTGGCCGCGGACGGGGCCGGACCGATGCAGACCGCTTCATCGGCCAGCAGCACGTGCTTCTGTTCCCGGTCCACCTCGGAGAACACGGCCACGGTCCTGATGCCGAGTTCGCGGCAGGACCGCAGGATACGCAGGGCAATCTCACCCCGGTTGGCAATGACCACTTTTTCAAGCATGGTTATTTTTGGGAGTCCAGCGGAATACTGTGTCGCCTGCTCCTCCCTCGTCATGCCGGGCTTGACCCGGCATCCAGTGGAATACTGTGTCGCCTGAAAGGCGACTCTGTTTACGCATCGCGAATAATGAACAGGGGCTGCCCGTATTCCACCGGTTCGCCGTTGTTTGCCATGATGCGGCTGACGACGCCGGCCTTTTCGGATTCCACCTGGTTCATGATTTTCATCGCTTCGATAATACAGAGTACGTCGCCTTTTGCCACGGTCTGGCCCAGTTCGACGAAGGACGGTTTACCGGGGGCTTGGGCTTCATAGAAAATTCCCACCATGGGCGAGCGCACAATGTTGTCTTCGGGCTCTTCAGCCTCCGCCGGTTCGGGAGCCGGCGCTGGTTCCGCAGCGGCTGTGCTGTGCTGGGCCGCGGCCTGGATGTCCCTTGCCGGGGCGGCAGCGGGAGCATGTACCGCCACGGGCGCGTTCAGGTTACGGCTGACCCGCACGGAATCCTTGTCCTCGTGGATCTCGATCTCATCGATGGCGGATTCCTCCAGCATCTCGATCAGTTTTTTTACTTTTCGTATATCCACGCGTTCAGCCCTTTAATTTTTCTGCGGCCACCTGCAATGCCAGGCCGTAACCCGGCGCGCCGGCGCCGCTGATCACCGCCACGGCCAGGTCCGACAGGTAGGAATGGCGCCGGAATTCTTCCCGGGCAAACACGTTGGACAGGTGGATCTCGATGAAAGGGATGGCAACGCCGGAAAATGCATCCCTGAGGGCGATGCTGGTGTGGGTAAACGCCCCGGGATTGATGATGATGAACCCGACGCCTTCCTGCTTTGCCCGGTGGATGCGGTCGATCAGGTCATGCTCGGCATTGGATTGGAAACAGTCCAGACTGTGGCCCATACGTTCGGCGGCCGCGGTCAGGTCCCGATTGATGTCACCCAGGGTGGTCGTTCCATAAACCTCCGGTTCCCGCTCCCCGAGCAGGTTCAGGTTGGGCCCGTGCAATACCAGTATCTTTGCCATAACAGTTATATTACCAGATAAAATCAGGATAGTTCGCTGCAATTTGCCACATAATAGCAGAAAATGGACGAAGTTATACAGTGGCTTCAAAGCAAGCCGGTGATGATGCTTTCCGCTTCCTCGGTGGGCAGGATGCCGGGCTTGACGTGGGATATATGTCCGTTCCTGTCGATGATCACGGTATATGGCAGGGCGCCTATGCTGTTGCCGTAGGCTTCGGCCAGTTTGATGACTTCCAGTTCCCCGGCCAGTATCGGGTAGTTCACCCCGTGTTCCGCGACGAACTCGCGCACTTCTTCCGGTTTCTGCAAGGCGATGCCGATGAACTGCAACCCCTGGGCCCGGTACTTCTCCTGCAGCGAGACAAACTCGGGGACTTCCTTCAGACAGGGCGGGCACCAGGTTGCCCAGAAGTTCAGCGCGACCACCTTGCCGTCCCACTCGGTTATTGAACGCCGCCGGCCGTCCAGGTCCGGCAGGGTGAATTCGGGTCTGCGGACGCCGAGAACCTGCGCTTCCATGGCGGCCTGTGCCCCTGCGCCGGTTGCCTCCGCCGGCGAGCGGGCTGTCTCCTCCTGCTGGTAATGATACAGGCGATAGCCCAGGTAGCCGGATGCGATTACCAGGCCCGCCAGCACAGTCCATAACACAACGCGGTTCATGACGCCGGCAACATCGCCAAGTGGCTCAGGAACTGTTCCGGCTTTACGTAACCGATGAGGCGGTACTCCTGCAATTCCCGCCTGTCGGTATTAAAAAACAGGACGGCCGGCGGGCCGAACAACCGGAACCTTTCAAGCAACTGCTGATCTTCGTCATCATTCCGGGTCACATCCGCCTGGAGCAGGACGACGCCGGACAGAGCCTGTTTCACTGCCGGTTCGGAAAACGTGTCTTCTTCCATTTCTATGCAGGTGACACACCAATCCGCGTAGAAATCCAGCATTACGAGCTTGCCCGCGGCGCCGGCGGCGGCCAGGTTTCGATCCAGGTCGGCGGCGCTCTTGATGCGCCGGAAATCCAGGCTGCTTTTTGCGGGCGCTTCACCGGCCAGGTGCGCCAGGGGGCGCAGCATGTCCTGGGAACCCGACAGCGCGCCCACGATCAGTGCGCCTGCGTAAACCAGGCCGGCGATGCCTACGGCCCTGAATGCTTTGCCGGCACGCGCGCTGCGGTCCAGCGCGCCCAGCAGCAGCGCTGCAAGAATGATCAGCAGCGCCCACAGGACCATGGCGATATTACCCGGGATGACGCGTTCCAGGAACCAGACGGCAACGCCCAGCATGATGATGCCGAAGCCCTGTTTGACTTTCTCCATCCAGGCGCCGACCCGGGGCAGCAACGACCCGGCGGATGCGCCGATAATAAGCAACGGCACGCCGAAGCCCAGCCCCATGGAGAACAGCGCCGCGCCGCCCAGCAGCGCATCGCCGGTCTGGCTGATATACAGCAGCGCCCCGGCCAGGGGCGGGGCGACACAGGGGCCGACGATGACTGCGGACACCGCGCCCATGAGCGCGCAGGAATACAGGCCGCTGCCGTTCCGGGGCTCAGACAGGGAAGACAGCCGGGTCTGCATGGCAGCCGGCATGCGTAGTTCATAAAAACCGAACATGGACAGGGCCAGGAGAACGAACACCAGGCTGAACGCGCCGATCACCCATACGTTCTGGGAGGCGGCCTGCAGGTTCACCTGGAAGGAACCGGCCAGCACGCCCAGCAGGGAGTAGGTCAGCGCCATGGCGAGCACGTAGGACAGGGACAGCAGGAAGCCGCGCCGGGCAGTCACGGTCCCGGACTGGCCGACGATGATGCCGGACAGGATGGGGATCATCGGGAACACGCACGGGGTCAGTGAAAGCAGCGCGCCGAAGGTGAAGAACGCCAGCACGTTCAGGATGAAACTGCCCTGTTTCAGGCGCGCGGTGATGCGGTCCTGGACCGAAAGCCGGCCCTGGCTGAGGGGTTGCAGGGATGCGGCGGCGACCTGCCCCAGGTTTACCTTGATTTGTTTTTGTTGCGGCGGATAGCACACCGAGCCTTCCTTGCATCCCTGGTATCCCACCTGGAACAGGGCTTCGGTGATGCCCCCCCCGGCATGGAGCAGCGGTGTTTCGACAGAGACGAGCCCGGTGTTCACTTCCACCTCGCCGAAGGATTCATCCTGCTTGACCTTGCCGCGCGGCACCTGCATGGCCGGGCCGTCGACTCTTACACCGTCCGTCAGGGAGGTGAATGAAAACTTGTCGCGATAAAGGTAGTATCCCTCCTCGATTATCCAGTTGAAGCGCACCGCGTCGGGGCCGAGCGGCGTTGCCGACAACCGGAAGGCCTGGTCCGGGGCCAGGATTCCGGTACTGCCCGGGCTGTTGTCAGCCGGGTTGACCAGGTTTTTCAGGCGCTCGCCGATGGATTGCGCGGACGCAGCAAGGGCAACCAGGCACAACAGTGCGGCAATAAGCCGGCGCGGGTCAGTCATCTTGTTGCGTATGTTCATTGCGCCCATCCCTGGGCGCAACCCTACGGGCGGCTGGCGCCGTGCAAATCGTCTGTCCTGACGATTTGTCATTTATCCAGGACAAATATTCAGGTAACCCCTTACTCACAGGGACTCCGATAATTTCCGGAAGTTCATAGGGGTGCAGTTCCAGGATGCGCTGCTCCAGCGCCGGGTAGCTGGTCGATGACGTCTTGATCAGCAGCAGGTGTTCTTCCTCGCAATCCACTTTTCCGTCCCAGTGGAAATACGATTGCAGGCCCGGCAATACCTGCACGCAGGCGGCCAGTTTGCGATCCACCAGGTCCGCGGCGATGCGGCCTGCCGTCTCAGGGTCCGGACAGGTATTCATGACCACCAGGTGTTCGGATGACTCGGCGATGACTGCCTCTCCCATGCTTGCCTTGCCTGCCCGTGCAGGCCGAATAAAAAGGATATAATACCGCAGGCAGGCACAAACCTGCTTGAAAAATCATGTCCCTGCCAATACATTGAGAATCATGTCAACGATGCGTTGCCGACCGGTATAATCCCGTGTTCAGGATCCTTTTCCTGCTGTTTCTTACCGTTCCTCTTGTTGAGATCTACTTTCTCATCCAGGTGGGACAGGAAATCGGGGCGTTTTCAACCGTACTACTATGCATTCTGACTGCAGCTTTAGGCGCCATACTGTTGCGCATCCAGGGCATCCTGACCTTGATGAACGCACGGGAAAAACTGCGCCAGGGAGAGATACCCGCCGACAGCCTGCTGGAGGGATTGATCCTGCTCATCGCCGGCGTGCTGTTGCTCACCCCGGGCTTCGTGACCGACGTGATCGGGTTCCTGTGCCTGGTCCCCTCCCTGCGTTCCATGCTGGCCCTGAGGATGCTGCACCAGGCATTCCGTGACGACTTGCGCAGGAGAAACATCATCGTGGAAGGCGAGTTCTGGGAAGAGGATGATCACCGGCGACTCAGGTAACCTGACTGGTTCGTCATGCCGGGCTTGACCCGGCATCCAGTAAATTACTGTGTCTCCAAAGGCGACTCTTTACTGATTCGGACTAATGAACGAAGACATACAGCAAAACATCATCGATTACCTGTCCGGCTTCATCAACGAAGAGCGCAGGGAACGCTTGCAACAGGTTCTCAGGGAGAGGACCCGCCATATCACGGTAGTGCTGGAAGACGTCTACCAGCCCCAGAACGCCAGCGCGGTGATACGCACCTGTGAATGCCTCGGTATCCAGGAACTCCACATCATCGAGAACCTCTACGAATACCGCCTGAACCCCGCGGTGGTGCAGGGGTCGTCGAAATGGATAGACCTGGTAAAACATAACCGGGAAGATGAGGACAACACCCGGCCCTGCATCGAAGAACTCAAACAGCGGGGCTACCGCATCGTCGCCATGGACCCCGCGCCCGGAGGCAAGACGGTGGACCAACTGGATATCGGCGGCAAACTCGCGATCTGCTTCGGCTCGGAGGAACCGGGCCTGTCCGCAACCCTGCAGGCGCTGGCCGACGAAACCGTCAGAATCCCCATCCATGGCTTCACCCGCAGCTACAACCTGTCGGTCAGCGCCGGCATCAGCCTGTACACACTGGTCACGGCACTGAAAAATTCCGGCGTCGACTGGCAACTCGACGAACGCGACGCCACCGGCCTCTATATCAGGTGGCTTGCGCGGTCCACTCCTTCCGGAGAGTCCCTGCTGGAGGAGTACCTGAAGCAACTGGAGGGCATGCCACCGTAGCCGGATGTTTTTACCCCATAATTCTCCCTTTTAAGCCCGTTAATGGCCTCGTTTTAGAATTTTATACTAGTAATATCAGTAGGTTATAGAATATTATACTGGTCCGACCCCATCAGACGCTAGAAAAATACCTGGGTGCGGAATGACAGGTACTCCGGGTCGCCATCGCCGATACCCCAGTCACAGTTGTCGCTGCCGCCGCTATCACAGAACGTCTTGACGTAGTTCAGCTTGAACATCATGTTGTTGTTCACGTACCAGTTCAGCGCGGCGGTGAGCACGTCGCCGGAATCCGCGCCGATGCCGGCGCCGAGGTCGGTGGAACTGTAGCGCAGGCCCACTTCCCAGCCGCCCCAGCCGCCGCCCCCGACCGGGTCTTTCACCTTGACGCTGGTGAACGCGCCGTTTTTATAACGGCGGTTCTCCCCGGTGAGGAAATAGCTGCCCTGGACGTAGAAACCTTCCATGTCGGTAGCGCCGGTCGCTCCCGTACCGTCAAAATCACCGTAATAGTATTCCGCGCTGGCTGAAAACGGACCCCAGATGCCTGCCGCTTCCAGGTTCATTCCCAGGAAATCATCGGCCTTGAGTGAGCCGTCCGAATCCACGATCCGGTCCCCTTCGGAGACCCCTGGCCGTACCCGGAAGCGATTCACCGTTTTATTGGGATAATGTTTGTAACCGAACGCGGCGGCGGCATGTACCAGTTGTTTTCCTGAAACATTGACCGGCAGCCAGGTGGCTCTTGCGGTGACTCCCCAGCCGTCGTCGATTTTGCGCTCGCTGATGGAGTCCGCCTCGTTGCCGGAACGTTGCCGCATCAGGTAGAAACCGCCGGCAAGCGTATGGTTTTTGCCCGTGTTGTCCAGGGTGATGCCGGGAGAGCGGTTGCCGATGCCGATGGATTCCGAGGTAAACAGGTTGGACGGCACGGCGCGTTCGATGAACGTGATGTACTTGGAACTGGTTAACTCGTTGAGTGAGAACGGCGCCTTGCGTTGGCCGATAGTAACGGAAGCCGGACCCCAGCCCTTGTATTTTATGAAGGCGTCTTCTATGGACATGCTACTGTCATCGGCGTCCTCCAGGTCGAACTGGAATTTCCAGTCCCAGTGCTCCCAGGCGGTACCGGACAGGTAGATGCGCGCCCGGCGGAACTGCTGTTCACTGCTGCCCACGCTACCGTCGCCGTCGTTGCCGACCAGGGTGATGTCATGCTGGGCGCGCCCGCCGATGCGGAACTTGTGTTCATCCGTCTTGAATTCCAGTTTTCCCTTTGTCGTGATTTCAGGCGCCGGCCTGGCGGCTGCGATGACCTGGGGCGCAGGCTCGGCAGGTGTTGGCGCGGGCTTCTCCACCACGGTAGCCGGCGCGGGATTTCCTGTCTCCGCCAGGGCAGTGTCCCTGAGCAAGTCATATTCCTGCTGGGTGATGCCCCCCTTGTCCCTGAGGATTTTAAGCAGTTCCAGCAACGCGCTGTCGTCTGCATGGACCGGCGCGGTCAACATTGCCAGTGCGCTTGTAAGAAACGCGGCGCATAGTAACCTGAAGGTTGCTTTAAGCATGTTTGTTCTCCTTAGAACCATGGGAATTTATGCCTGGGGGCCGGAACGGCCCCTCCTGAAAAGAGTGCGCGAAATAAATTACATTTATATTAATTCCGGGTGATCATTCTGTTACAACACGCAAGAACAGAGGTTCTTGCCTTAACCCCGGACAGATTCAAAACCTCCGGTGTTCCTTGATGCGTTCGTAGGCCTGGCGGATTTCGTGGGTCCTCTGTGTAGCAATTTTCATCATTTCTTCCGGCAGGCCTTTTGCCACCAGCTTGTCCGGGTGGTGCTGGCTCATCAGGCGTCGGTAGGCTTTTTTCACTTCGGCGTCGCCGGCGCTTTCCGGTACGTCCAGTACCGCATAGGCGTCGTCCAGTGAGATCCGGCCACTGCTCTGGTTGCGATGGTGCAGTTCGGCGGAAACCGATGCCAGGATAGATTCCAGTTCGTAGCTGGAATAGCCGATTTCATCACAGACCAGGACCAGCACATGGTTTTCCTCGGGGTGCAGGACTCCATCGGCATACGCGGCATAACAGAGAATTTCAACGAACATCCGCTGCAGGGTGGTGCGCCGGGCAATCTCCCGGCGAAACTGCGTGAGTACCGCGTAGATATCGAAGTCATCTTCCTTCCCTTCATTGAACAGGGCCTTGGCCGCTTCGCGCTGTTGGGGGGAGAGATTCATATCCTCCATGATGCGTGTAGCCATGCGGATTTCATCCTTGCTGACCTTGCCGTCCGCCTTGCTGATGTGTCCCATCACAGAGAAGATCGCGGTAAAAAAAGCTGCCTGGATGCGGAACTGGTGTCCGCGCGGGAGATTGTCCTGCCGTCGGGATCTCGTGCGCCTCCCGCGAGGACCGGGTTGTTCGAAGTTGCCGCTTACGCCCCTGTCAAAATTACGGCCCAGCGCCGCGCCCAGCACCGCGCCGATGGGGCCGCCCAGCATGAAACCGAATGCCCCGCCCGCGAGTGTCCCCCACCATGACATTATCCAGCCCTCCTTTTCATATTTCGTTCGGTCTCACCAGGTGTAACAGCTTGCCTGCTGCGGCTGTGCTCATTGAGTCCGCGTCGTCGAAAGCGAGCACCGCCAGCGCCGCGGTGGTCATCAGCTTTCCTGTCTCCGTCAGGGGCGGTCGTGTCCCGCTCAGGAAACACAATAATTCGTCCATGCCCGGGTTATGCCCCGTTATCATGAGATTGCTGCAACCCCGGCTGTATTCCTCAACCAGGCCCAGCAACGCGCCGAGAGATGCGCCGTAGACGGCATCTTCGTATACAATATGCTCGACACCGAGTTTGTCATTGACCGCTGCCAGTGTTTCCCGGGTGCGCACGGCCGGTGAACACAGGATGATCTCCGGCACGACGCCGTTTTTTTTCATCCACTTCCCCACGCGGGGAGCATCCTTGCGGCCGCGGGCCGCCAGGGGACGGTCGAAATCGCCCGGAACGCCGCTGTACCAGTCGGACTTGGCGTGCCGGAGCAGGATTAAACGGGCTTTGTTCGACATATTTTTCAGAGAGCACAACCGGAATTTGATTGTACAACATGAGTTCCCCCATGAGTGAAACTTTTGCCGCCGTCGATCTCGGGTCGAACAGCTTCCACATGGTGGTTGCAAAGCTTGAGGACGGCCAGGTACGGATTATCGACCGGATCAAGGACATGGTGCGTATCGCATCGGGGCTGGACGACAGCAACAACCTGACCGAAGAGGCGGTCGAGAGATCCCTGGAGTCCCTGCGGCAACTCGGGCAACGTATCAGGGAAATCCCCAGGACCAACGTGAAAGCGGTGGGTACCAATACCTTGCGCATGGCGCATAACGGCAATGATTTCATCCGGCGCGCCCGGGTGGCGCTGGGTCATAACATCCACATCATTTCCGGCCAGGAGGAAGCCCGGCTGGTATTCATCGGGGTAGCCCACAGCGTCTATAACCACGACGGCGCCAGCCTGGTGATCGATATCGGCGGCGGCAGTACCGAGATCATCATCGGCAAAGGGTTTCAACCCAGAGTAGCTGAAAGTCTGTACATGGGCTGTGTCAACGTCAGCCAGCGCTTTTTCCCGGATGGGAAGATTACCGGACGGCGCATGCGGGACGCGGTATTGTTTGCCCGTACGGAACTCGAAACCATTGAAGCCGGTTACCGGCGTATCGGCTGGGATACCGCCCTGGGTTCATCGGGGACGATCCGGGCCATCGCCGATATTGCCGTCGCACAGGGCTGGAGTGAAGGCGGCGTTACCCGTGAAGCCGTTGAAACCCTGCGCAAGCAGCTTATTGCCGCAGGCCACCATGACAGGCTGTACCTGGAAGGATTAACGGAACGCCGCAAACCGGTCTTTGCCGGAGGTGTCGCCATCCTGAACGCCATCATTGAGGCGCTCGACCTGGATCATGTTCAGATATCCGACGGCGCCCTGCGGGAAGGGATCCTGTATGAACTTATCGGCAGGTACCGGAACCAGGATATACGCAAGGCGACCGTTGCCGATATCGCGGCCCGTTACGGCGTAGATCAGGAACAGACCGATAAAGTGGCCAAAACCGCAGAGAACCTGTTTGACCAGGTACGCAAACACTGGCGCTTTGATGACGCTGACCGGGATACCCTGCTGTGGTCGGCGCAACTGCATGAAATCGGCCTGGCCATCGCCCACGCGCAATACCACCGCCATGGTGCTTACCTGTTGTCCAATTCCGATATGCCGGGTTTCTCACGCCAGGAACAGCAAAACCTGTCTTTGCTGGTACGCGCCCACAGACGAAAATTCCCGGTCCTGGAATTTGACCAGGCGGCCCTGGACAACCGGGAGAAAGTCACGCACCTCGCCATCCTGCTCAGGTTATCCTGCGTCATGAACCGGAGCCGATCCTATACGGCGACGCCGGATATCAAGGCAGTTGCCGACACGGACAGCCTGTCACTGAAATTCCCCCGGGACTGGCTGGACAACCATGCCCTGACCCGGGCGGACCTGGAAGTTGAGGCGGGTTACCTGGAGGCGATCGAGTTTATGTTGAAGTTTGGTTGAAATGTTATTTCAGAAGTATCTTGACATCAGCAATCAATGGGCTATCTTTGGTATTAAGGATTGGGAATTTCCCGGTCGACATAGGGGTTCCGGAGTTTTCCGGAGCCCCTTTTGTTTTTAAGAAGGAGTTTCGTTGTCTACCGGATTCCCGTTTGCACGGGAATGACTACGGGGGCGGGATAGCGGCAGTAATTCTGGAGTGGTTGCTGTTGTTGACAAGGGCTGCCAGGCGTCCTATGCTGTCCCTGCCATACAACCTGTGATGGAAACGTTAGAAGGAGAATAATTATGAATACGGAAAACACGGTTATGACAGTGCGGGACCTCGAAGGCGCGCGTGAGTTGGGGCGTCTGTCCGGGGAAGTGCGCGTACTCAAGTGGGGCGCGGCTATCGTGGTTACCATGATGTTTGCTTACCTCACTTTCCTTACCCAGCAAATCAGCGATGTCCGCAGCGACCTGACGCAACAGATCAACGAACTCCGCAGTGACTTGACTCAACAGATCGGCGGACTCCACAGTGACTTGACGGAACAGATCAGCGAACTCCGTAGCGACCTGACGCAACAGATCAACGATGTCCGTGGCGACCTGACACAGCAGATTGACGTCATGCAAGAGGGCCAGGTGGCCATACGTGAACGAATGACGGTCGTTGAACAAAGGCTCATGGCCGATTCGTCATAGCTGACGTCGGGCGCGGGATCAGCGGCGGAAGATTATCCAGATTCCAGCGGGTTGCCTGCTCATAAGCACGGGCCATTTGCAGTGTCGCAAAATCAGCATATCGTTTGCCGATAACCTGCAACCCCATCGGCAGGCCGGCGGCGCTGAAACCGGCCGGCACGTTAATAACCGGGCAGCCGGACAAGGTTCCGGGAATCACCACCTCCATCCAGCGGTGATAGGTATCCATGTTTCGCCCCGCAATATGTTTCGGCCAGTGGATTCTTGCGTCGAAAGGAAAGACCTGCGCCGTGGGCAGAACCAGGTAATCGTACCTGGCAAACGCTTCCAGCAGGGCTGCATACCATCTTCCCCGGGCAGCGGATGCCGTTGCAATCCGGTCGCCTGTTATATCGGCCCCACCCTCGATTTCCCAGATCAGTTCCGGTTTGAGTAAGTTACGAAATTCCGTGTTCTCATACAAAGGCAGCGCCCTGGCGCGCACCAGCCAGTGACGAAATGTCAGCCAGGTTTCCCAGAGTTCCTCCATTGAAAAATTCAAGGCCACCTGCTCTACGATACAACCCGTATCCTGAAAACCCTGCAAGGCTTTTTCACATAGCTCAAGAATACCGTCTTCCATGGCCAGGTAGCCATTGAAATCACCCAGCCAGCCAACCTTTACACCCTTGAAATCCCTGTCCAGCGGGCGGGTAAATTCTGCAGGATCATGATTCAGCGAGCTCGGCGACGAGGGATGATAACCGGCGATCGTCGACAGCAACAAGGCCGTGTCCTGAACATTCCTCCCCATGGGACCGTTACAGGGCAGCTCTTCAATATACGAATCACTCAATGGGACCAGGCCCGGCGTCGGGCGAAAGCCGATGACATTATTAAAGGCGGCAGGATTGCGCAATGAACCCATCAGATCGCTGCCATCGGCAACGGGCAGCATTTGCAGGGCCAGGCCTGCCGCCGCGCCGCCGCTACTGCCGCCGGCTGTGCTGCGTCCGTCATAGGCATTGAGAGTGGGGCCGAAAACCGGGTTGTAGGTCTGGCACCCCAGGCCGAACTCCGGCACGTTGGTTTTACCGATAATGATGGCGCCCACCTTCCTTATTCTCTGCACAAAAACAGCATCACCCGTTGCGACATTATTTTTGAAGATCGGCGAGCCCATCGTGGTAGGCAACCCTTGCGCATCTGCGATATCCTTGACCGCGTGGGGGAATCCATGCATCCAGCCACGCTGCATGCCTTTGGACAGCTCACTGTCATACTGATTCGCTTCCTGCAATAATTCTTCGCTGCCACGCAGGGAGACTATCGCATTGAATACGGGATTGAGCTTCCCGATATGATCCAGATAGGCGCTCATCACTTCCCTGCAGGACACCGCACGACTGAGAATTGCCCTGGAAAGTTCCACAGCGCTTAGTGAAACGATACTGTTCCTGTTTTCCGCCATTGCCAGGGCGAAGGAACCGGGCAGGCCTTTCAGCGCCGCCGCTCCGGCGAGACCGGCGCCTGCCTGCAACATAAAATGACGGCGGGAAATCCCCAGGTTGGTGGCGCCGGAGCCCATGAAAAATTCTTGCCCCTGATCAGCGGCTGTAATTTTCCAGCAGTTGCTGCTGGGTGTTCCTGGGTTTCTGGTTGCCCGGGCGGGCTTTCCGGTAGGTGCCGTCGCTCTGCAGGATCCAAGCCTGGGTATTATCGCTGAGATAGTTCAACAGACCGTAGTTGATGACCTGGTCCTTGGGCCGCTTCTCCTCGATAGGGAAGCATGCTTCCACGCGGTGATGCAGGTTGCGCGGCATCCAGTCGGCGGAGGAGCAAAGCACCAGTTCCTCGCCCCCGTTGAAGAAATAGAATACCCGGGTATGTTCCAGGAAGCGGCCGACAATGGAGCGTACATGGATGTTTTCCGACAGGTCCTTGATGCCGGGACGCAAGCAGCAGATACCGCGTATGATCAGGTCTACACGCACGCCTGCCATGGATGCTTTGTACAGGGCGCGGATTATTTCCGGGTCCACCAGGGCATTCATCTTCGCAATGATATGTGCTTTCTTGCCGGCCCTGGCGTTGGCGGCCTCGCATTCAATATATGACAGCAGGGACTTGTACAAGGTAAAGGGTGACTGCAGCAATTTTTTCAGTTTTGACGCCCGCCCGAGCCCGGTCAACTGGAGGAACAACTTGTTGACGTCCTCCGCCACGGCCTTGTCACAGGTCAGCAGCCCGTAATCGGTATACAGCCTGGCGGTCCGGGCATGGTAATTGCCGGTTCCCAGGTGTACGTAGCGGCGCAGGCTTCTGCCCTCCCGGCGCACCACCATCACCATTTTTGAATGGGTTTTATAGCCGACCACGCCGTAGACGACATGGGCGCCGGCCTCCTGCAATTCGTTCGCCAGTTCGATATTGGCCTCTTCATCAAACCGGGCGCGTAACTCAATCACCACGGTGACCTCCTTGCCGGAGCGGGCCGCATCTTTCAGTGCATCGACCAGGGCGGAATCGTCACCGGTACGATACAGGGTCTGCTTGATCGACAGGACGTTGGGGTCGTTGGCTGCCTGGCGCACGAAGTCGATGACGGGAGCAAAGGACTGGAACGGGTGATGCAACAGGATATCGCCGTTCTTCAGGACGTCAAACATGCTGACGTTCTTCTGCAGCCGCGGGGGCAGGTCCGGGGTAAACCCGGCAAAGGTCAGTTCCGGTTTATCCACCAGGTCACAGATTGCCATTAACCGGTTCAGGTTTACCGGTCCGTTTACCTTGTAGAGATCATCTTCGTCCAGTTCGAATTGTTGCAGCAGGAACGCGGTAAGATCATCGGGACAATTATCCGCCACCTCCAGCCTGACCGCGTCATTGAACCTCCTTGACGGCAGCTCGCCTTCCAGTGCTATCAACAGGTCATCCACTTCCTCGTCGTCTACAAACAGTTCGCTGTTCCGGGTCACCTTGAACTGATAACATCCCGTCGCCGTCATGCCGGGGAACAGGTCATCCACATGAGTATGGATGATGGACGACAGCAGCACGAAGTTCCATTTTCCCTTGCTGATATCTTCCGGCAGGTGCACTACCCTGGGCAGCGACCGGGGCGCCTGGACAATGGACAGGCGAGTTTCTCTTCCGAATGCATCCTTGCCGTCCAGCGCGACGATGAAATAGAGGTTCTTGTTCAGTACCCGGGGGAACGGGTGTGCCGGATCCAGCCCGATGGGACTGAGTACCGGCAGAACATTAGTATTGAAATAACGCTTGACCCAGCGCGAGACCGCGGGTTTCCATTCACTCCGCCTCAGCACGTGTATTTTTTCACTTTCCAGTTTCGGCGTAATCGAGTCATTGAGGACGGAATATTGCGTATCGACCAGTTCGTGGGCAAGCCTGCCAATCTGTTTCAGGGTTTCCACCGGGCTGAGATTATCGGGCCCGGTCTGGACGGAACCGTACTTCACCTGTTGCTTGACGCCGGCGACGCGGATCTCAAAAAACTCATCCAGGTTGGTGCTGGCGATACAGAGGAACTTCAATCGCTCCAGCAACGGCATGGATTCATCTTCGGCTTGGGCAATGACGCGCCGGTTGAATTCCAGCAGGCTTAACTCGCGATTGATATAAAATTCGGGATTACTTAGGTTTAGCGTGTCCACACATATTCAGGTTCGTTATCGCTGCGGCCGGCGCGCAGAACCGGGTTTAGCCGCCTCTTACTTCGTCTTCCATCTGCTCAATGCTGATATGGCGCACATCCTTGCCCTCGACGAAATATATAACATTCTCGCAGATGTTGCGAGCATGGTCGGCTATGCGTTCCAGCGCCCGCGCCACCCACATCGCGTCGATAATGCTGCTGATATTGCGCGGGTCTTCAATCATATATGTAATGAGTTGCCGCAGGATAGCTCCGTACTGCTCATCGGATTCCGGCTCTTTCCTGGCTGTTACCAGGGCTTCCTGGCTGTCCATGCGGGCAAACGCATTCAACGCGTCGCGCACCATATCCCTTACGAAAACGCCCATGGTGTTTATCCCGACGTAATGGGAGCGCCGGCCCGATTTGTCTGCCAGGCTTATGGTCATCTTTGCTATCTTGTCTGCTTCGTCGCCGATGCGTTCCAGGTCGGTGATGGTCTTGATGACCGCAATCACAAACCGCAGGTCGCCGGCCGCAGGTTGCCGGCGCGCCAGCAGCGTCACACACTCCTCATCAATGGATACCTCAAGAGAGTTCAGACTGTCCTCGTTTTCCATTACCTTCTCCGCACGAGACACATTGAGCTCGATCAACGCCTCCAGCGCATCGGAAAACTGTTGTTCGGCAAGGCCGCCCATGGCCAGCACGTCGGATCGTATGGTTTCCAGTTCATTATCGAATTGCCTGGAAATATGGTGTGGAACGTTGCTCATGACTTGTCTCTCGAGAATCAGCCGTAACGCCCGGTGATGTAGTCTTCCGTCATTTTCTCCCCCGGGTTGGTGAACAGTGTGCCGGTGTCGTTAAACTCAATCATTTCTCCCAGGTACATGTAGGCAGTGTAATCGGACACCCTTGCCGCCTGTTGCATATTATGGGTCACTATGACGATAGTATAGTTGGCTTTGAGTTCATAAATCAGTTCTTCGACTTTCAGGGTGGATATCGGGTCCAGGGCGGAACAGGGTTCATCGAGCAGCAGGATTTCAGGTTCGATTGCAATAGCCCGCGCGATCACCAGGCGCTGGGCCTGACCGCCGGAGAGACCCAGGGCATTATCGTCAAGCCGGTCCTTGACCTCATCCCACAACGCTGCGCTCTTCAGGGCCTTCTCAACCACGGCATCCAGAGTCTGCCGCCTGTTGATGCCCTGGATCCTGAGACCATAGGCCACGTTTTCATAGATGCTTTTCGGAAACGGGTTGGGTTTTTGAAAGACCATACCGACTTTCCTTCTAAGTTCCGCCACGTTCACGGCCTTGGCAAAAATATTCTCTCCGCCAATCCTGACCTCGCCACTGGTACGAACATTGTCGATAAGATCATTCATGCGGTTAAAACAGCGCAGCAGCGTCGATTTGCCGCAACCGCTGGGACCGATGAATGCAGTGGCCTTCTTCTCAGGCACCACCATGCTGATGTCTTTCAAAGCCTGCTTCTCTCCGTAATACAGGTTCAAGCTGTTGACGTTGATACAGGGTTTTTCATCTGTCAGGGACAACTTTCCCATATGCCCGGTCAGGGCGCCCAGATTCACGGCGTGGGCGCCTGGTACTGTTTTGTCTGTCTCGGTCTGGTCGTTCACGTATTCTTTATTCCGGTCAGTTCTGCTCGGCTGCCCGATACTTTTCCCGCAGGGTGTTGCGGACTTTGATTGCGGCCAGGTTCAAAAAGATAATGATCAGGATCAATAAGAAAGCGGTCGCGTAAACCAGCGGCCTGGCCGCTTCTACGTTCGGGCTCTGGAAACCCACGTCGTAGATATGAAACCCCAGGTGCATGAATTTCCTGTCCAGGTGCAGGTACGGGAAGTTCCCGTCCAACGGCATGGACGGGGCCAGCTTGACAACACCGACAAGCATCAGCGGCGCGACCTCACCCGCGGCCCGGGCAATGGCCAGTATCAGTCCCGTCAACATGGCTGAAGCCGTCATGGGCAGGACCGTGCGCCACAGTGTCTCGGCCTTGGTGGCCCCCAAAGCCAGGCTGCCCTCGCGGATTGCCCGCGGCACCCGCGCCAGGCCTTCTTCAGTGGAGACGATAACCACCGGCACGGTCAAAATGGCCATGGTCAATGACGCCCACATAATGCCCGGCGTGCCGAAAGTGGGTGCGGGAAGGGACTCGACAAAAAACAACTCGTCTATGGTGCCGCCCAGGAAATAAACAAAAAAGCCCAATCCAAATACGCCGTAGACGACCGAGGGCACACCGGCCAGGTTGTTGACGGCAATGCGTACCAGCCTGGTAAACGGACCCTGCCGGGCATACTCCCGCAGATAGACCGCCGCGACCACGCCAAACGGCGTTACCAGCACGGCCATGATCATCACCATCAGGACGGTGCCGAAAATTGCCGGGAAAATGCCGCCTTCGGTATTCGCTTCCCTGGGGTCTCCCGACACGAATTCCCAGAGTTTCTCGAAATAAAATACTATTTTGCCCGTGATGCTCATGGCATTGGGCCGGTAGGCCCGGACCACCTTGGCAAACGGCAGTTCGACTTCCCGGCCTCCGGCCAATGTCGCCACGAAGGATGCCCTGTTCAATCGTTCATACAAATCAGTGAGGCGCCCGGTATAGCCGTTGTATTCCTCCTGCAGGGAGGCGCGTCGAGCCTCGATTTCCCCGAAAGCCGGGTTGCCTGGCGGTTCGTTGTTCAATACCAATCCTCTTTCCCGCAGGCGCAGGCGCTCCATCTCGTAGTTGACTGCCCCTATCAGGTCTTTCTCGATAAGGTGTATTTCCCCCAGGATTTTCTCACTTTCTGCAATGTATCGCTGGAAGGACTCCCAGTCCGGGGCCGCATCCACCACTTCGCCGTTTTCCTTGACGGCCTTGAGATAGCCGTAGAAGTTCCCCCATTCGTACCTCTCTACAGCCATGATGTCTTCCGGGTAGTGCAGGTTGTGAATAGCAGCGTCGAGCACCCAGTGGTAGTCGAAACCCGTGTAATCCCGGTTGCCGACCCTGACCAGGCTGCGGTCAATAACCTCAAGGTCTGCCGGGATACGGCTGTCGTTCCCTGCCTGTCTTGCCCGGGGCACCGATTCGGTATCGACAAATTCACCTGCCAGGGCGACGACCGTACCGTCAGTATCCGTGTAATCAAAAGCGGCAACATCGCTCGGCCAGAAATGGCCCAGGCCGCGCACCATGATAAGTGCGACGAGCCCGACAACCATGATAATGGACAGGCTGACTGCGCCGGCATTCAGCCAGATATAGGGTTCGCCGCTGTTGAACCAGTCCCTGAATGATGACTTAGCCCGCATATCTCACCAGTTGATGCGCCTTCTGCTCTTCATAACGAACTGTACTTCACCCGCAATCTCTGCCTGACGACTTCGGCTATGGTGTTGAACAGGAATGTCGCCAGGAACAGCACCAGGGCGGCCAGGAATAAAATGCGGTAGTGGGTGCTGTCCACTTCGGATTCCGGCATTTCAACTGCGATATTGGCAGACAAGGTGCGAAACCCTTCAAAGATATTCATGTCCATGATAGCCGTATTGCCTGTCGCCATGAGTACGATCATGGTCTCACCCACCGCCCGGCCGAAACCTATCATGACCGCGGAGAAGATTCCCGGGCTGGCGGTCAGCAACACCACTCTCACGGCGGTCTGCCAGGGGGTTGCGCCGAGGGCCAGTGATCCCATCGTCAGGTGTTCGGGCACACCGTAAATCGCGTCTTCACAGATGGTAAAAATAATGGGGATGACGGCAAACCCCATGGCGATACCCACGACCAGGGAGTTTCTCTGGTCATAGGTGATCCCGAGTTCATCGGTCAGCCACAAGGGCATGTTGCCATCGAACAACGCAATCTCCAATGGCTGGCTGAGGGCGAATGAAACCATGCCCGTACCGATGATAACGGGCAAAAGCAGTACCGCCTCCCAACCCTCGGGGATCCTGTGGCGAAGATCATCAGGGATCCTGTTCCAGCAATAAGCCGCGATGATTACGCTGAGCGGCAACAGGAAGAAGCATAAAAACAGGCCCGGCATGTTCTGCTCCACGAACGGGGCAAACCACAGGCCGGCGAGAAAACCGAGTATGACCGTAGGCAGAGCCGCCATGATTTCAATAGTCGGCTTGACGATGTCCCGCATAAATGCAGACATGAAGTAGGCGGTATATACGGCGCCCATGATAGCCAGGGGTACGGCAAACAACATGGCGTAAAATGCGGCCTTCAATGTGCCGTATACCAAGGGCGTCAGGCTGAATTTCGGTTCGAAATCACTGCTGGCGGATGACGACTGCCAGATATACTCCGGTTTGTCCCGGCTCTCATACCAGACCTTGCCCCAGATGGACGACCAGGATATTTCCGGATGCTCGTTGTCTATTTCCCAGAATTGCAACGCGCCGGTGTCATCTTCCACCAGCATGGCATTCGCCCGCGGCGCCACGGCCAGTTGCGTCAGCCTGTTATCGCTGATTTTTTCCAGTTCCACCGTACGATGCGCGGTGGTGTGGTAAATACCCAGGTAGCCGGCAGCATCCGTTGCCAGGAACCCTTTCCTGAAATACTCCGGCGCGATGGATATGATTCTGGCTGATTGTGAGTTGAAACCGCGTATTTTTTCCAGGGTGTAGTTGTTCTCCCGGTCGCGCACGGGAAACCACTGGAAAATATTCCCGTCTGAGTCGCCGACCAGTATGGAAATACCGCCACTAAGAAACGACATGCCGGTAATCTCCGTAGGTATGTTGACGGCCTGTACTCTTTGCACCAGTTCCGGCTCGGCCTTGTCGCTGATATCAAAATAGGAAATCAACCCACCCTGTTCGGCAACGTAGAGTTCCCGGTGTTCCACGTCCATCAACAGGAATGTAACCCGGCCCGCAACCGGGATTTGGCTTCTTGTAGTCGTGATTTCAGCCTCATCGCTCAAAAACGACTCTTCTTCGACCATATTCAATAACAACAGGCGCTGGTCCTCCGTGAGTGCGGCAATGGTAGTCTGATCCTCATCGTACTGCGTTGCGATCATGGTAATTGCCTTGCCCGTCTCGTCCATTTTTACCGGTTCCCTGCCTGCCGGCCAGCCTATCTCCGGGTGAATAACGCGTATGTTATCGGGGTATGTGACCCGGTATTCATGCAATGCCAACAGGGCGGTGCCGTCGTTCAATCCCAGAGCCAGCAGTCGTTGTGAAGGATCCCCGGCGGCAAACGCAGTAACTTGAGCGCGGGTTTCCTGCAACAGGGATTCCCGGTGTACCAGGCTGCCGTCTGCGGTATTGAAAAACACGGCATTACCATTACCGGTAACCCGCAGGCCGATTTCACGTTGTTCTTCCATGGCGTAATACAAGCTTTCTGTTTTCGTGCCCGCGGGAACCGGGTATCCTGTCACCCGTTCTATGTGCGCCGACTTGAACATGGGCAGCACCACGTAAACCAGGTAAAAAGCGATGAGCACGATGGCTATAATGACGCTGATGCCGCCCAGCGCCATCATATAGCGCATCATGACATCCTTCAGATGGCGGTAATAGCGATGTTTTTGCGCTTCGGCTGAGTTGAAATCAGCCAGCAGGGAGCTTGTACTCACATCGCTCATGGAAGAACGGATAATGGGGTCAATTGCTGGCTACGTCAACTGCGCTGATCAGGGCAAGCTGTTTCATGGCAACCCTGGCAGGCAAGGGAATATAACCATCCTTGACGACCACTTCCTGTCCCGTCCTGGACATAATCATCCTGACGAATTCACGCTCCAGGGGAGGCAGGGGATCATTAGGCGACTTGTTGACGTAGACATAGAGGAAGCGCGCCAGGGGGTAAGTCCCGGCAATGGCATTGGACGGCGTGGCATCGGTAAAGTCGGCGCCATCCATGCTCAGAGGCACGGCGCGCACGCCTGATGTCTTGTAACCGATACCGGAATAACCTATGCCGTTGATCGACTTGGTTACCCCCTGCACGACGGAGGCCGATCCGGGCTGCTCGTTGACATTGTTCTTGAAGTCTCCCTTGCACAGGGCCTGTTTCTTGAAGTAACCATAGGTGCCTGACACCGAATTGCGGCCGTATAACTGAAGCGGCCTGTTGCTCCACGCGCCGGTCAGTCCCAGTTGGGCCCAGCGCGTAATATCTTCAGCATAACCGCATTTGCGCGTCGCCGAGAATATGGCATCGACCTGGGGGATGGTCATTCCCTCTACCGGGTTGTCCTTGTGCACGTACACAGCCAGGGCATCAATGGCCACCGCAACAGGTGTCGGCTTGTAACCGTATTTTGTCTCGAAACTCGCGATCTCCTTATTCTTCATCCTGCGGCTCATGGGCCCGAAGTTGGAGGTCCCTTCCGTCAGGGCCGGCGGTGCGGTCGAAGACCCGGCTGCCTGGATCTGTACGCTGACATTGGGATAGAGTTTTTTGAACTCCTCCGCCCATAGGGTCATCAGGTTTGCCAGCGTGTCGGAACCCACACTGATGATATTGCCCGATACGCCGCTGGACTTACCGTAATCAGGCAGGTCAGGGTCCAGATCGACCGCCACAACCAGTTTGGATACGATAGTTGTTGCCAGGACGGCTGTACTCAATAGAAATTTGTTTTTCATGCTGTCATCTCTCCAGGTTATTCGCCGTCATTGCGGCGTTGGTTTGTAGCAGAATCTAATTGAACAACAAAATTATTAAGGAAATATGACAGCAGCACCTATTCAGCGGCAACCACCCGATGTGCCGGAAGATGGCATGTTACCGTTGTGCCCCGGCCCGGTTCGCTGCTTATTTTCAGCTCGGCTTCGTGCTGGACCATGACGTGTTTGACAATTGCCAGTCCAAGTCCCGTTCCCCCCTTCTCCCTGGATCGCGCCTTATCCACCCGGTAGAATCGCTCCGTCACACGCTGTATATGCTCAGCCGGAATTCCCTCTCCGGTATCGGTCACTTCCAGGCAGGCGCCGGTACCGGTCCGGTACCATTTTATGCCGATTACACCGCCTGAAGGCGAGTATTGCACCGCGTTGAAGACGATATTGGAAAAGGCGCTGTAAAGACTGTCCTGGTCTCCTTTGACTACCAGACCGGCCTGAATTTCCAGGTTGAAAGTATGAATCTGAGCGGCGCTTAAGGTCTGTGCTTCGTCGTGAATAACCGATATCAGTTCGGTGATATCCACCTCGTTGTCCAGGTCTGCAGAGGGTTTGCTCTCCAGCCTGGATAATTTAAGCAGGTCTTCTATCAGGTTCTGCATGCGCCGCGCCTGGCTGCGCATCTGTTTTATGCGCGCCTGCCACCCCGTCGAAAGCTCGTCAGTTTCATTGTCGATGGCCTCCAGGTATCCGGATATCACGGTGAGGGGGGTCCTTAATTCATGGGAGGCGTTGGCGATAAAATCCTTACGCATACGGTTGGCGCGCTGTATGTCCGTAACGTTGCCTGCTACCAGTAACAGTGAAGACCCGGCATACCTGGTAATCCTGATTTCCAGGCTGATGTCTGCATTGACGGGGGACGCGATTAACAGACTTTTTTGCGGGTTATCCTTATCTTCCTGGGCCAGAAAATCCAGTAACTCGGGCTGCCTGAAAATATGAGATAAACGGTGCCCCCGGTCCCTGGGACTGCGGATTCCCAGATATTCGGAAGCTTTTTCATTGGCCCATTCCACGTGGCTTTCCGCATCCATGACGATAACGGCGTCGGGCAAGGCTACTATTGCTTCCTCAAAGCGCGACAGTATACCGGTGAGCTCATCCTCGCGCTGCTTATGCCGGGCGCGCAGGAATTCGATCTCTCGTACTATCTCATTGACGATGCCGGGAGTATCAGGTGGCTTCTGTTCGCCATCGTCACGCAGGAATGTGCTGATGTTTTTCAGTCTGCGGTATTGCCATATCAGGCAGACGAGAAACCCGAGTGTCAGGCCTGTAAGGAAATTGCCCGCAAGCAGCCCGGCAGCCCCGGAAAGGATAACTACGAAACCCAGCCGCAACAGGTCAGGATGCATTGTCTGCCGCAATTAAATCCTGGTGGAAAACCGATAACCCACACTACGAACTGTTTGAATAAAATGATTATATTTATACGGTTCCAGGGTCTTGCGCAAGCGCCGTATATGAACATCCACGGTGCGCTCTTCAACATAGACGTTCTGGCCCCAGACCTGGTCCAGTAACTGATCCCGGGTATATACCCGTTCCGGATGGGTAATGAAAAAATGCAACAGGCGAAATTCAGTAGGGCTGATATCAACGTCTTGTTCGTCAACCGTAACCCTGATTGTCACCGGATCCAATGTCAAGCCTTTGACAGAGACAACACCCTCACCGTCCCGGTTTTTTGTGCGCCGCATAACAGCCCGAATACGGGCCAGGAGTTCCCTGGTTGAAAATGGTTTGGTTATGTAATCATCAGCACCGATATCAAGCCCGCGCACCTTGTCCGCTTCTTCACCTCGCGCAGTTAACATGATGATAGGGATATCTCTGGTATCAGGGTTGTTACGTATCCGCCTGGCATAATCGGCACCATTCATGCCCGGCAACATCCAGTCAAGCAGGAGAAGATCAGGTCTGTCATCGGCAATCAGCGGCCGGGCCTCTTCGACGTCTGCCGCTTCCCGGAAAGTATAGCCTTCCTTCATCAGTGTATAGCCCAGCATTTCCCTGATGGGGGCTTCATCCTCTACGAGGAGAATTTTGCCTTTCATGGAGCGGCTTTCTTGAAACATATGACTATTACACAGGCATTATATTACAACATGATGACAGGGCGGGCTAATGACGGCGGTCTCACAGGACCGATGCTACATCGTCAGGATGCTGAGCAGGTTCTTGTAGTCTTCCTCAACCCTGTTGTCGTGTTGCCGCAATTCGGCAACCTTTCTGTGGGCATGCAACACAGTGGTATGGTCGCGCCCGCCGAAGGCGTCGCCGATCTCAGGGAGGCTGTGGTTGGTCAATTCCTTCGCCAGGGACATGGCCAATTGTCTGGGGCGCGCGATGGAACGGCTTTTCCGTTTTGAAAGCAGATCCGCAACCTTGATCTTGTAATACCCGGCGGTTACTTTCTGGATGTTTTCCAGGGTAACCTGGCGTTCCTGCAACAACAATAAATCGCGCAAGGCGTGCTGGACAAATTCGATGTTTATGGGTTCGCCTGTCAGCCGGGAATTGGCGATGACCCGGTTCAGTGCGCCTTCCAGTTCGCGCACGTTCGAGACGAAGCGTTTGGCAATGAAAAAGGCCACGTTGTCCGGCAGATCTATCTCCGCGTTTTCAGCCTTGGACTTGACGATGGCAACACGGGTTTCGTATTCCGGAGGTTCGATGGCAACGGTGAGGCCCATGCTGAAACGGGATCTCAGCCGGCCTTCAATCCCGTCAACTTCCTTCGGATAGCGATCGCAGGTCAGGACCACCTGGTTCTTCCCTTCCAGCAACGTATTGAACGTATAGAAAAACTCTTCCTGCGACCTGTCCTTGCCGGCAAAAAACTGTATGTCATCAATCAGCAGCACATCCAGTGAACGGTAATTTCGTTTGAACTCGTCAATGGTATTGTGGCGCAATGCCTTTACCATGTCGGCGACGAACCGTTCGGAGTGCAGGTAGGCAACGTTCATCCCCGGCCGGTTCTCAAGAATCGAGTTGCCTATTGCATGCATCAGGTGGGTCTTGCCCAGTCCGACACCGCCGCACATGAACAGGGGATTATAAGCCGAGCCGGGGTTTTCCGCGACCTGTATGGCCGCGGCCCGGGCCAACTGGTTCGATTTTCCTTCCACGAATGTTGTGAACCTGTAGCTGCGGTTGAGGTTCTCGGGGAGGTAGTTGCGGCCGGGGGTCGCTTCCTTTGTCTGCTTTGACTTTCTGCCACCCCTCTTCTGGCTGCCGACCTCGAGGGATAAAGCCAGTTTTCCCCCCTTGTCCTCCGAACGCAGCAATTCATCGATACGCTGCAGGTACTTCTCGCTGACCCAGTCCAGGACAAACCGGTTCGGCGCCAGCAGACGCAACCTGTTTTTGTCCTCGATGGCCTGAAGCGGACGAATCCAGGTATTGAACTGCTCCGGGGGCAGCTCTCCGGCAAGGCGGTCAAGACATAATTTCCAGACTGACATCAATGAACAGCGCCCTCATCGGAACAAAAGTGGGAACGGATCGCCAAGTGTATACGCCTTGGACAGACTTATCCACAACTCTGAAACAAAAAAACGGAGCATGGGGTCAGGTTGCTCTGATTGACAACCAGCAACTCAAAAAAGTAAAATGCCCGCGGTTTCCTGAAACTGCACAGATCGATAATGAAACGTACATACCAGCCCAGCAATATCAAGCGAAAGCGCCGCCATGGTTTTCGCGTTCGCATGCGTACCAAAGCCGGGCGGCAGATCCTGAAGTCACGCAGAGCCAAAGGCAGGAAGCGCTTGTCCGCTTGAGCCGTTTCCAGCGAAAACACAGACTGAACAGCGAAGCGGATTTCAATAACGTATTTAAAACATCCTGCCGCTCCAGGGACTCGCAGTTTGTTGTCCTGGCGCGCAGGAACGAGCAGACATTTGCGCGGCTCGGACTGGCGATATCCAGGAAGGCGGTGAGGACCGCCGTATCCAGAAACAAGGTTAAACGCGCCATACGGGAAAGCTTCCGTACGCACGCAGATATATTGACAGGGCTTGACATAGTGGTCCTGGCGCAGCAACAGGTAAAGCCGGGTGAAAGCAGGATAATGAACCAGTCTCTCAGATCACATTGGCAAAGGATTCTGCAATGCGCCCAATAATCTCCAGGGCGCTCGCCGGGGCGATCCGCTGCTACCAGCGCTTTATCAGCCCTTTGCTGGGAGTGAATTGTCGTTTTTACCCGTCATGTTCCAGCTTCGCCTGCGAGGCCTTTGAAAAACACGGGACACTGCGCGGCGCCTGGCTGAGCATCAGCCGTCTTTGCCGCTGTCATCCGTTTCATCCGGGCGGGGTTGACCCCGTTCCCTGACCCCGGCCCGCCACTCCCAACCGCTTGCAACACATGGACACCCTGCGTTTCATTCTCGTCCTGGCCCTGGCGCTGGTATCCATCATGCTGTGGGAAGCATGGCAACAGGACTACGGGTCTGCATCGTCCCGTTCAAACGGTCAGGCATCGGCGCCGGCAGACGAAGATCCGGGAATTCCACAGATAAAGCCCGACGACCCGGCTACGGCGGATTTGCCGCGCGCAGACAGCGCGGCAGAGACGGGCGGCTCCCTGGTGACGGTTGAGACGGATGTCATGCGCCTTGGAATCGACCGGGGCGGGACCATCGTGTATGCCGAACTGTCTGATTATCCGGTGTCCCTGGACAGAAAGGACGAGCCGTTTGTATTGCTGGATGACTCCGCTTCCCTGTACCACGTCATACAGAGCGGCATCGTCGGCGAGTCGGCGCCGACACACAAGGATACGTTCTCGGCGGAACGGCAGGTCTACACCCTGGACGCTGATGCGCAGATCCTGGAAGTGCCACTCAGGTGGACGTCCCCCGATGGCGTATCGGTAACCAAGGTATTCGAATTCGAGCGCGGCTCATACCGGATTCACCTCAGATACATCATCGAAAACGGGTCTGCCGGCGAATGGGAAGGCCGCCAGTACACCCAGATAAAACGGGATGATCCGTCCAGGGAAGGCAGGAAACTGATTTATACCTATACCGGTGCGGTGCTTTCCAGCCCTGACAACCGCTACGAAAAAATCAGTTTCGACGATATGGAGGACAAGGATGAGGATGCGCAGATCAGCAACGGCTGGGCGGCCATGATACAGCATTATTTCCTGACGGCTGTTCTCCCTTCCGACACCCAGGCGGTGTACCGTTATTACACCCGCGCATTCTCTTCCCGGTATTATTCCATCGGCAGCGTTTCCCCGACCCTGCGCATCGCCCCCGGACAACAGGGGGAACTGACCGGCTACGTCTATATCGGCCCGAAACAACAGTCCGTACTGGAAACCCTGGCGGAAGGACTGGAACTGACGGTTGACTACGGCTTCCTGTGGTTTCTTGCCAAACCCCTGTTCTGGTGCCTGGAGTGGCTGTACAGCCTGACCGGCAACTGGGGCTGGTCCATCATCCTGGTGACGATCCTGCTCAAGCTCCTGTTCTACCACTTGTCGGCCGCCGGTTACCGGTCCATGGCGAACATGCGCCGGGTGCAACCCCGCCTCATGGCCATCCGCGATCGCCACAAGGACGACCGCGCCCGCCTCAACCAGGCGATGATGCAGATTTACAAGGAGGAGAAAATCAACCCGTTCGGCGGCTGCTTCCCGATCCTGGTACAGATTCCCGTGTTCCTCGCCCTGTACTGGGTGCTGCTGGAAAGCGTCGAACTGAGACAGGCCGACTTCATCTTCTGGCTCAAGGACCTGTCCAGCAAGGATCCGTTTTACGTGCTGCCGATCATCATGGGCGCCACCATGCTGATCCAGCAGAAACTGAATCCCGCCCCCATGGATCCCATGCAGGAAAAAGTGATGAAGGCCCTGCCGTTCGTCTTCACGGTATTCTTCGCGTTTTTTCCATCCGGGCTGGTGCTGTACTGGGTGACGAACAACATCCTGTCCATCGCCCAGCAGTGGCTGATCATGAGAAACCTGGAAAAAGAGGGACTTTCCGCTTCCAAGTGAGGGGGCGCTCGTGGTCGGGAAGCCGGAACACGCAGATACCATCGCAGCCATCGCCACCGCGCCGGGGCAGGGAGGGGTGGGCATCGTAAAAATTTCCGGCCCCGACAGCGGCAGCATCGTCTCGGAGTTGTGCCGGCTCAAGCCCGGTCACCGGGAAGCCCGGTACACGGCATTTTACGACGGGCAGGGCCAGGTTTTGGATCGCGGCCTGGCGCTGTTTTTCCGGGGCCCCGATTCCCATACCGGCGAAGACATTGCCGAGTTGCACGGACACGGCGGCCCGGTGGTCATGAATCTCCTGTTGCAGCGGGTCCTGTCACTGGGCGCCCGTTACGCGCGTCCCGGGGAATTCAGCGAACGGGCCTTCCTGAACAACAAGATCGACCTGCTGCAGGCAGAAGCGGTGGCGGACCTGATCAGCAGCGCCTCCGAACAGGCGGCGCTGAGCGCGGTGCGTTCCATGGAGGGCGCGTTTTCCTCCCGGCTTGAAGAGTTGGCGAACAAGGTGATCGAACTGCGCATGTTTGTCGAAGCCACGCTGGATTTTCCCGAGGAGGAGATCGACTCCCTCGCGCAAACGGAGCTGCATGACCGTCTGGCGGACTGCCGTCAGTGCCTGGCAGATATTTCCGCCCGGGCGGAAACCGGCAGACTGCTGGCGGAAGGCCTGAAAATAGCGATCATCGGCAAACCCAACGCGGGGAAATCAAGCCTGCTGAACCGGCTGGCCGAGGTTGAGCGCGCCATTGTCTCGCCTCTGCCGGGCACAACCAGGGATACTATAGAGCAACAGATCCTGATTGACGGCATACCGGTCAGCGTCATCGACACCGCGGGGATAAGAAAGGCCGGCGACCATATCGAACAGGAGGGAATCAGGCGCGCCCGGTCGGCGGCTGGCAGCGCAGACGTGGTGATACTCATAGCCGATGCGACCAGGGACGATATCCACGACCTTCAGGCTATCGCCGCGGACCTGGGAACGGAGAAAAAACTGTTGTACGCATTCAACAAGATCGACCTGTCGGGTCAGGGGGCCGGCAGACCCGAACCGGCAAGCGCTGCACGGGAAATATATATCTCGGCAAAAACGGGCGCAGGGATAGACGAGTTGAAACGGGAAATAAAAGATATCGTGGCAGGGTCGGACTTTTCCGAGAACAGCTTCATTGCCCATACCCGCCACATCAACGTCCTGCGCATGGCCGGGGAGTTGCTGGAACAGGCCGCGGTGCAGTTCCGGCGCACACGGGCAGTCGAACTGTTCGCGGACGACCTGTCCCGGGTACAACGCACTCTTGGCGAGATCACCGGTGAGTATACAGCCGACGACCTGCTCGGCGAGATCTTCTCCCGGTTCTGTATCGGAAAATAGTCCCTTGGGGATAAGGAGCAGGTTTGGACAGGCATTTTAAGGCACGCTGTGAATACGTCCCTGTACGCTTTATCATCCGCTGTCCCTGCGGATGACATCCTTAAAATGCCTGTCCAAACCTGCCTCCAGACATCGGACCCTATGGATAAATGATCGACCAAATCTACGTCGAGGAGGCCCTGCTCGATCATCCGCGGGCGCGCGCTATCATGCAGCGGTTTCCGGATGCGTCGGTGACGACATGTGCCCGTTATGGCGAGATTTTCAACCGCAGGGCGCAGAACTTCCGCCTGCAGAAGATTAGTCCAGCATTGATCCTGGCGGAGAAGTTTTCCGGTCACGTACTGCCTTCTCCGCCTGAATACGCCATCGGCGGCGACCTGAATTATTACTTCTCCCACATGCTGAATTGCGTCTACGACTGCCGTTACTGTTTTCTGCAGGGCATGTACCAGTCGGCGCACTACGTTGTTTTCGTCAACTACGAGGACTTTATTCAGGCCATTGTTGACAAGATCCGGGCGGCGGGTGATGCCTCGGCGCATTTCTTTTCCGGTTACGACTGCGACAGCCTGGCCCTGGACCCGGTAACGGGTTTCGTAAAGGAATTCCTGCCCCTGTTCAGGGATCATCCGCAGGCGCTGCTGGAATTGCGCACCAAGAGTACGCAAATCAGGTCGTTACTGGATCTGGAACCCATACCCAACTGCATTGTCGCTTACAGTTTCACGCCGGCTGAAATCGCCGAAGCCATTGAATACAAGGCGCCGCCGGTAAGCAAGCGGCTGCAGGCACTGCAACGCCTGCAGGTGCGCGGCTGGCGCATCGGGTTGCGTTTTGACCCGTTGATTTACCAGGAGGGCGTATCGGAACAGTACGAGCGGCTGTTCACGCAGGTGTTTGCAGCCGTCGATTCGGCGCTGTTACACTCAGTCAGCCTGGGGAGTTTCCGCCTTCCCAAGGCGTATTACCGGTCCCTGGCGCGGCTGTATCCGGACGAAGTCCTGTTTGCATCGCCGCTGGAGGAGACCGGCGACGGGATGGTCACGTACCGGGACAGAATACGCGAGGACCTGTTGTCTTTTTGCAGAGACGCCCTGCTGAAATACATCCCGGAGGATAAATTCTTCCCCTGCGAACCTCTGTAATATCCTGGGGTCAGAGTAAAAATTCTTTCAGAATTTCTTACTCTGACCCCTGAATTTGCCGTTGCCGGCTACCCGACCAGCCGGGTGAACGCTTCCCTGACCCTGGTCCTGGTTTCCAGGAACTCTTCCATGAATTCCCCGGTGCGGTCTTCGGCGAAGCCCATGCCTCTGGACAAAACCGCGTTCTGTTTAGGGTCGGCAGGGATTGTGCTGCTGGGTTTCAAATCTATCAGGCGCATGCAGATCTCCGCCTGTTTCAGGAAATTATAGGCTTTCAGCAATAACCCTGCAGTGTCGGTGTCGATGAAGTTCAACTCCGACAGGCGTTTCAAAGCCATTCGGGTGCTGGCAGTCTGCAGGTCCGCATGGTTTTTGCCGTGGCTGAGCTGCAAATAATGAGTAATGAAATCAATATCCATGATCCCGCCCTTGCCACGCTTGATTTCATGCTTGTGGCGCGGACTGCCCAGCGTCTCCTCGATCAGTTCGCGCATTTTCACGATCTCGTCCTGCAGCAATTCACCGTCGTAGTCACCGTAGATGGAACCGGAGATAGCCTGCAACGCCTCCTGTCCCATGCCATGGGGGTCATAGATGGGCCGGCAGCGCGTCATCATCTGCCGCTCCCAGATCGCCCGGTCCGACCGATGATAATCGATAAAGGAATCCATCGGCGTAATCAAAGATCCGGAGGTGCCGTGAGGTCGCAGGCGCATGTCCACTTCGTATAGCAGGCCGGCAGGGGATATCCTGGCCAGACGGCGCATCAATCCCTGGAGCTCGCGGGCAACCTCGGTCGTGTCGCCGGCGGATTTCGTCCGGTACAGGAATATCAGGTCCAGGTCGGAACCGAATATCATCTCATGCCCTGCCATCCTGCCCATACCCAGCACCGCCACATTGTCAAACAACTGACGATTTGTCCCGGACAGCTGTCTGATCATGAAACTGAAGACACACTCAGCCAGCAGGGTTAGATTTTTTTCAATTTCGGCAAGCGCCATCTCTCCCTGCAAGAAACGGATGAGCAACAACAACATCCATTGGTTTTTTATTGATGACAGGACGTTCAGTCCCTGTTCGATATTCCGTTTGAACCCTTTCACCTGTAACGTCCGCATCATCTCATCGGCGTTGATTGGTTTATCCCGGTAATTGTCGATCAGCTCGGTAATTTCATACCCCCGGAAAAAAATATACCGGGTGAAATACCAGCTGGCGCCGAAAATATTGATAATCAGATTCTTGTCCTCCGGCCTGTCCCCCCATTGTTCCTTCTCGCACAATTCGTTCCAGCGGGTGAAACTGACTTCCGCCTGCACCTTGTTCCAGGCACCGGCATACGTGACATGAGGGCGTTCATCGCCCTCGGCACTGTCTTTGGCCTCGGGCAGTACCTTTTCAAAGTATTTCTCGGCAATCTTGCGGTTGGCGTTAAGGCATTGTTCAAAATTTGCCAGGATTTCATCATCCGTCCTGCCTTCCATGTTCAGGGAACGCGCTATCGTGATCCTGCCGGCTGCATCATCCGGCAAGGCATGGACCTGTTTCTCATCCGCCATCTGCAAGCGGTTTTCCAGACGGCGCAGGAACAGGTAGGCAGCCCTGAGCTCCTGTTCGTCTTCAGGGCTGATAAAATTCAGCTTGCGCAGGCTCTCCAGTACCTCCAGGGTATTGGTTGTGCGCAATTCGGCGTGCCTTGCCGCACTGATCAGTTGCAGTATCTGGACAAAAAACTCGATGTCCCTGATGCCGCCCCGGCCCAGCTTGACGTGCCATTGGCCGCTGCGCGCCCGGACCCTGGCCATCTCCCCCTTGATAGCCACAAACCGCTCCAGGTCCGCGGCACTCATGGAACGTATGAACACAAAGGGACGCAACCGGGTAAGGAGTTCCTCGCCAAGCATTTCATTGCCCGCAACACACCGGGCGCGTAACCAGGTCAGCCGCTCCCAGGCTTCCGTGCTCGCCTGGTAATAGTTCTCCGTCTCGTCCACGGACAGAAACAGGGGCCCGCTCTTCCCCCAGGGCCGCAGTTTCAGGTCGACCCGGTATAAAAATCCGCCGTGTGTGGTTTGCTCCAGCAGCCTGGTAAACTGCCTAAGTCCGTTTGACAGCGTCCTCTGTAATTCGTGGGAATCGGCGTCGCCGATTTCATCGTAGTTGCTGCTTGCGAATATCAGGTCAACGTCTGAACTGTAATTCAGCTCACTTGCTCCCAGTTTTCCCAGGGCAAAGACACAGACGTTTTGTCCGATGGAGATCCCGTGATCCCCGCTGAAGCTTAAGGCAAATGCCTTGTTGAGGATCAAGTCGGCCAGCAGACTCAACCTGTCAAGCACAATTTCATACGGATATCCGCCGGACACGTCCATCCAGGTTATTTTCAACAACTGCTCGTATTTGAAACGCCGCAAATCCTCAGGCCCATGGATACCGTCCAGTTGTCCGGAGTTAATTTCACAGGACTCGCCCAACAGGCGAACGGTATGCGGATACCGGCAGATATAATTGAACAGGAAGTTTGAGTAGCCGATGATGTTGATGAAATCAGCCGCCAGGGATGCCGGTAACCGGTCCATTTCCCTGCTCAGTTCGGCATCCTGCCGCATCCTGTCGAACCGGAGCGCGGCAGTCTCAGGGTCAGGCGCGGCGGCGATCAAGTGCTGGAAGTCTGTCATTTATATATCCGCAGATGACGCAGATGAACGCAGATTATTTTCAGGGTTTTCATGATTTTTACTGTTGTTATCGTAATTGCGGACATATGGTAGATAACAAAAGCTTACAAACATCTGCGTTAATCTGCGTCATCTGCGGATGAATCCCTGCGTAGGCTGCAGAAATAACGTATCTCAGATCTTGCTGTAGATCTCTCCACCATGGCGGCTAAACTCCTGCGCCTTGTCATCAAGCCCTTTTGAGATGACCTCCTTCATGTTCTCAAGTCCCTGCTGCTTCGCATAATCACGCACATCCTGGGTTATTTTCATGGAACAGAAGTTCGGTCCGCACATGGAGCAGAAATGCGCCACCTTGTGGGCCTGTTTGGGCAGGGTTTCATCATGGAACTCCCGGGCCTTGTCGGGGTCCAGTGACAGGTTGAACTGGTCCTCCCAGCGGAACTCGAAGCGCGCCTTGGACAAGGCATTGTCCCTGACCTGCGCGGCCGGGTGTCCCTTGGCCAGGTCGGCGGCATGGGCGGCAATCTTGTACGCGATAATTCCATCCTTGACATCATCCTTATCGGGCAGGCCCAGGTGTTCTTTCGGAGTGACGTAACACAACATGGCGGTGCCGTACCAGCCTATCATGGCAGCCCCGATCGCCGAGGTAATATGGTCGTATCCGGGCGCGATATCGGTTGTCAACGGGCCCAGGGTATAAAACGGCGCCTCGGCACAACTTGCCAGCTCTTTCTCCATGTTTTCCCGGACCAGGTGCATGGGCACGTGGCCGGGCCCTTCGATCATCACCTGCACGTCGTGCTTCCAGGCGGTCTGTGTCAGTTCTCCCAGGGTTTCCAGCTCCGCATACTGGGCGGCATCGCAGGCATCGGCGATGGAGCCGGGACGCAAACCGTCTCCCAGGGAGAAGGCCACGTCGTAGGCTTTCATTATCTCGCATATTTCCTCGAAACGGGTGTACAGGAAACTTTCCCGGTGATGGGCAAGGCACCATTTCGCCATGATCGAGCCGCCGCGGGAAACGATGCCGGTAACGCGGTCCGCCGTCAGCGGGATATAAGCAAGACGGACACCGGCGTGGATGGTGAAATAGTCCACTCCCTGTTCAGCCTGTTCGATCAAGGTGTCCCGGTAAATCTCCCAGGTCAGTTCCTCCGCCTTGCCGTCCACCTTTTCCAGGGCCTGGTAGATGGGGACGGTGCCGATGGGAACGGGCGAATTCCTGATGATCCATTCGCGGGTCTCGTGGATATTCCTGCCGGTGGATAAATCCATCACGGTGTCGGCCCCCCAGCGGGTTGCCCAGGTCATCTTTTCCACTTCTTCGCCGATGGATGATGTCACCGCCGAATTGCCTATGTTGGCGTTGATCTTGACCAGGAAATTCCGGCCTATAATCATCGGCTCCGTTTCCGGGTGGTTGATATTGGCGGGGATGATGGCGCGACCCGCCGCCACCTCGGAACGCACGAACTCCGGGGTGATTTCGGCAGGCAAGCGCGCGCCGAGAGGCTGTCCTTCATGGCGTTTCAACAAACCCTGCTCGCGGCATTCATCCAGACGCTGGTTTTCCCGGATTGCAATGAATTCCATCTCCGGAGTGATAATCCCCTGCCTTGCATAATGCATTTGCGTCACGTTACGGCCTTCCATGGCCCGGCGCGGCAATCTTTGCGGTCCAAAACGCAACTCTGCGAGTTTCCCGTCATTGAGACGGCGGCGGCCGTAAACGGAAGTCAGCGCGTCAAGCTGTTCGGTGTCGCCCCGTTCGCTGATCCAGTTGTCCCGAATCCCGTCCAGTCCCCGGCGGATGTCGATGGCTACGGCCGGATCCGTATATGGACCGGAGGTATCGTACACCGTCACGGGAGAATTTTTCTCCGAACCCGAAGCTGTCGGTGTGTCGCTGCAGCGGATTTCCCGCATGGGCACGCGGATATCATCGCGGCTTCCCTGCACATGGATCTTTCTGGAATTGGGAAAAGCCTGAACAGCCTTGGCGTCAACACTGGGTTTTCGCTCATGGCGCGCAATGCCGGCAAAGGTTTGTTGTAATTCAGGATTGCTGCTCATCGAAGGAAAGTCCTCAGACATGTGTTCAATGGGGTATAATAGCAAAAAAGTAACCGGAATATGCAGCATGCAAAGCATCACCGTGGAACAATTGGCGGCATTACAATCTGAGTGGGACAAGGTCGTTCTGCTCGATGTGCGCGACCCGTGGGAATTTGAAATCTGCCGCCTGCCCGGTTCCGTCAATATCCCCATGAATGAAATTCCGGAACGGGCGCAGGAACTGAACCAGGAAGCAAGAACAGTCGTCATCTGCCATTTCGGCATGCGCAGCCTGGAGGTAAGCACTTATCTCGAGGAATCGGGATTCAAGGACATTTCAAACCTGGAAGGCGGCCTCGACGCGTGGGCGCAACGGGTCGACGAGGATATGCCCCAGTATTAGGGGCTACTCTGGGGACGGATTTAAATCCGTCCCTGCCATACTTGATAGAAACTGTTTAATGTGACAATGAGAAGGTACCTGCAAGTTCTGCGTGCTGTTTTATTCTTTACCTGCGCTAATGCCGCTTACGCGGTCGACCTGATGGAAATTTACGGGCATGCCCTGGACAGCGACCCGCAATACCGGCAGGTTGCCGCGACGAAACGGGCGGTCATGGAACAACGGCCCCAGGCCCTGGCGCAACTGCTGCCGTCACTTTCATTCAGCGCCAACGCCTTCACCAATGAGCAGGAAATAGACAGTATTTTCAACCCCATAGACCAGCAGGGTAAAGTGACCTTCGGCAGCCACGGATACAGCCTTGATCTCACCCAACCGCTGTTCCGGGGTGACAGGATTATCCAGTACCTGCAGGCAGGCAACCAGATAAAGCAGGCGGACGCGGAATTGATTGCAGCCGAACAGGACCTGATACTGCGCACCACGACGGCTTATTTCGAGGTATTGGCCGCCTATGACAACTTGGGTTTTGCCGAAGCGGAAAAAAAATCCCTGAGCCGGCAACTGGACCAGGCGAAACAGCGCTTTGACGTAGGTTTGACGGCCATCACGGACGTACAGGAAGCCCAGGCCGGCTATGACCGGGCATTCGCCGCGGAAATTGAGGCAAGGAATAACGTGGACAATTCCACGGAATCCCTGCGCGAGATTACCGGCGCCTATTTTTCCGGACTGGCAACCCTCGGGGAAACCATGCCGCTGTTAAGCCCGCAACCCGAGGAAATCGAGACATGGACCGGCGCCGCGCTGGAGCAGAACCTGAACGTGCTTGCCGCCCAGCACGCAGTGGATAACGCGCGCCGGGAAATAAAACGCCAGCAGGCCGGGCACCTGCCCACGCTGGACATGGTTGCCCGGCACAGCCTGGATGAAACCGGCGGGCGCTTCGGCTCTTATGAAAGTACAACCTCCTCGGTAGGGGTCCAGCTTAACGTTCCGATATTCCAGGGAGGCTATGTCAACTCGCGGGTCCGGGAGACCCATGAACGGCTCAATGCCGAACTGGAAAGGCTGGAACAGGCGCGCAGAAACGCGCAACGCCTGACGCGCCAGGCCTACCTGGGTGTGATTTCCGGGATCAGCCGGGTGAATGCGCTGAAACAGGCCGTGGTCTCCAGTGAAACCGCGTTACAGGCTACCGAAGCCGGCTTTGAAGTCGGTACCCGCACTGCAGTGGACGTTGTCGCGGCGGAACGGGCCACCTCCCAGGCCAGGCGGGATTACGCCCGGGCCCGTTATGACTACCTGCTGGATACTTTACGGCTGAAACAGGCCTCCGGCAGCCTGTCGGCGGAAGACCTGTCACAGGTGAATCGCTGGTTGAACTGACGGAATGTCCCGCGCCGTAATACACATGGCGCAGCAAACATTTAAGACATGCAAGCTAAAACTGAAAATTACACGTCTCTCTGTGACGCCGGAAATTCAGTACTGATGGTTATCGACATCCAGACGGAACTGACTGCAGTGATGCCCGTCAAGGTCCTGGCCAGGCTGCAGCGCAACACGGGGTTGCTGGTCAATACCGCCGCCAGGCTGGCGCTCCCGGTATTCGCAACGGAACGCTCTCCCGAGGACCTGGGCGTCATGGAGCCTGAAATCCGGAAACTGTTGCCGCAGGCAGCAAATCTCTATGAAAAGACCACGTTTTCCTGCCTGGGAGCCAAGAACTTCGCCGGGGACCTGACTGCCACCAAGAGAAAACAGGCCATCCTGGTGGGTATGGAAGCCCATGTCTGCATATTGCAAACGGCGCTCGACCTGCATAACCGGGGTTACGTGGTCTTCGTGGTGGCCGATGCGGTATGCTCCCGGCAAAGGGAAAATTACGAAACCGCACTACGGCGCCTGGGGAGAGCGGGGATTATCATCTGCGATGCGGAGTCCGTGCTGTTCGAATGGATACGCGGCGCCGACGAACAACTGTCCCGGGAAGTACAATCCTTACTGCGTTAATTATCCGCAGATGACGCAGATGAACGCAGATAAAACAGGAAATAATCTGCGCTAATCTGCGTCATCTGCGGATAAATTATTCCACCGTAACGGACTTGGCCAGGTTCCTGGGCTGATCCACGTCCGCGCCCTTCAGAACCGCAACATGGTAGGAAAGCAGTTGCAAGGGCACGGTATAGACTATCGGGGCGATACTGTTGTCCACTGTCGGCAATTGCAGGACTGTCACGGCAGGGCTCAATTCCATGGACATATCGGCATCGGAAAAGACATACAGCCTGGCGCCGCGTGCGCGCGCCTCCTGCAGATTGGAGTTCAGTTTTCCCAGCAGGCTGTTGTTCGGCGCCACGGCAATGACCGGCATGTCATCATCTATCAGCGCCAGGGGGCCGTGCTTCAGTTCCCCGGCCGCGTAGGCTTCCGCGTGAATATAGGAAATTTCCTTCAGTTTCAGTGCGCCTTCCATGGCAATCGGCAGCATTGTTCCCCTGCCCAGGAACAACGTATTCTGTTTATGGATGAACTCCTCGGCCAGTTGTTCCAACTGCCGGTCCCGTTCGAGCACATGGTTAATCTGGCCGGGCAATCTCTCCAGCAGGTTGACCCGGCGCGCTTCCTTCTGTTTATCAAGGCCGCGCCGGCGCGCCAGTACAATCACCAGTATGTACAGGGCAACCAACTGGGAAGTAAACGTCTTGGTTGAGGCGACGCCGATTTCTATCCCGGCCCGCGTGAAAAAAATCAAATCCGCCTCACGGGTCAATGAACTTTCCGGGACATTACAGATGGCAAGGCTGGCAAGATAAGGCCTGGCGGCGGCCAGCCGCACGGCCTCCAGCACATCCAGGGTTTCACCCGACTGGGAAATCGTCAGGAACAGGGTATTGGCCGGAACAACCGTATCGCGGTAGCGGTATTCGCTGGCGATGTCCACACTGCACTGGATGCCTTCGGCCTCCAGCCAGTACCTTGCTACCAGGCCGGCATGGTAACTGCTGCCGCAGGCAATGATATGAACGTTTTCCACGCGATCGAACAGGGCGGACGCAGACATACCGAACTCCGATTCGATAATTGCGCCATTCTCAATCCTGCCCTCAAGGGTATCGGCGACCGCGGCCGGCTGGTTGAATATCTCCTTGGCCATATAATGCCTGTACCCCACCTTCTCGACGCTGTCCGCGGAAATTTCCGAGGTAACCAGGGGGCGCTCAACCCGGCTGCCGTCCCGGTCAAGTATCATGACCCGGTCCCGGTAAACCTCGGCAAGATCACCTTCTTCCAGGATAATGAACTGCCGGGTTACCGGCAACAGGGCAAAGATGTCGGAAGCGATAAAATGCTCATGGATGCCAATGCCGATCACCAGGGGGCTGCCTTTCCTGGCGGCGACCAACCGGTCCGGGCGGTTCCTGTCAATCACACCCAGTGCATAGGTGCCTTCAAGTTCCCCCATGGTATTTTTTACCGCACTGAGCAAGTCATCGCCGCCCTGCAAGTGACGGTGGATCTGGTTGACGACAACCTCCGTATCCGTTTCCGATGCGAACGTGTAGGCGGCGCCTGCCTGTTCCTTCCGCAACGCGTCATGATTCTCGATGATGCCGTTATGTACCAGGGCGATTTCATCCCTGCAGATATGGGGGTGGGCATTATTGACGCTGGGGCGGCCGTGAGTAGCCCAGCGGGTGTGAGCAAGACCGGTAGCGCCGTTCAGGGACGCTGCGCCGGCTGACTCGGCAAGCTCATTGACCTTGCCCTGGACCCTGATTCGGTCGAAACCCGAGTTTTTATTCAGTACGACAACACCGGCAGAATCATAGCCGCGATATTCCAGCCGCCTCAATCCCTCGAGAAGAATGGGCGTCACATCCCTGCCCGCAACCGCCCCGACTATCCCGCACACTATGGTTCACCGATAAGTTGCGGGTTTCGAAACAAACTACCCTCCGAACCCTGCTCTGCAACTACCGGGTTGATGACATATTGCCTTGCCCGGAGTTTGGCATAATCGATCTGGTTCGGACTCAACAGGTTATCTTCCGCCAATGTATCCATGTAACGCCCGGCAGTCGCATTGCCCTGCCGGTAGGAAGCGTAATACCACATGAAAGCCGCGCCTATGTCCGAGTTGGTTCCATAACCGTTCTGGAACATCAATCCATAATTGAGTTGCGCCCCGGGGTCACCCTGTTTTGCCGCTTTCTCATACCACAGCAACGCCTGGGACCAATCCCGTTCCACTCCCAGGCCCAGGTAAAAATGCACTCCCAGGTGATTCTGCGCCACCCGGTCGCCGGACTCCGCCATGGGTCTGAACAACTTGTAGGAGGTCACGTAATCGCCGGCATCAAAAGCCTGTTGTGCGGTTTTTTCACTGCCGCACCCCCCCGCGACCAGGCTCAAACAACCCAGAACGATAATCGGTAATTTCAACAACGGCAGTTTCCCGGTTAAGGTGGCTCTGACTTTACCAGGGTTTCCTTGATAATGGTCGGGGCGAGAGGATTCGAACCTCCGACCCCTGCAACCCCATTGCAGTGCGCTACCAGACTGCGCCACGCCCCGGCCGTGATTTACTGTTAACCCTGCGATACAGTCTTTGAGGGACAGGAAGAAGATGATGAACGGAATGCCGCCAGGAACAACCCGGGTTAGCGCCGTAACAGGTCTCTGACTTTTTCCAGTTCAGCGCACAACTGGCGAATAATCTGCTGGCTCTGGTTGGAATCTTCCCGGGCTTCATCGCCCGACAGGCGCTGCCTCGCTCCGCTGATGGTAAACCCGTGTTCATAAAGCAGGCTCCTGATCTGTCTTATCAATATTACATCCTGCCTCTGATAATAACGCCTGTTGCCGCGCCGTTTAAGGGGTTTGAGTTGGGGGAACTCCTGCTCCCAGTAGCGCAATACATGGGGTTTGACTGCGCAAAGGTCGCTGACTTCCCCGATGGTAAAATACCGTTTACTGGGAATTGCCGGTAATTCGCTATTCAGTGCCGGTTCCAGCATAGGCCTCCACCCGCGCTTTCAGTTTCTGTCCGGGACGAAACGTCACCACGCGGCGCGCGCTGATTGGGATTTCCTCCCCGGTCTTCGGATTGCGCCCCGGCCGCTGTTTTTTGTTTCGCAGTTCAAAATTACCAAAGCCGGAGAGCTTGACCTGGTTCCCCGCCTCCAGCGCAGTACGTATTTCCTCAAAAAACATCTCCACTATTTCCTTAGCTTCCCGTTTGTTCAGGCCATCCTGGTGATGGAGCCTCTCGGCCATATCCGCTTTAGTCAGTGCTGCCATTCTCATTCCCTCAACTGTGCATTAAATTCTCCGTAAAGAGAATCCAGTATCCGGGACATCATGCTGTCCACCTGTTGGTTTATTAGAGTGTCTGATATTCGTTGAAACGTCAAGCCCAATGTGACACTTTTTTTTCCTTCAGGCACGGGTTCTCCCTGGTAAACGTCCACCAGATCCAGTTCCGCCAGGAAATTTGCTGTCTCCTGTGCGGCCGGTCCTTCCGCGACAGGATCAGCGTCAAGGGTTAAATTTACGCTGTTTATACAGTTCAAAAGGTCCGCTATGGGGACATCCCTGTCCACAAGAACCGACAAGTCCCGTTTCACGACAGGAAACCTGGAAACCACTTCATACCTGGGACCGTACCTTTCCGGCATTCCGTCAAGGTACAACTCAAACAGGCAGACCTCGGCCTCAATTTCCAGTTGCGCCTGTATCTCCGGGTGAAGCACACCGGCGAGGCCGACGCGGCGATCATCATAAATAATCTCCGCGGCCTTGCCGTGATGCAGGGCGGGTACGCCGACAGGCCTGTATTCCGGCGCATCCGGACCGCAACAGGTTGATAAAACAGCTTCCACGTCAGACTTGATATCGTAGAAATCACCGGTTGCACTACGCCGGTCCCATTGTTCAGGCTCCACCGCGCCGTAACTCAGCCCGCCAATTGCCGGCGACTGCCGGATATCACCGTTGCTGCTGAAAACCTTTCCCGATTCAAAAAGGCGCACGCGCTCCTGCCGGCGATTGAGATTATGCCGCAATGCCGTCAACAGTCCCGGCCACAGGCTGACACGCATGCGCTCCATATCGGCGGAAATGGCATTGAGCAGGGATATGCCGGCTTGTTCGGGGAACAACCGGGATTGCAGGTCATGGCCGACGAAGCTGTAGGTGATTGCTTCCTGGTAGCCCCGGTTCACCAACGCCAGGCGCATCAGGTCCATGCGTTCCCGGGAACCGGGCTTGCGCATAGCCAGGGGCGCCAGCGGCAACGCGCTGTTGATATTCCGGTAACCGTAGATGCGGGCAACCTCCTCAATCAGGTCCGCTTCCAGCGTAATATCAAAACGATGGGGGGGCACACTGAACCTGCAACAGTCCTGTTCAGCTCCCGTTACTTCCTCCAGGCCCAGGCGGGTCAGGATACCCACGGAGGTTTCCCTGTCTATGGGTTCGCCCAGCAAGCGCTCTACCGCTGCAGGCCGCAGGTCCACCGTCCCGCGTTCCGGCAAAGCTTGCCGTTCCACCGCCTCGGTCACCGGCCCCGGCTCCCCACCGCAAATTTCCAGGATCAGGCGCGTCGCGCGTTCCATGGCCCGGCGCTGCAAGGTAAAGTCAACGCCCCGCTCGAAACGATGGGACGCGTCCGTTTGCAACCCGAACTGCCGGGCCCTGCCGGCAATGACAAGCGGTGTAAAAAACGCGCTTTCCAGGAACACATGCCGGGTAGCAGCGCTGACGGCAGAACCCAGGTCGCCCATTACGCCGGCCATGGCCACCGCACGATCCGCATCGGCAATCACCAGGGTCGACTCCGGCAACTCATGGGACTCTCCATCCAGCAGGGTAATTTTCTCACCCCCGGCGGCATAGCGCACGGTTATCGCGCCGTTTAACCTGTCGTTGTCAAAAGCGTGCAGGGGCTGCCCCAGCTCAAGCATGACGTAATTGGTGATATCGACGACCGGGTTGAGGCTGCGCAATCCGCAACGGCGCAACTTTTCCCGCAACCATAACGGGCTGAGGCGCGCCATATCGATATTATTGATGATACGCCCCGCGTAGCGCGGGCAACCGTCAGGCGCCGCCAGGTTGACGGCGCGGGATATCTCATGAACTACCGGCGCCGGGGAATCGTCCACCGGGCGACTAGGCTGCATGCGGTTGATGACCGCGACCTCCCGGGCTATACCGTTGATACTGAGGCAGTCACCTCTGTTCGGCGTCAGACCGATGTCGAACACCCGGTCATCCAGTCGCATCGCCTCTGCTAACGGGGCGCCGGGCCCGGCATCATCATCCAGCAGAAACAACTCATCCTCATCGTCCGACAACTGCAGTTCGGCCGCGGAGCAGAGCATGCCCATGGATGTCACGCCGCGGATATTCATTTCCCGTATCTCCCCGGAACCGGGTAGACGTGCGCCCACGCCCGCATACGGATAACAGCAACCAGGTTTAACGCCCGGCGCGCCGGTCACCACCGTAACCGGCGCGCCCGCGTCTTTTTTTACCGTACAGACGGAAAGATTGTCCGCGCCGGAATGTGCGGTTACCGTCTCCACCCTGGCAACCACCACGTCGCCCAGGTCCGGCGCCGCGGCAGCCACCTCCTCCACCTCCATGCCCAGCATGGTGAGCTGGTCCGCCAGGGTCTCCGTTGAAACGGGTGGGTCCACCCACTCCCGCAGCCATTGTTCGCTGAATTTCATGGGAACTAATTAAACTGGCGCAGGAAGCGCAGGTCGTTTTCGAAGAACATGCGGATATCATTGATGCCGTAGCGCAACATGGCGATCCGCTCCACCCCCATGCCGAAGGCAAAACCGGAATATTTCCGGCTGTCGATGCCCACGTTCTCCAGCACTGTCGGATGCACCATGCCGCACCCCAGGATTTCCAGCCAGCCTTTGTCACCCATGATATCCACTTCCGCGGACGGCTCCGTAAACGGGAAGTATGAGGGACGGAACCGGGTACGCACTCCCGCGCCGAAAATATGTTCCGCGAAGTCTTCCAGCACGCCCTTCAGGTGGGCGAAAGTGACGGCCTCATCCACCAGGATGCCCTCCACCTGGTGAAACATGGGCGTGTGGGTCATGTCGGAATCACAGCGGTACACCCGGCCCGGCGCGATGACCCGCAACGGCGGCGGGTTTTCGTTCATATAACGTATCTGCACGTTTGAAGTGTGGGTACGCAACAGCAGGTCTGCGTTACAGTAAAAGGTGTCGTGCATGGCCCGGGCCGGATGATGCTCGGGGATATTCAGGGCGGTAAAATTATGGTAGTCATCCTCGATCTCGGGCCCGTCAACGACGGTATACCCGGTTTCCACGAACAGGCGTTCTATCTCCTGCAGGGTCAACGTAACCGGATGCAACCCTCCGCTACGCTGGCCGCGCCCCGGCAAGGTGATATCGATACGTTCGCGGGCAAGCCGCTGCGCCAGTTGCTCCTGCTGCAGTTCCGCCCTGCGCCGGCCCAGCGCATCCTGGACCTGTTGCTTGGCCTCGTTGATTGCCTGCCCCGCCGCGGGTCTTGTTTCCGCAGGCAAACTGCCCAGGCGTTTTAACTGTTGCGTGACTTCGCCTTTTTTTCCGAGGTAACGGACGCGCACGTCATCCAGGCTGCGCTCATCGGAGGCTTCTGTGACCTCATCCAGCGCCCGTGCAAGCAGATCGCTGAGATCGGACATGACAAATAAGAGGCAATATCACCTGGAAAGAGTACTAGATATGCTGCCTGGCCTGCTCCGCCAGTTGCGCAAACGCGGGCTTGTCGTTGACGGCGAGTTCCGCCAGCACCTTACGATCTACCTGTATGTCCGCCTTGTGCAATCCGTCCATGAACCGGCTGTAGGACAGGCCATGCTCCCTGGCCGCCGCATTGATGCGGGTGATCCAAAGCGCGCGGAATTGCCGTTTACGCTGGCGCCGGTCCCGGTAAGCGTATTGACCGGCTTTTGTCACGGCCTGTTTGGCCACCCGGTAAACGTTTTTCCGGCGCCCGCGGTAACCTTTGGCCTGTTCTATGACTTTTTTATGTCTGGCGCGTGCGGTAACGCCCCGCTTTACTCTTGGCATAACTGGTATTCCTCAACTGTAAGGCAACAACTGCGCCAGCGCCTTCTCGTCACTTTTGTCAATCAATTGCATGTGACGCAACTTCCTGATCCGTTTTGCGCTTTTCTTGGTCAGAATATGGTTGCGATGGGACTGCCGATGTTTATACCGGCCCAACGCGGTCTTGCTGAAACGCTTGGCCGCGCCACGATTTGTTTTCAATTTCGGCATAATCAGTTTTTCAGTTTCTCACATCAACGTTTCGGAGCCAGGATCATGATCATCTGGCGGCCTTCGAGTTTCGCTTTCTGCTCCACTTCCGCGCTCTGTTGCATATCCGCTTCTATCCGATCCAGCATTTTACTGCCGAGTTCCTGGTGAGCCATCTCCCGGCCACGAAAGCGCAAAGTCACTTTTACCTTGTCGCCGTTTTGTACAAAACGCGTGATGTTCCTCAATTTGACCTGGTAATCGCCGTCATCAGTACCGGGCCTGAACTTCACTTCCTTGACCTGAATCTGTTTTTGCTTCTTCTTTGCGGCGTGCCTTTTCTTGTTCTGTTCAAACTGGAACTTGCCGAAGTCCATGATCCTGCAAACGGGAGGTTCTGAATTGGGGACAATCTCGACCAGGTCGAGTTCCGCATCATCCGCCTGTCTTAAGGCCTCATCGAGGCCGACGATACCGACCTGCCCTCCCTGCGCACCGATCAACCTGACCTCATCGGCCGTGATTTCTTCATTCACGCGATTCTGTTTCTTGATTGCGATTCGCTGTTCCTCCGCGTTACTGTTACTTGTTCAATGGCGCCTGCGCTTAATCCGCCTGTTTCCGTGCGTGTTCAACAAAAGCGCTTAATGTTAGCACACCCAGGTCCTTCCCGTCACGGGTACGGACTGCAACGGTCTCATTTTCCTGCTCGCGCGCGCCGATAATCAACTGGTAAGGCACGCGTTGCAGTGCGTGCTGGCGGATTTTAAGATTGATCGTTTCATTTCTCAAGTCGGTATTTACCCGGAAACCATGATCCTTGACGGTTTGCGCTACGGACAGGGCATATTCCGACTGGCGTTGGGTAATCGAGGACACCACGACCTGAACCGGGGCCAGCCACAGCGGGAACGACCCGGCGTGGTGCTCGATGATAATGCCTATGAAACGCTCCAGCGAACCCAGGATAGCCCGGTGCAGCATCACCGGCGCCTTTTTCTCGCTGTTGTCGTCCACGTACTGGGCGCCCAACCGGCCCGGCATGGAAAAGTCCGCCTGTATGGTGCCGCACTGCCATACGCGGCCGATGCTGTCCTTCAGGGAAAAATCGATCTTGGGCCCGTAGAATGCGCCTTCACCCGGCTGCAGTTCCCAGTCCACCCCCGTGGCATTGATCGCCTGTTCCAGGGCCTGCTCGGCCTTGTCCCAGGCCGCGTCATCACCGACGCGGTTTTCCGGGCGGGTCGACAACTTCATGATCACCTCGTGGAAACCGAAATCACCGTAAACCTCGAACAGCAGGTCGATAAAACCGGACACTTCGGACTGGATCTGATCCTCGGTGCAGAAGATGTGGGCATCGTCCTGGGTAAACCCCCGCACCCGCATCAGTCCGTGCAAGGTCCCGGAGGCCTCGTTCCGGTGGCAGGAGCCGAATTCCGCAAAGCGTAACGGCAGGTCGCGATAGCTCTTCAGGCCCTGGTTGAACACCTGGATATGACCGGGACAATTCATGGGCTTGATGGCGTAATCGCGGTTTTCCGAACTGGTAGTGAACATGTCCTCGTGGAACTTGTCCCAGTGGCCGGATTTTTCCCACAGGCTGCGGTCCAGCACCAACGGAGTGTTGATCTCCTGGTAGCCTTTCCCGGCCAGTTTGGCGCGGATATAATCCCTGACGACGTTATACAGCGTCCAGCCCTTCGGGTGCCAGAACACCAGCCCCGGCGCCTCTTCCTGGAAATGGAACAGGTCCTGCTTGCGGCCCAGCTTGCGGTGGTCGCGTTTCTCCGCCTCTTCCAGCCGTTGCAGGTGCTGCTTCAACGCCTTGCGGTCCGGCCACGCCGTGCCGTAGATGCGCTGCAACATCTCGTTACGGGAGTCCCCGCGCCAGTAGGCCCCTGCCAGCCTGGTCAGTTTGAATGCACTGAGTTTGCCGGTGCTGGGAACATGGGGCCCGCGGCAAAGGTCGATAAATTCGCCCTGCCGGTACAACGACAATTCCTCGTCTGCGGGAATGGATTCGATGATCTGCGCCTTGTATTCCTCACCCTGGCTGCGGAAGAATGCCACGGCCTCGTCACGTCCCATGACGAAGCGGCTGACGTCCAGGTCCCGGCCGGCCAGTCCCTTCATTTTCTCCTCGATTGCGGCCAGGTCTTCCGGCGTAAACGACCGATCAAAGGCGAAATCATAATAAAATCCGTCTTCAATGACCGGACCGATGGTTACCTGCGCTTCCGGGAACAACTCCTTCACCGCCTGGGCCATCAGGTGGGCGCAGGAATGGCGCAATACCTCCAGCCCTTCCTCATCCCGTGCAGTGATGATGCGCACGGTAGCATCATCTTCTACCCGGTGAGAGGCATCAACCAGCCTGCCGTCCACTTCGGCCGCGAGGGTCGCGCGCGCAAGCCCGGGGCCGATATCCGCGGCAATATCCATTACCGACAAGGGGTCTTCGTAACTGCGCCGACTACCGTCAGGCAGTGAAATAACAGGCATACTGTCTCCTTAACCAGTGGTGGCCCCCACAACAGGCCACATGTCAAAGACATAATCAATGTTGTGGATTGTAACCCTCGCCCATCGTCCGGGGACGGATTTCAAACATGCCCCCGCATGTTGTAAGCGGGGGTCCGTCTCCTTTCTTCCAGGCCGGAAATATGGTAGGCGCGATTGGATTCGAACCAACGACCCCTACCGTGTCGAGGTAGTGCTCTAACCAACTGAGCTACGCGCCTTTGGACTTCACAGTTTATAATAAACCGGACTATCGGGCAAACAGGAAATCCGACGGGTCCAGGTCTGAGGGGTTGAACTGTCGTAAAATAATTCTACTGCCATCGTTACCGGACAGGTCGATCACGCTGTCATCGCCTTCCGCAATGATCGCCAGATCATTGAATAACAGGCCGCCAAAACCGGCCAGGTCGATACGGTCTTCTCCATTTACAAAGCCGATTATAGAATCTGTTCTGCTATCTCCGGGGTGAAAGATGAAGATGTCTTTTCCCGTACCCCCCTCAAGCCTGTCAGTACCGCCTTGTCCATCCAGGATATCTGAACCTGCATTGCCCAGAAGAACATTGTTTCTACCATCACCCGTGAGTAAATCATCATGATTTGAACCGAAAATATTTTCGATATTGCTGATGCTGTCGCCAGTCGCATCCCCCCCATAAGCTGAATTATTACTCAAATTTATTTCTACCCCTGATTTTGACCCTCTGTAGTCTACTGTATCTATTCCATCTCCCCCATCAATGATATCCGCGCCCGCTCCTCCCCAGATCAAATTGTCGCCGGGGTCGCCGAGCAGCGTGTCGGCGTCCGAACCGCCGTACAGGTCGTAACCGACGTCTACCCCCCTGTCGGTCAATAATATGATCACCACTGCCAGGGTAAGGCCCAGGATCAGCAGGTCGGTTACGGAAATAAGGGGTTTCATCAGCTATGTCCGTCCCTGCGGGTTACAGGCATTCCAAAAGCAATCACCATCTAGCCGGCTCTTTGACCGTCATGAATTTCCAGGCTGAATTCCTTGATACGCGCTATCTCGTCGCGTATCTCCGCGGCCCGTTCGAATTCCAGGTCGCGGGCATGCCGGTACATCTGCTCTTCCAACTGGCTGATTTTTTTCATAAGCAGGTCCGGGGGCAGTTCCATATAACCGGGTTTCTGCTCAGCTACTTTCGCATAACGCCGCGCCTGGCCGCGCGGGTCGCTGTAAGCCCCTTCCAGGATATCGGTGACCGCCTTGCGGATCCCCTGAGGGGTGATGCCGTGACGTTCGTTAAAGCGTTGTTGTTTCTCCCTGCGCCGTTCGGTTTCCCGGAGCGCCCGTTCAATGGACCCGGTCACGGTATCGGCATACATGATGGCCTTGCCGTTGATATTGCGGGCGGCGCGGCCTATGGTCTGGATCAAGGTGGTCTCGGAACGCAGGAAACCTTCCTTGTCGGCATCCAGGATCGCTACCAGGGACACTTCCGGCATATCCAGCCCCTCGCGCAGCAGGTTGATCCCCACCAGCACGTCAAATTTTCCCAGGCGCAGGTCGCGGATGATCTCCACGCGTTCCACGGTGTCGATATCGGAGTGCAGGTAGCGCACCTTGACCCCGTGTTCCGCCAGGTAGTCGGTCAGGTCTTCCGCCATGCGCTTGGTCAGGGTGGTGACCAGCACCCGTTCATTACACTGTTCACGCAACCGGATTTCCGACAACAGGTCATCCACCTGGGTCGCAACCGGCCGTACTTCCACCTCCGGGTCGACCAGGCCGGTAGGACGAACCAGTTGTTCGACGATCTCGCCGGAGCGTTCGCGCTCATAAGGACCGGGCGTCGCCGAGACAAACACCGTCTGCGGCGACAGGTATTCGAACTCGTCAAAGCGCAACGGCCGGTTGTCCAGCGCGCAGGGCAGCCGGAAACCGTACTCCACCAGGTTTTCCTTGCGCGAACGGTCGCCGCGATACATGGCGCCCAGTTGGGGGACGGTCACATGGCTCTCATCCACCACCAGCAGGGCATTATGGGGCAGGTAATCGAACAGGGTCGGCGGCGGCTCGCCCGGCCGCCTGCCGGACAGGTGGCGGGAGTAGTTTTCGATACCGGTGCAATAGCCGATTTCCATCATCATTTCCAGGTCGAACCGGGTGCGCTGTTCCAGCCGTTGTAATTCAACCAGCTTGTTAGCCTTGCGGAATTGTTCCAGGCGATCAGCCAACTCCTCCTTGATGGCCTCTATGGCCTCCAGAACTATCTCCCGTTCGGTGACGTAATGGGTCTTGGGGTGGATGGTGATGCGCGGGACCTGCCTGTAGACCTCGCCGGTCAGCGGATCGAAGATCGATATGGATTCGATCTCGTCATCGAACAGCTCCACCCGTATCCCCTCGCGCTCTGATTCCGCCGGATAGATATCGATGAGATCGCCCCGCACCCGGTAAGTGGCGCGGTGCAGTTCCACCTCGTTGCGGGTATATTGCATCTCCGCAAGCCGGCGCAGGATGAAACGCTGCTCCATCCTCTCGCCCCGGTCCAGATGCAGTACCATCTTCAGGTAGGCCTGGGGATCGCCCAGGCCGTAAATGGCGGAAACGGTGGCAACGATGATGGTATCGGGCCGTTCCAGCAGCGCCTTGGTGGCGGACAGGCGCATCTGTTCAATATGCTCGTTGATGGAGGCGTCTTTTTCGATATAGGTATCGGTGGAAGGCACGTATGCCTCCGGCTGGTAATAATCGTAATAGGAAACGAAGTATTCCACGGCATTGTCCGGGAAGAACTCGCGCATTTCTCCGTACAACTGCGCGGCCAGGGTCTTGTTCGGCGCAAGGACCAGCGTCGGACGCTGAATTTTCTCGATCAGGTTGGCGATGGTAAAGGTCTTGCCGGAACCCGTTACACCGAGCAGAGCCTGTTGCGCGATACCGCTCCGGATGCAATCGTATAACTGCGCAATGGCCTCGGGTTGATCGCCCGATGGAGAAAAGTCAGCCTGTAATATAAATTTCTTTTTCATAGCCCGAATTTTCCGCATTATAATACACGAACAGTTGTCCAGGAGAGGAAACCAGGTTGGAAAACAGAGTGGCGCACCGCGCCGCAAACATCAAGCCCTCACCCACCCTCGCAGTTACCGCCAAGGCCGCGGAACTGAAAGCGGCGGGAAGGGATATTATTGCCCTGAGCGCGGGCGAGCCCGATTTCGACACGCCTGAACATATCAAGGAAGCCGCGATCAAGGCCATCCGTGACGGCAAAACCAAGTACACCGCGGCAGGCGGCATGCCTGAACTCAAACAGGCGGTCGCGGACAAGTTCCGGCGGGAAAACGACCTTGCTTACAACCCGGACCAGGTCCTGGTCTCCTGCGGCGCCAAACACAGCATCTACAACGTGATGCAAGCCCTGCTCAATCCGGGAGACGAGGTGATTGTCCCGTCGCCTTACTGGGTTTCCTACCCCGACATGGTGAAACTGGCCGGTGCGGAACCCGTGGTGATCCGGGCCGGGATCGAACAGCGTTTCAAGATCACCGGAAAACAACTGGAACGATCCATCACCGAAAATACGCGCCTGGTCATGTTCAACAGCCCGTCAAACCCGACCGGCGTCAGTTATTCCGATACGGAACTGGCGGAGCTCGCGGCGGTACTGGTGGAACACCCGGAAATCGTGGTCCTGACGGACGATATCTATGAGCATATCCTGTGGGGGCAGGACGGTTTCAGGAACATCGTTAACGTGTGCCTGGAGCTGGCGGACAGGACGGTCGTCGTGAACGGGGTGTCCAAGGCCTACTCCATGACCGGCTGGCGCATCGGTTACCTGGGCGGTCCGCCGGCGCTGGTCAAGGCCGCGCAGAAGATTCAGTCGCAAAGCACTTCCAACCCGTCTTCCGTCTCCCAATACGCGGCCCTGGCCGCGCTGAACGGCGACCAGACTTATATCAACGAGAGCACGGCTATCTTCAAACAGCGTCATGACTTCGTCCTGGCCGGTCTGAACGCCATCGACGGCGTGGAATGCACCCCATCCGACGGCACGTTTTACAGCTTCCCCAATATGCAGGGCGTGATCGACAAGCTGGACGGCATCAACAATGATGTGGAACTGGGCGAATACCTGCTGGAACGGGCGGAAGTCGCCCTGGTGCCCGGATCGGCCTTCGGGGCAAAGGGCTACATGCGCCTGTCCTACGCCACCAGCATGGAAAACCTGGAAGCTGCGATAAAACGGCTGAGCGATGCGCTGGGTTGATTTTATGTGTATAATCCGCGTCCCAACCAATTAATCCCCGGTAGCTCAGTCGGTAGAGCGGGTGACTGTTAATCACTAGGTCGGCGGTTCGAGCCCGTCCCGGGGAGCCAATTCATCAAAGAGTGCGGTCTACTACATTTATCATCAGGATAGAGCCTGGTGGCGTCAGCCCGGCTGGCCGGAAAAACCCGGTTTCCGACATTACGGGCGCAGGTCACGAATCGGAAAATGACACCGGGCCGTTCAAGTGGTCGGACCTGACGGGCCGCGTGGTCGTGAAGGCATGGCCGGGCAACGCGCCTCGGGACGGGCGCAACGGCCTTTGCATAACGGCCGGCTGGCCGGTCGCCATTGAAGACCGCCTGGCCGGACACTACGCCGAGGTAGACCTCAATTCGTCCGGTCAAGGCACAGTACGGCAGGACCCGTACGGCTTGCACCCGCTCTACATCGGCAGTGATCGTGGTATCACCCTGGTAGCCAACAGGCCCCACCTGGTTGCAGGTGAGCTGGAACGACTTACGGGAACGCGCGCAGCGCGTGATTATCGCTGCGCGGCCTGGCTGGCATTCAGCGGCCGCCCCATCGGTGACCGGACCGGTTACGAAGACGTGCGCTGCGTTCCTTTCGGCGCAACCGTGCTGATTGATGCGAACCACGGCGCAAGGTTTTCCTTCAAAGACGCGCCATGGCTTCTCCCCGCCGCGGATATTGACGACTCGCGCATAGACCGGATTGAATCCGAATTGATTGCGAATCTCCGTGCTGCAATCAAGGCAATGAGCGATCCGCCGCGGCTCCAACTTACCGGGGGACGCGACTCGCGCCTTGTTCTGGCGCTTGCTGTTCGGGCCGGATTATTACAGGACGTCGAGATTGTTACATTCGGAAAAGCAGGTACGCCGGACGCAATTGTCGCGAAGGAGCTGGCAACAAGTCTCGGTCTCGATCATACCTTATCGAAGTGGGATGACGGGGTTGTCGTTCGACATCAGCTTTGTGCTCATGTCGGCCGTGTCGCGGGCGCCGTCAGTCCTGTCGATAGCAGCATTTCTCTTTCAAAAGACGGTCGCATGACCTTGTCAGGGTTTCACGGTGAAACATTGCGAACGCACTGGCCGGATATACCTGATTATCAGGATCTGCAGTCTGTTGTTACGGGTTATTTGTCCGGACCGCCAGGAAAGGCCGGTATCCTGCACCGGGATGCATATACTTACGCCCTGACCGACGGTATTCAAAGCCTGCTCGAGCCGGCTGAGCAGATGGTCAGGCCGGAAGATTTATTTGATGCATATTCGATTCAACACAGGGTCCGCAGATGGCTGTCGGCGCGACCCGAGAGGCTTGCCGATAAGTTCCTTCCACTTTATTATCCGCCGGCCACTGAACTTGCCTTTCAAATGGGCTGGCGCGACCGCGTTGCAGGACGGATACATAACACGATTATCGAGCGGGCCGGACGACTGCTGTCAGAACCGCCCTACTATAAGCCCGGCGGCCTCTACAAACCGGCGATAACATCATTGCCCATACGGAAGGGACGTAACAAGCCGGGCGCCAGGAAGCGCAACGATAGCGCTGATGGATATGAGCGAAGTCTGGACAAGAAAACCCTGGACAAACTGATATTGAAACACGTTGAAAAGGGCTTCAATAACGCGAAGCCACCGGCAGCAACTGCCGAAGGTTGCTCAAAAGACCCCACCCTGATCAAACGGCAGGAGGCATACCGGGAACTGATCGCCGCCCGGGACGACAACCCGGTATTCGACCTTGTAGACCGTGACCGCCTCATTGATGCCGTCAACCGTTTACCTGGTCTTAACCCTTATGTTGCCCTGCAGGTACACGGCGCCATGACCGGCGTTATCTGGCTGGGGCGACTGGAAGAGTAATATCAGGGCAAAAGGGGACGGAATCGCGCGTGATGGGGACGGAATTGAATTCCGTCCTCGTCGTTAATCTTTAATCAGGTCATCCAGGTATGAACGAAACTCTGCGCCGACCGCCTCATGTCTCAGCGCGTATTCAACATTGGCTTTCATCAGTCCCAGGATTGAGCCGCAGTCGTAGCGCCGGCCCCGGAATTCACACAGGTACACATCTTCCTGTCCCAGCAGCGCCGCAATCGCATCGGTTAACTGGATCTCGTTTCCCGCCCCCCTGGGCGTGGTTTCCAGTAACGGCATGATCCGCGGCGTGAAGATATAACGCCCTACCACCGCCAGGGTCGAAGGCGCCTTGTCCGGGGCGGGTTTTTCCACGATTGATTTCATCCTGTTGATGCCGTCAACGCCGTTGTGTGTCTCAATGATCCCGTAACGGGAAACCTGCTCGCGGGCCACGTTCTCCACTGCCACCACACTGGCGTTTTTCTCCCGGTAAACGTCAACCATCTGCTGCAGGCAGGTGCGTTCATCGTGGTAAATCAGGTCGTCGGGCAGGATAACGGCAAACGGTTCATCGTCCAGCAGCGGCCTGGCGCACAGGACTGCATGGCCCAGCCCCAGGGGTTCATGCTGGATGACGTAACGGCAAACCGTACCGGATGGGGGAATATTCTTCACCAGTTCAAGCAACTCCTGTTTCCCCCGCTGCTCAAGTTCCCTTTCCAGCCTCTCATTGGCCTGGAAATGATCCCGGATGATCCTTTTCGTTTCCGCAGTAACAAAAATCAGTTCCCTGATACCCGCGCTGAGCGCTTCCTCAACCGCGTGCTGAATAATGGGGCGGTCCACCAGGGTCAACATCTCCTTGGCGAGAACCTTCGTGGCCGGCAGTGTGCGGGTACCCAGGCCCGCAACCGGAAACACGGCCTTGTTAATTTCCAAGCAGCACTCTCCGGCTATGCTACCTTGACAATATCAAGGGGCTGTTCATCAGCGCCGAGGGGAACAAGGTCGGCCAGAATTCTTATTATCTCGTCGTCATCCGCATCCGCAAGGGCCCGTTCCAGGCGGGCTACCACCTGTTTGACCCTGTTCCAGTCAGCCGGGGCATGTTTTGCCCGAAACACTTTCTTGTTTCCGGTTTCTTCCTTGCCTTCACTGTCATAAAACAGTTCTTCGTACAATTTTTCGCCGGGCCGTAAACCCACATACTGAATTTCGATATCCTTGCCGGGTTCTTTTCCGGATAAACGGATCATCTGTTCGGCCAGGTAACCAATCCTGACCGGAGAACCCATATCCAGTACGAAAATACCTCCCTCTCCCTCCACCACGCTGGCCTGCAAAATCAACTGGCACGCTTCTCTTGCCGTCATGAAATAGCGGGTAATATCAGGATGGGTTACCGTCAGCGGCCCCCCTGCCCGTATCTGTTCCCTGAATAACGGGACCACGCTGCCGTCCGAACCCAGCACGTTACCGAACCTGACGGTAATAAAACGCGTAGCGGAAACCGCGTTCATGCCTTCGCAGTAGATCTCACCGGCGCGCTTGGTCATCCCGAGCATATTGGTGGGATTGACCGCTTTATCGGTGGAAATAAACACAAATTTGTCGCAATGGAATTTGCTCGCGGCCTCGGCGACGACCCTGGTGCCGATGATATTATTTTTTACGGCTTCACCGGGATGGGCCTGTAACAGGGAAACGTGCTTATACGAAGCTGCATGAAATATCAAGTCCGGGCGGTAGTTCCCGGTAATATTCTCAACCGCCCGTTGATCACAGACATCGCCCAGCACCGTGACCAGTCTGACCTGCGGATATTTCGTTTCCAGTTCCTGCTGTATCCGGTACAGGTTAAACTCACTGCGTTCAAAAACAATCAGCGCACTCGGCGCAAAGTTGGCAACCTGCCGGCAAAGCTCCGTTCCAATGGATCCGCCGCCGCCTGTGACCATGATGACCTTGCCGGACAATCCGGCCTGCATCATGTCCCGGTCCAGTTCGATTTTTTCCCTTCCCAGCAGGTCCTCGATGGAGACTTCCTGTATGGCATTCACGGTCACCTGTCCTGAAATCAAATCCTCGAGCCTGGGCAGGGTTTTAAATGCCGTATTAGCGCTCTCACAGATCGCGACCAGTCTTTGCATTCTTTCCGATGACAATGAAGGGATAGCTATGATAACCAGGTCGACAGCATGCTTGTTTACGACCTCCGGAATTTCATCGAAAACGCCCAATACCCGTATACCATGAATTTCCCGGCCTGTTTTATCCGGATCATCATCAATCAGACCCACGGGCAGGTATTGCGCCCGGCTGTGCCTTAACATATCCCTCAGCAATCTTCCTCCGGCATCACCGGCGCCGATCACCAGAACCCGCTTGCCGCTGCTGATTCCCACCCGGTGGTCTTTCAGGTATCGATAGATGATCCTGTCTCCCCCGAGAAAAGCGAACAACAGGATTGCATACAGCGGAATTACCGTCCTGGGCACCGCTTCCATCCTGGTGACGAGGAAAACCGCCAGCGTGATGATTAAGACCCCGAGAAAAATCGATTTGCCGATGCGCACAAGATCGGGCAGGGAAGCAAAGCGCCAGATACCGCGATACAGCCCGAAAATCACATAGCTGAACGCCTGGCAGACAATGACTACCGGCAACACCAGGGTCGCAGTTCGCAGGAATTCTTCAGGAATGGTACCCAGGTTGAACCTCAACCAGTATGCCAGGTACCACGCCACCGGGATCATCAATACATCATGCAGAAATATGGTTACCCGCCCGTAGGATTGCAACATGGATGACTTTTTGCCTTTTTTATCGTTCATTACATACTGAAACCTGCACCGGCGTTCGCCGGTATCATACTACAGCCGGGTGCTGAGTAATAGTGAACGGAATTGGCTTACTCGCCCTTCATACCTTATTATCAGCACTTCATGCTAAACCTGCAGGAAATAACCGAACCATCCCGCCATGGCGACCTGCCGGAAGGGATCAGCGTGGTTATGGTGTCATACTGGACCGGTCCCGTCTTGTCCGAGGCCATCGAGGCGGTGCTTGCGCCGGAGCAGGCAGCCGTAGTCGAACTCATAGTGGTCGACAACGGCAATCCGCCGGCAGTCACCCGGGAACTTGCCCAGCGGGCAGGGGAGGAAGCGCGGCTGACACTCATCAGCGGTCACGGCAACGTCGGGTTCGCGCGCGGCTGCAACATCGGCGCGCGCCGGGCCAGGGGTCGCTACCTGTTGCTGTTGAACCCGGACTGCCGCCTCAGCCCCGGCGCGCTCCCCGCCTTGCTGGCTGAAGCCGAAAGCCTGGGCCATGACTGGATGCTGGGCTGCCGCGTGCTCAACCCCGACGGGAGCGACCAACGCGGATCGCGGCGCGCCCTGCTCACTCCGTACACTGCCCTGGTTGAAACATTCCGTCTTGACAGGCTGGCGCCGGGGTTGTTGCGCCGCTACCGGCTCAACTGTCATGACAGCCCGCTCCCTGCAGAGACCAGTTGCGTGCCGGCCATCAGCGGCGCTTGCATGATGCTGCCGGCCGCGACTTTCCATGCCGCAGGCGGCATGGACGAGGGTTATTTTCTGCATGTGGACGATCTCGACCTCTGCTTCAGGCTGCACAGGACCGGAATCCCGATCTATTTCACGCCGCACGTGGAAGCAATCCATCACGCCGGCAGCAGCCGAATCAACCCGGTGCAGGTGGAGTGGCACAAGATGCGCGGCTTCCTGCGTTATTTCCGCGTGCATTACCACGGCCTGCGCTGGTTGCCTGTACTCGGACCCCTGGCCGCCGGTATCCTGTTCCGGTTCGTGGTAAAGGTAATACAATCACTGTTCCACCAGGCGCGGCACGGGACACATGACGCCCGCCGCTGACACCGGGATAAGCAGAGAACGCTTCGCCGTCATTCTCGGCGCGACCAGTCTGGTAGGCCGGTACCTCGCGCAGCGTCTGGCCGACCGCGGATTCAGGGGATTATGCCTCACTCGCCATACCGGGCCTGCCCCCTTTGAAGCGCCTCCCGGCTTCTCCTGGAACACGGTATCCGAAGGAGAAAATCTGGACATTCCCGCCTCTGCAACCTTGTTCTCCCTCACTCCCGTCACGGCGCTACCGGCCCTCATCAATCTCATCGCCGGAGGAAACCGGTTGATCGCGCTGAGTTCATCCAGTGTCGTTTTCAAAGCGCAAAGTTCCAGTCCCGGTGAGCGGGATCAGGCACAGGCACAGGGGCGGGCCGAGAAGCGGGTCCAATCGCTCTGTCATAATCGGGGGATCGCCTGGACGCTGTTTCGGCCTGCCCTGATTTACGACCCGGGACGCGACCGCAACGTGAGCAGGATCGCAACCTTCGTGCGGCGTTTCGGGTTTTTCCCGGTAGTGTGGCCGGGCACCGGATACTGCCAGCCTATCCACGCCGGCGACGTGGCTCAGGCCATGGTCGCCGCCTCAAATGCTGCCCGTGCAAGAGACACGCTCTTCGACCTGCCCGGTGGCGAAACGCTGACCTACCGCGAGATGGTCCGCAGGATTTTCGCATCCCTGGGGAGACGCCCCGTGCTTGTCTACCTGCCGCTCAGTTTTGCCCGCGCTGCGTTTTACCTGTGGCAGACACTGACAGGCGAAAAATACAGCAGCGCGAGCCTGGAGCGGATGAATATGGCGCTTACCCTGGACCCGACCCCGGTACGGGAGCATTTCGGCATTACAAGCAGGCCGTTTCGTCCCGAATTTCCCGACCTGAAGTAACCGAATGGGGACGGATTTAAATCCGTCCCCGGTTGTGCAGCTCAAGCTCATCCGCCAGTCGCAGCAGGTATTCGCCGTAGCCGTTCTTGCGCAGTTCATGGCCGATAGCAACCAGTTCCTCGCGGCTGATCCAGCCGTTCAGGTAAGCGATCTCCTCGGGAACGGCGATACGCTGGTTCTGGCGCTTCTCTACGGTCTGGACAAAACCGGCAGCCTCAACCAGGCTGTCATGCGTCCCCGTGTCGAACCAGGCAAACCCGCGGCCCAGCAACTCCACGCGCAGGTCGCCGCGTTCCAGGTAACGTTCGTTGACAGAGGTGATCTCCAGTTCTCCCCGGGCACTCGGCTTGATGTCCGTAGCGATGTTGACGATATCGTTGTCGTAGAAGTACAGTCCCGTCACCGCCCAGTGAGAGCGCGGGAGCGTCGGTTTTTCCTCGATGGAGGTTGCCCGGCCAGCCTCGTCGAAGGAAACTACCCCATAGCGTTCGGGATCGCGAACCTGAATAGCAAACACCGTGGCTCCATGCTGCTGAGAAGCCGCCAGATGCAACTTATCCGTCAAACCGTGCCCATAAAAAATATTGTCACCGAGAGCCAGGGCACAGGAGTCGTCCCCGATGAATTCCCTGCCGATCAGGAAGGCCTGGGCCAACCCGTCAGGGCTCGACTGTACGGCGTAGCGCAGCGACAGACCCCAACGGCTCCCGTCGCCAAGGAGTCGCTGGAAGTCGGGCCCTTGTTGCGGCGTGGTGATTACCAGGATGTCCCGGATTCCCGCCAGCATCAGGACGCTTAACGGGTAGTAGATCATTGGCTTGTCGTAGATGGGCAGGAGTTGTTTGCTCACCACGCTGGTCACGGGATAGAGTCGCGTGCCTTCTCCCCCGGCGAGGATGATACCCTTGTATTTCATATGCCTTCCCTCAGGCAGAGTTCCGCGACCAGTCTTTGTACATGGAACTGCCAGGGGGGTGGGTAAATTCCGAATGTATCGGTTAATTTCTGCGTATCAAGGCGAGAATTCAGTGGACGTTTTGCCGCTGAGCGATACCGGGCAGTCGAAACAGGGTGTACATTTTGCGAACGCAGGCGCCGTTTATTGCTGAGACTGTGCATCTGATCAAGCAGATAGCAGGCAAAACCGTGCCAGCTTGTCGAACCGGAGGCAGTCAGATGGAAGACACCCGCCACCTGCCCTCCGAATTCACCACCGTGCGATACCCGATACAGACAGGTAGCGGTTGCATCCGCAATAAATTCGGCACTGGTAGGCGCGCCGACCTGGTCGGCAACTATTTCCAGCCTGTCCTTCTCGCCGGCAAGGCGCATGATAGTTTTAACGAAATTGGAGCCACGCGCCGAGTATACCCAACTGGTGCGGAAAATCAGGTGAGAGCACCGACTCTCCTGTAAAGCTATCTCTCCTTGAAGCTTGGTCCTGCCGTAGGTATTGAGTGGACCGGGCTTGTCGGTTTCGGAATATATGCCCGACTTTTCGCCGTCAAAGACATAATCCGTGGAATAGTGAAGCAGCCATATATTGCGGCGCTTTGCCTCATTCGCCATCAGTTCAACGGCTTTCGCATTGATAGTTTCCGCTTTGTCCGGTTCGGATTCGGCTTTGTCTACGGCCGTGTAGGCAGCGGCGTTGACTACGACATCCGGACTGTAATCATGAATCGCCGCTCTCACGGCGCGTGGGTTCTCCAGGTCCACGGTCTGCCGGTTGCAGGCTTGCAAGGAACCCAGAGGGGCCAGCGACCGCTGCAATTCCCAACCCACCTGTCCGTTGGAACCGAACAACAATATCTTCACCGGTATTGTTTCCTGACCCAGTTATGATAGTCGCCGCCGGTAGTCGCGGCTACCCAATCCTGGTTTTCCAGGTACCATGATACGGTCTTGCGAATACCCGACTCGACCGTTTCTGACGCCCTCCAGCCGAGGTCCCGTTGAATCCTGGAGGAGTCCATGGCATAACGCCGGTCATGTCCGGGCCTGTCCTTAACGAGAGTGATCAGGGATTTATAGGATTCAGCACCGTTTCCGGGGCGTATTTCGTCCAGAATTTCACAAAGCATATTCGCAATCTCAAGATTGGTCTTTTCGTTATTGCCTCCGATATTGTAAACCTCTCCGACTTCACCCGCTTCAAGAACCTGCCTGATGGCGGCACAGTGATCGCGCACATAGAGCCAGTCACGCACCTGCCTGCCGTCGCCGTACAGGGGTAGTGATTTTTGTGCAAGAGCATTGTGGATAAACAATGGAATCAGTTTCTCGGGAAACTGAAACGGACCATAATTATTGGAACAGTTAGTGGTGAGCACAGGCAGTCCATAGGTATGATGAAATGCGCGAACCAGGTGATCGGAAGCAGCCTTGCTGGCGCTGTAGGGATTGTTTGGCTTGTAGCTGTTGTCTTCCGTAAAAGCCGGCTCGTCGGGTTCAAGCGCGCCATACACCTCATCGGTAGACACATGCAGGAAACGGAACCCGGCCTTTTCCGTCTCCGGCAGTTCACTCCAGTGACTCAAGATGTTATTCAACAACCTGTAGACGCCGACGACGTTAGTCCCGATAAAATCCTCCGCGCAGTGAATGGAGCGATCAACATGTGATTCAGCGGCAAAGTTGATGACCGCGCGGGGTTTGTATTCAGCCAGCAGTTTCGGGATTAAGGCAGAATCGCCAATATCTCCCTGGATGAAGGCATAGTTCTGATTGTCTTCAACGGAGGTCAGGTTTCGCAGATTACCGGCATAAGTGAGCTTATCCAGGTTGACTACAACTTCGTTTCGGGTTTGCAGCCAGTCAATTATAAAATTCGCACCGATAAAACCGGCGCCTCCGGTAACGAGAATAGTCATGGAACCTGTATCTTATACTGTAAGCTGTCAGGCATGAAAGATATGGCAGGAGCGATAGTACTGATGACCGTACCGGCTATTCAAACGGCGTGATGAGTTCGGCAAGTCGCGGATGTCTACCATCCTTGTTCGAAAGAACGGCTTCCTCGTCAGAAATTGGCCAGTTTATCCCAAGCGCGGGGTCATTCCACAGCAGCCCCTTGTCGTGGTCAGGCGCATAATAATTGCTGACCTTGTATATCACCTCGGTGTCCGGTTCAAGCGTCATGAATCCATGAGCAAAGCCGATCGGAACCAGGATCTGGTTCCAGGCCTCCGCCGAAAGCACGGCGCTGACATGCCGGGCGTAAGTCGGCGAGCCTTGACGCAAATCAACAGCAACATCGAACACCGAGCCGCGCGCCACGCGCACCAGTTTGTCCTGGGCGAAGGGCGGTGTCTGGAAATGCAACCCGCGCACCGTTCCCTTATCAGCCGAGTAAGAGTGGTTGTCTTGCACGAAGTCGATGTCGATCCCAACCGCGGCGAGCGTTTTTCTGTTATATGTCTCGGAAAAGAAACCGCGCCGGTCGCCGTGCTTCCCGGGGCTCAGCAACCTCACATCGGGGATGTTCAAATGTTCAACCTGCATTCCTAATCCGGCAACAGACGATAGAAGGACCGTATCCCATGTTTTGAAAGATAGAGCGGCCGGTAGGCGGTGATATTATTAAAACCACAGGTGGTAAACAGCCTGAAATATGATGTTTCAGTATGCCAGAAAGAGTTTCTGTTGGAGACGGAAGCCATGGGATTATCCTTTTCAGGGTACAGGATCCCCTCATACCCGTTTAATTGTACCAGCGAGTGTTGCCATTCATCCACAGGGAAACGGACCACCTGATCCGGGCAATATACCTGTGTATCAACCAGAACTTCCTTCCCCCGGCAGCGCCGCAGAAGCGCGATCTGATCATCGAGTTCAAAGTGGTAAAGTAAACCGAAAATCAGCACGACGTCATAGGCCTCCAGGTTGAACTCGCGTACATCTTTGTGGATAAAGTGAATTCCCTGTTTTTCTATATCTTCGGGCACGCGTTCGTCGCGGCCGTCTACCGCGAACACCTCAGCGCCGAACTCCCTGGCAATGCGGGCAAACGCACACGGGCCCGCGCCCAGGTCGGCCACCCACTTGCCCGATACATTAACCTCACCGGTCAGCAACCTGCGAAAAATTTTATGGCGCAGGTGTCCTTCGTCCTGGTGTTTACCCAATTCCAGGGTGGTTATTTTCAGTTGATCACTGCCGGCCATGGTTCCCGTTGCGACTCAGTTTCCCGGTGTCCGGATTTTGCACATGTTCCACGTGCATCGTTTATGCTCTCACCATTGAAAATTCTTTACACCAGAACTGCATCGCTTCAATCCATATGTTGTCCAGGGAGGTGAAGTAAACAAAATCTGAATCTCCGGTCACTGCATCAGCCGCCTCGATTTGCAAAATATGGGCGCGGGGTTGCGCCTCGCCGAAGCGCTGCAACAAGTCACGCCCGTACACGCGATAATGATAGTGCTCTTCCGGTTTAGGGTAACCCCATTCTTTTGTCCCGGCATGATGTTTCGGATTTGGTACCGAGAACTGAAGGAAGCCCGTAGGCTTGAGAATGCGCAAGATTTCGCGGAATGCCTGACGGTCATTTTCAACATGTTCCAGGATATGGTTGCAGATCACGATATCATACAACCCGTCTTCACGCTCTATCTGCTGTAAGTCCAGGGAATTACGCGAATCGTAGATTGAAACTTCGAAACCACCGAACCATTTTTCTTCCACTGTAGGCTCCTCACTGAACTGCAAAACCTGTTTCTGCCCGAATATCTCTACGGGAATGCAACTCCATACACGGCGAATTAACCTGTGACGTTCCAGTGATCCGCAATCGGCACATACCGGCAACTTTCCCGTTCGGGATTTTCTTCCGTAAGGCCCCTCCTTGAACAGGATACCACCGCAGATATTGCACTCTATAGCCATAAACCTGTTAAATTCACGCTTCAGCCAATGTAGAGGTGTGGGACGTCAACGCGACCGGCCTTTTGTCATTGATGTCCTTATAAGCAACTGCGCAAAAAAGTGCAACAGATTATTCAATGTCCAGTAAAGCACCATGGCGGCGGGAAACGGGTATAAAAGAAGTAGAAAAGCCAGCGCCATCCAGCAAAGGTTGCGCCTTTGGCGGGTACGCTCTCTGTTTGACCACAGGTCATTCCGGAACGTCAGGACAGACAGATATGTCACCGCAAACATTACGAACGGCAGCAGGTGAACAGTCTCCCCGAACAGCGGAATATTGAAGGGTATCACGGCAATTACGTCCGGATATGCCAGGTCATCGATCCAGAGAAAGGATTGACCCGCCAACTGCGGCATTTCTCCCAGTGCATTGAAAACAGCGATCCAGATCGGGACCTGAACCAGCACGCCCAACAGCGGCTTCAACGAATAGAACGGTGTAACTCCCAGGGTCCTGTGAACTGCCATTATGCGATTGTGAGCCTCTTCACCGTCATAGTTCTCCTTGATATCGGCTATTCGCGGTTCGAGCAACGACCGGACCCGACTGACCTCGTCCTGCAAACCGGCAACCACATTATTAACAGGGAATAGCGCCAGTTTCAGCAGGATGCTGAACACTACTATTGCAAGGCCCCAGTGATTGACCGCGTGAGCCTGGATCGTCACCAGGGAATACTCGACGACCTTGGCCAACCAGGATAACGGCGCCCACAGGTGTGCATACCGGACCTGGTCCAGTTCGGGCGCTACCGTATGGAGATCGGATTTCTTTACAAGTTGCAGGCGCCCCGGTTCGACCTGCGTTTTCAGATACTCCAGCGTACCTTTCCGACCGCTCAGACGCAGGCCAGGATCGGTGCCCTGCACCAACAACACCTTGAAGCGTGCGGCCACGGCCAGCCACGTACCGTTCTCCAGGATGAACGCATCACCATGCTCCAGTGGTTGAAAAACATCTTTTCCTACGAAATAGAAATTCACGTCGTTGTAATAGGAGGCGAGTCCGGCAAAATGATGCGTCTCTCCCGTGGCCTGGAACTCACACCAGGGGTCCGCAGAACTGCTCATGCAGTGCTCATGATCGGCTGACCATCCGGTTACGCACGCACACGAATTGCCTGCGGCCAGCAACAGGTATAAAAAACAGACTATACGCAAAACCGATCGCTCGCTAATGCAGGCATTGACGAAGTTCTCTCACCGTATCGACGATGCAGACCCGAGTGAAGTCCTCTCGTTTTCTCAACCTGGCTGTTATGGTATCTTCCCCGACAAAGCGCGTTATTCGTTTACCGTCCCCTACCGCAATTAAATGATGACGTTCCCTGTCACGATAACGTATCCAGACTTTTTTCTCGTCTGTTATACCGAAATCGTTTATTTCAAGAAATTCGGCTACAGGGAATTGGGTAAAGTTTTTCTTTGTCCAATTGAATTCCCCTGTCTTCTTCCAGGAGGATTTTTTTGTAAGCGGACCGGACACTTCATATTCACCCAACTGAAGAAACCTGTCGTCATGGCCTGCTTCAACCCGTGATTGCCTCGTATGGTAATACCGCCGTACCCGGTTATCCGGCTTCTCATTCAAGAAATCAACGCCGTCGAAATCAACGCCCAGTTGCAACAACTCCGACATGGTTTTTGGTATGTCGGTTAGCGATATCTCAGCATCGACGGTTACCAGTTCGCCCCGTCCACCAGGTGGTTTAAGCAATAATAATGGATTGCTGTTGCCGATATACTTTGGAAAATTACGCACGTCGTCGTCAGGACCTGGCTTGAAATCCTGAAATGGCAAGTTCATCCCGTGGTCGCCATGTACCAGTATTGTTGCCGTGTCATATATCCCGGAGCGTTTGAGTTTATCCAGCAACTTGACCACCTGGACCAGCGCACAGCGGGCCTGGTTATAGATATGGATGTATTCACGTTTGAGTTCCTTTTCCGAAAACCTGCAATTCGAGTCCGTAACAAAAGGCGGGTGAGGCGTAATCAGGTGAAACAGCTTATACACCCTGGACTGCTCTGCAAACCTGAACCTTTCAATCACTTCCTTCAGGAACTGAATGCCTATGTGATGGTTGAAAGTCAACCCCAGGTCCCGCGCATATAACCCGGAATACCTCCAGCGCCCCTGGTTGTATATTGATTTCTTAAGCAGTTTCGGCGCACTGCGAAACAATGACAAATCAAACAGGTAGGCAGTTTGATAATACACCACTTCCCGGACACTTATTGCAGAACTGTAAGGCTTGGGCATAAAGAAAAATTGCGAATAAAATTCCTGGTCCTTAATCACAATAAACGGGGTGGCGACATCGATTGTGAAACCGCTCCGTGTTGCCGCTTCCAGAATATTCGGGACATGTTTCACGGGCGTTGCCGTACCCATTCTGGCCACGCGGCTATTGAACAGGTAAGTTTTCATCGGTTCGTTATTCGTATATTCCCGGCCGGTGAGAAACGCTGCAAACGAAAGCTGTGTGACTTCGGACGCCGTCAAGGTATCGGGATAATACAAAAAACCGTCCAGTGCTGATGCGATCTCATTGTCGTTCCTGATGACGTCCTGAAAAAGACCGGACTGAAATCCGTCCAGCACAATATGAAGTACGTTTTCTTTCCTGGAAAAATTGCTGATCGCACTCATTTCAGTGTTCACATCCGGGCCTTCATCATCGGCCTCGTTGCCTGATGAAATCAGCGCCTCCAGGTTGGCCGGAATTTCGTCAAGGCTGTCGCTGCGTGATAATACCAGCACGCCCAGGTTGATAAGCTGGAACAGACAAATACCGGTAAACAACATCCTGATGTTGTCAAGCACCTTGTGCCTGAACGCGTATATGAGCCCACCGCTGAAACCGTAGATAATTAAATCCACGGCAATTTGCATTGTTGTGAAGGTATGCAGACCCTGGCCATCCAGGACGTTGAGGGACTCGCTTAACAAAAAAAACTGGATGGTACTGACGACTACGAGGAACAAAAGCGTATTGACAACCAACAGATGACTTCTTTTCCCTGCCAGGGTAATCATTGCGAAGATAACGATAAAAATTACGGCGCCGGCCTTGACCAGGAATACCCAGAACTCGAACAGCGGGATAATGAATTCACTGCTGTTCGTCACGAACAGGACAGCACATGGAACCACCGAGAGACAGATGGAAGCAGTTACTGCAATATACAAGTGGTTCGAAATAACACTCTTCATCTGCCCGGCCCCCTGGCAGCTTCCACCTCTGACAGAATTTGCAGCAGGCACCTGGCCCCGTAGACACCGCTTTCACCGGGGTTAAAGACCATGTTACCAGGCCCGGAACCGGTAATGGCCGACCGCTTCAACAGTCCCTCGATCTTCTCCGTTACCCGATCAATCTCATGCAGTCCGAGGATATCGCTACGCCCGGTTTTTCTGATCCTGCATTCCAGCGGCTCCATGGCAATCCTGTGATGGTCCGGATTATTGACCTTCATCGGCACATCCACATACAACACCGGCTTGTTGAGAGCGAACATGTATTCGAGCGCCACTCCGGACCAATCACTGATCATCATATCCGAGTCATGTAAAGTATCCTCACCCACAACGTTCAATTCATGGGTGAATAACGGATCCGCCTCGTATTGTGTCAAAATTGCGCCGACCTTGTCCCCGGCAAATTTAAGCGTCTGCGGATGGGGTCGAAGTGTTACCCGGTATTGGCCTCGAAGCAAGTGATCGACAATGGATGCACCAATGCCCGATTCAATCATACCTCCAGGGCCCCAGGATGGAGCAACCAGTACATGACTGTGCGCTCCAGCGGAATTCTCTTCCCGGGAACGATCCCGGGACTGACTGAGAATGGTATCCAGGCGGCCATATCCATGCTCCACCAGCCTCTTGGGACGCAGGTTGAATTCCGCTTCCATGGCCCGTATTTCCGTGATGTGGTGAGGCCCGGCGCAAAAAATCGTATCGTAATGATCAAACGCTCCTTTTCTATAAACCATATACAGACTTACCAGCGAATGCTGCACGTAGACGTAATGAACATCATGTCGGGAACGCTTGACCTGGTACTGGTGCAGGTCGGGCATGGTCATGACGAAAACATTCGTTTCGATATTCCTGAACAACCAGTCCCGTACATGCCCCTCGTCAATCACGAATTTCCGGTAATCCGGATGCGCAATGAGTAAGCCGGGATCATCCTCATCCGAAGTGATATAACAAACCGGCACGTCTGACAGCGCCAGCACTTCCACAACCAGGGGTTGAAGGTGTGGCCAGTAATTCCTGCCTTCCGAATAGAAGGTGATCCGGCGGGTGCGTCCGGGCAGTTGAATATATCGGATTACATTGCACAGGTGTTGAACGAATCTGAACATGGACGGGATCTAGCTCTGAGAGCCGGTGCGACCACTATATTTTTCTGGCAAAAACCCGGCTGACGAGGGGGTCTTCCTGCTTGTATTTGGCCATGCCGGAACCGGTTACGGCATATTCTACGGAAAACCCGAGATTATCAATGAGTTTCAGTTGAAATTTATCCGTATCCAGGTAACGCCGAAAATGATCCGGATAGTGTTTGTAACGGTCGGCATCCTCCTTAGTCCTGAATTCAAAAAAAACCCGCTCATTCGGTTTCATACAATCAGAAAGCGCCTCCAGAAACCAGTCTTCTTCAGACTCATCCAGTGAGTGCAGAACAAAGCGGGAGTAATGCACCAGAAAACCGTTATTGTTTTTTTTTCGAGCGATCTGAACGACGTTTTCAACGTCCGGACGGCAGGACAGGTCACCCTGCAGAAATATGACTTTTTCATGAAGCCCTCTCAACCTGGCCTCATGAGCGCCAATTTTCACTGCTTCAGTGGATAAATCCATGGCTAACATCATGTGTCCTTGCGCGGCGAAGAACAGGGAGTCCCTGCCGTTACCGCTGCCCCAATCCACTATGGTCGAATGTGAAGCAATTTCAGATGCAACCAGGGCGCAAAACTGGGTGGGCACCAGTGAATGCCGCTGCTTGTAGAACTCTCTCCAGTACGTTTTGCGCTGTTCACGGCTTCTGTTCGTCATTGTTCGGTCTTGTTATAATGGCACAACTGATTGCGGAACCGGTCCGGATCATTCTTCCTGAGACTTTTCAGGTTCAGGGTCCGGTTTGTCGGCGGATCGGGTCTGCCTGGTAAACAGCGCTTTCAGTTTGTACCAGTATGTTTTGACAGTTAATCCCAACGCTACAAAAAAGCCGATGATTAACGACATGATGGCACTGCCTGAGCCCGGATCAATATAAGCGACGGCAGGTAACCAGGCCGTAACCAGAACGGCAAATACAATAAACCGGACGACCCACATAATTCGTTTCATGACTTTTTCCAATAGAATGAGAGCATCTGATTCGTGATAACATCCGGGGCGTGCTCGGAGCTTGGAGACTCCATTCTGAGATCGATTCCATCGCCAGCCATAATCTCTACCATGTCTTCTCCAAAATCAGTATACACCAAAGACTTCCCCCCCCCGGGCGCACTGTGGTAATGCCTGGGTAATACGAACACATCCTCCGGGCCGCTGGTATCCACCCTGAACACGGTTTTGGAACGCATCGGACGCTGTGAGGGTATGCTGAAGATATGCAAACCGCCTGGTTTAAGGATCCTGTTTACATCCTGGAAGCCGACAAAAGGCTTGCGAACATGTTCAAAGATATCCGAGGACAACACCAGGTCGAAGGAATTGTCTCCGTAAGTCAGGTTCATCAGATCCTGGCATTGAACGTCCTCGCGATACTCACCGGGAGCAACGTCTTCCCAGAAGTAGGAGTTAATGTAACCGGGCAGCTTCCGGAACAGTTTGCGGAACGGCCCTATCAGCCCGGGTTCATAAATCTTGAGATTCTGAAATTCGGCTTCGTTCACTAAATCGGCAAGGTGCCTGGAGCCTTCCCTGGAGAAATGATCAAGAATGAGTTGCGCCTGTTCCCGGTAACGCAGACTGGCTTCACAATTCCCACACCGGTATGTCTCCCTGATAGATTGTTCCTCGCGGCGCAGATAACCGGTATGCCCACACACCGCGCAGGAGTCAATGTACCCGTCCTTGTCGAAGTCAGCAGCGGCAGGCTTGCTGTGCGCTGCTTCGCGCCTGGCGAATTCCTTACCGACCAGTGTTAATATACGTGTCACCCTCTCGTCCCATGAGTTGGCTTCCAACAGATTCCGCATCCGTTCAATGTTGCCGGAGACGGGGTTATTTTCCAGACAGTGGCTGATCCGCTCAATGAACTCGTCCGGGTTACGGCCAACCTGCACGAACTCGCGAAAATCCCCTATATTGGCAATGTGAGTGCTCACGACCGGCACATGCAGGGAAAAATACACATAGAGCTTCAGTGGATTCATACTCCGGGTAAGTTCGCTGTCCAGGTGGGGAATCATCGCCACGTCGAAGTGACGGATGTAGCGAAGCGCTTCCTCGTAGACACGAACTCCGAGGAAACGGACATTGCTGAATTTGTCCAGCTTCCTGATCTCCCTGCTCTTGTGCATGGAGCCGATGAAGACCAGGTTCCAGTCGGGCCGTTTGCTTGCCACGGTCGTCAACAGGTCGATATCGATGCGCGTGATGTCCAGGTTCCCGGCGTACCCGATCACCGGTCCCTTGATGCGTCTCAACTCGGCGGGTTTTTTCCAGTGCCGCGCCTCATCTTCCAGTATCTCGGCCGCGTTGGGGAGCAAATGAATATTATCAGCGTACTCCTGCATGTCTTCAAAGACACTGCGGCAATTGGCAAAAGTGACGTGAGTGCGCGCCAGGATCTCTTCATAGTTGCGGCGTAATTTCTCCTTGTATCGAGGCTTGCCGGGCCATTTACGTTGATCGTCGATCACGTCGGACACGACCAGGCCGGGCTTGAACCGATCCGCAATCATGGGGAAATCGAATTTATTGGGGCAAACCCAGAAGACCGTGCGCCGTTGGCCGATCTGCTGCTCTCTCATCACCCGGGCCAGGTAATCGAGATAGTCCCCCTCAGCGGGCAGCACCCAGTTCCGGAAACCTGAGGCACGATGCCGACCGGCGAAGATGAACGTATCGGAACGAACTTTACCCCTGTCCTGCAGGCGCAATCTCCGTTTCAGGGTATTGGAAAGAACCAGGCCGGCATGACTGTGACGGCCACCTTGCCCGGACTTGAGAACGTCATGACCGGAACTGAAGATATTGACCGGCGCATCAAAATGAAGAATACGGTTAACCCGGGGGTCCCTGGCCAGGTACTTCACCAGCATATCCTGGCGCCGTCCGTAAATGCCGGTATCGTTTTGTTTCCAGAAAAATACGATGTCTATCTTGTCGTCGACATAAGAACCGGCCTTGCGTACGTTAACGTCCGCTGCCTGGGCGGAGGGTGGAAGCAGACTTGCATCAGAAGCAGGCTGACCTCCCGCGACGACCTGCGCGCTCACCCGGGGCAAACCGGTCTCACCGGAGAATATCCTGCGGTGATAGGCGACCAGTTCGCGGAATGCATCCGGTATCGGAACCGGATTGTTCAAAACCCGGTCGATGGTATCCTGCAGCCTGGGCAGGTTGGCGGCGTAGCTGTATTCACGTAAAAAAATCTCCCGGTTTTGCGTCGCCTTGTGTTTGTATGCATCGTAATCGCTGAAGATCTCATCGATCTTCCTGTCCAGTGGCGTATCGCCCAATAACTCCAGCAGTCCCTTCTTCGCGAGATTCACCAGGGGCGGCACATCTGTCGCCAATACCGGAATACCCATCGAAAGTCCGTCCGAGAACTTGCCGGGCATTTGAAACCGGGTGGTAACCTGCTCCATGTCCTGGAGCAGGCAAATCAGGTCGCCGGCACTCAGGTAGCCGGGTAAATCAGTGAATGGCACGTTGGGAACCACTTTCACATGCGCGGACTTGATGCCGGCGAAAAATCGGCGCGCCTCGTTGTCCACCGGGGAACCGACGATCAGCAGCTTGTAGTCCGGGCGCTTCAGGGTCTCCAAAGCCGTCACAATGCGCGTGAAGCCCTTGTGCATTCGGGGTGTGCCGGCGAACAGGATAACCTTATCTTCCGCAGTGAAGCCAAGTTCCGCACGGATCGCATCACGCGGGTAGGCAGCCGGGTCAAAATCGTGATCGTCGCGGATATGCGGCAATACCATGCCGCCGAATTTCTTCCTCAATTCCTCATTGGAGACTGTGACCTGATCGAACATCTGTATAAGTGATTCGCCGTAACGGGTCCAGGTCTCGTCATGCGGACAGAAAAAGTCCGGCCTGTGACGTTTTCGTTTCACCTGCTTCAGTGAAAGTGGTTTACGGTTCCTGAAAAATCCCGGTTCGTAGTCGTCCACGTCCACAATAACCGGCCGGTTCCTGTGTAACTTGGCGAGGATAGCGAGTTCCAGTCCGGGCAACCTCGGTTTGGATACATAAATGACATCCCCTTCTATCTGCCGGGCGATGTCCTCCATACGCTTGAAATGCTCCGGAAAGTTACTTCCGGGGAAACTTTTTACGGCAACCCGGCTGCAGTTGCGCAGCGGTTCCCAGACCTCGTTCCCGAATCGGGGAAATTGGGCGCCGATCAGATCAACGTCGTAATTGTGCCGCAAAACATCTGCAAGCAAATAGGCGCGGCCAAGAGGATTGTGCCCTAAATCCCATGTGATGACCGTAATCTTCGTTCTGGATTCACCGGCAGCGGGCTGCTTTCGTACGTCCGGGCGCTGTGCTTGCCCACGCTCCCGGACAAGCTTTGCCAACCGATCCGTTAACCCAGGTTGCCCTGCTTCAGGGAGCGTAGCGGTTTTTCTTCCTGATTTTGCCCGTGCGTTGCGAACGGCCTCGATAACTCGGGAAAACCGGCCAGTGCTCAACCATAAAAAAAAAATGACCGCCCGGCGCAGCTTTCCCAGGAGCCATCTGACACAACGCGACAGCACGCGCAACGGGGCGGTGATTTTCCAACTGGTCGAGTTATACAGTTCACCGATCGTCCTGTTGCGGTCCTCCAGCGTCGCAGTGCGAGACTTCAGCGTCGCAGTGCGTTCCTCCAGACTGCTCCTCAGACGCCTCGCTGATGCCTCCAGGGTTTTGATCCTCTTTTCACGAGCCTTCAGCGTCGCAGTCCGTTCCTCCAGGTTGCCCCTCAGCCGTTCTGCAGAACCCTCCAGGGCTTCGATCCTCTTTTCGCGAGCCTTCAGCGTCGCAGTCCGTTCCTCCAGGTTGCCCCTCAGCCGCTCTGCAGAACCCTCCAGGGCTTCGATCCTCTTTTCGCGAACCTTAAGCATCTCACCGCGCACCTCCAGTTTGCCTCTCAGCCGGGTTCCGGATTCTTCAAGCGCTTTTATCCGTTCGTCGCGGATTCTCAGGGTTGCAGTACGCTCCTCCAGCCTGCTCCTCCACTGGTCCAGCGAACTCTCCAGCGCATTGATCCGCTCCTCGCGTACCTTCAATGCCGCAGCATGCTCATCCAGGTTGTCCCTCAACAGGCCCACCGAAGCCTCCAGGGATTCAATCCTTGCTTCACTGAGCTTCACCGATGCGCTCAACTCTTGTGTCCTGTCGTTATGAAGGTTGAACGACACCTCTACCGATTCCAGATCAAGCAGGGCTTGTCTGGTCGCTCCCGAAACCGGAATGTTCAGGTCGCCATCAAAAACCTCATCACTGCGAAGGCGCAGCCAGAGCGCACGCTGTGACGGCAAAAGGTAATTCTCCGTCTCCTCATCGGTCGCCCTTTGGCGGTGAAGGTCGAGGTCAATGAACTGCTCGATAAGTCCGCTGTCCGGTTTTATCGAATGCCCTCCTCCCGGCCCTTCAAGTTCCTTAACGAGTGCATTCAATGTTTCAACCGGGTGTTGCATGAGTACTTCGTATGAAAGAGAAATGCGCGCCAGACCCTCGGATGCCTTCAAAGCGTGGAGATTGTATACCTCCCAGAGGGCGAGCCCTGCGGAGATACTGAAACCGTTGCGCGCCTGCAGGGAACGCGCAACTTCGAGAGGGTTACGATAGATATGGACGCAAACGGGATTGTTTACATAGTGTCGCAAAACCGGCAGCAGAAGGCAGAGACGCGGCTCCTTGATGACCCAGGCCTGAAATTTGTCCAGTTCGGAAACAATCCTTTCAAACTTTCGGCGTTGCTCGTCCTGCGCCGCGCGCGGGATGGCTTTCGGATCGAAGTTGGCGATCTTCCACCAATCGGCTCCCGCCGAATGCAACATCCGATCGCACAGTTCGCGCATGTCACGCCTTTCCCAGAACCCCTGGGGATTCTCGGCATTCGCCTCCGTAAGTTCCTTTTCTTCCCCTACCCACACATCGCAGTGCCGCAGCGCCCCCGTTATGGCGCTGGTGCCCGACCGGTGCATTCCGAGCACAAAAAGTGCCGGTCTGGTGCTTTTCTCATCCAGGTTCTGTGAGACGATGTTATCGATTTTCATGGTCAGGCCGCCTGCCTGTATTCCTGTAGCACCTCCTGTATCGGTCCGCGGGCCTTGACTTTACCGGCATCGAGCAGGACCCCAGTGGTGCAGATGCGTTCCAGCAGGGAGAGGTTCTGCGAGGCAACCACCAGAATTCTGGCGCGGTCCATGAAATCATCAAGCCGGCGCCTGGCCTTGTCGACGAAGATCCGGTCACCGACGCTGAGCCATTCGTCCATCAACAGTATCTCAGGATCAAAGCAGGTACATACCGCGAAGGCGAGGCGCAGCCGCATACCGTTCGAGTAAGTGTGTACCGGCATAGCCAGGTAGTCGCCCAGTTCAGTGAACTCCGCAACTTCATCCATACGCTCGCGCACCTCATCCGGCATAAGGCCCAGGAACAATCCGCGCATCATGATGTTTTCGTAGCCCGTCGCCTCGGGGTCGATTCCCAGGGAAATATTCAGCAGCGCAGCGGTTCTCCCATGCCGCACCACACTGCCGCGTGTCGGTTCATAAGCGCCTGCGAGAACTCGAAGCAACGTCGTCTTGCCCGCGCCGTTGCATCCGATGAGCCCAACTCTCTCCCCGTGTTCGAACGCGAGGCTGACATTTTCAAGTGCGCGTACACACAACCGATTACCCGCGTCGCGCCCGATACGCCCGCCGGTGCCATGATGCAAAATGCGATGCTTCAGCGAACGCGTGCTGGTGTTATAGATCGGAAAAACGACCGTGACTGCATCGAGTTCAAGGTTCGCCATGGCGCTCACACCCAGTACGCCACTCGCCGGCGGTAATTACGGAACATATCCAAAGCCACGAGCCAGCCACCCAGCGTCATACCCAAAACCGTAATCCAGGAGACAAGCTGCGGCGCCTGTCCCAGCAATGGCGCCCGCACCAACTCCAAATAGTGAAAAAACGGGTTGAAATCCAGCAATATGGCGCGGCCGGGCAATAATTCGGGCATCCAGATGATCGGCGTAACGAAAAAGGCTATCCGTACGATACTGTCCATGACAGGCGGCACATCGCGGAAGCGGGCCGAGACAAGACCGAACAACAACCCCATCCATACGCCGTTCAGGCACAGGAGAACGAGACCCGGAACAACGAGTAATCCGGTCCAACCCGGCCAAATCGAGAAGATGATGGCGACTACGACAAAAATCGCGGCATTATGGAAAAATATGAGCAGGTTGCGCCATATCACGCGATAAACATGCACCGACAAGGGCAGGTCTACCTGCTTGATTATGCTCCCGGCATCGGTAAACGCGCTGCAGCCTTCATTGATAAAGCCGGAAATCAGGGTCCAGATGATAAATCCAAGCGCAAGAAACGGCGCATAATCTGCTATTTCAACCTTCAACAAGGCGCCGTACAGTACACTCAGTGCCGCCACGAGTACGCCCATGCTGATGGTAAGCCAGAACGGGCCGATCATGGAACGCCGATAACGCCGGCGGACGTCCTGCCAGCCGAGCAATCCCCACAGGTGGAAGCTGCGCGCGCCTTTGCTCAGGTCAAGCAGGGCGGCGGCAATCTGTGAGGCGGCAGGCGACTGAGACACCGGTACGGTTTGTGGTCCGAACCCGTCGCCTGAGGTATCTATCGTCTCATCGTCTCGGGTTGCGCTGGGGACTTTTTCCTGGATCTGGTGACTCTGCATTTGGAAGTATTATAACAATTGTCAAAAAAATGACCCAGGGGATTTTGATTCCGTCGGGACAAGAGTCGATTTTTTTAGTAACCTACATGGATGTATACCGTTACTTCAGTTGAACAGTTGCAAAGTGTCAGACCGGCTGTCGCTGACATCCTCAGACCGGGGGCCAACTCGTAGCTTGAGCAGTGGAAGCGGTACTAGTCACTCTGGTTGCCGGGTTGGTGTCCGCCCTTCTTACGTGGATGCTTGTTCGTGCGGCGCTGAAGCTTTTGATTGCATATAACGTTGTCGACCGGCCCGGCACACGCTCCAGCCATGGAGGGAACGTTCCCACGGGCGGAGGTATTGCAGTTATCGGCGTGGTTCTGACAAGCTGGATGTGTCTGGCCCTCATCACCGGCACGCTTGGAGAGACCCTGATCATCGTGACTGCAGCGGCTGTACTGGCAGGGATTTCCTTTATAGACGATATAAGACATGTCCCGAAGTTGGCGCGCCTCACAACCCATATCGCTGCCGTTGCCCTGGGGATTACCCTGTTGCCTGATACGGCGCTGCTGTTCGGCGGAGTGCTGCCGCCCTGGGCGGATCGTCTGGTGACCGGTGTAGCCTGGGTCTGGTTCATCAATCTTTTCAACTTCATGGATGGGATCGACGGGATCACGGGCGTCGAAACCATCGCGGTGGCGGGGGGTGTGGCAACGGCTCTGTTGCTCATGGCGCCGATAGAGAGCAGCGTCTGGTCGAAAGCATCGCTGGCTGCCGTGCTGGCAGGCGCGGCAGCGGGTTTTCTCGTGCTTAACTGGCATCCGGCGCGCCTGTTCCTGGGTGATGCAGGGAGTGTCCCGCTCGGTTACCTGCTGGGCTGGTTGCTGGTCTGGACCGCCTGTGTCGCGGGTCTCTGGTGGCTGGCACTGGTGTTGCCGTTGTACTACTGGGCCGACGCCACACTTACCCTACTGGCGCGGGGCTCGCGGGGAGAGAAAGTCTGGCTCGCCCATCGTCAGCACGCTTACCAGGTCGCGGTCAGGTCGGGAGCGAGTCACGCCGATGTGGCAGGGTTTATTGCCTTGATTAATCTCGCGCTGGTCGGGCTGGCGTTGGCGGCGACAGTCAGGCTGATTCCCGTCTGGTCAACCATTACCCTGGCCGTCGTCCTGGCTGCGATGGCACTGTGGCGTCTGCGCCACTGGCCCGATTGAAATTTACCGCCATTTATCCAATAAATCTGACGCTTAAGATGCCCTTGACTAAAAGTAATACCGCCGCGAGTGCTGGTCGGGCTATTTCTGGTCCGCACTCATCGAAAGAACGCGGTTTTGAAAATAATATTCCAAAAGAACTCTTTTTGTATTGGCATCAGGGCTGGAATAACGCACCGGAAATCGTTAATCACTGTGCTGCCACATGGCAAAGGCACAACCCAACCTGGGACATCAACCTATTGGACTCAACCACCATAGCAGATAAAGTCAGGCTCCCGGCAGCCCTTAAATCCATGAACCTGCCGCTCCCCGCACTTTCAGACGTAATAAGAATATGCTTGCTTAAAAAGTATGGCGGTGTCTGGGCAGACGCCACACTCTGGTGTGTACGACCGTTGGATGACTGGATAGATAACGTGTGTGTTCGCACCGGCTTTTTTGCCTACGACAAACCAGGCCCGGATCGCCCCATCAGCAGTTGGTTTCTGGCAGCCGGCAAGGAATGCCGCATCGTTGATATCTGGCACTCCGCAGTACTGCATTTATTGGCAAAGACGCAAGCACATGCTCGATTCAGGTGGGTTTTCGACAATAAGGAAAAGAACTGGCTGCTGAATTCGCTCAGCCGACTGTGTATGGGTTACCTATTGCAACGCTACCAGTACGGACATTTACTGGTTACATCTTCCGATGATCCTGAAGATGATAACTATTTCTGGTTCCACTACCTGTTCGGGAAATTGCTGGAACAGAACAGTGAGTTCCGTCAACTCTGGGCATCAACCCCCAAGATAAGCGCGGACGGCCCCCAGTTATTACGACGTGGAGGACTCCTGGAACCGGCAACGGACCGCACCAATCTCCTGATAAGAGAAAAAGTTTCAAACGTGCATAAGCTGACGCACCGTGCGGCTTTACCTGATGATATTACCGGGACGGTCCTGGATTCCCTTTACCAGTCCGGTGAATGTAACTGACGCTGATGCGAATCCACGAATACCTGCTCGATTTCTTTATGACGCTTTTTGCATTGTCGTCTCTGGCGTTATGGGGGATCGTCCTGTCCGGGGGCTCGTTCAGGGCCTACGCTATCCTGGCGTTGCTGGTCCCACTGGTTTCCGTTTACCTGGTTTTCATAAACAGTCGGGGACATATTCCTCCCGATCCCGATAATACCGCCCCCGAACGCTACGGAAATCGATTTGGGGTTGAAACCATAGCGATCTTTGTGCTGCTTCTGTTGATTTTCTTATCCAAATCCGAACCAGTAACGCTTGTACTGCTATTGGTTGCATTGTTTCTGTTCCTGAGACAAACAAAGACTCAACCATGGCTTTTCACCTCATCTTCCATTCTGGAAAGATCGCCACTCGTACCCGGCGCCGCGCTGGTGATTGCCGTTACCTATACCCTGGTTTCACATCGATACGATCCGGACGATGCTCTCTACCTGTTTTACGGACTGCTGCCCCTGGACCAGCCCTTGCAGGAAATGAACCTCTTCCCATTCTACGACACGGCCAAGATGACGGTCAGTTACCCGACCATTGAAGCGGTGGCTTCATATTGGACCGGCACCAGTTTCCTGCAGGTGTATTACCTCGTCGTTCCTGCCCTGGCGGCGATGCTGACCGTACTTGCCTATTACGGGCTGTTTCAGCGGCTCGGCGGCAGTTATGCGGGCGTGTTAACGCTGATGACCGTCATTATTCTGATACTGTGGGCTGACAAGCACCAGGCTCCCGGCAATGATACCTTCGTACGATTGTACCAGGGCAAGTCAATATTTTATGCCGTGGTCTGTCCTTACCTCATCAGTTCGGCAATCGGTATCCTGACGCGTTTCCCCGGAAGCAGTTTTCGTCTGGCAATGGCCAGCATTACGGGTATCGGCCTGACCCAGTCCGCAATCATTTTGATACCCCTGTTTTTTGCGGGCTTGACTGTAACAGCATGGATAATCTACCGGGAACCACTCAGACACGCGCGCTACCTGCCCTTCCTGGTCGGTGGCGCCTCATTCCTGGTGTTGGGTATCTTTATGACAGCCAGCCTGGGGGGTATTCCTACCGCAAAAAATCTCAGATTTGACACCCTTCACGAAGCCCTTGATTTCAGGTACGGCGACGGGCTACGCGGATATCTCGGCATTGCAAGTATATGCCTGCTACCCCTGCTTGCACACAATGCTGCCAAACATAAAGCGACTATCGCGCTGAGCGCCGGACTGGCACTGGTTGTGTTGAATCCAGTCATTGTCTTTCTGGTCGCCAAAATCGCCTGGTCATTAGCCTGGCGCCTGCAATGGCTGCTACCGGTAGCGGGGCTGGTGGCTGTAGGAATATATCTTGTGGCTGATTTCATCGCACGCGGCAAGCCGTATTTACGACTGTTGCTTTGCGCCCTGGGTTTGATCGGATTTGCCATGCTCGGCCAGACAACATTTTATAAACATAACCGTAATGCCATTGGAATTCCGCAGATCAAACCACCGCCCACCATAAACGGGGTTTTCGAGCGCCACCACAACGGCCGTTACAAGCTCCACGCCGAATATCTCCTGGAAGACGGGCGTATCTGCATGGCGAACGGATGTTACTGAATGCATTGAACCGTTGTCGGTAGCTTCGACGGTGGCAAGTTCAAGTCTTAATGCAGAATTTTCAAGTTTGCATTGTATCAAGCAACTACGAAACGGCCTTTATGAATGCGCTTGTATCGATCTTACCCCAGGCGTAAAGGCGTGCCAGTGCTTCATAGTCCCGGTGAAGGAATCGCATGAGGTTTTTGCGGGCTTTCGATGACAAGGGAGGACCTCGCATATCGCTGTTTTCATGTATCTGATATTCGTTGTTAATTCCAAACACTTTCGCTATGTCCTGATTTAACGTTTCCTGCATCAGTACTGCCTCTATCTGGTCGGGTCGGCAACGGTCCAAAAGATTAGTAAGATAGAAACTGATATCCATGCGAATATGACCGATCGTCCGCATGGCCTTAACGGCCTCAGGCCTTGGTATCCCGTCATCATCGTACAGCGATTCGCTCAGCACATTGATGTTGCCGTATTGCGTCAGGGCTTCAAATTCTCCAGGATCGCTATGTCGTTGCTCTTCGGTAACCACCACCAGTTTGTAGCGCCAGTTAAATGCCGAAATTGTCCGTTCAAGGGGGTTTCTGGCAAGGATGATGTACCTCATGTTCTTCCGGAAGACTGGCTGTTGGACGTGAAATATGCGAAGCTCGTCCGCAATCCCTGCCTCCCGCAATGCTGCGTTCAGTGAACCACCGCCACACTTGCCGATACGGACCAGTGACGTTTGCGTGTGGTGGCCGGCACTTTTCTTACGCTCTATACTAAACACCTGCTATTGCCTCTTGCGTTCTCAGCCGTCTTTAAGTTCCATTCATTTGGCCGGTGATACCCGATTACAGAGTCTGCCCCTCGGTTGTAGACAGGGGACAAACCATGGACGTGCTGTCCCCTCTGTTGCCAAAAAATAATTGATTTGTGAGTCTTCCCACATACATGCTGGCAAGAATGCATTACACTGTCAACATGATGGGCGCCCTTCATTTGCATAGCCTGCAGTCAGCTTGATTAGAGAGAGCGGTCAGCGTCTCTCCGGCCGTTGTGGGCGCCGCAAAACGCAATAAAACACCCCTCAAATGCCCGTTTCAAATCTCTAACACGGAATTTGGGGATAATATAACCCACAAATTTGACAACCAGAGGAGATATCTTTATGGACCGTAAATCCGATCTTGACAACCACGCTGATCAACTGAATCCAAATAACGACGCATACTGGGATAGCCGAGCGTATGACGGACGCCCGGACGACTGGGAAGAACTTGTAAACGAAGATGAGCATGAGATATCGCAGGCAGATCTCGATAATCATGCTGACCAGCTTAACCCTAACTCCGACACTTACTCAAAATCGCGCAGCGGGTAGGTCTCGCCGACAGTTGACCCCAAGGGATGGGGTCGGACCAACATAACCCTTAATCGACAGGATTCCCGGATTTGCCCGAAATGACGGCTTCACGTCCCGGGGAAAGAATTAATGCGGGAGAACTATCCTAACGCAATGATGATGCCGGCAAAAACGAACAGGGAACCGACCATCCATTTGACAAGACGGGCTTCCAGCCCTGCAATTTCGCTTTTCAGGTCGGACTTTGTCGCCAGCAGGTCGGACTTTGTTGCCAGTTGCTCCAACTGTGACACTTGAATGACGTCCTCCGATGCCTTGGTTGCGCTCTCCTCCGATGCGCCGGCTTCAATAAATGCCTTGTAGAGTGCGGTACTGCTCAAGTCAGCTTGAGCACCGCGACCATCACCGCCAGACCGCTGAGAAAATACCAGGTCATCCACTTGATCATTTCAACCTTGAGCTTTTGCGCGCTGACCTCTATATCCTGCCTCGTGGCAAAGTTTTTCAGGTCGTCCTTGGTGGCCATGTTTTGCTTAACCGTTTCAAGGTCGTTCTTAACGATCTCCAGATCGTCCCTGACGGTCTCAATATCCCGCCGGGTCGCCAGGTTGCTGAGCAGGTCTCCCTGCTCCGCGGCCAGCGTTTCCGCCTGTTGCTCGTTAAACCCGCCGTCGGTCATTCGTTTCACATACCCGTGGCTGTCAAATATCAGCGTGTCTTTCATTACCGCCTGGTAATGGCCGGTCGTCGCTCCGATTGGTTTCGTTTCGGTCATTGTAACCTCCCTGCTTGTCCCTGTGGACTGGTAAATATTGATATAAACCTGATTGACGGATGAAGCCGTCAATCCCTGTCTCAACCCTACAGGAGGGGGGGCCAAGCGTCAACAAAAAAAGACATTCGTACTTTTTTCCCAAAAATGTGAGTTTCCTCACATTTTTGTTGATTTTTTGCTTTTCAGGTTATCTGAAACGGATAAAATCATCCTTGCCATAAGGAAACCAGGCGGTGGTCAGTCCGGCACGAACAAGAATAAACAACGCCGGATGACCGGTCGAATGGAATTCGGGATGTTGTATGCCCGCATGCCCGAGGGCGGCCCGGTTACTGCTTGCCAGGGCCACGGATCAGGGGCAGCCCAAGGGCGCCAGGGGGGTGGATACCTGTCTTCCGCTTAATGTCACCTCTCCACCCCCTTCTGGCAGGGGCATGACCAGAAATTAATCACATAGAAATAACTTTGATTAACTAAAGCTATTTGCTATAGTTTATATAATGGACTAAAGCAGTGTATCGATTGATTATACGGAAACAAGCGATTAAGGCATTACAGGGCATGTCAGCCAAGGACTCCGGCCGTATTCGCCAGTTACTGGATAGGCTGGCGGAAGAGCCTGAGCGACGCGATATTGATGTCAAGCCGTTACGAGGCAATCGGGGTTTCCGTCTGCGGACAGGTGACTACCGGGTAATTTTTGATCGGGACGATCAAACACAAGTGATAGAGATTTTACGTATTGGTCCGCGTGGAGATGTTTATAAATAAATTGGGCAACGCATTATGACTGAACCACAAATTATTCGCGATAACAGAGGCAACCCGGCGTTCGCTGTAATCCCATGGCAGGAATATCAGCACCTGAAAGCGGGCAGCGCTGACGAGTTGCCAACCGACGAAGAACTGTACGACGAAGCCAAATCCAGCACTGAGGAAAGCTTTCCCATTGAGGTAGCTGACCGTCTTGTGGCAGGGGAAAACCCGGTCAAGGTATACCGCAACCTGCGAGGCTTGACGCAAACACAGCTCGCGGCGGCTGCGAATATCAATGCGGTTTACCTCTCACAAATTGAAACCGGGAAACGCACCGGGTCGATAAAAACCCTGGCCGCCATAGCAAACGCCCTGAATGTCGCCGTGGATGATTTAAGGAAACCCTGAACAAGCCTGTTCCTGTACCAGTTACGGGACAGAAACCGAAGCGGGGTTTAAGATTGTAACACCAGCCGAAACCTTGTCAGCTTACTAGCTCGTACTCCTCCGTTTCCTCGCGAATCTCCAATGCATCCCTGGAAAGCAGGTCGCGGACTGCTTCATAAACTTCGAGATAATCCAATGACTTGCCGGACCGTAGTTGTATAAACCTGATGACGTGCGCCGGAGCGAGTCCGGGCAGGTTGAGCGACGTGTCAACCTCAAGCGGTCCTGGCTGGGCCTGTAAATCCAGGAAGGTTGCCGTGATTATCCGTCTCTGCGCGCGTCTGCGAATGTTCAACTGCCAGAACTCGACCGCTCCCTTATCCCGGTAACTCAGGTACTTCTCTTTCGATTCATGCGTCAGTCCCACCTCAACCACCAGGTCGGATTCAGCCAGGGCAATTACCTCGTCCCTGCCTGCATGGAAGGCCACGTACTCCGACCCCAGGGAGTTGCGTTTAACCTCCTTCAGTCGTTTGCGCAACCTGTCTTCCACACTCTGCAAGGAAGAGTCTTTCGGTAATGCCGTGGCGCTGCACATGATGTCGTCCCTCGATTTGAATAAAAGCTGTGTCAAGTATAGCAGGAAAGCGAAACAGGCCATAAAACAACGCTACGCTTCGTACTTTTTTCCCGAAAATGTGAGTTTTCTCACATTTTCGCTGATTTTTTGCTTTTCAGTTTATCCGTGGTGAATAAAATCATTATTGCCTGAATGAAAGACGGCAACGGCGCTCCAAAATGGAGAACCCGCTAAATGGAATTCGGGTGGTTGTATGCCCGCATGCCCGAGGGCGGCCCCGGTCAGCTTTCGCCTGGGCCAGGGATCAAGGACAGCCTGAGGGCGCCAAGGGGGGTGGATACCTGTCTTCCACTTAATGTGTTCTCTCCACCCCCCTCTGGCAGGGGCATGACCGGTCGTCGGGACGGTAATTCTTACAACGCTTGCCGAATAATATCGCAAATCCTGTTTTGCGTTCCCTCCTCCAGGTACGGATGCATAGGCAAACTCAGTACCGTTGCCGCTAACCGTTCGGAAACGGATAAATCCGGCGCAGACGGATAGCCGCGATAGGCAGTCTGCCTGTGCAGCGGTATCGGGTAGTGCAGCGCGGTCGGAAATCCATTTTTCTTCAACTCCTCGGAAATTGCGTCACGTTCGTTTGATTTAACCGTATATTGCGCCCAGACAGAGGTGCGCCCCTCACGAACTACCGGAACATCGACCAGGTTTTCAAGCATCGAGGTGTAGCTTTGCGCAACCTGTTTGCGCAGGATGATCTCTTCCGGAAAAACAGAGAGCTTCTCGATCAATATCGCAGCCTGAATGGTGTCCAGCCTGCCGTTTATGCCGATATTCACGGCGTCGTGTTGATTCGCTCCCTTTCCATGTGCCCGCGTGCTTTTCAATTTGTCGGCGATTTCGTCGTCATCCGTAAATACCGCACCCCCATCGCCGTAACAGCCCAACGGTTTTGCCGGGAAAAAACTGGTGGTGGTAAGCTCCCCCAGTGTTCCGACCTTGTTGCCGTCCAATTCGGCGCCGAAACTCTGTGCGCCATCACAGATAACAAACAATCCGCGCTCCTCGGCAAACCGGTTTATCCCACTGTAATCGGCCGGCTGTCCGAACAGGTCGACCGGAATTATTCCCCTGGGTCTCAGACCATGCCGGACTGACTCGGAGACCGCGGCTTTCAGGCTTGCCATGTCAAGCAGGAAACAGTCTGCGTCAACATCAACGAAAACAGGTGTCGCCCCCAGCAAGGCGACAACTTCCGCGGTTGCGACGAAAGTGAACGAAGGAACAAAAATGGCATCACCCGGACCTGTATCATGGGTCATTAATGCCATAAGCAGGGCATCCGTGCCGCTGGCGCAAGTGATGACATGCCCGGCGCCTGTGAAATCGGACAGCCTTTCCTCAAGCTCCCTGACTTCCGGACCCATGATGTACTGGCCGTGATCGAGTATCTTTTGTATTGCCTGAGGTATCTTCCCGCCCAATCGTTGTTGCTGCGCCCTGAGATCAACGATAGCCGTTTTATTCAGCGCTGGATTTGCATTATTTATTGCCTGATACGAATGATTCCCGCGGATTTCCTGTTCCGATGCCTGTAGTACCTTCAACACGCGGATCGCTTCACGGCCGTCAGTACGGCAGCCTGTCCTTCCCGCAATGCAGTCCAGGAAATGTTCCAACTCCTGTCGTAACGGCTCAACCGGAGTCACGGTAACTGCCTCGGCTTCAGCTTTGCCGGGCCCGTGCAGGCCGTTTTTACAGAGGAGGTCGTCTTTATAAATCAGTAACTTGCGGTCCCATTCCTGGGTATCATTAAAAATTGCCATGCCTTCGTCACCCACGACCACCAGTTCCTGCACCTTGTAAGGGTGCAGCCAGGAAACAAAAACATGGGCATTCTCCCCACCGGGAAATGACAGGTAGATCGCAGCCACGTCAGCATACCGGGAATGAAGAAAAAACCCGCCTACGGCAGAAATCCTGTCCGGTTCGTCACCTACCAGCGACAGGATCATGGAAGCGTCATGGGGAACAAAGCTCCAGAGTATATTCTCCTCGCGCCTGACTTTCCCCAAATTAGAGCGATGTGCATAGATATTACGCAAACGCCCCAGTTCACCCTGTGCCACCAGTTCCTTCAGCCTGATAAACGCAGGGTGGTATTGCAGGACGTGCCCTACCATCAACACCCGTGCCTGATTCTTCGACAACCTGTTTAAATCTTCAGCAGCGCCGACATCCATGGCAAGGGGCTTCTCAACAAACACGTGTTTTCCTGCCAGCAGCACTTTCCTTACAATTTCCGAATGTGTTTCTACCGGTGTCGCGACGGCCACCGCGTCAATATTCGCATCCCGGATCACCTCTTCGAAAGTGCATGTCCTTACGTTGTACTGTCCACCCGATTGCCGCGCCAGTTCCCGGTCCGAATCGCAGACCGCGGCCAATGCCCCCAGGTCGGAAAAATTGCGCACCAGGTTCCTGCCCCAGTAACCGCAGCCGACCACGGCCACGCGCGCCGGCGTTTGTTCTGTCATACTCATCAATAACCCGAATTTAACGCGGAAATATGTCCCGACCGTAACTGAAATGCGCTAACGTCCCACACAGTAATAGTCAAAACCTGCCGCTCGCATCGTATCCGGCTCATAGACGTTGCGCAGGTCAACGAATACGTTGCCGCGCATTGCTTTTCTGATCCTGTCCAGGTCCATGCCCCGGTAGACATTCCATTCTGTCATCAATACGGCTGCGTCGGCCCCCAACAAGGCCGCATAAATGTCGTCGAAATACAGTACGGAGTCGGGCAACAGCGCCCTGGCCTCCGGCATGGCCTGCGGATCATGTGCCTGTATCGTGGCGCCGTTGTCAATCAACTTGGGCAGGATGGACAAGGCAGGCGCATCCCGCATGTCATCGGTTTCCGGTTTAAAGGCCAGGCCCAGTACGGCCAGTGTCCTGCCGTTCCCGCTGCCGCCCAGGGCTGTCCTTATCTTGCTGACCATGCGCGCCTTTTGTGCCTCATTCACCTCTATCACCGCCTCGACGATACGGCTGGTCACGTTGTTTTCCTGCGCGATCCTGACCAGCGCCCGGGTATCCTTGGGGAAACAGGAACCGCCGTAACCGGGGCCCGGGTGCAAAAACTTTCTGCCGATCCGCCCGTCAAGTCCTATACCCCTGGCAACGGCGTGGACATCCGCGTTCACGGCTTCACACAACGCGGAGATCTCATTGATGAAACTGATCTTGGTGGCCAGGAACGCGTTGGCCGCGTATTTGATTAACTCGGCGCTTTCCAGGTCGGTCACCACCATGGGCGTTTCAATGAGATTGAGGGGGCGATACAGTTCGCGCAGCACCTGTTCGGCGCGTTTTGACTCAACGCCGATGACCACGCGGTCCGGGCGCATGAAATCAGCCAGCGCCGCGCCTTCCCGTAAAAACTCGGGATTGGAGGCAACGTCAAATTCGGCTCCCGGATTCACCTCCCCCACGATTCGCTTGACGTTACGCGCGGTACCCACGGGCACGGTGGACTTGTCCACTATCACCGTATAGCCTTCGAGATGCGGGGCAATGTCCCTCGCCGCCTGGTATACGTATTTTAAGTCTGCGTGACCGTCGCCGCGTCGGGCCGGTGTCCCGACCGCGATAAAGACCAGGTCACACTGCGCAATTGTTTCATCATAACCGGCGCGGAAGGACAACCTGCCCTGTGCCTTGTTCTTGTTTATCAGATCCGCCAGGCCCGGTTCATAGATGGGGACGACTCCCTCCCTGAGTTTATCGATCCTGGCGGAATCGATATCAATGCAGGTTACGCTGGCGCCGAATTCGGCAAAACAGGCGCTCGAGACCAGCCCGACGTAGCCTGCGCCCACCATCGTAACGTTCATGACGGATTACTTCCGGATGTCAGCATTTAACCCACCCTATAGTATCTTTTATACCAGTCAACGAACTGTTTTATCCCCTGCTCAAGTGAAACCCGGGAGACAAATTTAAATTCCCCAGCCAACCTGGACGAGTCGGATTCGGTGTTAAGCACGTCACCGGGTTGCGCCTCCACAAACTCCAGAACAGCTTTTCTGCCGATCTCCGCCTCAAGCATTCTAATATAATCCATGAGGTTGACCGCGTCTTGATTCCCCACGTTGTAAATCCGGTATCTTGCCGGGCCGGTTGCCGGATCAGGCCGGGTCGCGTCCCAGCCTGCATCCACGCCGGGTGTGTGGTCCGTTATTCTTACCGTTGCCTCCGCCACGTCGTCGATATAGGTAAAATCCCTCCGGTGCTCTCCCCGGTTGAATACCTGTATTGGTTCGCCCGCGTATATTTTTTCCGTAAACAGAATGGGGGACATGTCCGGCCTGCCCCAGGGACCGTAAACGGTAAAGTAGCGCAGCCCGGTCACGGGGATGTCATACAGGCGGCTGTAGCTGTGCGCCATCAATTCGTTGGCGCGCTTCGTCGCGCCGTAGAGGGAAACCGGGTGCACGGCCGGGTCCGTTTCCGAAAAAGGCAGCTTCTCATTGGCGCCGTACACCGAGCTGGACGAAGCGTACACCAGGTGTTCCACGCCGGTAGCGCGGCAGCCTTCCAGGATATTCAGGAAGCCCTCGATATTGGCGCTGATGTAGCTGTGGGGATGGGTAATGGAATGGCGCACGCCCGCCTGCGCGGCCAGGTGCGCCACGCGCCGGGGCGATACCTCCCGGAACAGGTCCGCCGTGCGCGCCGCGTCCGATATATCCACTTTCCTGAAACTGAAGTTGTCGAATTCCTCCAGTAAAACCAGCCTGTCCTGCTTCAAGCCGGGGTCGTAATAGTCATTCAGGTTATCGACCCCAACGATTTCATCACCCCGCTCCAGCAGCCGCCTGGACAATGCCGCGCCGATAAACCCGGCGCAACCGGTAACAAGGAATTCCATACTTATTCAAATAAACAGGATGAACATATACTCGACGGATAAGTGTAATATGTTACAGGAAAACACTGGCGCCTACATTGAAGAGACTGCCGTATGTCAGACAGGGCTGATTTCATATATGCGCGCTTGATTGGTTTTACATATCAATTGGAGAACATCACTTGGCGATTATCAGAGAAGATAACGGGGATGCGAGAGCCGATGATTCAACCCAGTACTCGATAGCGCCCGGCGATGTTTTTCAGGGAACGCTCGATACCGCCGGCGATACCGACTGGATTAAAATCGAGCTCAGCGCCGGTACGATTTACGACATCAGCTTGGACGAAGTGGAGTCAGACCAGTTCAGGCTTTTTAATCCAAATGGGGGTGGTGGCATATATGGCCCCTACCTGTTACCCTACAGTACTCTCTTCAGAGCACCAGACAGTGGCACATATTACATCGCTATAGCCAGGACCAATTATGATGACTCTGATAATTACGAGATATCATTCCTCGAGCATCCGCTTTCAATAGCCAGCTACGATGAGATCGCCAGCTATCTTAAACGCAGCCCGGATGAAAGTTATATATACGATGTTGCGCCCGGCGGTACCCTGACTGCCAATGTCACTGCCCTGACCGAAGACGGGCAACAACTTGCCCGGTGGGCGCTTGACGCCTGGACCGATGTAACCGGGATTGAATTCGAATTTGTCGATAATAACGCAAATATTTCTTTTGACGATGATGATTTAGGGAGTGCTTACAGCTCCTACACTGCAGTAGGCGGAATAAAAGTTTCTTCTCACATCAATGTCGGAGCAGACTGGCTGACCACATACGGATCCGGTATCGATAGCTTTACCTTCTATGCCTACCTTCATGAGATAGGTCATGCCCTGGGCCTTAACCATCCGGGCCCCTACGATGGGCGATTTCCAGACTCTATTGACAAGATATTCGGCAACGACTCCTACCAGACGACGGTGATGTCATACTTCAGACAGGATAGTGATAACTTCACCGAAGCCAGTTTCGCTATTCCCGTCACACCGATGATCGCGGATATTATCGCAATCCAGGATTTATACGGCACTCCGGTAGATATAAACCCCGGTAATACCCTGCATGGGCACGGCTCCAATGTTGAAGGCTATATGGCTGAATTGTTCGAGAGGTGGACCGGCCAGGGGGATTCATCTTTCGGCAATCCGGTCACATTGACCCTGTATGACAGCGGTGGTATTGACACCCTGGATCTGAGCACGGACAGTTCCAATCAGCGGGTTGACCTGCGCCCGGAAGGGATCTCCGACGTGTACGGACTGGTCGGCAACCTCATCATTGCGCGGGATACGTTGATCGAGAACTTCATCGCCGGTTCCGGGGACGACGTAGTTACCGGCAACGATGAAGCGAATTATCTGCAGGGACGGGGCGGCAACGACGAGTTACAAGGTAATGGCGGAAATGATGTGTTGGAAGGCGGCGCCGGCGCCGATCGGCATGAGGGTGGCGCCGGAATGGACTGGGTATCCTACCAGAAATCGAATACCGCTGTGACAATCAACCTTGCACAGGGAACGCTGAGGGGAGGTCATGCCGAGGGCGATGTCATTATTGATATCGAAAATGTAATTGGTTCGGATTACGGCGATGTCCTGGAGGGTGACAGTGGCGCCAACTGGTTCGACGGTGGCCCGGGCAACGATGAGATTTCGGGAAATGGCGGGAATGACGTGCTGGAGGGAAGCGCGGGAGCGGACCGTCTTAGCGGTGGCGCCGGTGAAGATGTCGCCTCCTACGAGCAATCAGACGCCGCGGTGACAGTCCGTCTCCACTCGGGAGTGGTCCGGGGTGGCGACGCCGAAGGCGATACGTTCGGAGCGATGGTTACTGTCGGATATACCGACAGCAACGGCGAGGTACAGCAGGAGACCGTCCCCGATATAGAACATATCCGCGGCTCTGCATTTGCCGACCTCCTGGCCGGAGACAGCCGCGCCAACCGGCTGGAGGGGGGCGACGGCGCCGACCGGCTGTACGGCGGGCCGGGCGGTGGCGATGACGAACTTTGGGGCGGCGACGGCGAAGATGCCCTGTTTGGCGGCAGCGGTAACGACGTGCTGGAAGGCGGGCCGGATGCGGACACGCTCAAGGGTGGATCCGGCGCCGACACGGCCTCTTACGCGCAATCGGATGCCGGGGTGACAGTGCGTCTGTATGATGGCACAGTGCGGGGAGGTCACGCCGAGGGTGACGACATTGCTGACATTGAGAACGTGAGAGGGTCTGCTCACGCGGATATATTGGAGGGCGATGAAAGCGCCAACCGCCTGGACGGCGCTGATGGTGCAGATGAGCTTTGGGGCAATGACGGTAATGACATGCTTGACGGGGGCGACGGGGACGACTTACTGGAGGGAGGCGCCGGGTCGGACCGCCTGGACGGGGGTACCGGGGTTGACTGGCTGTCTTATGCAGGGTCGGATGGGCCGGTGTCGGTAAGGCTCTATGACGGGTATGCCGCGCGCGGCCATGCCGAAGGCGACATCATCAGCGGTTTCGAGAACCTGCGAGGCTCCGATTACTCGGATGCCCTGTCGGGGAGTGGCAGGGCAAACCGGCTGGAGGGCGGCGCCGGGGACGACCAGATGTGGGGTGGCAGTGGCGATGACGTGCTGGAAGGCGGCGCCGGAGCAGACCGCCTGCACGGTGGATCGGGTGCAGACACAGTGGTCTATTGGAAATCAGATGCTGCCATAACAATAAACCTGGAAGGAGGTACCGGCATGGGGGGTCATGCCGAGGGCGACACTATCGCTGAAGTTGAGAACGTGGAAGGCTCGGACCATAACGATGTGCTGGAAGGCAATGGCGGTATCAACCTGCTGTATGGCGGTGCAGGCAACGATGAATTGCGCGGCGCCGGAGGTGACGACATACTTGAGGGTGGCGCCGGCGCTGATCGCCTGGAAGGTGGCGCCGGTATTGACTCGGCAATCTATCAGAGTTCTAACGAGGCAGTAACTGTAAACATCAGCGACGGCACGGCAACGGGAGGTCACGCAGAAGGCGATGTAATTCTCGGCGTTGAAATAATCATCGGCTCAGAATATGGCGATACCCTGATCGGGGGGGACGGAACTGACCGGCTTGATGGCGATGGTGGTGACGACATTCTGGAAGGTGGAGCCGGCGCCGACCGGCTGGAGGGCGGCGCCGGCATGGATACGGCAGTCTATCGGAATTCGAATGCAGCGATCACGGTTAATCTCGGCAACGGCACACTGATGGGAGGCCATGCCGAGGGTGATGTAATAATCAATATCGAGGGTATAGAAGGATCCGCTTACGACGATGAGTTGACAGGCGATAACGGTCCCAACAGGCTGGAGGGCGGCGATGGTGACGATGAACTCAGGGGAGGTGACGGTAACGACCAGCTCCTTGGTGGCGGCGGTAACGACCTGCTGGAGGGAGGGGAGGATATAGATTTACTGGACGGCGGGCCGGGTACAGACACCGTGTCTTATGAAAATTCAACATTATCGGTAGATGTATCTCTGCTGTTTAACGGAGCTTCGACATTCAACTACAACGACGGGGAGGAACTTATCGACATTGAAAACGTAATCGGGTCTGATTACGGGGATATTCTACGGGGTGATAGCGGTATCAATGAAATATATGGGGGCGGGGGTAACGATAACATTAACGGCCTCGCCGGTGATGACAGGCTTTTCGGTGAAGCCGGCGATGACCAGCTATGGGGACAGGCCGGCGCAGACCAGTTGCACGGCGGAGAGGGCGTAGATACGGTGGTGTATTGGTTTTCTGACGAAGCGGTGACGGTGAATCTCAAGGACGGCACGGCTCAGGGAGGTCACGCCGATGGTGATGTGCTTGTGGGTATCGAGAACCTGTGGGGGTCCGAGCATGATGACATATTGACTGGCGACCATGGCGCCAACCGCCTGATTGCAGAACTCGGAAACAACGAATTCTACGGCAACGGTGGAGATGATGTGCTGGAAAGCGGCGCCGGCGCCGACCTGCTGGACGGTGGTGAGGGCATGGATACGTTATCCTATAAGAGGTCAAGTGAAGGCGTGACGGTGAGCCTGTTGGAAGGCACCGCAGTGGGAGGTCATGCGGAGGGTGATGTCTTTGTCAACGTTGAAAACATGGAAGGGTCTTTCCACGATGATGTACTGGTGGGTGATGACAAAGCTAACCGGCTATCGGGCTGGGTCGGTAACGACGAACTGGAAGGCGGAGAAGGCGCTGACCATTTCATATTCTCGTCCGGCAATAAAAACAGCACCATTCTGGATTTTACCGACAATGAGGACTTGATAGACCTTACGGCCTTCCGGAATATTTCCGGCTTTGATAATCTCACCATAACATCTGACTCGGACGGCGTCACCATAAACCTGAGGGCCTACCGGGGGGGAACCATCCTGCTCGAGGGCTTCGACATCGCCAACCTCGACGCCTCCGACTTCATTTTCTGATCATCTTGTCTCCATGCATTGCAGACGCCTGGCAGCGCTGTTGATCTTCGGCACAGCCGTATCCGCGGCCCATGCCGACAAGACGCCGCTCCTGCTGTCCTGCCACGGCATACCCAAAACCGATGCGGCCGTTGTCGCCACTCTGTGCGATGCGCTGGCAACCGAACTGGACAAACGTAAACCGGGCCGCGTGGTCCGGCGCAGCGTAGCGCCGGACCCTCTCCCCAAGCGGGCCTGGGACGTAGTGCTTGAAGTCACCCGCACCGAAGACTACCACTGGGAAGCGCGCCTGGTATGGGCAAAGACCCGCCGCAAGGGTGACGCCGAACGCACCACCGGGCCGGACGTCGAGATCTTCGGCATGGACGCGCCGCTGGGCCGGGGGGCTTACCCACATTTCATCCGCAGTTTGTTGAAAGTGAGCAAGCCGGAATTTCTGGCGTCCCCTAGGGGAGTCGAACCCCTGTTGCCGCCGTGAAAGGGCGGTGTCCTAGGCCTCTAGACGAAGGGGACAGGTGAGATCCTGGTGGAGCCAGACGGGATCGAACCGACGACCTCTACAATGCCATTGTAGCGCTCTCCCAACTGAGCTATGGCCCCTTTACGACCCGGGTTGTATCACTGCGTCCTGCCGGTAACCGATACCTGAAATAAATCTTTCAGTACGTCGATTGATCCCTCAAGCCTTGCCATGTGTTCACGAAGATCCGCTATATGATTGTCGATCTTCGACAGTCTGGGTATGATAAGACCGGTCATGGCAATGCCCGTCCCCACAATGGTGAATACGATGGTAATAAGTTCGTAGTTCATGATGCCACCTCCTGTATGCGTTGTGATGTAAAACCGGGTATATCAAGAACAACAGCCGCTATTCTACACTGTGACGTGATGTTGTCAAGCCGGCTTTTGTCCGGCTGATACCAGGTCAGGGATACCCCGTATCACTCCTGCGCAGCAACTCTGCGCTCAATCAGTTCCAGCGCGCGCGCCAGCCGGGACAGGGTCCTGTCGCGGCCCAGCAACTCCAGGGTAACGTCGATGGAGGGCGAGACCGCGCCGCCCGTTACCGCCACCCGCAGGGGCTGGGCGATCTTGCCGAACTTGATGGCCTGTTGCTCCGCCGCGGCATCTATGGCGGCATGAATCGATTCCCTGTCCCAGGCATCCAACCCGGCCAGTGTCTCCCTCACCTGCCGTAGAGGCTCCAGCGCCACGGGACGCAGGTGCTTTTTCGCGGCGGTCTCATCGTATTCAGCAAACTCCTCGTAGAACAAACGGCTCTGATCGGCCATCTCCACTATTGTCTTCACGCGCTCCTTCTGTACCCCGGCCACTTCCTTTAGATCGGGCGCGCCGGTTACGTCAACACCTAGCTCAACCAGTTTTCTTTTAAGCAGGCAGGCAATCCGTTCCGCCTTGCTTTCCCTCAGATAATGCTGGTTCAGCCAGGTCAGCTTGTCCGGGTTCAGCGCGGCCGCGGCCTTGTTGGCCCGGGCAATATCGAACAGTTCGGTCATCTCGCCAGTGCTGAAGATCTCCTGGTCGCCATGGGACCAGCCCAGCCGCACCAGGTAATTCAGCAGGGCTTCCGGCAGGTAGCCCTGTTCCCGGTATTCCAGCACACTCGCGGCGCCGTGGCGCTTGGAGAGTTTCTTGCCCTCCGGGTCCAGGATCAGGGGGAGATGGGCATACTTCGGCGCGTCATGGTCCAGGGCATTGAAAATGTTGATCTGCCTGGGCGTATTGTTGAGGTGGTCGTCCCCGCGCACTACATGGGTAATGCCCATATCGGCATCATCCACCACCACGGTCAGGTTGTAGGTCGGGGAACCGTCGGAACGGGCAATGATCAAATCGTCCAGTTCCCGGTTGCTGATCACTACCCGGCCCTGGATGAGATCGTCGATGACCACGTCGCCGTCCAGCGGGTTTTTGAACCGCACCACCGGCGTATCGCCCTCCGCAGGCCGCCTTCCTAGGTCCCGGTATTTCCCGTTATACCTGGGTTTCTCGCCCCTGCTCATGGCCTCTTTGCGCATGGCTTCCAGTTCTTCCGGGGTGCAATAACAATAGTACGCCAGGTCCCGCTCCAGCAGTTCCCGGATCACCGCTTCATATTTTTCCGTGCGCTGCGACTGGTAGACGATGTCCCGATCATGGTCCAGTCCCAGCCATTCCATGCCTTCCAGGATTACGTTCAAAGCCGCTTCCGTGGATCTCTCCCGGTCGGTGTCTTCAATCCTCAGCAGGAACTCGCCGTTATGGCGCCGGGCGAACAGCCAGGAAAACAGGGCCGTGCGGATGCCGCCGATGTGCAGGAAACCGGTGGGGCTGGGCGCAAAACGGGTGATAACTTTACCGGTCATTGACGTGCAACCGGAGACCTTGGGGACGGACTTAAGTCCGTCCCCGGCTGGTGTCGGACGCGCGGGATCAGCATCGTTGCGCTTCCTCGGTCAATAACGATACGCCGCATTGCACCCGCCTTCTCAACCAGGGGCTGGGGCGGTAGCGCGGGTCCCGGGTCAGCCTGAACAGGTTGTCCAGGATTTCCGCGATCCGCTCCCCGCCCACCCTGTCTCCCCAGGACAGCGGGCCGTGCGGGTACCCCAGGCCCAGGGTCACGGCGGCTTCTATGTCGGGAACGGAAGCGATGCGGCGCTGGGCGATATTGGTGGCAATGTTCACGATCACGGCCAGGATGCGCTGGCTGATGAAGCCCGGACTGTCGTTGATAACGGTGACCGGGACGCCGGCGACCGCCAGCAGGCCGTGCATGCTGTCACGCACCCCGGGTGCGGTCACCGGAGACAGCATCAGGGTACGTCTCTTGTCCGGGTCCGGGAGCGGGTCCACAGCCACCGTGCGGGCTGGGTTCAGGTTCTTCTCAGCGCAGGACTGGCTGACGTCGCTGCCCCAGGGCTGCAGCACGATCATCGTGTCCTCATGCGCGGGCGAGTCCGCAACCCGGGCGCCGCCGGCCTTCAATTCTTCGGCCAGTTGCAGGGACGCGTTATCGCCTGCGCCCTCCAGCCACACCCTCGTGATGCTGATTTGCGGCGCCGGCGCCTCTTCAGGCTCGATCTTCCGGTTGTCCTCATAATGGTAAAACCCGCGTCCGGTCTTGCGCCCGAACAGGCCTGCAGCCATCCTGGGCCGGATCAGCGACGAGGGGCGGTACATGGGTTCCTGCAGGAACTGGTCATAAACGGACTGCATCACCTTGCCGGACACGTCCAGCCCGGTCAGGTCCAGCAGTTCAAACGGCCCCATCCGGAACCCCAGGGCTTCGCGCATGACCCGGTCCACGTCAACGGGCCGGGCCACACCCTCTTCCAGGATACGCAAGGCTTCCGTGGTAAAACCGCGGCCGGCATGGTTCACCAGGAAACCGGGCTGGTCCGCGGCGACCACGGCGCGGTGGCCGGCGGAAGTAACCAGGGATGAAAGTTGTTCGATGACGGCCGCTTCGGTCAACGCCGCCGGTATGATCTCGACCACGCGCATGAGCGGGACCGGGTTGAAGAAATGCAGCCCCGCGACCCGCTCCGGCCTGGCGCAGGCCGCGGCGATGTCCGAGACCAGCAGGGAAGAAGTATTGCTTGCCAGGATGGCATCAGCGGAGACGATGTTTTCCAGTTCCGCAAACAACTGCTTCTTGACATCCAGCAGTTCCACGACCGCCTCGATGATGACCCGGCAGGATGCCAGTCCGTCCATGCTGCGGCACAGGTTGAGACCGGCGAGCATGGAGTCCGCCTCGCCCTGCGTGTACCTGCCCTTGTCCACCTGGCGCCCGACCATTTTGCCGATGAATTCGGCGGCGTTGTCCAGCGCGCCGGCCTGGGTGTCGTAGAGCCGGACCGGGTATCCGGCATGGAGGAACAACTGGGCAATGCCCCGGCCCATGACCCCGGCGCCGACGATGCCGATGCGCAGGTCACGCCCTGCCGGGCCAGTTTTTGTCTTGTTTGTCATTATGGGATAAGAGTAAAACTCGTCGGAATAGTATACTTTAACCCGAATCTCAGGAGTTTTTACCCTTACCCCGTATATTGGTGGGGTCAGAGTAAGAAATTCGTCAGAATTTTTACTCTGACCCCTGAATTTGTCGAGGTATTATAACCTCATGAACAGCAACAACTCAGGCAACGAAATACGGCTGCTGCCGGTGCGCGGCATGCCTGAAGTCATGCCCGGCGATGACCTGGCGGCGCTGTTGCTGGAAAGTTTGCATAAGCATCCGGTTGCCGATGGCGATATCCTGGTCGTTGCACAGAAGATCGTCTCCAAGGCGGAGAACCGGTACGTGGACCTGGCCGGGGTTACCCCTTCGGACCGGGCCCTGGAACTGGCCGGGGAAACGGGCAAGGACCCGCGCCTGGTCGAACTGATACTGTCCCAGTCAAAACGCGTGGTCAGGTACCGGCAGGACGTGCTTATCGTCGAACACAGGCTGGGATTCGTCCACGCCAATGCCGGCATCGATCATTCGAATATCCCGCAGGACGCCCGTTCGGAACGGGTGTTGTTGCTGCCGGAAGACCCCGATGCCAGCGCCGCCCGCATCCATGCCGCCATCAGGCAAACCTGCGGAGTAAACGCCGGCGTCATTATCAACGACAGCGCCGGGCGCGCCTGGCGCAACGGCGTGACCGGCATCGCCATCGGCGCCGCCGGCCTGCCCTGCCTGCTGGACCTGCGCGGCGAGGCCGACCTGCACGGGAACCCGTTGCGCGTGACCGAAGCAGGTATCGCCGACGACATCGCCGCCGCGGCCTCGCTGGTCATGGGACAGGCGGCCCAGGGGATACCTGCCGTGCTGGTCAAGGGCCTGGCGCTGCGCGGCCCGCACAATAATGCATCCGTCCTGATCAGGGACCCGGCCAAGGACCTGTTCAGGTGACCCAGGATAAAGGGGACGGATTTAAAATCCGTCCCCGGAGCGTATATGTAATAATTCCCGTATGAATCCATCGATCCTGGCTCTGTGCGGCGGCGTGGGCGGCGCGAAACTGGCTCTCGGACTCAGCCGGACCCTCAGGCCGGATGAACTCCTCATCGCCGTCAACACCGGCGATGACTTCCTGCACCTGGGCCTGCACATCTCACCCGACCTCGATACGGTCATGTACACGCTGGCCGGCGCGGCGGACCCGGAACGGGGCTGGGGGCTGGCCGGCGAGACCTGGAACTTCATGGAAGCGATAGCCCGTTTCGAAGGTTCGGACTGGTTCAGGCTGGGAGACAGGGACCTCGCCACCCATGTGTACCGGACCCGGGCCCTGCAACAGGGACTGGGACTGGCCGAAGTTACGAAGTCGCTCTGCGATGCCTTCGGCATTGCGCACCGGGTCCTGCCCATGACCGACGACCCGTTGCAGACAATCATCGCAACCGATCAGGGAGACCTGCCGTTCCAGGATTACTTCGTGCGCCTGGATTGCCGGCCCCGGGTGCGGTCCGTCAGGTTCAACTGGGTCGAAATGGCCCGCCCGCATCCCGAATTTGCCGCCCTGCTCAACAACCGGGAACTGCGCGCCGTGATCCTGTGCCCGTCGAACCCGTTCCTGAGCATCGATCCGATCCTGTCCCTGGAAGGCGTCCGTCCGGGCCTGCAATCCTCCCCTGCGCCCGTGGTCGCGGTATCTCCCATCGTCGGCGGCAAGGCCCTGAAAGGTCCCGCGGCCAGGACCATGGAGGAACTGGGCATGGCGCCGGGCAACCTGGCGATCGCGGAATACTACCGCGACTTCCTTGACGGGCTGATCATCGACAGGATTGATGAACATGAAGCGGCGGCCATCGAGAAACTGGGGATCAAGGTGAAAATCGTCGATACCGTCATGCGCTCCATGCAGGACAGGATTGACCTGGCCGAAACAACCCTGGAGTTCGCGATCGGGTTAACCCGCAGATGAATTATCCGCAGATGACGCAGATTAGCGCAGATGAAATGATGATTGTTATTCACATTTTAAGTTCAGTCGGTAGCAATATAATCAGTCAGGACACAGAATCACAGAAATAATAAAAATAATCTGCGTTAATCTGCGTCATCTGCGGATAACATTCAATCGCAATCAAGGCGTTTCTCCCAGGCTTTCTGGTTGCGGCGGGCATCCTGGATGTACGGCGAGAGGCGGATCAGGAACAGCACGGCCCGGTTGAGCAGCGATCCGGGAAACTTCAAGGGCCGCTTGACGTCGATAAACAGCACCACCCGCCTGCCGCCGGTATTGTTTTCCACCCGGTGCCGGTAGGTGTCATCGAACACGATACAACGGCCTTCCTCCCAGGTACTGGTTTCCCCGCCCACCTCTATCCAGCAGTCCTGCCGCGGTTCGGGCACGATAAGGGCCAGGTGGCAACGTAACAGGCCGCGATAAGGCCCGCGGTGCAGGGGTATGTGCTTGCCGGGCGCCAGCACGGAAAAAAATGCCGTGAACATACCGGGTATCGACTCGAGGATGCGCGTGGTTTCCGGGCAGGCCTTGCAGTTGTTTTCCATCTTGTAACCGTATCCGTAAAGGAACCAGGACTTCCACTTGTCATCCCGGGAGATATTGTATTGATCGCGCGAGATGTCCTGGAAATTCGGGATGCGCTCGGGGGCCTCCAGCAACCGCTCCAGTTCCGCGCGCATCAATTTCCAGTCGGCCTCCAGGGTGCGCACCCAGGAAAATTCCGAGGGGGCAAGGAAAGGCGTATCGGGAACCAGCGAATACCTGATCAGGATGCGCTCTATGCGCTTGATGAGCCACAGCCCAAGCGTTACGCTGGGCCGGCGTTTTTTCTTCTCTGTTGGCACTTCGGGTAACCGGTCGATTCAGTTCGGGATGTAGTGTACGTTAGGTGCGAAGCGGATTCAGAAACCTGCTGATAGCATCGGCGCCGCGTTCAGATGGCGGACCATCGGCTGTAGCAAATGCGGCGTCGATAAATACGTCCTGCTTTGGTCTGAATTTTTCATCGAACTCATGATGAGCTGATGCCAATACCGCCTCAAGATCGTCAATTTTGTCGATTACCGGGCCCAGTTTCCAGAAGTCCATGGTTGACGCTTCAAGTCCGTTGGGATTCAGAAACACACAGGGACGGCGCCGATGATAGATGAACTCACAGACCTGGCTGGACACGTCACCCAGGTAGATATCAGCGGCTTGCGTGTAGCTCATATCGAAACAGCGTTGACTGCCCGTATCAATATGGATATTCGGCGCATCCCTGAAATCGTCCAGATTGATATTATCGTGATATCTCCTGTGTTTAAAGAGCCGGGCATGCGGCGCAAATATCAGGTTATAATCCTGGTTGTCTTTGAAAAAAGCAAGAATTTTCCGGCCCATTGGTATCCAGGAAGATTGCAGTCGATGAAAATGCGGCGTATACAACACAACAGGACGGTTATTCCTGAATAGTACGGGCGCCTCCGGCTTGATTTTCTGCAGGACTTCAAACTTGGGATAACCCACTATCTGACAACAATCTTCAGGCAACCTGTCCTTAAAGCGCTCGTAGTAAGACTGTCCCGGTACCAGGAGACAATCAAATTTCAACCTGCCCTTATTGAATGATGTGGGCCTGTCCCCCGCGCCGTGGCGGAGACCGATAAATTTAATACTGCGAAAAGAGGGCAACGCTTTTAATATGATGTAATTCTTTTCGGGCGCAATCAGTGCGTCATAAGATGCCAGTATCTCCAAATTTGCCATTAAAGCCAACGGCCGGTGGAGAAAGGGGAAACGCCTCGCCGCCCAATCAGCTATTCGACCCTGTTTTAACAACCGGAACCTGCATCGGTGATGCGGATATGCCGTAGCTATGCGTTCAGCCTCGTCCCGGGCTTCCATGGTGGAAAAAAGAAGTTCTGTCTGAAAATCGGGCCGCATTCGAGACAATGCGAAGGCAAAGGGAGCGCCGTGCAACACCTGGTACGTCAGGTAATGATTAAACAGGAAGCCTACTCGCATCAATTCGATTGCGCCTCCAGCCAGGCTTGAAACATCAATACATTCCAGAGCGACCCGGTCCAGTCACCATGTCCCGAAAGATGCATATTCCATCTTTCGCGCACCATGGGCGGGTTAAGGAAACCTTCAGTGGCGAGCCGTTTTTCAGCCAGGAGATTTTCTGCCCAATCACGCAGCGATGTTTTCAACCAGTCCCCTACCGGGATCTTGAATCCTGTCTTGCGTCTATCCATCAATTGTTCAGGAACATACCTGTAAAGAACCTGCCGTAGCAGCCACTTTCGATCTTTTCTTCGAATCTTCTGATACCTGGGCAGACGCCAGACAAACTCCACAACCCGATGGTCGAGGATGGGGGTGCGAACTTCCAGTGAGACCGCCATACTGGCGCGGTCAACTTTGGTGAGGATGTCGTCCGGCAGGTAATTAATGGTATCCAGGTACTGTAATTGTTCGATTGTATCGGCAAGGAGACCTTTTCTTGCAGCAGCCCACAAGATGTCGCCGGGGTCGCCCGCCCCGACAACCAGCTCCGCAGGGTCACTCCAGTCACTGATCAGCATTCGGTATAATTCTTCCGGCCCCGTCTTCAGAATATCAGCCAGCTTATACAACTTATGCCCCGCAAGAATGGTGTTCTTTCGTCCGGCAAGAGATTTCAGTGGGTTATTCCGGGCGAAGGAAGAGAGGCTTGTCAGGGCAGTTGCCATACCCCTGCCCAGGGAGCCATGGAACGGTTTACTCCACCGGCGCAATAACTCAGCGGTCTGATAGCGGTTATAACCGGCAAACAACTCATCACCTCCATCACCGGACAATGCCACAGTGACGTGCCGGCGGGTCATCTGGGAGAGGAGGAAAGTCGGTATTTGTGATGAGTCGGCAAACGGTTCATCATAAATGGACGGCAGGTCCGGGATCACATCCCGCGCCTGGTTCGAATCGACATACAATTCCGTGTGGTCACTACCCAGGTGTTTTGCTATCGCTCTGGCATGGAGCGCCTCATTATAACTTGACTCATTGAAACCTATGGTAAAGGTTCTGACAGCCCGGGCATCTGCCCTTTGCATAAGAGCCACTATTGTCGTCGAATCTATGCCACCGGAAAGAAACGCGCCGACCGGCACATCTGCAACTATGCGCCGCCTGACAGCATCAGCCAGTAACTCGTCCAGTCTGCTGACGGCTTCGTAGTCGGGAGAGTGAACGGGCGCCGATCTGGCTTGTTCTATGGTGTTCGATATGCTCCAGTAAGCGCGGCTTTCGGGCTGTTGCCCTCTCTTGAGGGTAAGTATGTGGCCCGGCTCCAGTTTATGCACACCCTTGTATATACTGCGGGGCGACGGGATATACCTGTATTGCATGAAGGCCATCAGGGCAGCGCGATCAATCTGCGGCGTCCAGCCAGGGTGTTTTTTGATTGCTTTCAGTTCTGAGCCGAACAGGAACAGGTTGTCAAACGCGCCCCAATACAAAGGCTTGATGCCAAGACGGTCCCGGACCAGGGCCAGTCTGCATTCCTGCCTGTCCCATAACGCAAAAGCAAACATGCCGTTCAGTCTTCTCACGGCAGCTTCCACACCCCAGGCAGCGCACGCCTCCAGCACAACTTCAGTATCGGAGTGGCCGCGGAAACGGACATCACCAAGCTCTTTTCGCAGTTCTGTGGCGTTGTACACCTCGCCGTTGTAAACGATTACAAAACGTTCGCAGCACGAAACCATGGGTTGTCTGCCGGCCTGCGACAGGTCAACCACTGCCAGACGGCGATAACCAAGCCCCAGGCCTGCCTGAACGTCTGACCACGTATCGGCATCATCCGGACCGCGATGTGTAATACTGTCAGCCATGGCAAACGCCACCTGCCTGATCCAGGCAGCATCGCCTGTGCGTAAACCGTCAATGAATCCCGCTATCCCGCACATAATCCAGACTCACCTGTCATCGCAAAATTCTCTGTTTGACAAGTTTCAGGAACGCTCCCCAGCCGAACAGCAGGGGATAACGCCGCAGCCTCGGGGTGACCTCAATCTTCACGCCGGTATGCCGGCCGATCTTCCAGGCGGCATAATCCACGCCATTGTCGAAGGTCAGGGCCGCCTTCAGCAGCCTCAATACCCACAGGAAGTGCCCGAGTCGGCGGCGGCGGCGCCATTGCCTGTGCGACCTTCGGGTGGTTCCGGTATCGGCGAGGGAACGGTAGCTGTTATCATCCTCCCGGCGCAGCACAGTGCCGAGCGCGGGCAGGGCCGCGTCCAGCAAGGCGGTATAAGCGGCCTGGTTATAGGACGCCAGTTGCGCCGCCTTGGAGTCCGGTTCGGCCCGGAACTCGGTCGAATAGGACAGGGATAACGCATTGGTCCAGATCGTTTCCACGTCGCCGACCTTTCCCTGCAGGGTCGGCAACGTCGTCCTCAGCAGCGTCAGCACGGAATGCGCCATCAGTTCCTCGAATTCACGGCGCACGGCTTCGGTCCGGGCGTAAAGTATGCGCGCCGGCTGTGCGAAGCGCCCCCACAGGTAGGAGTGGAATCCGCGGCGGATGCCGTCGCGGAAATCCGCCATGCTTATGACAGCCAGTTTCAGCCGCACCGGCGCGCCCCCGGTGGGGATTTCCCGGTAAAACACGTTAGGGGGCAGGCAGGCGTTGAGGAGTGCCAGGTAACGCTTGTCGTAACTATTGCGGTAATTGTCGACAATCGCGAAAACATCGGCGATGCCGTCCTCCATGTTCTCTCCCCTTGCACAGGAACCGTAAAACAGGATGCCCTGCAAGGCGGCGCCGTAGGTTTCCCTGACCGCCTCGATGATCAACCCGCAGGAATCCGGCACGGGGCCGGCGCATTGCTGCGCGATACGGCCGATCAATGCCTGTGGTATGTCCTGCCGAACCATTCAGGTAAAGATTTTCAACGCCAGCCTGCTGCAGTATCCCCCCTCTTCCGCAGTACGGGGGGCGACGCCGGCAAGCCAGGGTTCAAGCGCTCCGCGCTCGCGTTTCACCTTCCAGCCCATGCCCAGCCTGGCCAGCAGGAACAGGGTGGACAGGACGTGCCAGGCGACCACAATCACCAGGCCCGCATCGGGCCGGCCCGCAAGCAACGCGGCGGTCAGGATAAGCAGGTTGGGATTGCGCCGGGCGGTAATCAATCGATTCAGGGAATCGGCCGGCTGCCACAGGAAAATCGGGAACGGCGCAACCCATTTTTCAAAAACCCCCTCACAGAACCGGCCGCCGATGTAGCCGGCAAGCATGACCGCGACCAGCGGCGCCAAGGCGAGAGGGAGCGAGGCAACGCCCAGCCCCACAGCCCAGGCGATATACCAGAGGGGTGGATGGATCAGGTCCAGTCCATGGTCCAGCAAGTCACCAAAGCGGCTCGAGGTAAGCGTTACCCTGGCCAGCTTGCCGTCCACGGTGTCCAGGAAGGTCATGAACCAGCCCAGCGCCAGTCCGGCAGCGAAATTACCGTACCAGAACGCGACTCCGGCCAGGACTGCCAGCACCAGGCTCAACCCGGTAACCTGGTTCGGCCTGATGCCGAGCCGGGCGCAGACCTTTGTCGCCTGCCTTGCGGGGACGGGCCAAACCCACTTGGTGACCAGGTCGGTCACCCCTTTGTAGGAACTGCTGAACAACTCCTGTTCCAGTTCATCCCGGTTGTCCGTGCGGATTTGCCATACCCTGGCCGGCTCGTATTTTTTCAGGTGGTTATCATAGGGGTTGACCAGGTCATCGGGATTAATCCCCGGTGGCAATTCCCCTGCGGGGCCGGTTTCGAATATCACGGGGTCGTATATCTCGGACCGCAACGCAACAACGGCGTCGCTGCCCGGTTCGTACAACGCAAAGTCATCATCGAAGCCGAGGATGGCCTGCAGCAGGCGGATGTGGAACAGGTAGTCCCCTCGCAGGAAAATAACCGGCGTACCGGGAGGGGCAGGCGTCTCGTCTGTGACGAACGTCACGTCGTTCATGCTTTTCAGCATGCGGGTCAATCTAACACGACCGCTCAGTCCCCATATCTCAATCGGGCTGTCGCCGATGATCCGTACATGGCGATTCGTGATACCCTGTGCCTTATCCAGGTTAAGGAATCCCAACAATATCTCCTGAATAGATGACAGTGAAATCCGGTTTGACCATAGCGCACCTCTCGGACCCGCACCTGACCTCACTGCACCATGTTACATGGCGTGAATTACTCAATAAACGCGTTCTCGGCTATCTCTCCTGGCGGGTGAAACGGCGCCGGTCCCACAGCCGGGAGGTCCTGTCCCGTACACTTGCCGACCTGGCGGGCAGGCAGCCGGACCACCTTGTCATCAGCGGAGATTTCACTCACCTCGGCACGGCAATTGAATGCCGGGAAGCCGAAGCCTGGCTAAACAGCGTCGGCGCGCCCGATTATATATCAATTGTGCCGGGGAATCATGATCGTTACATAGACACTGATATCGCCGAAACAATCGGGCGCTGGCGCGCCTGGATGCAGAACGACCCCGGCCAACGGGATAAGGGGACGGACTTTCCTTACCTGCGGGTGCGCGGCCCGGTGGCGATCATCGGCCTTTCGACTGCCGTACCCACGCCGCCCTTCTTCGCCAGCGGCAGGCTGGGCGGGGAACAGTTGCGGCGTCTCGACCGGCTGCTTGAAACGGCTGCGCAGCGGGGCCTGTACCGCATCGTGACCCTGCATCACAGCCCGCACTCCATGGGCTTCAGGCGCGGTCTGTCCGATGCGGACCAACTGTTGTCGACCCTGGCGGGTCCCGGCGCGGAGTTGATTATCCACGGCCACGGCCACCGGCAGATGCACGCAATGCTGCAGGCCGGCGAGCGGCGCATCCCGGTATTCGGCGTGCCCTCCGCCTCGGCCAGCTACGACGATCCGGCAAAATCCCCCGGCTATAACGTTTACGAGGTAACCCGGGCGCAGGAAGGCTGGCGGACCCGCGTCAGGTCGTTCATCCTTGATGAGGAAACGCAGCAATTTGAGCAGGTGCTGGATAAAGTAATTATGCCACTTTCTGCAACCACAGGCTGCCTATGAACATCAGGGCCAGTCCGGGCGTCAGCGCCACCAGGGCATGGTTGAGGTCCAGTAATAATCCGGCATTGGACAAAATCTGGTCAAGCAGGTAAACACAGATGCCGGTGATGCCCGCCAGTACCAGGCGGTAGCCGATACCCGTCTGTCTCGAACCGAACACGAACGGGACCGACAGCAACAGCATGGCAAGCATGATCAGCCCGGCGCCGAATTTTCGCCAGTAAGCCAGGGAGATCTCATCATGCTGCTGTCCCGTGTCTTTCAGGTAGCGAATGTGGTGATATAACTCCGTCGGAGACAGGCTTTCTGCCGGCCTCGTCAGCTTGGACACCTCCTCGGAACTCAGGAACGGGCTCCAGTTCAGCCGCGCCGCAGACCTCGTGTCGACCTGTGTGCCGTCAAATTCCTTCATGGTGACGCCATGCAGGCTCCACCGGTCGTTGCTGATTATCTCCGCTCCCTGTGCATGGACATAAGCGGCCAGCAGGCCCTGGTCATCCAGGGTAAATATTTCCACGTCCTGCACATAGGAAGCGCGGATCGCTTCCCCAAGCCGCAATACCTGGTTTTCATCCCGCGTCCAGATGCCCAGGTCCTCGCCCAGTTCCGCGCTCTGGTTCAGGGCTTCCAGGCGATGGGCAATGGCCTTGCTCTGCATTTCCGGGGCAATGACCTGCTCCAGCGCACCCAGCAGCAATAACAGGCACAGGCCGACTTTGAAAGACGCCAGGCTGATGCGCGCAGGTGTCAATCCGGCGGCGCGCATGGCGATAATTTCCGAATTCAGCGCCAGGCGCCCCAGCGCAATCACATTGCCTATCAGCGCGATAAACGGGAGCAGTTGAATCAACCTCCTGGGCAGCAACAACAGGACAATGTAAAACGCATCCTTCATGCGATAAAAACCCTGACCGACATCCTCCATCTGGTCTATAAGGTCGAAAAAGCTGAACAGCGGCAACAGGATCGCGGCAGCGATCAACAGCCCCATGCTGATCCGGCGCATCAGGTATGTCTCAACGGTGCTCATATACAATATCAGGCTTCTCGTTACCGGCGGATTGCCCCTGCTAACCGAATCTCTGCAGCAATCGCCGGTAAAATCTCTGGAACAGGTACAGGGAAACAACCAGCGCCATTAACGCGTGCAACCACCAGACACCGGGTATCTCGTCCATCACGCCCTGTTCCACCCAGGTCTGGGCAACGCCGCTGAGGTTGTAATACACCGCAAAAATCAGTGCGGCCATGAACACTCTTTCATTCTTCCCCTGCCTGGGGGAGGAATGGCTCAGGGGAATCGCGATCAATGCGAGCAGCAGCGTGGCAAGCGGCCGGGACAGGCGCCACTGGGCCTCGGCTATATCCTGCGGAGTATCGGATTCGAGCAGGGCCGGTGTCGCCTGGGCCTTGCGTTTGTAGCCAATGCTCACTTCGGGGTCTTCATGAAACCTGATCAGCTTTTCGTAGCGAGCCACCTCGTCTTCCGGGGAATTACGCTCCAGCCTGTACAGCAGTCCGTCGTCGAGTGTTACCCGCAGCCTGCCGTCCTGCAGACTCTTGTCCTGCCTGGCGCTCACCGCCGCGGTAATCTCGCTGACTTCCCCCTTGCGCGTATAGTAAAATATCCTGGACATCTCGCCGTTCGTCCTGTCCTTGCCGGCAATGTAAATCACCGTGCCGGTATCTTCGTTACCGTAGAAACGCCCCTCCTGGAACCGGTCGGTATTCAAATCGGCCTTGGCCCGGGCATCCAGGATGTAACTGTTCTGGTAGGCCCAGGGACGGCCGTACAGGGACAGCGCGCCCACTGCCAGGGCGATCGGTATGGAGATCACGATAACCGCTCCGATAATGCGTTGATTACTGCCGCCGGCGGCATTCAGGGCCACTATTTCCCGGTCCCGGTGCAACCTGCCCAGGCCGATAACGACGGAAGTGTAAAGGGCTATCGGGACCAGGACCTCCAGGGCGATGAACGTCTTCAGCAGGATCAGTTTGACCATGAAGTAGATGCCCAGGGTCTCCGTTACGGCCTCAGCCAGGTATCTCGCGCCGCTGAAACAGGCAAACAGGGCAACCAGGATGATCAGTACGAAACTGAAAGGCCTGAGCACTTCCCGTATGATATAGCGTTCAATATGCGACATGCGGCATCCAGTCGGTTAAAGAAGTTCCCGCTGCCGGGAACCACCGGTTTGATTGTATTATAAAATTCATTAAACTGCTCACCTCACGCATGGACATCCGCACGGAAAACACGACAACATGACTAACGCTATTATATTGAGCGCGGGTCAGGGTAAAAGGCTGCTGCCCCTGACCGAGACTTACCCCAAGTGCATGCTGTCCGTCGCCGGCAAAACCATCCTGGAGTGGCAGGTGCGAACATTACTGGCGGCTGATATCGGCAGGTTGCACATCATCACCGGGTTTAATTCGGACCTGGTTGAGGAACACATCAATGATCGGTTCGGCGCCGACCTGGACAGGATAAACATAGTTTTCAATCCTTTCTACAACGTATCCGACAACCTGGCGAGTTGCTGGATGGCCCGTCACGCCATGGATGAGGACTTTATCCTGTTGAACGGTGACACGCTGTTTGAACCTGCCCTGCTGGACACCGTTCTCCGGTCCCCCGCGGCGCCGGTCACCCTGACCATCGACTACAAGGACTGTTACGACAATGACGACATGCGGGTCGAACTGCAGGATTCCATGGTGAAGGCTGTCGGCAAGACCCTGCCGGACGAACATACCATGGCGGAGTCCATCGGCCTGTTGTATTTCCGCGGCGACGGGCCGGGGCTGTTCCGCGAGCGCCTGGACCGGCAGATGAAGCAGGGAAGCAGCCTGCGCCTGTGGTTCCTGAGCGTGGTGGATGCGCTGGCCAGACAATCCCTGGTGCGCGCCTGCAGTATCAACGGCTACCGCTGGTGCGAGATTGACTTCAAGAGAGACCTGGAGAAGGCTGAAAGTGTTGTTCTTTCCTGAAAGTTTGTTGTCAGTCGCTGGCGTTGGCAGGGTGGGATGGTTTGTTAGTACCTTACGAGTAAATTCTTGCGCAAAATAGTAAAGAATCCCGTCCGTCATTCCGGCGCAGGCCGGAATCCAGTAGATAAAACAATTCCTTATAGGGATTCTCGTCAGTCGCTGGCGTTGGCAGGGTGGGATAGTGTTTTAAGGACACGCTGTGAATACGTCCCTGTACGCTTTATCGTCAGCCGTCCTGGCTGACGACATTCCTTAAAACACTATCCCACCCTGCCGAGAGGACTATAGATCAATGGCGTTGTTCCAGAATCTGTTCGGCAAGTTCCTGGTCCGCTGGTGTGTCCACGTCTATGCCGGCATGGGCAAATGGCAGGTTGATAAAATCCACCGCAATGCCAGTGGTTTCCAGTATTGATTCCCTGGCATGCTCCAGGCTCAAGTGGCCGCTAAGATACCTTACCAGCGCGCCGAAACCGAGTAACCCCAGGGCCATTCGCCAAGGCTGTTTTCTATATGCCTGTGTGCGCTGCCACAATGAAATGATGTCCCTGGCGCGGGCGCCGTTCAGCGCGTACAGGTTACAGCCGCAGTAGCCGCCGTCGGAAAACTTCAGGACCGTGCGCCTTACGCCGGGGTAAGCCGCCTCGACCAGTCCGTATTCCACCAGTCCCACGTTGACGTCGGCGCTGTTGTCAACAACCCTGTCCAGAAAGTAATTCAATATTTCCGTGTCCAGCATAGCGTGGTCCGCGGTCGTGATCAGGACCAGCGCGGCGGGATCGATCCTTGCCAGACCTGCCTGTATGCTGCCGGCAAGACTGCGCTCCGCCGGGACCCACGACACATTGTCTTTGTTGAGAACCTCCTGCAACAGCGGGGAACTCTCAATTACGTCCCGGTCGGGGCCGCTCAGTACGACGGAGTCTATCCGTCCGGTCGCCTTCAGCGTGTTGAGTACCCGGATGATCATGGGCGTTCCGGCCAGCGGCGCCAGCGCCTTGGAGGAAACGCCGGAAACCTTTGCGACCGGATCACCGGCACCGCGATCTCCGGCGGGCACCAGGGCGACGATGTTACGCTCAGATGCCATTGCCGGTCCGCCAACCGATACTTCCGGGAAAGAAAAAGATCATATCTTACAACTGCTTGCGGTAGATCCGGTAGGTCTTGTACAGCCTGCTGCCGATCCTGTCCAGGATGCTGCGCATGCCCTGGTTGTCCTCCAGTATCCAGGACATTTCCACGCCGGTGATCCCCCTGGCGATGACCGGCTGTCTGAGGTCGTGGATAACGAGTAATGCCAGTGCGATACCCAGCGGCGTGTTCTGCAGTTTCTTGCGCACGCCCATTAACGGTATCCGGCCGGTCTTGATTCGACGCTTGCGCAGGGCACTGATCAGTTTGAAAATTCCCGTGGGAAACAGGTTGCCGTCCAGGCCGTGCGTCACTTCATTGAGGTTGGGCAGGATGGCGATGAACGCAACCGGTTCTCCCTCGTATTCCGCAATGCGGATAAAATCGTCCGGCACGAACAGCCGCAATGCGGTTCCCAGTTCCGCGAACTCCTCCCGGGTGAATGGGACAAAACCCCAGTTGTCCGACCAGGCATCATTGAAAATTCCGCGCAGGATCTCCAGTTCCTGCTTGAATTTTTTCCTGTTCAACCCTCTCAGCGTGACGGCGCCGCCGAACCTGTCCACCAGGCTCTGCATGACCCGCGGGATGGCGAAATCGGGTTTAATCCAATAGGCATACAGGTCCTTCGCCGCGCTATAGCCCTGCTGTTCCAGCAACCCGGCATACCAGTGGTGGTTGTGGGGCATCATGATCGCCGGCGGGGTATCGAAACCGTCCACCAGCAATCCGCATTCCTGGTTGATGGAAAAGTTGAACGGTCCCGTGATCTCTTCAGTCCCGTGTTGCGCCAGCCAGCGCTCGCTCTCCGCCACCAGGGCGCGCATTACCTCCGGGTCGTTTTCACATTCGAGAAAGCCGAAATGGCCGGACTTCACACCGTAATGGCTGCGGTGCAGGTCATCGACCTGCGCGCTTATGCGGCCCACCGGCCGGTCGCCCTGCCAGGCAATCCAGCCCTGCCAGCGGCCATGGGCAAAATAAGGGTTCAGGGAGGAGAAATGCAGCCTGCGTTCGATCTTCAACGGCGGGACCCAGAAGGGATCCTGCGCGTACAGGCGCCAGGGCAAACGGATGAACGCAGCCAACTGGCGCCGGTTACCGACCGGGACGACCCGTAACGGGTCGCCCGGTTTGTGTTTTCGCCCCGAAAAGGACTTTGACCGTTTGTTCCTCATCATTTAGTATATGTAAAAGCCTTTTCCTGTTGATCGACGAAACCGCAAATGCCATCAGACGCCCTGAACGAAACGATGTTGAAATTCGGAGCCCCGGATACCTGCGTCCACACCTATTCCGCATGGCTCGTACTGCTGCGTCCCGCCCAGGTTACGCTCGGTGCCCTGGTGCTGGTCGCGCGTGAACCGGTCACGGCATTTTCCCGGCTGAGCGAAGCTGGTTTTACCGAATTGTCCCAGGTTACGCGAGACGTTGAGATGGTATTATCGCATCTTTTCCACTATGATAAACTGAACTACCTGATGCTGATGATGGTCGATCCGCACGTCCACTTTCATGTAATACCCCGTTATGGCGCTGAGCGTCGCTACGGAGGGGTGGATTTTTCCGATAACGCCTGGCCCGGTCCTCCGGACCTGGCGCAGAACAACCGTATAGACGGCAAGATATTTAACCGGTTGAGGGACGATCTGAGGGCCGCATGGCCGAATTGAGGAATTTCCTGAAAAAAATGCTGGAAGTTTTTCTCAGATTGTGTCATATTTGTCGCCCTAGACCATGTAAAGATATAAAATAGCCGTATTTTATGTTTATAATTTGTCAAGTGGAAAGAATTGGTTGAATATCCTATGCTTGCGGATGGACGCTCTAATAAATCAAAAATAAGTCTGCCTTTGTCAACTGGCGTTAAAAAGAACGAGACGGGGGTTTATTCATTGTGAATCGAGAAGCGACGAACACTGGTAATACAATAGGTCAAAACCTGGCCGGTTTCTCCTGTTTATCTGAAGCGCTGGATTATGCTGCCGCCGGCGTCACCGGCTGCAACTTCTATGACGCTAAAGGCAGGCTCAGCGCCGTAGTGCCATACAGCGAACTCCAGCAGCGGGCGAGGCTTGCCGCCCAACGCCTTCTCAGCCTTGACCTGAAGCGCGGCGACCACGTCGCGCTCGTCGCCGATACCCATCAGGATTTCATCATCCTGTTCTTCGCCTGCCAGTATATCGGCCTCGTCCCGTTCGCCATGCCGATACCCCTGAATCTCGGCAGTCATGCGATTTACGTGCAGCAACTCAAAGGCATGCTTACCAGCGGCAGGGCAAAGGTAGCCATCGCACATAAGGAATTCATCAGCTTCCTCGAGGAAGCTGCCGTCGATAACGAACACCTCGAATGGATCGGCACGCCGGAACAACTGGCCGACATTACTCCGTCAGAGCGTACCATGGAACCGAGCAGGCCCGAAGAACCGGCCTACCTGCAGTTCACGTCGGGCAGCACCCGCTCACCGCAGGGTGTCATCATTACCGGCAAGGCAGTAATGAGCAACCTGCAGGGGATCACAAGAAGCGGTCTGAAAGTACACAACGGCGACCGTTGCGCTTCCTGGTTGCCGTTCTACCATGACATGGGCCTGGTCGGTTTCGTCCTGGGTCCGATCGCCTCCCAGTTATCCGTGGATTACCTGCGCACAAGGGATTTCGCCATACGCCCCCTGCAATGGTTGCGTTTAATCAGCCGGAACCGCTGCACCATTGCTTTCTCGCCGCCATTCGGTTACGAACTTTGTACCCGCAGGATTCGCAGCGCAGACCTGCAACAGCTTGACCTGAGCTGCTGGCGCATAGCCGGTATCGGCGCGGAAATGCTGCGTTCCAGCACTTTCAAGGCATTTGCCAGGACCATGGCCGAAACCGGGTTTGACTCCAATGCCTTCCTGCCCTGTTACGGACTGGCGGAGGCATCGCTTGCCGCAACATTCTCGGAACTGGACCACGGCCTGGACGTGATGTCGGTCGACGCGCTGACCATGGCTGAACGCGGCATCGCCGTGCGTGTGCAGGCGGATAACCGCAAGGTGATCGAAATAGTTAATTGCGGCAGCGCCCTGCCCGAGCATGAGATCAGGATTATCGATAATGACGGTGAACTGTTGCCCGACCTGCGCGTCGGCAGGGTACTGGTCAAAGGTCCCAGCCTGATGAGCGGCTACCTGGACGACCAGGAAGCAACCGACCGGGTAATACTGGAAAACGGCTGGCTGGATACCGGAGACCTGGGCTACCTGTACCGCGATAACCTCTACCTTACCGGACGCCGCAAGGACATCATAATCGTAAACGGCAGGAACATCCGCGCCCAGGACCTTGAAGAGATAGCCGAGGAAATGGACGAGATCAGGATGGGCGAATCTTCCGCATTCGATATCGAAACCGATGATGAACAGCAGATCGTCGTGCTGGTGGTCGAATGCCGCCTTACCGAGAGCACGGCCAGGCAATCGCTGATCAAGCAACTGCAGCGGAAAGTGTACGAGGGCTTCGGGATTTACTGCTATGTGGACCTGGTCGCGCCGCACACACTGCCGCGTACTTCGTCAGGCAAATTATCCCGCGTGGCTGCGCGCAAGGGTTTTATCGAGAGAGTAGACCTGAAGCAGGCCGCCACTTCGCAAGCCGAAACCGCATAACCTCCCGCCATGACGGAGCGTGTGGCGCTGACGGGAGCCACAGGCTTTCTGGGTAGTAACCTTCTCACCGCCCTGGAAAAGACCGAGTGCCGGATCAACGCGCTGACGCGGCGCCCAAAGCCGGATTCCGGACCGGACTCAGGAAGAACAACCTGGATCAACGGCGACCTGAACAACCGGCCGGCGCTGGATGAACTGGTCGGGGATTGTACCAGCATCATACATTGCGCCGGTGCAACCCGCGGCAATTCACTGGAAGATTTCCTGGAAGTCAACCTGCGGGGTACGGAAAACCTGCTCAATGCCGCCCGGAAAATAACGCCGGCGCCCAGGTTCCTGCTGATCTCGTCCGTCGCCGCCAGGTATCCCGGTTATTCCTGGTACTCGCGCAGCAAAGCCATGGCGGAAGAACTGCTGATGACCGACGACTATGCCGCCCTGACCCGCACCATTTACCGTCCCACCGCCGTTTACGGACCCGGCGACAGGGAAATGCGCCCCCTGTTCCGCCTCATGCGGCGCGGCATCCTGGCAGGGGCCGGGACACCCGGCGCCAGGATCAGCCTGATACATGTCGCCGACCTGGTAAACGCCATCCGTATGTGGCTGCAGGCAACGGAAGCACAAGGGCTGTTCGAACTTGATGACGGAACAAGCGGAGGCTACCGCTGGAAGGATATCGCCGCGGCCGGCGAAGCCGCCTGGAAGCGCCGGATAATCCGTATCAGGGTACCCGCCCCCCTGCTGAAATGCGCAGCACACGTGAATTTGCTGTTCGCCCGGATCCTGCGCTACCCGGCCATACTGACCCCAGGCAAGGTCAACGAAATCACCCACGAGAACTGGGTATGCGATAATACCCCGCTAACGGCCACCCTGGGCTGGAGACCGGAAATCAGCCTCCGCGACGGCATAAAGACGGCTATATAATCTACCCGGAAGGGTTATCATATAAGCCATGGAGGAATGTCATCCGCAGGGATAGCGGATGATAAAGCGTACAGGGACGTATTCACAGCGTGTCCGGAATGGCTTATATGATAACCCTTCCTGTCGGGAATCTGTACCAAACCTGGAGAACGGTTAGGGTTATCATACAAGCCATGCAGGAATGTCATCCGCAGGGACAGCGGATGATAAAGCGTACAGGGACGTATTCACAGCGTGTCCGGAATGGCTTGTATGATAACCCTTCCTGCTGGGAATCTGCACCAAACCTGGAGAACGGTAAATGACAACAAGTTATGAAGAAATCCTGGAAAAAGTGATCACTGAACTATCCGCACTGACAGCGCCGGACGCCGGCTTGACGGAAGATTCGGAACTGGTCACCGAACTGGGACTGGATTCGTTCAAGGTGCTCGACCTGCTGATGGATATAGAGGATGAATTCGACATATCCATGCCGGTCAACCTGCTGGCCGACGTACATACCGTCAAGGACCTGGCAGAACGGATACACACCGTCATCAACACAGGAACCTGAGAAATGAGCCTGTTTGCCAAATTCCAGCCCCTGGTACAGGACCGGCATAGCCTGCTGGGCGAGGGCGTAGATCCTTTCGGCGCGCCCATTGAAGAAATCTATTCACCGACGGAAGCGCGTATCAACGGCAGGAGAACGATCCTGGCCGGCACCAACAACTACCTGGGCCTTACCTTCGACAAGGAATGCCTTGATGCGGCCCATGCCGCACTGGACGAACTGGGAACGGGGACGACCGGATCAAGAATGGCCAACGGCAGCTTTTCCGGCCACCGGGCGCTGGAACGGGAAATCGCCGCGTTCTACGAATGCGACAAGGCCATCGTATTCACCACAGGCTACCAGGCCAACCTGGCGGTGATATCCGGCCTGGCGAACAACGAAGACACCATAGTCATAGACGCCGACAGCCATGCCAGCATCTACGACGGGTGCCGGCTGAGCGGCGCCGACGTCGTGCGCTTCCGCCACAATAATCCCGACGACCTGCACAAACGTTTGAAACGCCTGGGAGAGCGTGCGGCAAACACACTGGTCATCATCGAAGGCATCTACAGCATGCTGGGGGACAAGGCCCGCATCCGGGAATTCGTCGAGGTGAAAAACGCACATCAAGCCATGCTGCTGGTGGATGAAGCCCATTCGCTGGGCGTGCTGGGCGAGCGCGGCAGGGGCCTGGTGGAAGAGGCCGGCGTCATCAACGAAGCGGATTTCATAGTCGGCACCTTCAGTAAAAGCCTGGCCAGCACCGGCGGGTATTGCGTCAGCAACCACCCGCAGCTCGACCTGATACGCTATGCGAGCAGGCCGTATATCTTCACTGCATCGCCCTGCCCTTCGGTGATCGCGTCCACCCGGGAAGCGCTGAAACGGGTGGAAAACGGCGCCGACCTGCGCGCCCGGCTGTGGCGTCACGCACGGCGCCTTTACCGGCACCTGCTCGACGCCGGTTATGAACTGGGACCCGAACCCTGCCCGGTGATCGCAGCCCTGCTGGACACCAGGGAGCAGGCCCTGGCGCTGTGGCGCGGCCTGCACGAGCACGGCGTCTATGTGAACCTGATCTTCCCGCCTGCGACGCCCGACGGCAAATCACTGGTGCGCATAAGCGTCTGCGCCGCCCACACCGATGAACAGATAGACAAAATCTGCGAGGCGTTCAGCGCACTGTCGTGACGAACGACGGTCTTTACCGCCGGGTTTTCAAAAACTCCGCCATGCTGACCGCGGGCAAGCTGTATACCGCCCTGGCCGGCCTGGTGTACCTTGCCCTGGCCACCCGCGCCCTGGGCGCCCATAATTTCGGCGTTCTCATCCTTATCCATGCCTATGCCGTCGCGGTCCGGGACTTTATCACTTTAAAGACCGCGGAGTGCGTGGTCAGGTACGGCGCGCTGTGCCTGGAGAATAATGCGCGGGAGGATTTCCAGAAACTGATCAAATTTACAACGCTCCTGGACATCGGTTTTTGCGTTCTCGGCACACTGGTGGGTATCCTAGCCTTATCCAGGATCGGCCCCTGGTTCGGCGTAACGGAAGATCTGGAACTTGTGGCGGCCGTTTACTGCTGCATGATCCTGTTCAACTTCAAGACAACTTCCCTGGGCCTGCTGCGTCTGTTTAACCGCTTCGACCTGGTGGCGCTGATGCTGATGGTCGTCCCGACGATCCGGCTCGCCGGCGCCTGTGCCGCCTACTTCTTCTACCAGCATATCAGCGCATTCCTCCTGTTCTGGTTTCTCGCCGGCGCCGTTCAGTGTCTGGCCACCGTCTGGTTCGGCTGGCGCGAATTCAGCCACCGGGGCTTCGGCAGGGATATGAACTTCAGTATGAAACACCTGATCAGGCCCCATGAAGGAATCCTCTCGTTTATCTGGGCTTCCCATTTGAACAGGACCCTGTATACCTCGACTGTACATATCGCCACCCTCATCATCGGCGCCATGTCCGGACCGGCAGTCGCCGGCCTGTTCAAGATCGCCCAGGAATCCGCGGCCGTGCTGATCAAACCCGCCCAGTTATTCACCGAAACGGTTTACCCGGAAATGACAAAAATCGCGGTGACAAAACAATTCAACCGCCTCTGGAACGTCATCAGGCACTCGGCCCTGGTCGGCGGGGCCATTGCCGGCTTTATCCTGTTGCTGGTTTTCCTGTTCGGGCAGTCCCTGCTGGGCCTGTTCTTCGGCGCGGAATACGTCAGCGCCTACGATATCCTGGTACTGCTCATGATCGGGGCCGCCATCACGATGACCTCCTTCGCCCTGGAACCCGCCCTGTTTTCCATAGGCCGTCCCGAGGTATCCATGCACATCAGGGTGTTCACCACAATCCTGCACATCACGGCTCTGGTCCTGCTGTTGCCGAAAATCGGCCTGGTGGGCGCCGGCATCGCCGCCATCGCCGGGAGCCTGGCGACGGCCCTGCTATTGCTGTTCTACTCCAACCGCCTGATCAGAAAATCCGCGGATTAAGGAAGCTCAGAGGCCGGGGACGGACTTAAGTCCGTCCCCACAATACCAGGGGTCAGAGTAAGAAATTCGTCAGAATTTTTACTCTGACCCCATATATCTGCGTTAATCTGCGTCATCTGCGGATAAATCATTTCGCAGTGTCGCCGTGATCTCCGCCATGATTGAAACGGCGATCTCCGCCGGGGAGCGGGCGCCGATGTCCAGTCCCACCGGCGCCTTGAGACGGGCTATCTCGGCCTCTTCGAACCCGGCTTCCTGCAGGCGCTCGACCCGCGCGGCCTGAGTCCTCCTGCTGCCCAGGGCGCCGATATAGAACGCCGGTGAGCGCAGCGCAGCCTGCAGGGCGGGATCGTCCAGTTTGGGATCGTGGGTCAGGGTCACCAGGGCAGTGCGAGTGTCCGGCGCCAGGACCTCCAGGGCGTAATCGGGCCATTCCGTATTCAGCGTCACCCCGGGGAAACGGGCCTCGCTGGCGAACGCCTGCCTGGGATCCACCACCACCACGTCGTAGCCGCAGGACCGCGCGTAACTTGCGAGGTATTGGCCGGTATGCACCGCGCCGATGATGATCAGGCGCAGCGGCGCGTTGAATGGCTGAACGAACCAGTCCTGTCCCCGGACCTCGCGCCGCACACACCGATCCGTTCTCAGGGCCTGCATGGCGAGTTCATGCAGTTCCGCATCCTGCTCATCGACGTGCAGGCCGGGTTCCAGGACAAAGCTCTCATGGGTATCCAGGTCCCTGAACAACACGCAGGGCCGGTGCGCCGAACGGCAGGCGTTTATCTGTTCCAGCGACTCTTTGCGCATCTCAGCGTACGGGTTCCACGTAAACCTTGATGCGCCCGCCGCAGGCCAGGCCGACCTCCCAGGCCATCTCGTCGGTCACGCCGTATTCCAGCATACGCGGCTGCCCGGTCCTGATCACCTCTTCCGCCTCGCCGATCACGGCAGTCTCCACGCACCCCCCGGAAACGGAGCCGATGAAGTTGGTCTGCCCGTCCACCAGCAGTTGGCTGCCGCCGGGCACCGGCGCCGACCCCCAGGTCTCGACCACGGTCGCCAGGGCGACATCCCGGCCCTCGGCCAGCCACCGCTGCGCGGTATCGAGAATGTCCAGTTCAGCCATATTTATTCAATTGATTCTGTTTGTCCCAACCTCCAGTATAATAAAACAAAAAAGATTCCAGAGATACAAATGGCCAAACTGAAATACCCCGGCTTCGACACCATCAGCCTGCACGGCGGGCAACGCCCCGACCCGGTGACCGGCGCGCGCGCCGCGCCCATTTACCAGACCACCTCGTTCGTGTTCAGGGAAACGGACCAGGCATCTTCCATGTTCGACCTCGCCAGGTCGGGACATGTCTATTCCCGCATCTCCAACCCGACGGTGGCGGTGCTGGAAGAACGCATTGCCGGGTTGGAAGGGGGTACCGGCGCAGTGGCGACGGCCAGCGGCATGGCCGCCATCCACCTGGCGATATGCACGCTGATGGACGGCGGCAGCCATATCGTCGCATCCCACGCCCTGTATGGCGGCACCCATAACCTGTTCACTTACACCCTGCCCCGGTTCGGCATTGAGACCACCTTCGTGGACCCCAGAGACCCGGAAGCGTTCGGGCAGGCCATCCGCCCTGAAACCCGCCTGGTTTATGCCGAAACCATAGGCAATCCCCGTTGCGAAGTCCTCGACATCGAAGCGGTTGCCGGCATTGCTCACGCGGCGCAGGTTCCGCTGATGCTGGATTCGACCCTGACCACGCCTTACCTGCTGAAACCCTTCGATCACGGCGCGGACATCGTCATCCACTCCCTCACCAAGTTCATCGGCGGGCATGGAGTCGCCATCGGCGGCATTATCGTGGATTCCGGCCGCTTCGACTGGGATGCCTCCGGCAAATTTTCGGGCCTGACGGAACCATACGAAGGAATCCTGGACATCGATTTCGCCGAGGATTTCGGGCCGGACGCCTTCCTGCACCGGGCGCGGCGCGAGGGTCTGAGAGACTTCGGCGCGGCGCTCAGCCCCGCCAGCGCGTTTTACATCCTGCAGGGTGTGGAAACGCTGGCGCTGAGAATGGACAAGCATGTCGCCAATACCAGGCAAATCGTCGAGTGCCTGGATGACAACGATGCCGTGGAATATGTCACTTACCCGGAGCTGCCGGGTCATCCTGATCATGACCTGGCAAAAAAGCTGTTGCCGGGGGGGTGCGGTTCGGTGTTCAGTTTTGAACTGAAAGGCGGGCGAGAGGCGGGCCGCAGGTTCATCGAAGCCCTGCAGGTGTTTTCCCACCTGGCTAACGTGGGCGATGCAAAATCCCTGGTGATCCATCCGGCTTCGACCACCCACAGCCGCATGGACGATGACGCCCTGGAACAGGCCGGCATCAGTGAAGGACTGGTCCGGCTCTCGGTCGGCCTGGAAGACCCGGAGGACCTGATCAACGATTTGAACCGGGCTTTGTACCGACCGCAGAAATAAAATAATATCTTGCCGTCATTCCGGCGAAAGCCGGAATCCAGTGAAAGAAAGAGTCGCCCAGAGGGCGACACAGTATCTTGCTGGATGCCGGGTCAAGCCCGGCATGACAACGTCGGAATGCAGACAAATGGAAATAAGAATAGATAGTCATAGTGTGTTTGCCGCGACCGGCCGGGAAGATTTCAAGCCCGGCCTGCCGGGCATTATCTTTATTCATGGCGCCGGTCTCGATCACACGGTCTGGACCCTGTTCAACCGCTATTTCGCCAAAAAGCGGTTCAATTCCATCGCCATCGACCTCCCGGGTCACGGGCGCTCCGGGGGAGAACCGCTGCCGTCAATAGAAGCGAATGCAGCCTGGCTGCTTGATTTAATCCAGGCCCTGGAACTGGAAGAGGCCGCCCTGGTGGGCCACAGCATGGGGGCGCTGATCGCCCTGGAAGCGGCGCACCGGGCGCAGGCCGGGGTCGGCAGGCTCGTGTTGCTGGGCGCAGCGGCGCCCATGCCGGTGGCTGAACCCCTGCTGGATGCGGCGCGCAGGAACCATCACGGCGCGGTCGACATGATCATGCTGTATGCCCATGCCTGGTGCTCGCAACTTGGCGGCAACCCCGTTGCCGGCATCCATATCATGAACAGCAATATGCGGCTCCTGGAACGGTCCCTGGAAAACGTCTTGTTCACGGACCTCAATGCCTGCAATGAATACACCGGCGGCCTGGCGGCGGCGCAGGACATCCGGGCGCCGGCGAACCTGATCCTCGGAAAACAGGACCGGATGACACCGCCGGCGGCGGCCATCGGCCTTATTGACGCGCTGGAGCAGGCACAGGTGGACACCCTGGAAGATTGCGGGCACATGATGTTGTCGGAGCAACCGGAAGCCGTGCATCGCCTACTGGCCGGGATATTCGGGATATAATGGCCGCAGGACAAAGGCAATGAATAAGCTGGAAACGTCACTGAACGAAGGCAGGTTCTGTTTTACCGCGGAACTCGTGCCGCCGCTGGCGGCCTCTGCCGGCAGCCTGCTGGAAGAAGCCGGCATGCTGGACGGCCGGGTGCAAGCCATCAATGTAACCGACGGCGCCGCGGCCAGGACCACCATGTCGAGCGCCGCCGCCGCTGCCCTGCTCGCCGTCAACGGCATGGAGCCGGTGCTGCAACTGACCTGCCGCGACCGCAACCGTATTGCGCTGTGCGCCGACCTGGTCGGTTGCGCGGCATTCGGCGTCTCCAACCTGCTGCTGCTGACGGGAGACGACCCCGCCAGGGGGGATCAGCCCGAAGCCAGGGCAGTGCACGATATCGACAGCACCGCCCTGATCACCCTCGCCCGGGACATGAGCGACAAAGGCGCCCTGCCGAACGGCCGGGAGATCGAGCCCCCTCCCCGTTTCCTCATCGGCGCGGCGGACGTGCCGCAGCGGCCTGATGACAAGGGTACCCCGCCCGGTATCACCAGGAAGACAGACGCAGGCGCCCGTTTCATACAGACCCAGTTGTGTTACGACATCGACCTGATCGAGGCATACGCCGGCTACATGGGAGAATGGGGCATCGCGGACAGGGCCGGGATTCTCATCGGCCTGGGACCCGTGGCCTCCGCCCGGTCCGCCAGGTGGATGCGGGAGAATCTCTGGGGGGTGGCTTTCCCGGACTCCCTGATTCAACGACTTGAGGACAGCAGCGACCCGAAACAGGAGGGCCGCCGTATCTGTATCGAACTGATCGAACGCCTGCAGAAGATTGACGGCATAGCCGGTGTGCACCTGATGGCGCCCGGCCAGTCCGCCCGGTCCATTGCGGCGCTGCTGTCGGAACTGGGCAAATAAAGGTATAATTTCCCCCATGAAAAAACTTCTCACGGTTATCTTCCTGGCGTGTTTGTGGGCCGGGCCGGCGCTCGCGGATTTCGTTGACGGCGTGTTCGCCTATAACAGGGGCGACTACGAACAGGCCTACAACACCATGCGTTCCCTCGCCGAAACCTCTGAAGACGGCCTCGCCCAGTATTACGTCGCCATGATGTACCTGCAAGGCCAGGGCGTGGGACAGAGCTACGAGGAAGCCGCCAATTGGTTCCGCAAGGCAGCGGAGCAACGCGTCAAGCAGGCCCAGTTCCGTCTGGCGGAGCTTTATATGCAAGGCAGGGGTGTGCCCAGAGACTACGAATATGCCTACGCATGGTACCGGACCGGGGCCGAGCACCAGCACAGGAAATCCATCGATGCATTGCCGTCAGCGCGGGAAAACCTGTCGGCGGAGGAACTGGAAGAGGCGGAAAAGCTGTCGCGCAAATTCATCAGGCAATACGGGCCCAAGGAAGAAAAACCGCCTGGAAATAAAGGAAACTGAACAAGTCCATCCTGGACTTGTTCAGAGCTTTCTGAAACCTACAGGTAACGCAGGTCCTCGGGCCGGTCGAGATCGCGGCGTGCCGGCAGTTCATACAGCCTCAGCCCCAACTGCGCGACCCGCTCCCGGGTATCCTCCAGCACCTGGTCCGTGCCCCACTTGATGCCGGCAAACAGTTCCCAATATAACCTGGAAAGTCCGACCAGGTAGTACCCACCGTCATGGGCCGGGCCCAGGACTACGTCTGTCCCGGCGCCAAGTTGTTCCAGGGCAATGTCGATATCCGTCGCGGCCAGGTCCATGCAATCACCGCCGATCAGCGCCACGTGCCGGTAGACCTGCAAAGCCTGCTCCATGGCAAAACACATGCGTTCACCCAGGTCGGCGCCGCCCTGCGAGCGCAGTGTCAGTGAAAACCTGTCCTCGAGTTCCAGCAGGACGGGATGCTGCGTTGTCGGCGTACACCAAAGCTCGATATCGTCCGCTGTCGATGCGCGCGCCGTTTCCAGGGTACGTTGCAATAACCCGGCCTGGATTGTCACAGCGCGCTGCGCGTCCATCACGGACAACAAGCGGGTTTTCACGCTTCCCGGATCGGGCGTTCTCGTGAAAACCAGCAATGCCGTCTTTTGTTCAACCCGCATATCGCATCACGGTGAGATATTCGGGTTAATTATACTTACCGGCGAGTTTGTGTGGGTCGGCGCCGATTGCATAGCAGCACCTCAGTTTCCATGAAAGCAGTACGGTCCTGGCTATGCCGTGCTGTTCCCAGCGGCGGGATGAGCTCACGACAGGCCGCCCGATACGGATGGGCGAGGAAACATTCTTCAGCCTCCTGGTTAATTCAATGTCCTCCATCAACGTTATTTCCGCATAGCCGTTCAGCCGGTTGAACAGGCGGCGGCCGGTAAAAATCGCCTGGTCACCGAGGACGATACCGGTCAGCCGGGAACGCAGGTTCATCATCCTCTCGATGCAACGGAACATGAAATGGCTGCCGGACAACCTCACATCGAAACTTCCCCAGGCATTCCCGCAAACCCCGCGATCATCCAGGATACTGTCAAAATCATGGGGCGCCAGGGTATCGGCGTGGAGAAACAACAGGATATCTCCGCGCGCGGCCTGCGCGCCTTGATTCATCTGTGCGCCCCGGTTGGGACCGCATTGCAGGATACGGTCCACGCCGCCCTCCGCGACCTCGCAGGTATCGTCGACGCTGCCGCCATCCACCAGGATCACCTCATGGCCCCTGGCGCGGGCAGGCTGGAGCCGCTCCAGGGTCGCGCCGATATAATCCGCCTCGTTCAGGGCGGGGATAATAACCGAATATTTTCGCATGGGGCGGATTAATAAATGATATGCTTGAATTAATCAACCGGAAACGGGTGATGTCTATCCGGAACCATGCCCTGATAGCTCAGACGGATAGAGCGTCCGCCTCCTAAGCGGAAGGCCAGAGGTTCGAATCCTCTTCAGGGCGAATTTTACCTGACAACTTCAACCTGCGCGTCTCCGGGCTTGCCAGGCTCCATGACGCAAAAGATAATTCTCTCAGTATCGAATCACGGTTCGATCTCGCATACAATGCGGCACACGCGCTGTCACACGCGGCGCTCCGCAGGTTTGGGTATCGGGCAGAGAGTCGATACTGTTTCCGACGGCAGGGAGTTGCGCAAAGGATTACGCGCATTATCGCAAGTAATCGGGTAGAACGGACACGACGTTCCTTCTTTACGGGCGCCGGGTTTTTGCCACGTTCAACTATAACTTTTCCTCGCCCTTCTGAAACAAAATGGGGTCGGATCACCCTAACTATCCTAACCGATCCTCCTGGCGCCAGTCGTTGAGTGATGGTGATGGCCTTTAGAACAGGAAGTCCATCGCATCCAGGTCAGCCATATCGAAATTCTGCAGCAGTATAGTACCTCCTCCGTGTTCCGTGAGGTCTATCTCCACGCTGTCCGAGATGGATGTTATGGTGAGTTCATCGAAACCCGACAGATTGAGAGCGCTGAGGTCGATCTGGTCTTCATCGTTGGTGAAGTCAAGTATTCTATCGTGGCCATGTCCGTTGCCAAAAATAAAAGTATCATTTCCTTCATCTCCATACAGTCTGTCTGCGCCACCTCCACCATCTAACCGGTCATCACCAGCATTACCGTAAAGCCAGTCGTCTCCACTATTGCCGCGAAGCTCATCGTCGCCATCATAGCCGCGTAGAATATTCGCTTCTTCGTCACCACTCAATAAATCATCATGGTCAGACCCTCCGATGTTCTCAACATTGACAATAACATCGCCTTCGGCATGACCACCCTCACTCGTACCATTTTTAAGGTTAACTGCCACGCCCGCGTCCGAAAACTGATAAGATGCCGTATCGCTTCCACTGCCCCCGTCCAATCTGTCAGCGCCGGCGCTCCCCTCCAGCCAGTCGTTGCCATTGCCACCTTGAAGCTCGTCGTTGCCATCAAGTCCCTGCAAGACATTTTCTCCATTATCACCAATCAACACATCTCTGTAGTCAGATCCTTGTACTCGCTCGACATCAACAATCACATCACCTTCAGCGTGGCCTCCCTTACCCGTACCTTCCTCCAGGTTCACCGTCACGCCTTCATCCGATCCCCAGTAAAATATCAAGTCAATACCATCACCACCGTCCAGTCGGTCAGCACCATCGCCACCTCGCAGATAATCGTCTCCAGCGCCGCCCTGTAATCGGTTGGCGCTCTCATCACCTCGCAGGTTATCACGGTAATCAGACCCTGTTACATTCTCAATATTGATAAGGACATCACCCTCTGCATGACCCTTTTCTACAATTCCATACTGCAGGTCTATAAATACGCCTGCATCAGAATTTTTATAAACCGCTGTGTTATTCCCGGAACCACCATCCAACCGGTCAGCGCCGGCGCCGCCTTCCAAATAGTCCCGACCATCATTGCCGCGAAGATCATCATTTCCATTACTACCATACAGGAGATCGTCACCATTGCCTCCTGTAAGTCTGTTAGCGGCATCATCACCTTCCAGATGATCATCGTAATCAGATCCTGTTACATTCTCGACATCGGCAAGGACATCACCCTCGGCGTGTCCGCCCTCGCCCTCGGTAAATCCATACAGATATACAGTTACTCCAACATCAGAATTCTGATAGAGCGCAGTATCAATGCCCGGTCCACCATCCAACCGGTCGGCCCCGACGCCACCCTCCAGTACGTCATCCCCACTGCCGCCAATCAATCGGTCGTCCCCGGCGCCGCCCTCCAGCCGGTTTGCCCTGCCCGTCCCTGCAAGACGATCCGCATAAATTGAGCCTCTCAGGTTCTCAAAGCCGCTGATGGCATCGCCTTCAGCATGACCCCGAGCGGCATACCCGTCATAGAGCCGCACTGATACCGGCCCATCCGACCCCGCATAGGACAACCAGTCAATCCCGGCCCCGCCTTCCAACCGGTCTGCGCCCGCGCCGCCCTCCAATAAGTCATTCCCACTGCCGCCAATCAATCGGTCGTCCCCGGCGCCACCCTCCAGCCGGTTCGCCCTGCCACTTCCTGCCAGGACATCCGCATGAGCGGAGCCTCTCAGGTTCTCAAAACCACTGATGATATCGCCCTCAGCATGGCCCCGGGCGGCATACCCGTCATAGAGCCGCACCGATACCGGCCCGTCCGACCCTGCATAGGACAACCAGTCAATCCCGGCGCCGCCTTCCAACTGGTCTGCGCCGCCTCCGCCCTCCAGCCGGTCTGCGCCCGCACCCCCCACCAGCCGGTTGGCTTCATCGTTACCAACCAGTACATCATCGTAATCAGACCCCACCACGTTCTCTATTTCGGCAAGCACGTCACCCTCGGCATGGCCCCCCGAGACCGTGAAATCGGTAAGATTCACCGTCACAGCCGCGTCCGACCCTCGATAGGACACCCAGTCCGTCCCGGCGCCGCCCTCAAGCCGGTCTGCGCCCGCACCCCCCACCAGCCAGTTGGCTTCATCGTTACCAACCAGTACATCATCGTAATCAGACCCAATCACGTTCTCTATTTCGGCAAGCACGTCACCCTCGGCATGGCCTCCTCGAACCGTGTTGTCCGCAAGATTCACCGTCACAGCCGCATCCGAGTCACGATAGGACACCCAGTCCGTCCCGGCGCCACCCTCCAACCGGTCTGCGCCCGCGCCCCCTGCCAGCCGGTTGGCCTCATCGTTACCAACCAGTACATCATCGTAATCAGACCCAATCACGTTCTCTATTTCGGTAAGCACATCACCCTCGGCATGGCCTCCTCGAACCGTGTTCTCCGCAAGATTCACCGTCACGGCCGCATTCGAGTCACGATAAGATACCCAGTCCATGCCCGCGCCTCCTGCGAGCTGGTTGGCGCCATCATTACCAACCAGTACATCATCGTAATCAGACCCAATCACGTTCTCTATTTCGGTAAGCACGTCGCCATCGGCGTGTCCCCCCGAGACCGCGGAATCGATAAGATTCACTGTCACAGCAGCATCCGACCCTCGATAGGACACCCAGTCCATACCTGCACCCCCATCCAACCGGTCGGCGCCCGCGCCTCCCTCCAGAATGTCGTTACCGCCACCACCCCATATCCTGTCATCTCCGTCATTCCCTTTCAGATAATTCGCAACCGCGTTGCCGGCAATCAGATCGTTCCCGGAACCGGCAACGAAATTCTCAATTACCGTATCCCGCGCAATAACCAGGTTGCCTGTCAGGCCGTATACATCCGAGATACCTTCCGGGCGCAGGTAAACCTGCTGATCCTTTGTGTCCGTACGCAGGTCAAGCGTGTCGTTGCCGCCGTTATCATAGATCGTAAATGTCGTAGGGTTGGTAAGGTTTTGTGGTGAAAACTCGGGGTCGGTGTGCGTTCCCGTGTTTTTAAAATAGACGATGTTACCAACATGATTCCCGATGATGATGTCAAAACTACTATCGCCATCGAGGTCGACAAAATCAAGCGCGAAAAATGCACCCACAGCGAGGCCGCTGAAAGGATTATCATTGCCGGTACGTTGAATGAAACCCGGAGAAGTCGCTGTTCCTGTGTTCTCAAAGTAGTAGATACCTTCACGACCACTCCCGATGACGAGGTCAAAATCATCGTCATTGTCAACATCGACAAATTCGGGAGTGGCATAAGAGCCTGCATTGATGTTGTGGAGAGGATTGGTCTCGCCGGTGCGTTGAATGAAATCGGGATTTGCCGATGTGCCGGTATTTTCATAGTAACGGAGATCACCGTTATCAATTCCGACAGCAAGGTCCAGGTCGCCGTCACCGTCCAGGTCAGCCAGTGCGAGCGTGCTCAATGAACCCATGGTAATGCCGTCAAAAGGATTGGCTGCGCCGGTGCCTTGCGTGAAATCCGGGGAGGCCGCTGTATCGGTATTCTCGAAGTAGGCGATATTGCCTTTGCCATTTCCTACGATAAGGTCGGAGTCGCCATCGCCGTCAAGGTCGGTGAATGTCGGCGTGCTGTAAGACCCCACCGAAATACCGCCCAGTGGATTGTCCGTGCCGGTGCGTTCCGAAAAACCGGGGACGGCAGAGGTGCCGATGTTCTCAAAATAGTAGAGTAACCCGGTGTTGTTTCCGACGACGAGGTCGGGGTCGCCATCACTGTCAAGGTCAATCAATCTTGATTTGATGGTGGGGTAACCGGTGTCAGACATCATGTCGACGTCAATAAACGGATCACTCTCACCGGTCCACAACCTGAAGAATTCACCCAGATAGCCGTCCAGGTTCGATTGATAGCCATAAATCGTATCGCCGACGTTGATGCTGTCAGGCACGCCATAGAGATTCTGGATGGCGATGATGTCAGCGATCATCGGCGTGACGTATTGGGCAAGACTGGCGTCGATATAGGTGTTCCCATACTGGTTTATGTACGACATTATTGACGCCTGCCAAGAATCAATCAGGAATACGTTCTCGATACCATACGTGGCTACGGGGTTATCGAAATCTGTTGGGTAAGGCCCGGAATGCCCTAACCCCAACGCATGCCCGATTTCATGGACAAATGTTGAAAAGGAATAACTGTCAATCGTAGTTCCATATAGATCGAGATAGTCCGGTGGAATATTGACGCCGGAAGAAATGATCAATCCGTTTCGTATTGCTGTAGGACCACCTGTAGCCGTATTATCAGGCTCGCTTTTGAAAATGATGTCTGCATGATTATCTTCAACAAACTCAAAACTGATGCCGGTGACGCTGGTCCATGCCTCAAACGCCCAGCGAGCCAGTTGCCGGCCCTCTTCGGTCAAGACTGAGATATTGGCAGTCAACGTCCCACCAGGCCCGACGAGAAAAGCCGCCCTTGACCCATCCAGCCACTCCCAGTAGCCATCGGTCAGGTAGTCGGCAATCTCATCGTAGCTGCCCACGGGGATCGTATTCTCGACAAGAGAAAGCTCGTAGTCTCCCGAGAAAGCATCATCGAAACTGCCTGCCTGGATGTAATACGTCGCAGTAACATCCGGGCTGAAGATAAGTTTTCCGCCTGTAGGAGTGATGCCGCCCCGGACGATATGATGTCCGGACGAATCAAACAGCGCAAATTCAGCAGAATCAACGCCGCTGAGGGTAAAATCGTATATCGTCCCGGCGGTCAGTTCGACCTTGATCCAGTCTTTATCCTCAGCAGGGTCAAGCGTTCCCTCAAAAATATCGCCGAGAGATATCGTGTAAGCAGTTCCGGTATTCGCGCTGGCGTCGCCGTTGTTTTCACTTATAGTTGCCATAGTGATTTTGGCACAGCCGCTTCAGCTTCGATAGTATCACTGGTCTCAAGAACCTTGCGACTATGTGAAAACTGGTTGCATTGTCTATCCCCTGTCCCCGGCTTCCATGCGGTAACCCACCGCGCGCACGTTCTGGATATAGACCGGCCGCGCCGGGTCGTCGCCGAGCTTGCGGCGCAATTGCTTGACAAAAGTCCGGACCCGGTCCGAATCCCCCGAGTCAGGTCCCTCCCACAATTGGCGAATCAGCGCGTCGTAAGTCAGTACCCGTCCCGCGTTCACCGAGAGGACGCGGAGCAATTCGTATTCGGTGGCGGTCAACCGCACGGGGTTGTCGGCCACGGTCACCTCTCGCCGCTCATACTGAATGGCGAGGTCGCCGAGCACGAAGGGCTCCATTTCACTCTGCCTGCGCAGGGCCGCCCGGACTCTGGCCGTCAGTTCCGTCGCCGAGAAGGGCTTGACAATGTAATCAATGGCGCCCCGCTCCAGCGCCCTTGCAATGGTCTCGTCCCTGCCGTAGGCGGAGATGAAGATGACCGGCAGGTCAGCCATCTCGGGTACGTTCTCCATGAGCTCGATGCCATCCGTACCGGGGAGGAGCAGGTCGAGCAAAATCAGGTGAGGCTTTTCCTCCCGGATGATCCGGGACAATTCGCGGTGGTCACCGGTTACCAGCGGGGAGTAGCCGTCCCGCGCCAGGGCGTCGCGCACGAAGCGGAGCATCTGTGGATCGTCGTCCACCACCAGGACAGGTTGTCGCTCGCTTCCCTGGCGAGACGGGCGGGCCTGATCGGTGACGCCATCGGCTTCCTCGGCTACCGGAAGCGTGAAGGTGATTTGTGTCCCCTGCCCGGGCCCGTCGCTCGCCGCCCGGATGCGCCCACCGTGGGCTTCCACCAGACCCTTGCAAATGGCGAGCCCCAGGCCGGTCCCTCTCCCCTCATCGCTGCTGATTTCCGTGTATTTCCGGAACAGGCGCTGGAGCTGCTCCGGCGGTATCCCCCTGCCTTCGTCCGAAACCGAAATCGCGACGTGCAAGCCGTCGCGTCGCGCAGCGACCCGGATGGGTGAGGAGCCGGGAGAGAACCTGGCGGCATTGGTAAAGAGATTATTCAGCACCTGCACGATGCGCCCCTTGTCAGCCAGCACCCGGGGCAGGTTCTGCGGAAGGTCAATGAGTATCGTGTGCGTACTGCCGCCATTCAGGAACGCATTCCTGGCATTGTCCACCAGCGCGGCCAGTTTGGTCGGCACGGGCAGGACGGACAGCGTGCCGGCATCAATGCGGCCCGCATCCAGGAGGTCGCTGATCATGCCGCGCATGTGATTGGCCTGCTCGTCTATGATCCGGAAGAACTAGTGCACCTCGGCCGGGTCCAGTGTCAGGGAAGTATCCAGCGCAGTGGCGGTCGAGCCCTTGATGGCGGCAAGCGGCGTGCGCAATTCGTGGCTCACCATGCCCAGAAACTCTGCCCGCAACCGGTCCAATTCCTCCAGCGGCGCCAGGTCCTGCATCGTAACCACCACTGAGACAACTTCACCTTCTGGTGAACGAATCGGTGTGTAATTAAGCAATGCCGTAACGCTTCTGCCGTCAGGGACCGTGAGAACGATCTCCACGGCGCGCATTGTTTCGGAGTTAATGAATGTCTGTTCGATCGGAAACTCGCTGAGCGAAACTTCGGTGCCGTCCGGGTGCCTGCAAGTGATCACCTCCAGCAGATCCTCCGCTGAGCGGCCCGGTATGCGCAGAACTTCGGCAATCCGGTAGGCCTCCCGATTGAGGGACACCGGCTTGCCGGTCCTGGCGTCGAATACGACAACGGCCACCGGCGAAGTTTCTACCAGGGCCTCGAGGTCGGCCCTGGACCGCTGTTCGTCCCGGTGCGTGCGGGCGTTCGCGATGGCTGTTGCCGCCTGTGACGCGAACAGTACCAGCATCTCTTCGTCCTCATCCGTAAATGCCAGTCCGGCTTCCTTTTCCGCAAGGAAGAAATTGCCTACATACGTGTCCCCGTAACGCATCGGCGTACCCTGGAAAGTCTTGGATCGCATCAATTCCTCCGAGTAACCCAGTTCGCTGACGTAGGAAGGCAGATTCGCGAGTCTCACGACCCCCGGCAAGGCGCGCAAGTGCTTGAAGAGCCGCGGACCGTCAGGCCACTTCTCGAACTGCCTGTGCTCTTCGTCGGTGAAGCCGGAACTGACGAAATCCTGGGTTTCTCCGCTTTCATCAATGGTGACGATCATGCCGTAGCGGGCGTCGGTCAGTGCACACGCGCTGTCCACGGCCTCCTGCAAAACAGTGTCTACATCAAGACTCGCATTAATGCGCAGGATCGCCGCACTCAACTGCGAAACCCGCTTGCGCAGCGCCTCGTTTTCGCGCACTATTTCGTTATTATTCGTCATATTTTCCGAAAAACTCATAATTAAAAGCTTTATCTACACGATAATCACACGATTGTTCTGTTAAAGTCAATTTTCCGCAATATATACTTGGTTTCATCATGCGCAATGAGGTGCTTTAAGAATCAAACAAAAACTCATGACACCTTCGTAGTTCACGATGAAGTTGGCCGTCCGTTCCTCCTCACTTGGTGCGGGCGGTTTTTTTTAACGGAATCCCCGAAATATTCATATCCAAGGGCTTTGGCAACACAATAATCTCACATCTTTTTTGCGATAATTTTCATTTTTGTCAGAACCTTCCTGAACAACAGGCGTAGAGGAGTTATGAAACAGTTGGCCGTTGCAGGCAACGGGGTCGCCCGGCAGTACTTACACCACCTGATCTTCCTGTCCTTCTTCGTGGGCGCCGTTTCCGGTACCGCCACCGGCCAAGGTGTTTACGACGCCGAGAGCGCGCCTTGCAGGTTTACGCCGGCGGCAAGTGCAGACGGGAGTTCGCCCGGTCTGATCCTCGGCGCCGAGGTCCTGCTTCTGGAGGGAAGCCGTCCGGACTATGGCGTACATATCCGCTTCAATGGCGGCCTGGGCGCAGTGGGGGAATTCGACTCTGTGCGTTCGGCAATCCCGGATGCCGCAGTGCTCGACTGCCGCGGCGCCGCAGTGCTGTCGCCGGGGTTCGTTAACGCACATGAGCACCCGGCTTACAGCTACGCGTTTCCCGACGCCAATCTCAACTCCGGCTATACCCACCGGGACGAATGGCGCCTCGGCACCAACGGCATGCTGCAGTTGCCGATTCCGGAACGGCTCATCTACCAGCCCGGCGACCGGCGCAGCGCAGCGATTCTCCTGGCCATGGAGCTTCGCCACCTTCTCGGCGGCGCTACGACGATTGCCGGTCCCGGCGGACTGCCGGGTGTCGTCCGCAACATCGAGCGGCAGCGCGGCCCCGGCGATATCGAACTCTACGATTACGAAGCCGACGTCGAAGTCTTCCCCTTCTCCTTCCAGGTCGCGGAGGATCTGAGGGAGGAGTGCGCCGGGGGTCCCGTCCACAGGTTTACGCGTGAGTCCTATGACGAGCTTGCGTTTATGGCCTATGTTGCGCATGTCGGCGAAGGAAGGAAGGCGAGTTGCGCGGCCCGGCTCGAGGTGGCCCGCTATTTGCGCCATGTGCAGCGTCGCGACCGGCGCTATGCGCTGGTTCATGGCGTCGCTGCCGACCGGGAGGATTACGCGGTCATGCGGGAGTTCGACGTCACGCTGGTCTGGTCGCCGCGTTCCAATCTCGCGCTGTACGGGGAGACGGTGGACATCGCTGACGGACTGAACAGCGGCGTGCGGGTCGCGCTGTCGACGGACTGGTCGCCCAGCGGCTCGTTCAACATGCGCGAAGAGATCAGGTGCGCCAGGCGGGTCGCGGGCGGCGCGCTGTCCTCCTATACGTTGTGGCAGATGTCCACCGTCAACGGCGCCTATGCGCTGGGACTCGAGGATCGTCTCGGCGTAATCAAGCCGGGCCTGCGGGCGGACCTGGTGCTTGTCGAGCATGGCGGTGGGAGCCCCCACGACGCCGTACTCTCGGCGTCGCACCGGGAAGTCCTGGGGGCGTGGGTGGACGGCCGCGCCATCCTGCTGTCGGAGTCGCTGCCGGAGTCGCTGGGCGCAGGGCAATGCGTCGCCCTTGATGGCATGGCGCCGCGCGTTTGCGGCGCGCTGCCGGCATTCGGCCTGACGCCGGCAACATTCGCCGGGTACGTTGAAGGATCGGTGCCGGTGAACAATGTGAGCCGGCAGGCGTCCTGCGATGTGACGCGCTGAATTCCATTCCGGTCAACCATGATCGGCATCAAAGCGGCCCAGGTTTCAATATCATCTGTTGAATGGTAGATTGAAAGTGAGACTATAATGTCTGGATTTCCCCTATGGCCGGACAAAACGACAAACCACCGGAACAGACTGCGGCCTGGCGCAGGCTTGCCGGGCACCGCCGGCAGGCGGACGGGCTCCGCCTGCGCGATGAATTTGCCAGGGACCCGGGACGGGCGCAGAGGTTCTCCCTGGGCCTGGAGCGGGTTTTTGTCGATTTCTCGAAAAACCTGATTACCGACGAGACCCTGTCCCTGTTACTGGACCTGGCCGATCAACGCGGGCTGGGTAAAAAAATCGGCGAGTTATTCTCAGGACACGAAGTCAACCCGACGGAACGGCGCCCTGCCCTGCACACTCTCCTGCGGGCGCCAGACGGAATCCATGACACCCACGGACTGTCCTATGTTGCCCGCCAGGCGCGGCAGGAGCGGGACAGGATGTTCGGGTTCGTCCGTAAATTACGCGCCGGCGAGGTCGAGGGCGCCACAGGCAGACCCATTTCCAGGGTGGTGAACATCGGCATCGGCGGTTCCGACCTGGGACCGCGCCTGCTGGTCGAGGCGCTGTCCGAATTCCACCGGGAAGGGATAGACATCGATTTCGTCGCCAACATCGACCCCTTCGACATCGAGCGCGCCCTGGCCCGCTCCGACCCGGAAACAACCCTGTTCATCGCCGCCTCCAAATCCTTCACCACGTCGGAAACCCTGATCAATGCCCGGCGCGCCCGGGACTGGCTCCGGGACAACGGCTGCAAGGATCCGGGCCGGCACTTCCTGGCCGTATCGGGCAACGCCGCTGCCGTGGAAGACTTCGGCATCGACCAGGAGCGTTTTTTCAGGATCGAAGACTGGACCGGCGGGCGCTATTCAATCTGGTCCTGCATCGGCATGAGCGCCGCCATCAGCATCGGGGAAGACCATTTCAGGCAGTTCCTGGCCGGGGCGCACGCGCTGGATTCACACTTCGCGTCAGCCGGGTTCAGCGCCAACATCCCCGTTGTCCTGGGCTTGATCAGCATCTGGCACAACAATTTTTTCGACATCGGCGCCCATGCCGTCATCCCCTACGACCAGCGGCTGGAACGGTTGCCGGCCTACCTGGGCCAGTTGGTGATGGAGAGCAACGGCAAGTCGGTCGGCGCAGACGGCGGCAAGGTGGGAGTACAGACCTCCCAGGTCTTATGGGGCGGCGCCGGCAGCCCGGCGCAGCATGCGGTTTTCCAGTTCCTGCACCAGGGCACGCGCGCCTCCTCCATCGACTTCCTGCTTCCCCTCGACAGCAACCATGACGGTAAACAGCACGAACTGCTGGTCGCCAACTGCCTGGCCCAGGGCGAAGCCCTGATGCAGGGCAGCACCGATGCCGGTGAACCCTACCGGCGTTTCGACGGCAACCGGCCGAGCACCACCATCCTGTACGACCGGCTGGACCCTTACACCCTGGGCATGCTGCTGGCCCTGTACGAGCACAAGACCTTCGTGGAGGCCGCCATCTGGGGCATCAACCCCTTCGACCAGTGGGGCGTGGAACTGGGAAAGACCCTGGCGGGACGCATAGCCGCAGAACTGGCCGGCGATGAAGCGCCCGGTTCCCATGATTCATCGACGGAGCAGTTGATGGGCAGGTACCGCTCCGGGCGCGCATGAAGGCGATCATCCTGGCCGCAGGCCGCGGGGAGCGCCTGGGGGATGCCGCCGCGGGACGGCCCAAGTGCCTGTTGCGGTTCGGGGGAAAAACCCTGCTGCAACGGCATATCGAAAACCTGGACCGGCTGGACGCCGGGCGGATCATCATCGTAACGGGTTACCGCCATGAACAAATCGAAACGGCGCTGGCGCAAATCGAAAGCCGGACTCCCGTGCAAACCATCGTCAACCCGGACTACGAATTGGGCAGTATCGTCAGCCTGCACTGTGCGCGTGATTTCCTGGCCGGCGGCACGGACACCATCCTGATGGACGCCGACGTGCTCTATGACCCGGACATCCTCGGCAGGCTGTTCGATACGCAGTCCGGCAACTGCTTCCTGCTGGATCGCGACTTCGAGCCGGGAGACGAGCCGGTAAAACTGTGCGTATCCGGCGCTGTGCCGGTGGAATTCAGGAAAATACCCGACCGCGCCATAAGCTGGGACTACCAGGGCGAGTCCGTTGGCTTCTTCCGTTTCGACGCCGCCATGTCGGCGCGCCTGGCGCGCAGGGCGGAAGATTACCTCAATAGCAACCGCTCCGGGGAACCCTACGAGGAAGCGATCCGCGACCTGCTCAGGGAAACACCTGAGCTGTTCCGGGTTGAAGACATCACCGGGCAAGCCTGGATCGAGATAGATTTTCCCTCAGACGTGGCACGCGCAGCCGAAATATATGAGAATAGTATTTCGACATGACCCTGAAAAACAATAAAAGCCGACAGTTGCGGGACCTGCTCGAATCGCCCGAACTGGAGTTCCTCCTGGAAGCCCATAACGGCATTTCGGCCAAACTCGTGCAACAGGCCGGGTTCAAGGGCATCTGGGCGAGCGGCCTGGCCATGTCGGCGCAGTTCTGCGTCAGGGACAGCAACGAGGCAAGCTGGACCCAGGTGGTGGACATGCTGGAGTTCATGTCCGACGCCACGGATATACCGATCCTGCTGGACGGCGATACCGGTTACGGCAACTTCAACAACATGCGGCGCCTGGTGAGAAAACTCGAACAGCGGGGGATAGCCGGCGTGTGTGTCGAAGACAAGGAGTTCCCCAAGACCAACAGCTTCATCGACGGCGGTAAACAGGCCCTGGCAGACATCAACGAGTTCTGCGGCAAGATCAGGGCCGGCAAGGACAGCCAGCAGGACCCGGACTTCTGCATTGTCGCGCGGGTGGAGGCGCTGATCGCGGGCTGGGGAATGGATGAGGCCCTGAAGCGGGCTTCGGCCTATTGCGAAGCAGGCGCGGACGCCATCCTGATCCACAGCAGGCAATCGCGCGCGGACGAGATCCTTGCCTTTGCCGGAGCGTGGGACGGTTCCTGTCCCCTGGTCATCGTCCCGACAAAATATTACAGCACGCCCGTGGACGTATTCAGGAAAGCCGGGGTCAGCCTGGTCATCTGGGCCAACCAGATGATCCGCTCCTCGGTCAGGGCCATGGAAAACACCAGCAGGGAAATATTCGAACAACAGTCCCTGGTGGACGTCGAGGACCTCATCACCGACGTTGACAGCATCTTCCGCTTGCAGGGCGCTGACGAACTGCTGCGGGCGCAGGAACGCTACCTGAACTCCGCCGGGGAATGCCGCGCGCTGGTCCTGGCCGCGAGCCGGGGCAACAACCTGTACGAATTGACCGAGGACCGGCCCAAGGCCATGCTGAACATCCGCGGCAAACCCCTGCTGCAAAGGCTGGTGGACGAATTCAAGAAGCGCTCCGTGAACGACATCACGGTGATCGCCGGGTACAAATCGGAAGCCCTGGACCTGAACGGGGTCGATATACGCCTGAATACCCGTTACGAGTCCACGGGAGAACTGTATTCCCTGGCCTGCGCCAGGGACAAGTTCAGCGACGACATGGTGATTATGTACGGCGACCTGCTGTTCAGGTCGTACATCCTGCAGGACCTGCTTGAGCATGACGGCGAAATTGTCATCGTGGTCGACTCCCTGATCAATGAGAAGGAGATTACAGGCGCCCCGGACTTTGTCTGGTGCGACCGGCCTGATGACCGCTCCATGTTCATGCAGGACGTCAAGCTGCAACGGGTCCGTGAAGAGAAACTCCCGGACGATCCGCCTTCCGGCCGCTGGACGGGTATGATGCGGGTCAGGTCCCAGGGCAGGCTGTGGCTGGAACAGGCGCTGGACGAACTGGAAAGCGGGGACGGCTTCGACCGGCTTACCCTGCCGGACCTGCTCAACCACCTGACCCTGAGCGGCCGGCCCGTCACGGTGCACTACATCAACGGGCACTGGCTGGACGTGAATAATGTCAACGATATTGACCGTGCCGGGGATTTTACCTCTGATTGATTCTGGCGTTATGGGGGGAGCAGTTTTGGACAGGTCTGTTTTAAGACACGCTGTGAATACATCCCTGTACGCTTGGTCATCCGCCGTCCTGGCGGATGACAGTCTTAAAACAGGCCTGTCCAAAACTGCCTGAGCAATGCCTGACTGATTATCATGATCAACGCCGAAACACTTATCGAGGCTGCGCGGGGCCTTGGGTTTACTCATTACACGGGGGTGCCCTGCTCGTACCTGACTCCGTTTATCAACTACGTCATCAATGACGAACGGCTTTCCTATATCTCTTCCGCCAACGAGGGCGATGCCGTTGCCGCCGCGGCCGGACTGACGGTGGGCGGGCGGCGCGCCGTGGCGATGATGCAGAACTCGGGCCTGGGCAATGCGGTGAACCCGCTGACGTCGCTGGCGAACACTTTCGATATCCCGGTATTGCTCATCGTCACCCACCGCGGCAGGCCGGGCCGCCGGGATGAACCCCAGCATGAATTGATGGGGAAGATCACAGGCGACCTGTTCGGGCTGATGGAAATTCCCCGGGAGCCGTTCCCGGCGGATGAGCGGGACATCGGCCCGGCGCTGGAACGGGCGAACCGCTACCTGACCGAACGGCAAAGACCGTACGCCCTGCTCATGGAGCAGGGAACAGTGGCCCCGCACCCGCTGGAAGGCGAATCCATTCCCTCCCGGGCCGGCATTCAATGTCTGCGCAAGAGTGTTGCGGAGGCGCCGGCACAGCTCAACCGGGGGCAGGCGCTACGGGAGAGCGGCGCGACGGCTCCGGGGCGCCTCACCCGCGAGCAGGCGCTCAGGGAGATCATCGGCCTTACCCCCGTGCACGGCTCCATCCTGGTAGGGACTACCGGCTACACCGGCCGGGAACTGTTCGCCATCGACGACCGCGACAACCAGCTTTACATGGTCGGATCCATGGGTTGCGCCTCTTCCTTCGCCCTGGGCCTCTCCCTGGCCAGGCCGGACCTGGAAGTTACCGTGGTGGACGGTGACGGCGCCGGTCTCATGCGCATGGGCAACTTCGCCACCATTGGCAGCTACGGCCGGGGCAACCTTGCCCATGTATTGCTGGACAACGGCGTGCACGAGTCAACCGGGTCCCAGGCCACCGTCTCGGCCAACGTGGACTTCGCGGATATCGCCGCGGCCTGCGGCTACGGCATGGCGCTGGACGGTACCGGCGTCGCCGTGATCAGGGAACTGTATGCCCGGAAAGACGTGGACGGCGCCCGCTTCGCGCACCTGAGGATAACGCCGGGTGCCCCATCCGGCCTGCCCCGCCCGGACACATCACCCAGGGACGTCCTGCGCCGCCTGATGGCGCACATTAACGAGTAAATTTAGAAATTCAGGGGTCAGAGTAAAAATTCTTTCAGAATTTCTTACTCTGACCCCAAATATTCATTAACAAACTCCAGCAATCCCTCTTTGGTCAGCCTCGCATCCTCCAGCATGTCCTGCTGGGAGCCGTGTTGCAACAGGCGGTCCGGCAAACCGTAGTTGACGATCCGCTGCGTTATCCCCCGTGATGCAAGATGCTCATTCACCGCGCTGCCCGCGCCGCCCTGGATCACGTTCTCTTCCACCGTGACCAGCAAATCGTGAGACGCAGCAAGTTGCTCCGCCAGTTCGCCGTCAAGCGGTTTCACGAAACGCATGTTCGCCACTGTTGCACCCAGTTCCTCGCCTGCTTCCAGGGCTATCTTCACGCTGCTGCCGAAGGCAAGCAACGCGATCTTCTCGCCCTGCAGGCGCACCTCGCCCTTGCCCAGCGGCAACGCCGTCATCTCTTTCTCGACCGCCGCGCCGGGACCACCGCCCCGGGGGTAACGCACCGCCGCCGGCTGGTCCAGCAAAAAGCCGGTGTACAACATCTGCCGGCATTCGTTCTCATCCGCCGGCGCCATCACCACCATGTGCGGGAGGCAGCGCAGGTAACAGAAATCATAGGAACCGTTATGGGTGGGCCCGTCGGCGCCGACCACGCCGGCCCGGTCAATGGCGAACAGCACCGGCAGCTTCTGGTTCACCACGTCATGCACCACCTGGTCGTAAGCCCGTTGCAGGAAGGTCGAATAGATGGCCACTACCGGTTTCAGGCCGTCACAGGCCATCCCCGCGGCAACGGTGACACTGTGCTGCTCGGCGATGGCCACGTCAAAATACCGGTCCGGATACTCCTTTTCAAAGCGCACCAGTCCGGACCCCTCGCGCATGGCCGGGGTCACCGCCACCAGGCGCTCATCCCGGGCCGCCATGTCGCATACCCAGTCGCTGAATACCTGGCTGTAGGTAGGTTTGGCAGGCTTTGCCGGTTTCGGAGCCGACGCCTTGCCCGTTTCGGGGTCAAACGGTTTGCTTACCGCATGCCATTTCACCGGGTCTTCCTCCGCCGGACCGTAGCCCTTGCCCTTGCGGGTGATGATATGGAGAAACTGCGGGCCCTCCAACTGGCTGATATTGCGGATGGTCGTCAGCAGGGTCGGCAAATGATGGCCGTCCACGGGGCCGATATAATTGAAGCCGAATTCCTCAAAGAGCACCCCCGGCACGATCATGCCTTTTATATGTTCCTCCGCGCGCCGTGATATCTCCAGCGCTCCGGGCACCTTCGACAGGACTTTCATGCCCCGCTCCCGCACCGTGGTGTAAAGCTTCCCTGACAGCAACTCGGCAAAGCGGTTGGCCAGGGCCCCCACGTTCGGCGAGATCGACATGTTGTTGTCGTTCAGTATCACCAGCAGGTCAACACCGGCGTCACCGGCATGGTTCAACGCCTCAAACGCCATGCCTGCCGTCAGCCCGCCGTCGCCTATGATGGCGACACACTTGCGTTTGCTGCCGCTGTTGCGCGCCGCGATGGCCATGCCCAGGGCGCCGCCGATGGACGTGCTCGAGTGGCCCACGCCAAACGTGTCATAGCGGCTCTCATCGCGTTTCGGAAAAGGCGCCAGCCCGTCATGTTTCCTGATGGTATGCAGCCGGTCGCGGCGCCCGGTGAGGATCTTGTGCCCGTAAGCCTGGTGGCCCACGTCCCAGACCAGCCGGTCCTCCGGCGTATTGTAGATATAATGCAGGGCGATGGTCAGTTCCACCGCGCCCAGGCTGGCGGCAAAATGGCCGCTGTTCCTGCTCGCCCAATGCAGCAGGAAGGCGCGCATCTCCTGCGCCAGCGGCTCCAGTTGATCTTCAGGCAGACTCCTCAAATCTTCGGGAGAATCAATTCCGTCCAGTATTGGCGTTTCGATCTGGTCTGACATACACCATTCCCATTATCATTATTGTGGTATATGGATCACTGTAAGCAGAATCCCGCCGTCTTGCAACCATCGTCGCCCCCTTCCTGCTTCCCATCCGTCATTCCTGCGAATGCAGGAATCCAGTCAGTTATAACGTCGCTGTAAGCGACACACTATAAAGTGTCCCTGCAGGACGAGTGTCTCACTGGATTCCCGCCTGCGCGGGAATGACGGTAGTGAGGCAACATGCTCTCAATGCTGTACATTTCCCGGTTTATCATATATTCTGGGAGGTTAAAGGCGTTTCAGGCAACTGAAGCGCTCTATTTTTGAAACTTGAAGGCTGCTGATGGCCGTACCGTTAACTCAACAACTCCGTATCTCAAAGTACATCCTGGGGAAAAAGCTGCGCGGCGAACGGCGCTTCCCCCTGGTGCTGATGCTGGAACCCCTGTTCCGGTGCAACCTGGCCTGTTCCGGTTGCGGCAAGATCGATTACCCGGAGGAGATACTGGACAAGCGCCTGAGTTTTGAAGAGTGCATGCAGGCGGTCGATGAATGCGGCGCCCCGGTCGTGTCCATCGCCGGCGGAGAGCCGCTGATCCACCAGGACATGCCGGAAATAGTGCGCGGGTTTGTCGCCAGAAAGAAATATGTTTACCTGTGCACCAACGCCCTGCTGCTCGAACGGCGCATGCAGGACTACTCGCCTTCGCCCTACCTGACTTTTTCCATCCACCTGGACGGCAACCGCGACCGCCATGACGCTTCCGTATGCCGTTCCGGTGTCTTCGACAAGTGTATCTCGGTCATTAAACAAGCCAGGAACAAAGGTTTCCGGGTGACCATCAACTGTACGCTGTTCCAGGGTGAAAAAGCCGGGGAAGTGTCTGAGTTCATGGACATGGCCATGGAGCTGGGCGTCGAGGGTGTCACCATATCCCCCGGCTACAGCTATGAACGGGCGCCGCGCCAGGACGTATTCCTGAAGCGCAAGGAAAGCAAACAACTGTTCAGGGACATCTTCAAGCTGGGAACAGGGAAAAAGTGGCGTTTCAACCAGTCATCCCTGTACCTGGATTTCCTGGCCGGCAACCAGCAATACCAGTGCACCCCCTGGGGCAATCCCACCCGGAACGTATTCGGCTGGCAGAAACCCTGCTACCTGCTGGTCGGCGAGGGTTACGCGCCGACCTTCAAGGCCCTGATGGAAGAGACGGAATGGCACAGGTACGGCAACGGGATCAACCCGAAATGCGCCAACTGCATGGTGCACAGCGGCTATGAAGCGTCCGCCGTGGAAGATGCGATCAAACGTCCATGGGAAGCGCTGAAGGTGGCCCTGCTGGGACCCCGGACAACCGGGGACATGACCCCGGAGCTGCCCGTCCTCTACGTAGAGGACGATGCACTGTCAAAACCCAGCCTCGTGTCCGAAATCAAGCCGGCGCCGGTCGTCTTCCACAGCGATAAACAGGACAAGCAGGTCGCTTGACGGACTCAGTCTGGCTCGTATTACCGGGAGTCATCCTCTGGGCCGGTATCCTGGCGCTGCCCTGGCTGCCCTGGCGCAACCGCGAAACACTGGAGGCGGACGGCAACGGGAGCGCAGACCTTTCCGACGTCACCGTGCTGATCCCGGCAAGGAATGAAGCCGGGGTCATAGCCGACACCCTCATTTCCGCAGCCGCACAGGGCCGGGGGCTCGGTATCGTCCTGGTCAACGACCGGTCCGGCGATGCAACCGTGGCCGAAGCCTGCCGGCCGGGCCTGGAAAACCTGACCATCGTCAACGGCCGCGCCCTGGAACCCGGCTGGAGCGGTAAATTATGGGCCCTGCACCAGGGTCTGCCGTTTGTAAAGACAGAGACCATACTGTTGCTGGACGCCGATATCCGCCTCGAACCGGGAACCATTTCCGCGCTCAGGGACAGAATGCGGGAACATGACCTGCACCTGGTGTCGTTGCTCGCGTTCCTGCGCATGGAATCCTTCTGGGAAAAGCTGCTGATGCCGGCATTCGTTTATTTTTTCAAACTGCTGTATCCGTTTCACCTGTCCAACACGGGCTCCAGGATGGTCGCCGCGGCGGCCGGCGGCTGCGTCCTGCTGCGCACCGCATCACTGGCGCGGGCAGGCGGATTCGAAGCCATAAAAGGCAGCCTGATCGATGATTGCGCGCTGGCCCGCCGGTTCAGGAATGCCGGCCTTGCCACCTGGATCGGCTTGTCGCACTCGGCGCGCAGCGGGCGCAGTTACGACGGTCTCACAGGCATCTGGAACATGATCGCCAGGACCGCTTACACCCAGTTGCGCCACTCATTCATCCTGCTGGTCCTTTGCACCGCCCTGCTCACCGCCGGCTTCGTGTTGCCGGTGGCCGGCCTGTTCAGCGCCGACCCCGCCACCCGGATATCGGCCTTTGTCGGGATACTCCTGATGGCCGCGAGTTACCTGCCCACGCTGCGCTATTACGGCATGAACCCGGCCTGGAGCGGGGCATTTCCGCTTGCTGGCGCGCTGTACCTGCTGATGACCTGGAGTTCCGCCTGGCGTTACTGGAGCGGCGCCGGGGCCGGCTGGAAGCAGCGCAGTTACGGCGGTGTGAAATAATGAGTTTTATTGTCTACTGGGACATTCAGGGGACAGAATGTGTCTGTCCCCGGCGACGATGCGGGCTTGAATGAATTGTAAATCACTACTTCTTGCCGTTTTGTTCCTGTTACTGTCCGGTTCCGCGCTCGCTGGAGAGCTGGACGGGCCTGCTGCGACCGTAGAGAATTTTCACAACAAGCTGCTCAGCGTGATGCAACGGGCCGAAGAACTGGGTTACCGGGGGCGCTACGAGGAACTGGATCCGTATATCAACGCCGGTTTCGATATCCCGCTTATCACGAACGTCGTACTGGGCCGCTACCGGGACCAGCTCAATGAAGCGCAGAGAACGGATTTCAACGATTTGTTCAGCCGCTCCAGCACGGCCACTTACGCGTCCCGTTTCGACGGCTATGACGGCGAGGAATTCCTGGAGTTGTCCCGCGAACCGTTGAAGAGAGGGCGGGTATTGATCAGGACCGAACTGCGCCGCCCGGACGGCGACCCGGTGTCCCTCGATTACCTGCTGCATGAAAAACAAGGAAAGTGGTATATAATCAGTGTAAGCGCCGACGGGGTGAACGACCTGTCATTGAAACGGGCTGAATATGCCGCCGTTATCAAAGAAAAAGGTTTTAATGGACTTGTTAAAGAGATATTATCTAAAATTGCCGATATGGAGACAGACACCGAATAGTTTTATGAGCCGATGGGGAACAGTCAGAATGACAAATAGAACCAGACCGGAGACTCCGTTTTCCTTACTCGCGGTACTGCTTGCGGCCGCCCTGCTGACGGGCTGCGCCACCACCGAGACCATTGACGGGGAAATCAACCCGGATCCCTATGAAGATACCAACCGGTCAATGTACCGGTTCAATGACTATCTCGACCGCAATATTATGATACCCATCGCGGAAAACTATGTGAAAGCCATACCGGAACCGGTGCGCGACGGTATTACGAATTTTTTCGATAACCTGGAATACCTGAACGTCATACTGCACTCGTTCCTGCAGGGTAAACTCGGCCAGGGCCTCTCCGACGTAACCCGCTTCGTGGTCAACTCCACCATCGGACTCGGCGGCCTGATCGACGTCGCCACGGACATGGGACTGGAGGAACATGAAGAAGACTTCGGCCAGACCCTGGCGGTATGGGGAGTCGACCAGGGCGCTTACCTGTATGTACCTTTCCTCGGCCCGTACACCGCGCGTAACACCCCGGACGAGGCCAGCAGTTACTTTACCAACCCGTTCTCGTATATCTCGACGCTTTACCTGTTGCCGGTTACGTTCCTGAACCTGCTCAATGACAGGGCAAACCTGCTGGAAGCATCGGAATTCGTGGAGGAGGCATCCATCGATCCCTACTCGTTTATCCGGGAGGCGTACCTGCAGCAACGCAGGTACCTCATCCATGACGGCAACCCGCCCTCAGAGGGTTATGACGATATATTCACCGAAGGCCTTCCGGACGACGAACCGAAACTGGTTATTGAATAAAACAGGGGTCAGAGTAAGAAATTCGAAGAATTTTTACTCTGACCCCATATATCTTCCTTATTCACGCAGACGGATGCCAACCAGCGTCCGCCCACAACTCGCCCGAGACGATGGAATTGGAAATCATGAAGCAGATCGCGTCCGCGATCTCGTCCGGGCGGATCAGCCTGCTGATCTGGGTGTCCGGCAGGATATGGCTTTCTATATAGTCGTCCCCCAGCGCCCGCACCATGGGAGTATCGGTATATCCGGGGTGGATCACGCCGCAGCGCACGCCGTAATAGATCGCCTCCTTCATCAGCGTCGCCGCCGCGCCTTCCAGGCCCGCCTTGGTGGACGCATAAGACACCTGGCCCTTGACCCCCTGGGATGACACAGAGCCGATGAAAATCACGGTGCCCTGCACATGCTCTTCGGGATGCCATTTTTTCAGTCCGCGCAAGTGGCGATCCTCGGCGATACGCGCAATCATTTCCATGGCCCAGTACACCGGGGCAAGCAGGTTGATATCCACGACCCGCCTGAATTTCTCCTGTGAATAGATGTCCGCCCTCCCCGTTTCCTTGTTGATCTTGACGGCCAGCGCATCCAGCGTGATGCCCGCGGCAGGCACACAAATGCTGACAATTCCGTACTTCTCGCCCATCTCATCAAAAATACGGGTACGGAACGAATCATCAGTCACGTCGCCGCGGTAGGCAACGGCGACCTCACTGGTGATTTCATTGTTGATCTGCTCGGCGGCAACCTCCGTCTGTTCCGATTGATCGACAATGGCAATTTTCCGGATGCCCCTGCGGGCCAGTTCCAGGGAAACGGCGCGGCCGATACCGCTGGCGCCGCCTGTTACGACCGCAACTCTGTCTTGAATTTGCATTGGCTAACCACCAGGTTTGAATACGACGTGATTATAGCCTGTTTTTGTGCAATGCAAAATATCTTTGGAATAACGGGGTCAGAGTAAGAATTTCGTCAGAAATTTTACTCTGACCCCTGCATTTCGGGATAGGTGGGGTCAGAGTAAAAATTCTCCGAATTTCTTACTCTGACCCCTGATCTTTGTACTCCCTCCGCCGCGTGTGCAATACCCGTTCCGTGTAGCCGTTCGGCTCCTCGCGCCCGCAGAAGACCAGGTCCAGCGCCGCCTGGAACGGGATGCTCCGGTCGAAATCGGGGGCCATGTTCTCGTAACGGGGATCTTCGGCATTCTGGTAATCCACCAGGGGCGCCATCTTCCTGAAGGCTTCCACCACCTGGTCCCTGGTCACGAGACCGTGATGGAGCCAGTTGGCGATGTGCTGGCTGGAGATACGCAGGGTCGCCCGGTCCTCCATGAGATTGACGTTGTTCACGTCCGGCACCTTGGAACAGCCTATTCCCTGCTCAATCCAGCGCACCACGTAACCCAGGATGCCCTGGGCATTGTTTTCCAGTTCCCTCCTGATCTCGAAATCGTTGAGCGCGTCCCCGTCAAGCAGGGGGACCGCCAGCAGGTCGTCCGGATCGACCCGTCTCAGCCGGATCAGTTCGCGCTGGCGCGTACCGACGTTGATGCGGTGGTAATGCATGGCATGCAGCGTGGCGGCGGTGGGCGAAGGCACCCAGGCGCTGGTGGCCCCGGCGCGGGGATGGTTCACCTTGACGTCCATCATGGCCGCCATGTTGTCCGGCTCGGGCCACATGCCCTTGCCGATCTGCGCATGTCTCGGCAACCCGGTGACCATGCCTGTATCCACGTTCCAGTCTTCATAAGCCAGCAGCCACGGCGCGGTCTTCAACCTGGCCTTGGGCATCATGGGACCGGCTTCCATGCTGGTATGGATCTCATCGGCGGTGCGGTCGAGAAAACCCGTGTTGATGAAGATCACCCTGTTCTCCGCGACCCGGATGCACTCTTTCAGGTTGACCGTGGTCCTGCGTTCCTCATCCATAATGCCGATCTTGATGGTCAGCCGCTCCAGCCCCAGGGCGTCCTCCACCCGTTCAAACAGTTCCACGGTAGCGGCCACCTCTTCCGGACCGTGCAGTTTCGGCTTGACGATGTAGATGGAGCCGGTGCGGCTGTTCCTGAACCTGCCGTTGCCCAGCAAATCATGTTTTGCCGCCAGCGTGGTCACCATGGCGTCGAGGAACCCCTCCGGTATTTCCCGCCCGCCGGCCGCGGTCACGGCATCGGTGTACATGTGCAGGCCCACGTTACGCAACAGCATCAGGGCGCGGCCCGGCAACGTAAGGGTCCTGCCGCCCGGCGACGTGTACCTGCGGTCCTTGTTCAGGGTGCGCTCGATAACCCCGTCATCCTTCACCACCCTGCGGGTCAGGTCGCCTTTCATAAGGCCCAGCCAGTTGCGGTACACCGCGACCTTGTCGTCCGCGTCCACCGCCGCCACCGAATCCTCGCAATCCATGATGGCGCTGACGGCCGCTTCCAACTGGATGTCGTAAATGCCGGCCAGGTCGTTGCGGCCTATGTAGTAGCCTTCCCCGAGCTTGAGTTCTATGTGCAGGGCGTTATGGCGCAACAGGATGCTGTCCGGGTTCTCCGGGTCGCCGCTGTAGCCGGCAAAACGCTCGCGCTTGCCCAGGCCGTGCTCGCTGCCGTCGCCCATAATGCCCACCAACTGGCCTGATTTCACCTTGTACTTCACCACGTAGTCGTGGCTGCCCACGGCCATGGGGGTGGCGCGGTCCAGGAAACGGCGCGCATACTCTATGACCCTGCGGCCGCGCACGGGGTTGTACCTTGCGGTGCGCTTGCAGCCTTCGGTCTCCGGGATCACGTCGGTGCTGTACAGCGCGTCGTACAGGCTGCCCCAGCGGGCGTTCGACGCGTTCAGGGCATAACGGGAATTATCCACGGGCACCACCAGTTGCGGCCCCGCGATGCGGGTGATCTCGGCGTCGGCATTGGTGACGCTCACCTTGAAAGGCTCACCCTCAGGCTGGATATATCCAATCTCTTTCAGGAACGCCTTGTACTCCCCGGCCCGAATTTCCGGGTTGGCCCGGTGCCACCGGTCGATCTTCTCCTGGAGTTCGTCGCGCCGGTCCAGCAATGCCCGGTTCTTCGGTTCGAGATCGGCGACGATGCCGGACAGCGCTTTCCAGAACCGGTCCGGTTCGACGCCCGTACCCGGCATGATCTCGTCATTGACCAGGTCGTACAGTTGTCTTGCTATGGAGAGTCCGTGTAATTCGATTCGTTCGTTCATTTTATGATACTGGTTTTTTTTCAGAAAACAGGGTTATACCTTTTATACAATACATCAATGAGAAAGATACTGCATGAACCCCTGGCGCATTTTTTCGTGGCCGGCGGCCTGATTTTCCTCCTGTATGCCCTGATTGGCCCGGACGACGCCTCCGAGCGGCGGATCGTCATCGACAACGGCATTATCGAGCGCCTGACGTCCGCTTGGCAACTGCGGGCGAACCGGGAACCGGGGCCGGAAGAACTGGACGGCCTGGTAGCCGACTACCTGTATGAAGAACTGTTCTCCAGGGAAGCCAGGGCGCTGGGGCTGGAACTGGACGACCCGGTTATCCGGCGCCGGCTGGCGCAGAAAATGAACCTGCTTGCAGAGAGCGCGGCCCAGCAGGCCGAACCCGGGGAGGCGGAACTGCTGGCCTGGTATGAGGCGCATCCTGAACTGTACCGCACGCAGGACCGGCTCGGTTTCAGTCACATCTATTTCAACCACGACCGGCCCGGCGGCAGCGCCGCACAGGACGCGGCCGCGCTGTTGTCCCGTCTTGAAGGAACCGGGGAAAGCGCCGGAAAGGATATGGGGGACACATTCATGCTGCCCCGTGAATTCACCGACATCGGCCGGTCGCAACTGGGCAGGCTGTTCGGCGACGACTTTGCGGCAACCCTGTTTACGCTCCCGACCGGACGCTGGCAGGGGCCGGTGGCCTCCGGCTACGGGTACCACCTGGTCTACCTGTACGGCATGCAGGAGGCCGAACCCATCTCGTTCAGCGAGAGCAGGACCCGGGTGTTGCAGGACTGGCAGAGAGACAGGTACGAGCAGATGCAAAAAGCCCTGCTGGAAGAGCTGAAAAGCAGGTACGAGATAGTCTATACGGAGGAAGCACGAATACGCCTGGGGTCAGAGTAAGAAATTCGAAGAATTTTTACTCTGACCCCACAATTATTTCTCACATCCTCTCCACCACCTCGATACCCAGCAACGACAACCCCAGTTCAAGACGGGCAGCCACAGCCCGGCTCAATACCAGCCGGGAATGCCTCACCTCATCGTCAGCCGTAAGGATGGGACAGTCTTTCCAGAACCGGCTGTAACAGCCGGCCAGTTCATACAGGTAGCTGCAGATGTTGTGGGAAGACAGTTCCTCCTCGTAACCGGAAAACAGTTCGGGGAAGGAAACGACCTGCAGCAGGAGCTCCCGCTCCAGTTCATGGGTAATGGCAAGAGCGTCCGGACCTGCCCCGGCAAGATCCAGGCCGGCCTTCCTGAACAGGCTGGCGATACGCACGTAGCAATACAGGATATAAATCCCCGTGTTGCCCTGGTTGGCGAGCATCTGGTCCCAGTTGAAGGTGTAGTCCGACTCCGGACGCTGTTTCAGGTCGGCGTACTTGAGCGCGGCAATGGTCAGCTTGCCGACGATCCCGTCCAGTTCCTCTGCGCCGATATCCGGGTTCCGGTCCAGGGTAAGCGCTTCGCTGCGGCGGCGCCCCTCCGCCAGCAGTTCCCTGATCTTCACCGTGCCGCCGCTCCGGGTCCTGAACCTGGCCTTCCTGGTCTGCCCGTTATCCCTGATTTCCTGCAGTATCACGCCATAGCCGAGATGCCTTAACGGCACGCTGTCGGGCAACCAGCCCGCCTTCTGCGCCAATGCCCGGATCATGCGGAAATGCAACTCCTGGCCGCGATCGGTCACGATGATGATCTGCTGTGCCCCCAGCCGGCCGACCCGGTGCCTGATCCCGGCCAGGTCGGTGGTCGAATAGTTATAGCCGGCATCGCTTTTCTGCACGATCACCGGGAGCGGGTCGCCGTCAACGTTAAGGAAGCCGTCCAGGTAGGCGCACAAGGCATTATTGTCTTCTACAAGCAGGCCCTTTTCGGACAACTCACTGATGACCCCGGGCAGATCATCCCGGTAGAAACTCTCCGGGCAATCATGGGAAGCGTCCAGGCTGACGTTGAACTCCCAGTACAGGCTATGGCACGCATGCAGGGTCTTGTCCGTCAGCGCCTGCCACACGGCAAGGGACTCCGGGTTGCCGGCCTGCAGGTTGTTCACTTCTTCCGCGGCGCGGCGCGCAAACTCTCCACTGGAAGCCTTCAGGGCGCTCCCCCTGGCATACAATTCTTCCACCGCCTCCAGCGGCGCGGCCTCCAGGCCCCCGAGGCCGGAATCGTATTCCTGCTTGATCATCGCAACCAGCACGCCGAAATTGGCGCCCCAGTCCCCGTAATGGTTCTGGCGCAGCACCTCGTGACCCAGGAATTCCAGCACCCTGGCAATCGAGTCGCCGATGACCGTCGAACGCATGGTGCCCACGTGCAGGTCCTTGGCCAGGTTGGGACTGGAATAGTCCACCACGATGCGCTGCGGACGCGCCGTCCGTTCGACGCCGCAGCGCGGGTCCGCAAGGGTGCGCGCCAGTTCCGAGAGCAACGCCGTGTCCTTAAGCCGGATGTTGATGAAACCGGGTCCGGCAATCTCAATGGACTCTATTATTGCTGGGGACAGATTTGCGGGGATACCGGGGACGGATTTGAAATCCGTCCCCTTCGCCTCCTTCCGGACGGATTCAACAACCGCCCCGGCAATTTCGCGCGGGCCGGTCTTCTCCCGCTTCGCCAGCAGGAACGCCAGGTTGGACTGGTAGTCACCGAACTGCCTGTCCTGGCACGGCGCCACCTGGCACTCGAACGCCTGCCCGGAACCCGGAAAACAGTCCGCAACGGCCTTGTTCAATATGTCTTTGATCGATTCGATGAAGCTCATGTGTCTGGCGCCATTTCAATCTATACCTTCCCTATTGTACAAAGAGTTGCCTCCGACGACACATCTGATCACGTCCATGTACCTGGATACCGGCCAATCCATGGCCGGTATGACGGGGAAAGCGCCTCGTCATTCCCGCGTCCCCTCCGTCATTCCCGTGCCCCCTCCGTCATTCCCGCGCAGGCGGGAATCCAGTAGACAAACCATCGCTTGCGATACATTATAAGATGTAATCAGTTATGTCAGTCACTATCCGCAACGTAAACCTGAACCTGCTCAAGGTGTTTGATGCGGTGATGAGGGAGCGCAACATCACCCGGGCAGCGGAGCGGTTATGCGTATCGCAACCGGCGATAAGCAATGCCCTCGGCAGTTTGCGCGCGCTGTACGGCGATGAACTGTTCATACGCACACCCAAGGGCGTCGCGCCCACGGCAAAAGCCCTGGAGATCGCCGATCCCATCCGGGACTCCCTGAAACTGGTTGACAGTACGCTGGAAAGCGATTTTGAGTTTCGTCCCGAGTCCCTGCATCGCCAGTTTACCGTGGCGTTGACCGACTACGGCGAACTGCACTTCCTGCCCTACCTCATCAGCGAATTGAACGTCACTGCGCCGGGTGTGGAAGTCATTTGCCTGCCCGAACCCGGCGCAACACTGACGCCCGAGATGAGGTCCGGAACGGTGGACCTGGTCTGGGACTGGGTCAGGATCGACGATCCCCAGTTCCATGTGGAACTGGCCTTCGAGGACCGAAGCTACTGTGTGGCCCGTTCCGGCCACCCGAAAGTGAACGGCGGCCTGTCGGTGGACGATTTCCTGGAACTGGAACACGTGGCCCTGCGTCCCACGCGTACACATATCCCGATGATCGAACGCGAACTCGAAAAACAGGGGTTGGAGCGCAAGGTGGTTACCGAAGTATCGCACCTGCTGGCGATGCCGGGGATAGTGGCCGACACCGACCTGGTCGCCTGCTTGCCGGAGCGGCTGGCAAAAATCTACGCCGGGCAGATGGGCCTTGCGATCTGCGCCAACCCCGTGTTCTCACACCCGGTCCCTGTCTACCAGATGTGGCACAAGCACCTGGACGACGACGCCGGGCACGCCTGGTTCCGCGGCCTGCTGCAGCAGCTTGCGCATAGCGTCTGAAATAGCTTCTGATGATGATTCAATATCACTATTTGTGATTAGAATGTCGCCCTGAGGATTGCTAGTTTCATAAAATCACAACAGCAATAAGGAACCGGTTGTTTGAGCATTCAACAGGCCAGAACATTCCCCTACGTCAGCCGGACCCTGCCCGGGATCCTCAAGCGCCAGGGAGCGCGTTACCAGGACAAGCTGTTGATAGCCTCGACATCCCGCCCAATCACATACGCCGAAGCGCCGGATATCGCCGCGCGCTGCGCGGGACGGCTTGCGGCTGCCGGGGTGAAGGCCGGGGACCGGATCGTCGCGTACCTGCCGAACAGCATGGAATTCATCGAACTCTGGTTCGGCGCGGCCTGGCTGGGCGCCGTGCTGGCGCCCGTCAATACCGCGTTCCGCGGCGCGCAGCTACGCCATGCCCTGGGCCTGGTCGACCCCGTGCTCATCGTCACCGAACAGGACCTGCTGGCGCACCTGGCCGCCCCGGAGATTATGCCGCCATCCGGCCCCCGCGTCTGGGTTACCGGTTGCGCCGGCGGCCCGCGTCCGGATCACGGACTGAAGGCAGAGCCCGCGCCTGCGCCGGGCGCGCCCGTTGCCGCCCACGAGGCGCGGCCGGGGGATACGCTGGCCATCCTGTTCACTTCAGGCACCAGCGGACCCTCCAAGGGCGTCATCTGCCCCCATGCCCAGTTCTTCTGGTGGGGCGTGCTGACCGGTGAAGCCCTGGAGATCACTTCGGACGACGTGCTGTTCACCGCCCTGCCGTTGTTCCACACCAATGCCCTGAATACCATCTGGCAGGCCCTGCTGGCCGGCGCCACCTACGCGTTTGAGCGGAGGTTCTCCGCGTCGCAGTTCTGGACCCAGGCAAGGCAGGCCGGCGCAACGGTCACCTACCTGCTGGGAGCGATGGTGCACATCCTGCTGAAACAGGCGCCAGGACCGGCCGACCGGGCGCACCGGGTACGCACCTGCCTGTCGCCGGCAACATCAAAAGAACTCGTGGAGCAGTTCCGGCAGCGCTTCGGCGTTCGAACCATCGACGGCTACGGTTCCACGGAGACCAACCTGGTCATGTCGAACGCGCTGAACGGCTACGCGCCGGGGACCATGGGCCGCGCCTTCCCCGGTTTCGAGGTGCGGATAGTCGATGAAAACGACTGCGAAGTCCCCGACGGCGCGCCCGGGGAACTGCTGGTGCGCCATAGCGAACCGTTCAGCATGGCCGGCGGATATTTCGGCAACCCCGAGGCGACCGCGTCCGCCTGGCGCAACCTGTGGTTTCATACCGGCGATCGGGTGATGCGCGACGAACAGGGGATCTACCACTATCTCGACCGCATCAAGGACGCCATCAGGCGGCGCGGCGAAAATATCTCTTCCTGGGAGGTCGAACAGGCGCTGCTGTCCCACCCGGACGTGGAGAACGCCGCCGTCGTCGGTGTCCCCGCCGAGGTGGGTGAAGAAGACGTCATGGCGTTCATCGTCCCGCGCGGCGGCTGCAGGACGCAGCCGGACGTCGTGGCCCGGTTCCTTGAAGACCGGATCGCACGGTTCGCCATCCCGCGCTACCTGGAATTCGTGGACGAACTGCCGATGACAGAGAACGGAAAAGTAAAAAAGTATATGCTAAGGGAATGGGGGGTGAGTCCGACGACCTGGGACCGCGATGAATATACAGGGGTTAGAGTAAAATCATGACTCTCTTGGCATACGGCAAAAATCGAGGCGATTTTACTCTGACCCCACCATATGACATAAACAGGAGGGCACAACAATGACCCGTGATGAATTTGCGCAACGAATACATTGGCCGGTTATCATCTGGAGCATGGGCATCATCAACGTGTCGGCGATGCTCCCGCAACTGGTAAGACTGATCCAGACCCAGGTGACCGAGGGCCTGGCCATCCAGATGTTCGTCATTTACGCGGCGGTGCAGGCCGCTTTCGCCGTGGAAGGCTATTTCAAACGCAGCACCGTGCTGCTGATCTGCATGACGTTGAGCGCCATAATCAGCGTCACGGTGATTGCATTGATAATCGCCTATCGATAAGGAGCAAGGCAATGATACGAGTTCTGGTTTGCGCCGGGGTACAGCCGGCATTCTTCGAGGGCACAGCCGAAGAGCGCAAGTACGTGTTCGACAAATGCCGGGAAGTGTTCGGCGGCTGGAAGGAGCGTTACGGCATAGAAGTGCTCTCATCCATGGACGACGATCAAATACAGATAGGGCCGGCATCCGGCTACCCCTGGACGTTTTACGTCATGTGCGACGCGCCCAGTCATGAGGTCATGATTGAAGTGGTCGATCAACTGCGGCGCGGCGAGCGGCCGCTGTTCAAATATATCAAGGTGGACGTGCGCATGGGCCGTCCCCTGTCCGACCTGGGGTTGCCGTAATGGTCGATCTTACGGGACGCGTCGCCCTGGTGACCGGCGCCGCACGGGGTCTCGGCCTGCACATCGCCGCGGAACTTGCGCGTGCGGGAATGAAGATCGCCGGCCTGGATACCCGTTCAGAAGAACTGGCGGCAGCCCTTGACGACCTGGAAAACCGCTACGGCGCGGCGACCCTGGCGCTGACCGCGAGCGTCGCCTCCGAGCAGGACGTGGTTGATGCAGTCGGTCGGACAGTGGCGGTATTCGGCCCGATTCATGCCCTGGTCAACAACGCCGGCATCCGCATGGTGGCGCCCGTGTGGGAGACCGGCACGGAAACCTGGGACAGGATGATGGCCGTGAACCTGCGCGGCGAATTTCTCTGCGCCCGGGAAGTGCTGCGGCAGAGCATGCTGGAGCATGGCGAGGGCCGGCTGATCTTCATCTCCTCCATAGCGGGCCGGCGCGGCGTCCGGCACAGTTGCGCCTACAGCGCCACCAAGTGGGGCATCCTGGGCCTCGCCCATTCCATTGCGCAGGACCTCAAGGACACGTCGATCAGGGTCACCACGATTACACCGGGACGCGTCGAGACTCCCATGGCGCACGAATCCGAGCAATGGGACCCGGAACGGGGCTGGACGGACCCCGACGTACTGGCGCGCGCCGTCGCGTTCTGCCTGCGCCAGGACCCGGATACCGTCATCCCCGAATTTCACCTGCACCACCAGGCTGAGTTGTGATGGCAACCCGCCTGACCTTCGCGGCCGATACCGGCGGCACCTTTACCGACCTGGTGGTCAACAGCGCCGGCGGCGCGGCGCGGCTGTACAAACGCCCCACCACGCCGTCCGACCCGGTCATCGGCCTGTTCGATTCCCTCGGCGCGGCGGCGGACGACATGAACAGTTCCGTCACGGACCTGCTGGAACGCAGCGACCTGTTCGTGTTCGGCACCACCCTGGCAACCAATGCCATCGTCACGAGCAGTACCGCCCGCACCGCGCTGCTGGTCACCGAGGGCCATCCCGATATCCTGCTGTTACGCGAGGGCGGCGGGCGCCGCACCCTGTTCGACTACAGCCAGGAGTACCCGGAACCTTATATCCCGCGGGCGCTGACATTCGAGATCCGTGAACGGCTTTCCGCCGAAGGCGAGGTGCTCACCGCGCTGGATGAGCGGCAGGCGCTGGAAGTGATCGCCCGCTTGCGGGAGGCAGAGGTCGAAGCCGTCGCGGTATGCCTGATATGGTCGATGATCAACGACAGCCACGAGACCCGAATCGGTGAATTGCTCGAAAGTGAACTGCCGGACGTGCCGTATACCCTGTCCAGCCGGCTCAACCCGTCCGTGCGCGAGTACCGGCGCACCTCGTCGACCGCCATAGACGCCTCACTGAAGCCGTTGATGAGCCGTTTTTTCCGCCACCTTGAAGAGGAACTCAGGAGTAACGGCTTCAACGGGCGGCTGCTGATCATGACGTCATCCGGCGGTGTGCTGGATGCAGAACATGTCGCCGAGACCCCGATCCATTCAATCGGATCGGGTCCGGCCGGGGCGCCGGTCGCAGGCCGGCGCTTCGCCGCGCTGGACGGAGGCGGCATGACGGCAATCGTCACCGACGCAGGCGGCACCACCTTTGACGTCAGCGTGCTGCGTGACGGCGAGATCCCTACGACGCGCGAGACCATGGTCGGCGATCAGAAGGCCGGCTACATCACCGGTTTTCCGTCCGTGGACGTGCGCAGTGTCGGCGCCGGCGGAGGCAGCATCGCCTGGGTGGACTCGGGCGGCATGCTGCACGTCGGGCCCATGAGCGCAGGGGCCGATCCCGGTCCTGCCTGTTACAAACGCGGCGGCGACCGGCCGACGGTGACCGATGCGTGTCTCGTGCTGGGTTACCTTGACCCGGATTACTTCCTGGGCGGCGAAGTTGAAGTGGCAATCGAACCGGCCGCCGGCGTGATCCGGCGCCACGTTGCGGAACCGCTGGGGCTTGACCTGAACGAGGCAGCCTCGGCAATCCTCACCCTGGCGACGGAACGCATGGTCACCGCCATCGAGGAAATCACCCTTAACCAGGGCATTGACCCGCGCCGGGGACTGCTGATCGGCGGGGGCGGCGGTGGGGGTCTTTACTGTACGGGCATCGCGCACCGGCTCGGCTGCTGGCCGGTACTGATCCCCAGCGCGTCCGCGGCGCTGAGCGCAACCGGCGCAATGCTGTCGGACCTGCGCGCCACCTATACCGCGACCGAACTCATGTCCGCCAGGGTATTTGACCGTGAACGGGCAAATGCCGTGCTGGACGGCCTGCACGCCCAGTGCAGGGATTTCTGCAAAGGTCCGGGCGCCGGTTCGATACGCTCCGTAATCACCTTTGCCGTTGAAGCCCGTTACCAGGAGCAGGTGTGGGAGATCGAGGTGCCGCTGGCGCGCCCGGAATTTGCTTCGGACGACGACGTCGCGGCGCTGGTGGAAAGTTTCCACGACACCCATGACGCGCTGTTTGCGGTACGCGACACCGGTTCCGACGTGGAAGTATTGACCTGGGTCGCGCATGTCAGTTGCTCGCTGCAGGATGCGGATTCCCTGAAACCGCCTTCGGCGCCGGGACGAAGCGGCGCAGGAGGCACGCGCAGGGCCTATTTCCCGGACCTGGGCGTCATCGACACACCGGTACACCAGGTACAGGACCTGGAAACCGGGCGCCGCTACCCCGGCCCGTTGCTGGTCGAGTCGCCGGTAACGACACTGGTGGTCGATGCCCGCTCGGAAGTGGCATGCAGCGCCAACGAATCCCTGCTGATTTACCCCAGGGACTAGAGATTTTTACAGGTGAACCATGAAAGACGATAAAACCCGGCATACACTGGACGGTCATCAGCTTGCCCTTTTGAACAACCGCTTCGACGGTATCGTGCGGGCAATGACCAATACCCTGTTACGCACCGCACGCTCGGCCATCCTGAACACGGCGCGGGATTTTTCCTGTTGCATCCTGACCGCCGACCACGAAATGCTGGCCATGGCCGAGAGCCTGCCGATCCACGTCATGAGCGGCCCGGACCTGATGGCGCAATGGATGGTGCGCTTCAACCCGGAACTCAGGCGCGGCGACGCCTACCTGCACAATTCACCCTACCACGGAAATTCCCATGCCGCCGACTGGACCATACTCGTCCCTGTTGTGGACGACTCCGGCCGGCACCGCTTCACCGTCATCGCCAAGGCGCACCTTGCAGACTGCGGGAACGCGGTGCCCACCACATACTCAGCGGCGGCGCGGGACGTTTACGAAGAGGGCGCACTGATATTTCCCTGCGTGAAGGTACAGGAAGACTACCGGGACCGGGAGGACGTGCTGCGCATGGCGCAGGTCCGGATCCGGGTGCCCGAGCTGTGGCACGGCGACTTCCTCGCCCTGCTGGGCGCCGCACGGATCGGTGAACGCAAACTGCTTGAACTGCTGCAGGAGATGGATGGGGAAGAACTCGCTGCGTACCCTGCCGAATGGTTCGATTACAGCGAGCGCCTGATGGTCGATGCCATCCGGCGCCTGCCATCCGGCGAAACGGCCACTTCCGGCTGGCATGATCCGATTCCCGGCGCCCTTCCCGACGGGCTGGAAGTGGGCGCCCGCGTCAAGGTGGACCGGGACGCGGCACAAATCGAGGTGGACCTGACCGACAACCCGGATTGCCAGCCCTGCGGCCTGAACCTGACCGAAGCGACTGCGCGCACCGCGGCCATGATGGGCGTGTTCACCGGGCTGGGTTCCGTGGTTCCGTCGAACGCCGGCAGCTTCCGCCGCCTGCGCGTGCACCTGCGCGAGAACTGCGTGGTAGGTATCCCGGTACACCCGTACAGTTGCTCGGTGGCGACCACCAACCTCTCCGAACTGCTTGCCAATTGCGTGGTGCGCGCACTGGCCGGACTGGGCGACGGCCATGGCATGGCCGCGACAGGCAAGGCTTCGCCCGCCGCGACGGCGGTGATATCGGGCACCGACAACCGCCCCGGACGCGGCCCTTTCGTGAACCAGCTATGGCTCGGCTTCACGGCCGGGGCCGCCGGTCCCGTTGCCGACGGCTGGCTGACCATCCTCGGCCTGGGCGCAGCCGGGTTCCTGCGCCGCGACAGCATCGAGATACTGGAAATGAAATATCCCGTGCTGATCCACTCCGAACACATCGTCCGGGACAGCGAAGGCGCCGGACGCTACTGCGGTTCGCCCGCGGCCCAGGTCGAGTACGGCTCCCTGGACGGTGAACTGACGGCCGTATGGCTGAGCGAAGGCACCAATTACGAAGCCATCGGCGTGCAGGGCGGGGAAAACGGCTGCCTGGCGCGCCAGTACGTGCGCGACTTCAACGGGGAACTGTCCGAGCCCCTCGGCACCTATGAACAGGTCACCGTAAAACCCGGGGAACGCGTCGTCTCGATAGGCAGCGGCGGCGCCGGCTACGGCGCCCCGCGCACCCGTGACCCGGACCGGGTCGCACGCGACGTGCAGCGCGGCTGGGTATCGCCGGAACGGGCGCGGGAGACCTACCGGGTGGCGGTCGATGAGAACGGCGCGGTCGACGCGGCACAAACCGCGACGTTACGCAACGGCTGATACATTCGTCATTCCCGCGCCTGCCGCTCTTTTTTATCCCGCTTCGCCAGCAGCATCTGCGACAGCTTCGGCCCCCGGCCCGGTTCCGACCAGGGGCAGACCTCTATACAGATCGCACAACCGAAAGTCGTGGAGAAATAAGGCACGCACTTGTCGAAATCCACGTACCAGCGGTATTCGCCGCGCACCCATTGTTTTTCGTCGATGATGGCGTCCGGCGGGCAATCGATGGTGCAGCGCCGGCACCCCAGGCACAGGTCGTCCACCCCGATATCGACAGGGCCGTCGATGCTGAGAGGGATGTCCGTGGCAACCGCGGACAGGCGGAAGTTGGAGCCGTACTCCTTCGAGATCATCGAACCGTGCTTGCCCAACTGGCCCAGGCCGGCCCGGACCGCCATGGGTATCTGCAGCGCCTCGGTGCTGCGCGGGTCGCCGTAGGCGTGGGCGGGCCAGCCCATGGCGCGTATGTACTCGGCCAGTTCGACGGCCACCCGGGCCACCTCCCCGTAGACGCGCTGGACTTCCAGCCCGGAACGCTCGTGGGGGACGTGCAGCATCTCCTCCCGGCGCATGGGGATGCCGATACAGATGGCGTACCTGTGCTTCATCTCCATATCATCATAGAGATCGTTGGGTTCCATTTCGGTAATGCCGACAATGCCGGCGCCCAGTTCCTGCGCCTTCTGCTTCAATCGCCGGGCCATTTCACCGGGATCATTGACTTCAACCCGGCGTTTTGCGATCGGACCGGCGCAACGCCGCATCAACCAGCGGTTCCTGAGGGCCTGAAGCATGATTGACCAGGAATTGTTCATCAGGAAAAAGTCATTCATGCCGGTCCAGGGCAATTCCCTGATCCAGGTGGCATGGAACACCCGCCTGGGACGCACCTTCTCCTCCAGGCCCCGGCCGTTGATGTCATTACCGGAAACGGGTAGCGCCTGGTAGGCCGGCAGGTTTTCCGCCGAAGGCGTGTCGTACAGCTTCACAGCTTCCCTCCCGGCGGTGTGAACCTGTCGACGTAATAACGCCTGCCCTCCTCCCGGAAACGCCTGAATTCCGACCTGACCTTGCCGGCCCTGGCCCACATCACGATGGTGTTGAGGAGATAGAACAGCAGACGCATGTCACGTTTCAGCCGCCGGAAAAAACCGGCTTCCTCGAGATAAAACTGCTCGGCAAAGGTTTTGTATTTGTCCGCCATGGTCATATAAGCTCAAGTCACCTGTTACATATTATAAAGGGTCGCCCATTGGGCGACATAATATTCTACTGGATGCCGGAACAAGTCCGGCATGACGAAAGAGAGGGTCAAGCCTGCCCCTGCAGGCGACACGATATTCCAATAATAAGCCTGGATGATATACCTGTATTCATTTTACTGATTACTATTTACCCCGCATCCTTCCTATAATTTCAGACTTGTAAACGGGGGGAATATCGGGAGCAAGCCTATGAAAACAACACTCGTTCGGCTGTGCATTACCTGTCTTATCGCATCACTTTTTCCGGTCCATGCCGCTACGGTCCTCGAAGAAGTCGTCGTCACCGCGCAAAAACGCGAACAGAGCCTGCAGGACGTCGCCATTTCGATCACCGCCCTGGACAGCGGACAAATACGGGATTTCCGCTTCGTCGCCAGTACCGACGTGGTGGCCCAGGCCCCGAACGTATATAACTTCTCGACACAGGGGCGGGGCGCCAACTCCGCTACCTATATCCGGGGGATCGGACTGAGCGATTTCGGCGACGCCCATGAAACCCCGGTCGCCGGGTACATCGACGAGTTCTACATGCTGCCGCCCGCGGGACTTGATTTCGCGCTGTACGACCTGGAGCGGGTCGAAGTGCTGCGCGGACCGCAGGGCACGCTGTTCGGCAGGAACACTACCGGGGGACTCATCCATTTCATCACCAAGAAACCGTCGCGGGAAGCAGAGGCCTACATCGACGCCACCTACGCATCCTACGACGAGGTGCGGCTTGAAGGAATGGTCAACGCGCCCGCCGGCGAAAACCTGGCGGTACGCGCCTCCATGCTGTTCCATGACAGCGACGGCTACGTGAAAAACCTGAATCCGGAGTTCAAGGACGGCACCGATTACGGCACCAGGACCGGACGCGTGCAACTGCTGTACACGCCCACCGAGGACCTGTCGATCCTGGCCAAGGTGCAGTACGGCGATATCAACGTCATCCCCTTGTACACCGACCATGAAATTGCCTACATCGACCCCGCTACCGGGCTGCAGCACCTGGACCTGGACGGGGTTGACACGTTCGGGTTCAACGAGCGCCAGGTCGGGGCGGAAAAGCCGCGCACCGTGTACACCGACAACCCCCAGGAGGTGGAATCCGAGGTGTTCAACTGGCTGGTCCGGGTGGACTGGGACATGCCCAACAACATCACCCTCACCTCGCTGACCGGCTACGCCTGGGTGACCCGGGACAATCTCGAGGACTGCGACGGCGCGCCCCATAACATGTGCACCGCGGGGTTCCCGGTGGATCAGCATATCTGGACCCAGGAAGCCAGGCTCTTCCAGGAGAACGAGAACTTCCGCTGGACCGCGGGGTTTTATTACCTGAACCAGGATGCGGAGGCGCATCCCACCGCCGCATTTTTCGGCCTGCCGGCATTCCTCGATGCCCCGTGGCAACTGAACCTTGATTCGTGGTCTATTTTCGGCCACATCGAATACGACGTCAGCCCGCAGGTGGCGGTCCTGGCCGGGGTCAGGTACACCAATGACGACAAGCGCTACGAGGCGGTCAATACATTCGCCTACGCGTTCCGCAACGCGGCAGGCAATTTTGTCGAGGAAAACGTCGGCGACCTGGTCAACCGGACCGACGAACTGGTCTCGGCAAACCTGGAACTCCACTACAAGCCCAGGGACAACTGGCTGATCTACGGCAAGGTCGTCCGGGGCACCAAGGCCGGCGGCTTCAACAACGGCTTCTACAACGTCCCGACGCCGGAGGACGTCCAGTTCGGGGACGAGACCCTCTGGGCTTATGAAGGCGGGTTCAAGATCGATTTCTTCGACCGCCGGGCGCGTATGAACACGGCCGTCTTCTATTACGACTACAATGATTTCCAGGCCTTCAACTGGACCGGGCTGGCAGGTTCCGTGACCAATGCCGATGCGGAAAACTATGGCGCCGAGATCGAGATACAGGCCAATCCCTCGGAGCCTCTGGAACTCACGCTGGGCGTCGCCCTGCTGGAGACGAATCTCAAGGATATCAACAACGGCACCATCACCAGGAACGTGGACATGGGGTTCGCGCCCAACGTCGCGTTCAACGGGTCGGCGAGTTTCACCCAGCCGTTCGTCGACGGCTCCCTGACCCTGCACTGGGACTTCATGTGGTCTGACAACCAGTTCCGGGACAACTTCAACAACCCGTCCTCCGATATGGGCGAGCACTTCGTCACCAATGCGCGCCTGACCTACGCGCCGGATAACGGCAGGTGGGAGGCGAGTTTCTTCGCCCAGAACTTCACGGACGAGACCAACCTGATCAAGGCGGACGGATTTCTCGGTTTCAAATTCCGCCAGGGCGTCTACAACCCGCCGCGCTGGTTCGGGGGAACGATACGGGTAAACTTCCTGTAAGCCGTCATGGCAAGGAGGCGTAAACCGATGGTACGGGCTATTGCAGGAATGCTTGCATGTCTGCTGTCGGCAGGCAGCTTGGCCGTAGCGGCCCAACAGGCTGAAAGCCCGGCGCGGATATTCGTCGACGGCGGCATGCTCATAGACGGCAGCGGCGCGCAGCCCGGGGAAAACCCCGGGATCCTCATCGAAGGAGAGCGGATACGCAGCCTCGGCAGGGAGGCGGCCGGTGAACCCGCCACGGAGGTTATCTCCGCGGACGGGAAATGGGTCCTGCCCGGCCTGTTCGACCTGCACGTGCACGTTACCTTCATGCTGTCCGGCCCCAGGCGCCTGGATGACGATATCTTCAACGCGATCCGCTCGGAACGGTTCCTCGAACGCTACCAGGAAATCGGCGTCACCACGGTGCGCGACGTGGGCGCGCGGGAATGGATCGGGTATTCGTTGAAACGCACCCAGCGCGCCGGCCTGATGGGCGGGGCGCGCTACTACACGTCAGGCCCCATCATCACCGTCACCGGCGGCCATGGATCGGAGTTTCAGCCGCTGCATCCTCCTCTCTGGGCGGTGGAAGCGGACGGCCCCTGGGAACTGCGGCAACGGGTAAGGGAAGCCATCAAGCTGGAAGCCGACCTGATAAAAGTCGCCCCGTTCCTGACACCGGAGGAAATGGCCGCGGTGGTCGATGAGGCCCACATCTACCACCTGCGGGTCACCGCCCACATCGGCGGCACCCATGATCTCGACAAGCAGTCGGGCCGCATTGCGGTCGAGGCCGGCGTGAACAGTACCGAACACATGTATCCCTACGGCGGCGCCGACGTGATCAACGCCATGGTGGAAAAAGGCATCTACGTCATACCGACACTGGGTTTTCACCTGCGCGAACTGGACGGGGAATACGCGGCCAACGCGGAAAAGCAGAGTCCCGAATGGCTGGCGGAAAACCTGGGACATACCTACGAGACCATGATGGACCAGTTCCGCGAGATGAAGGCAGCCGGCGTGCGCTTCGCGGTCGGAACGGACTCCAACGTGAAGGACCTGGAAACCATCGATGAGCTTTACCTGCAGGAATTGCAGGCCTTCCGGACGGCAGGCATGAGCAACGGCGAAATCATCCAGGCGGCGACGCTGAGGGCCGCGGAGGCCATGGGACTTGAAGACGAACTGGGCAGCATCACCGCCGGAAAACGGGCAGACCTGATCGTGCTCAGCGCCGACCCGCTGCAGGACATCCAGGCCCTGGTCTACCCGGAACTGGTGATCCAGGACGGCAAGGTCGTCTGCTGCCGATAAGGCGGGCTGTTTCCGCATTCTCGGACAAGGCGCCGGGCATTCACTTGTTATATACCGGCCCCGTGCATATACTTGGCCGGCATGATTTCAAGACTGTGAACCTTTAATAAGGACTCCCTTGCGCCTTCTGACACAAATCGGCCTTGTCCTCGGGCTGGGGCTACTCATCGGCCTGCTGGTCTGGCAGGGATTCATGGAGGTGCTGCAACTCCTGCTGGACTCGGGCTGGTACCTGCTGTTGCTGCCCCTGGCCTGGCTCCCGGTGTTCCTGCCCGCGGCGCAGGGCTGGCGTCTCCTGTTCAGACCCGATCAAAAGCCAACATTCAGCCATGCCCTGCTGGCGCTGTGGATGGGGCGCGCGGTCAACAACCTGCTGCCGGTGGCGACCATCGGCGGGGAGGTGGTGAAGGCCAGGCTGCTGGCGATATGGGGTACCGGCGCCGCGTACGCCGCGGCCTCGGTAATGGCGGACAAGACGGTGCAGGCCCTGGCGCTGGCCTGCTGGGCGCTCACCGGCGCGCTGCTGCTGGCGTTCCTGCCCGGTGATGACTGGCTGATTCCCTACGCGGTGGGCGGCATCCTGTTCCTGCTGTTCAGCGCCGCCGGCCTCATTATCATCCAGCGCCTCGGCATGCTGGGCGCGCTGGCGAAACTGGCCGGCAGGCTGGTGAAACACGACGCCTGGGAGGGCGTGAAGTTCTCCGCAAACGAAGCGGACCGGCTGGTGCGGGAACTGTACGGCAGCAAGCGCAGGATCCTGTTCGCCACGCTGTACCGGTTGGCCTCGCTGGCGCTGCACACGTTCGAACTGTGGCTGGCCTGTTACCTGCTCGGACAACCCATAACGGTACTCGAGGCACTGCTACTGAGGAGCCTGACGGCCACCCTGAGTGATATCGCGTTCATCATCCCCAACGCCTACGGGGTGCAGGAAGGCGCGTTCATCCTCATCGGCGCCCTGGTCGGGTTCGACCCCGGGTTCTCCCTAGCCGTGTCCCTGTCCCTGCGCATCCGCGACCTGGTGTTCGACCCGGCGGGCCTGCTCACCCTGCAACAGGTGGAAAGCCGGCGTTATTTCCGATCGAACCGGGGGTAATGATCCTGGGGTCAGAGTAAGAAATTCGCAGAATTTTTACTCTGACCCCGACTATCCCGCAACCGGGGACGGATTTGAAATCCGTCCCCACTGGAATGAAACCCTTGCCACCGTCCCTGATACTTGGCATATTGGCGTCGTCATGAACCCGACGACAGCAGCAGACCTTGCCTACCAGGATGAAATTCTCCAGGGCGTCTCGCGCACCTTTGCCCTGACCATCCCGCAACTGCCCGACGCGCTGGAGCAGGTGGTCGGCAACGCCTACCTGCTGTGCCGCATCGCCGATACCATCGAAGACGACAAGCACCTGCCCTATGCGGACAAACGGGAATTCTCCGAGCGGTTCATCAAGGTAGTCAACGGCGGGGAGGACGCACAGCAGTTCGCCCGGGACCTGCACCCGCGGCTGTCGCCGACTGCAACAGCCGATGAACACGACCTGATCCACAACACCCCCGCAGTCATCAGGATCACGCACAGCTTCAACGAGCGCCAGCAGGCGGCGCTGCAGCGCTGTATCAGGATCATGGCCGACGGCATGTCCCGCTACCAGGAGGCGGACGTGACCAAGGGCCTGAAAGACCAGCAGGACATGGACAGCTACTGTTATTACGTGGCGGGGGTCGTGGGGGAGATGCTCACCGAGCTGTTCTGCGACTATTCCAGCGCCATCGATAAAAACCACGACGAGCTGATGCAACTGGCGGTCTCGTTCGGCCAGGGCCTGCAGATGACCAATATCCTCAAGGACATCTGGGACGACCAGAAGCGCGACATGTGCTGGCTGCCGCAATCGGTGCTGGAGAGCTACGGCGTGTCCCTGGACGGCGCCGCCCCCCTGCGCAACGGCAGGGAATTCCAGCAGGCCCTGGGGCACCTGATCGGCGTCGCCCGCATGCACCTGGGCAATGCGTTGCAGTACACGCTGCTGCTGCCCGGCAATGAAACCGGGATCCGGCGCTTCTGCCTGTGGGCGCTGGGCATGGCGGTGCTGACCCTGCGCAACATCAACAGCCACCGCGGGTTCACCTCCGGGGACGAGGTCAAGATCTCGCGCCGCTCCGTCCGGGCGACGATCATCTCCACCAACCTGCTCACTCGCCACGACTTCATGCTGAGATGGCTGTTCAACAGGCTCGCGTCCGGCCTGCCCTGAAAACGGGTCGGACCAGTATAAATATGTATAACCCATTGATTATATTAATAATAAATTCTGATATTGGGTCAAAACTAAGCTTAAAAGGGTCTTTTTGGGGGTAAAACCGTTAAGCTATGAACCGCATCGGGATAGTCTGTGCGCTCCATTCCGAGGCGCGCTGCTTCACGCCCAGGACGTTGCCCGCGCAACAGCCCATCGAACTCAATGAAAAGACCCTGCTGATCCTGTCCGGCATGGGCCGGGAACCGGCGCGGGAGGCGGCGCAGAAGCTGGTCGAGGCGGGCGCGGACTTCCTGGCCGGTTTCGGGACCGCAGGGGCTTTGGCGCCGGCGCTCCGGCCGGGGGACCTGGTACTGGCGGAAGAGGTATCCGAGGCAGGAAAAAAATATGCCGCGAGCGCCGAGTTGACCGCATCGGTAAGAGAACGGCTGTCCCGAAACGGCATCACCGTTCATACCGGGACGCTGGCTTGTGCAGCGGAGCCGGTCGCAACCGTCGAGGCCAAGCGGGAGTTGTTTGCGCAGACCGGGGCCATTGCCGTCGACATGGAAAGCGCCGGTGTGCTCGACGCGGCCCGGCGTAACGGCCTGCCGGCATTCGTCCTGCGCGTCATTATCGATGCCGCGCGTGTCGCGCTGCCGGATGCCGTGCTGCAGCGGGTCGATGAGTTCGGCGAGGTCGATGTGCCGGGACTGGCTCTCGACCTGGCAAGGTCGCCCGGACAAATTCCGGCAGCCATACGCCTGGCCTGCGCCGCGCGCCGCGCCGGCAGGACCATGAGGCAAGCCGGCATTCCCCTCCTTCATCATGCCGGGCTTGTCAAACACACCGAAGTAGTTTATAAATAACGGATTTTAAGCCTATTAAAATCTGAACATAATGCTCACAGATCAACAGGTGGAAGATTTTCGCCGGGACGGGTTCCTGGTCTGCCGGAGGCTGTTCGACGCCGGCGAGATCAGGGAGTTGACCCGCTGGACCGACGAGGTCATGGCATACCCCGAACAGGCGGGGAAATACATGATGTACTTCGAGCAAAGCTGCCTGACCGGCGAACGTATCCTGAGCCGGGTGGAAGACATCGAACCCTACCACGACCGTTTCAGCCGGGTCTTCAACGGTGACAAGTTAAGAGGCGTCTGCACGCGCCTGTTCGGTTCGGAGGCGATTTTGTACAAGGACAAGATAAACTTCAAGCTGCCGGGCGGCGCGGGTTTCAAGGCCCACCAGGACGTGCAGGCGGGCTGGGACAGCTACGCCAGCCTGCATATCACGGCCCTGGTCAGCATCGACGCCACCAACCTGGAGAACGGTTGCATGGAAATGGCCCCCGGCCAGCACGACCGGGGATTGATCGGCGAGAAATGGACGCCGTTGGAAGAAAACGGCCTGGACTATACCCCCATTCCGACCAGACCCGGCGACACCATCTTCTTCGATTCCTTCGCGCCGCACCGCTCCAGGGAAAACCTGACCGAAGCGCCCAGGAGAGTGCTCTACGTCACCTACAACAGGTTGTCTGAAGGCGACCACAGGCGCCAGTATTACATCGACAAACGCAAAAGCTACCCGCCGGACTGCGAAAGGGAACCGGGCAGGGAATACGTATTCCGCGTATAAGGTGTCCCTTCGGGACAATGTATTCCACTGGATGCCGGGTCAAGCCCGGCATGACGAAGGGGACGCGGGAATGGCGGAGGGGACGCGGAATGACGTGCGGGACGCGGGAATAACGAGGCCCTTCCTTCGTCATGCCGGACTTGTTCCGGCATCCAGTAGAATACCGTGTCGCCCGGAGGGCGACTCCTTGACATGCTGAAACAATTCTCCTCAATGCTGCTCCTCAAGTGGGTACGTCTCGTGCGCAGGTACGCGCCCGTGGTGCTGGTTGCGGCGTTCGCCCTCGCCTTCCTTGCGGTGCGCTATACCGCGCACAACATCTCCATCAACACCGACACCGAGCACATGCTGTCGGCGGAACTGTCCTGGCGCAAACTGGACCAGGAATATGAACGGCTGTTCCCGCAGTACGACAACAACATCCTGATCGTCCTGGAAGCCGCCACGCCGGACCAGGCCCGGGACGCCGCAATGCTGCTGTATGAGCGGCTGCGGGCGGAGCGGGACCTGTTCGAGTTCGTGTACTACCCGAACGCGCTGCCGGTGTTCCGGGAATCCGGCCTGCTGTATCTCGACCGCGCGGAACTGCAGGACCTGTCCGACAATCTCGCCGAGGTCCAGCCGTTCCTGGCGAGACTGGCCCGGGACCCTACTCTCCGGGGCCTGTTCGAGGTGCTGGGCGATGCCCTGGACGCCGCCGATGACGGTGAGGAGGTGGATATCGAACCTGTCCTCACCCGCATCAGCACCGCGCTGGAGGCGTTGCGCGACGGCCGCCCCTACCGCCTGTCGTGGCAGGAACTCATGTCCGGAGACGGGGACGGCGATGGCGACCAATCCAGGGGTCAGAGTAAAATCACCCCGAATCCTGCCATCGACCGGGATAACGAGGATTTTACTCTGACCCCAAAATCTGGGACGGATTTGAAATCCGTCCCCGGCGCGGCGAATGCCCCGTACCGCGAGTTCATCCTCACGCAGCCGGAACTGGACTACGCCGGCTTTTTCCCGGCGACCCCGGCCATCGACAGTATCCGCGGGGCCTACGACGAGCTTGGCATCGCCGCCTCCCCGGGCGCGGAACTGCGCCTGACCGGGGCCACCATGCTGGCGCACGAGGAAATGCTGAGCGTGATGGAAGGCACGGAAACGGCCATCCTGCTGGCCCTGTGCCTGGTCACCGTGATCATGGTGACCGGCCTCAGCTCCCTCATGCTGGCGCTGGTCACAGTGATCAGCCTGGTCACCGGCCTGGCCTGCACCGCCGCCTTCGCCATACTCACGGTGGGTGAGCTGAACCTGATCTCCGTGGCGTTCGCGGTGCTCTACATCGGCCTGGGGGTGGATTTTGCGATCCACTATTGCCTGCGTTACCGGGAACACCTCATCGGCGGCGCAGACCGGCGCGGCGCGCTGGACCGGACCTCGGCCAACATCGGCGGCTCCCTGTTCCTGTGCGCGGTCAGCACCGCCATCGGGTTCTTCGCCTTCATCCCCACCGACTACACGGGCGTTGCCGAACTGGGCTGGATCTCCGGGTTCGGCATGTTCATCAGTTTCGCGGTCACTCTCACGGTCATCCCGGCGCTGCTGTCCCTGCTACCCTACAGGCCTGGCGCTTCACCCGGTGAGGAACGCGGGCCGGGCGCCGGGCGCCTGGTCGAGCGGCACGCGGGCAAGGTCCTCGGCGCCACCGCCTGCCTGGCGCTGGCCTCTGCAGTGGTCCTGGGCGGCCTGCGCTTCGACCACAACCCGCTCAACCTGCACGCCCGGGACGGCGCCGCCCTGACCGCGTTCCGGGAACTGCTGGCGGACAACGACCTGACGCCCTGGACCGCCATCATGATCGCAACCGGCGCGGAACAGGAAGCGAGCTACCGGGCAGCGCTCAACCGCTCCGCCCTGGTGGACAAGGTCGTTACGGTGGCGGACTTCATACCCGCCGGCCAGGACGAGAAACTGTTCATCATCGACGAGATGGGCCTGCTGCTGGGCGACCTGTCGGCCGCACCGCCGGATCCCGCGGCGCAGACCGGCGATGCGCGCCTGGCCGCGCTACGCGGCTTCCTGGAGAAACTGCAGGAAACCGGGGCGGATGATCCTGTGTATGTGAAGCTGCGCAGCAACCTCACAGAATTGCTGGAGGAGCGGGACGTAGCGTCACAGGCGGCACAACTGGAACAGATGCTGCTGGCGTCGCTGCCCGGCCGCCTGGAGGCATTGAACGCATCCCTGGACGCGGATTACATTTCCCTGGAAACCCTGCCGGACCAGCTCAAACGGCTCTGGGTCAGCGCCGGCGGCGAGCGCCGCGTCGAGATCTATCCGAAACAGGACATGCAGGACAACAGGGCGTTACGGGAATTCGTGCGCGCGGTCCAGTCCGTCTCGCCCGAGGTCACCGGTGCGCCGGTAAACAACCTGGAGGCCAGCGACGCGGTAGCCGCGGCGTTCAGGCAGGCATTCCTGTACGCGTTCGCCGCCATCACGCTTATGCTGTTCATACTCCTGACCCGCAAAAGAGACGTGTTCCTGGTGCTGGTCCCGCTGCTCACCGCGGCCCTGGTCACCGGCGCCATCAGCGTGCTGGCCGGACTGCCGCTGAACTTCGCCAACGTCATCGCCCTGCCCCTGCTGCTGGGTATCGGCGTGGACAGCGGCATCCATATAATCCACAGGTATCGCACAGACCTGCCGGACGGGAAAAACATCCTGGCCACCAGTTCCGCGCGCGCGGTCATCGTCAGTTCACTGACCACCATGGGCGGGGTCGGCAACCTCGCCCTGTCGCCGCACGCAGGCACGGCAAGCATGGGCATGCTGCTGACCCTGGGCATCGGCGTTACCCTGGCCTGCATGCTGCTGGTGCTGCCGGCGCTGCTGACCTTCCTTGGGAGGGGACGGACTTAAGTCCGTCCCCGATAGATGGGGTCAGAGTAAAAAACTCGAAGAGTTTTCTTACTCTGACCCCGGTTGAATTGCGGGGTCAGAAGCCTAAGGGGTCAGAGTAAGAAATTCGTCAGAATTTTTACTCTGACCCCAAATATCTAATGCGATATAATCCCGCAGTTATGGAAGCCTGCCGGAAGCGCCTGAATGTACAATGACAAACCACTGGACGCAAAGCTGGCGGCCTGGCTGGTTTATCCATTGCGTAATACCGCCGTCACCCCTAATCATCTCACGACGGTACGGCTGCTCACCGGCGTGGTTGCCTGCACGCTGCTCGCGACCGGGGACCCGTGGCTGGTCAATGCCGGCGCCCTGTGCTTTGCGGTGTCCAACTTTTTCGACCACACCGACGGGGAACTGGCCCGGATCACCGGCAAGACCAGCAAGTTCGGCCATTACTACGATCTCGCCAGCGACGCCGTCGTCGATATCCTGCTGTTCGCAGGCATCGGCTTCGGCCTGATGCACGGCCCGCTGGGAACCGGGGCGCTGTTCATGGGAATACTCGCCGGCGTTGCGGTGGCCGCGATTTTCCAGCTCCGCCTGATGATCAGCAACATCACCGGCAGGTTCCAGATCGAACAACCCAATATCGGACTGTTCGAGATCGAAGACGTCTTCTACCTGCTGCCGCTGATCACGTTTTTCGGGTTCCTGCAACCGTTCCTCATCGTGGCTGCCGTGTGCGCCCCCGTGTTTGCCTTATGGACCCTGCGCCAATACCTGAGGTGCAAGAGGGGACAGAATTGAATTCCGTCCCCCCATTCCGGGTCACCCTGTGGCCCCTGGGCGAGTACCCGGCAGGTAAGAGGGGACGGACTTGAAGTCCGTCCCCGGACCCCGGCCCGACCCATGACTACACTGGTCACCGGCGGCAACGGCTTCGTCGGGTCCGCGCTGGTACGGCTGCTGCTGGAACAGGACCACCAGGTAAGAGTCCTGGCCAGGCCCGGCAGCGACCGGCGCAACCTGGAACGACTGGACATCGACCTGGTAGAAGGCGACCTGACCGACGCCGCCTCGCTGCAACGGGCAGTGAAGGGTTGCAGCCACCTGTTCCACGTCGCCGCGGATTACCGCTTATGGATACCCGACCCCGAACGCATGTACAAGACCAACGTGGACGGGTCCCGGGACCTGTTGCGCGCGGCCGCCGACGCGGGCGTTGGCAGGATGGTCTATACCAGCAGCGTGGCGACCCTTGGCATCAACCGGGACCGCGGCCCCGCTGACGAGACCACGCCGGTGAGCCTTGCGGACATGGTCGGCCACTACAAGCGTTCGAAATTCCTGGCCGAACAGGCGGTGCTGGAACTGGTGCAGGAACAGGGGCTGCCCGTCGTCATCGTCAACCCGTCCACGCCCATCGGGCCGCGGGACGTCAAGCCCACGCCCACCGGCCGCATCATCGTCGATGCGCTGAGGGGAAAAATCCCCGCCTACGTGGACACGGGGCTGAACATCGCCCACGTGGACGACGTGGCGGCCGGCCACCTGCTGGCGTTCGAGCGGGGCGAACCGGGCAGACGTTACATCCTGGGCGGTGAAAACCTGTCGTTGCAGGCCATCCTCGGCATCATCTGCGATTATGCGGACCTTGCGCCGCCGCGCCTGCGCCTGCCCCACAACGCGGTCTATCCCTTCGCCTGGCTCGCGGAACAGTGGGCGCGGGTGAGCGGCAAAGAGCCGTTCGCGACGGTGGACGGCGTTAAAATGGCGAAGAAATTCATGTATTTCTCCTCCGCCCTGGCGCAGCAAACGCTTGGCTATGAGCCCCGGCCCGCGCGCCTTGCCATAAAAGACGCGATTGACTGGTTCAGGGAGAACGGGTACTGCTGAAAGAAAACGGGGTCAGAGTAAGAAATTCGCCAGAATTTTTACTCTGACCCCTCCTATCCTACCTTGCCCCCAGCCAGTCGTTGATCGCGGCAGGCAGGGTCTCCCGGCTGTCCGCGCCGACGTAGATGCCGATGTGGCCGCCGGGCAATTCCAGTTCGGTGTAGTCCTCGCTGCTCACGCAACCGGCCAGGGCCTTTGAGGCATCCACCGGAACCAGGTGGTCGTTGGCGGCAAAGATGTTGAGGATCGGGACGGTAATCGCCTCCAGGTCGACCCGGTTGCCGCCGATTTCGACTTTGCCCTTCACCAGTTTGTTGCCCTGGTAAAAATCCGCGGCGAACTGGCGGCAGGCTGCGCCGGCCTGGTCCGGGCTGTCGAAGATCCACTTCTCCATGCGCATGAAGGTGGCGAGCCGGTCGCTGTCATCCATGATATCCAGCGCATCCAGGTACTTCTTACCGGTCAGCTTGTAGGGTCTAAGCATCAGGAACAGCCAGTTCAGGAACTCGCCGGGGATATTGCCCAGCGTGTCCACGGCCAGGTCCATGTCCACGTGCCGGACCAGGTGGCTGAGCAGGTCGCGGGGGGTATGGAAATCCACCGGCGTGACGCTGGTCACCAGGTTGGCGACCCTGTCCTGGTGCAGGGCGGTGTAACAGAGGCAGAAGGTCCCGCCCTGGCAGACGCCGAGCAGGTTGATGCGCTCCATGCCGCAACGCTCCCGGATGACGTCCACGGAGTTGGCCAGGTAACGGTTGATGTAATCATCAAGGGTCAGGCCCGCGTCGCCCGCGTCGGGGCAGCCCCAGTCGAGCAGGTAAACGTCCAGGCCGGCCCTGAGCAGGCCCTGGATCAGTGATCGGCCGTCCTGAAGGTCCATGATGTACGGCCTGTTGACCAGGGCGTATACGATCAGCACGGGGACGCGGTGAGGCTCATCGACCAGGGACCGGTACCGGTATAACCGCACCTTGTCTTCCCGGTGCACCTCGTCCCGGGCCGACGGCCCCACCTCCACGGGGACTGCATCGGACAACCCGGCAAAGCCCGGAGGCATCAGCAGGATATATGGGGTCAGAGTAAAATCCTGATTATCGTGGCCGCCGGCACGGTCCGGGGTGATTTTACTCTGACCCCTCCCATCCATTTCGCGCCGCATGGCAATGGACGCATTCACCAAGCCGCCGAAGTTGCGGGAATACTCCTCGGTAAAAGCGACCTCCGCGTAGGCCTGTTCACCCGCTTCCAGCCAGAGGTTGAAGTACTCCTTCAGGGCGGTGATATTTTCCACCTTATCCTATTACCTGACCGCCCGGTTCTCGATGAGGTCGTCGACCACCGCGGGATCGGCCAGGGTGCTGGTGTCGCCCAGGTTTTCCAGTTCATTGGCGGCGATCTTGCGCAGGATGCGGCGCATGATCTTCCCGGAACGGGTCTTGGGCAGGCCGGGCGCCCACTGGATCACGTCCGGGCTGGCGATGGGGCCGATCTCCTTGCGCACGTGCAGCACCAGTTCCCGGCGCAGTTCCGGGGACGGCTCTGACTCCTGCATCAGGGTCACGTAGGCATAGATGCCCTGCCCCTTGATATCATGGGGGAAGCCCACCACGGCCGCCTCGGCGACCGTGTCGTGCAGCACCAGGGCGCTCTCCACCTCCGCGGTGCCCATGCGGTGCCCGGAGACGTTGATCACGTCGTCCACGCGCCCGGTGATCCAGTAATAACCATCCTCGTCGCGGCGCGCCCCGTCGCCGGTGAAGTACCTGCCGGGGAAGGTCTTGAAGTAGGTGTCGATGAAGCGCTGGTGGTCGCCGTACACGGTGCGCATCTGGCCCGGCCAGGAGCGCTTGATGCACAGGGCGCCGGACACGGCCCCCTCCAGTTCGTTGCCCTTGTCGTCCACCAGGCACGGCTCCACGCCGAAGCAGGGCCGGGTGGCGGAACCGGGTTTCAGGGCGGTGGCGCCGGGATACGGGGCGATGAGGACGCCGCCGGTCTCGGTCTGCCACCAGGTGTCCGCGATAGGGCAGCGCCCCTCGCCGACCACGTGGTAATACCACTCCCAGGCCTCCGGGTTGATGGGTTCGCCCACGCTGCCGAGCACCCGCAGGCTGCTGCGGTCGTGCCGTTTCACGAACTCGTCGCCCTGCCCCATCAGGGCGCGCAGGGCCGTGGGCGCGGTGTAGAAGATGTTGACCCGGTGCTTGTCCACCACCTGCCAGAAGCGGCCCGCGTCGGGGTAGGTGGGCACGCCCTCGAACATCAGTGTCACGGCGCCGTTGCACAGGGGGCCGTAGATGATATAGGAGTGCCCCGTCACCCAGCCCACGTCCGCGGTGCACCAGTAAATCTCGCCGTCCCGGTAATCGAACACGTATTTATGCGTCAGCGCGGTATACAGCAGGTAGCCGCCGGTGGTGTGCAGGACCCCCTTGGGCTTGCCGGTGGAGCCCGAGGTGTAGAGGATGAACAGCGGGTCTTCCGCGTCCATTTCCTCCGGCGGGCAGTCGTCCGCGGCCTGCTCCACCTGTTCGTGGTACCAGACATCGCGCCCCCCGGTCCAGGCCACGTCCGCGCCGGAGCGCCTTACCACGATGACGCTGTGCACGTCCGGGCACTGCGCCAGGGCCTTGTCGGTGTTCGCCTTGAGCGGCGTGGTGCGACCGCCGCGCACGGTCTCGTCCGCGGTGACGACCACCCGGCAGTCGGAATCCAGGATGCGGTCCTTGAGCGCCTCCGGCGAGAAACCGCCGAACACCACCGAGTGGACCGCGCCGATGCGGGCGCAGGCCAGCATGGCCACGGCCGCCTCGGGGATCATGGGCATGTAGATGGACACGCGGTCACCCCTGGCGACGCCCCTGGCTTTCAGGACGTTGGCGAACCGGCAGACCTCGCGGTGCAGTTCCCGGTAGGTGATCTTCTTGTCCACGGCGGGGTCGTCGCCTTCCCAGATAATGGCGACGTCATCGCCGCGGGTCTCCAGGTGCCGGTCCAGGCAGTTGTATGATACGTTCAGCTTCGCGCCGGCGAACCACTTGATGTCCACCCTGTCATAGTCCCAGTCCTGGACCTTGTCCCATTTCCGGAACCAGGTAACGAACCGTTCCGCCTGCCCGGCCCAGAACGCGTCCGGGTCGTTGATGGAACTGTCGTACATGGCGGCATACTGTGTCGCGCCGATATGCGCGGACGCGGCAAGCGCCGCGGGCGCCGGATAGGTTTTTACTTCAGACATGCTGTTTTTCTCCGGAATTGTTATGGTTCCAAGGGGTGGAATTGTACTAGTTTCAAGGGGTGGAATTGTACATGATTCTCTGTCACTTTTTTGCACCCTGTTTGATAAAAACAACCATCTCCCGGCAGTTCCCGTCACAGCGCAAACCGGCGCAAAAAAATCGCCCCGATAATCCCTTTTTTTGATCCTTTACGCTTTTTTATGTGCTATAGTTCACTGGTGGCTTGCCGTTGAATCCATGTCAAGGACAAGCGTGGGCCACTCGGCGGCGGGCCCTTCACGTAATAATAACTGTAGGAGGGAATAAGTATGACTAGAATCGTCGTTGGATTAATCTTGCTGGCAGCGATCGTCGAGGGTCTCGCCCCCGGCGCTGTTCCTTCAGACCTGCTTCCACTGGCTCTGGTAATCCTTGGTCTTGTCTATGGCTGGACGGCTATCGATGCTGAAGATCCCACCACCTACATGGCTGTCACTATCGCTGCCGGTATTGCAGCGGGGGCGCCGGACGGTGGTGTGTTGAACCTTATCCCGGCAGTAGGCGGATACCTGGACGGTATCGTCGATCAGGTTATCACGGCGTTGTATGCAGGTGTCGTCAGCGTTCTCGTCGGGAGGACTATGAATCGGTTGAAGGGCTGATATCCGGCAACCCGGATATTCGTTGGCAGATCGAAAAGTCCGGTTAATACTTATATTCAGTCTGCTTGATGCATTTGCCTCACCCGTCTTGGGGGGCGGGTGGGGCGCTTGTTTGAATACAGTCATTCAAAATTATTGAAGTAGGAGGGAAAAAACATGACTAGAATCGTCGTTGGATTAATCTTGCTGGCAGCGATCGTTGAGGGTCTGGCCCCCGGGGCCGTCCCAATGGACCTGCTTCCCCTGGCTCTCGTTGTTCTCGGCCTGCTCTATGGCTGGACGGCAGTCGATTCTGATGATCCGGGCACCTACCTGCTGGTCACCCTTGCCGTAGCTGCTGCAGCGACGATGCCGGGCGGTGGAGCAGGAGACGGAAACGGTGTACTGGGCCTTATTCCCGCAGTAGGCGGACACCTTGACGCAATACTCGACCAGGGAGCTTCAGCGCTGTTGGCCGGTGTCGTCAGTGTTTTCGTCCAGAGGACTATAGGTCTCCTGCAAGGCTGATACCGGGCCGGATAATCGGCGGCAGATCGATATTCCGGTTTATTTCAAGGATTTTCTGCTTGCGTTATGCCTCACCCGTCCCGAGGGGCGGGTGGGGTATGTCTCGTCATTCCCGCGACTGTATCTTACCCAAAGCGGTTTTCTATGTAGTCATCCACTATGGCCTGAAACTCGGCCGCGATATTGTCGCCGCGCAGGGTGACCGTCTTTTTGCCGTCGACAAAGACAGGAGCCGATGGCGCCTCCCCGGTGCCGGGCAGGCTGATGCCGATGTCCGCATGCTTGCTCTCTCCCGGCCCGTTCACCACGCAACCCATCACCGCCAGGTTCAATTCCTCCACGCCCGGGTATTGCTCGCGCCAGATCGGCATTTTGGTGCGGATGTAAGCCTGGATATTGTCCGCCAGCTCCTGGAACACGGTGCTGGTGGTGCGGCCGCAGCCGGGGCAGGCGGTGACCAGCGGGGTGAATGAACGCAGGCCCATGGTCTGAAGCAGTTCCTGGGCCACGATCACCTCGGTAGCGCGGTCGCCGCCCGGTTCGGGCGTCAGTGAAATCCGGATCGTATCGCCAATGCCCTCCTGCAACAGGACGCCCAGGGCCGCGGTGGAAGCGACAATGCCCTTGGAGCCCATCCCGGCCTCCGTCAGGCCCAGGTGCAGGGCATAGTCACAGCGTCCGGCCAGGTCCCGGTATACCGAAATCAGCTTCTGCACACCGCTCACCTTGCAGGACAGGATGATCCTGTCCCGGGGCAGGCCGATCTCCTCGGCCTTCTGCGCGCTGTTCAGGGCGGATACGATCAGGGCTTCCTGCATGACGCTGTCGGCGTCCCGGGGTTCGGCCAGCTTCGCGTTCTCGTCCATCATGTGGGTGGCGAGTTCCTGGTCCAGGCTGCCCCAGTTCACGCCGATGCGTATCGGCTTGCCATACTCGATGGCCTTCTCGATGAGGATGGCGAACTGGCTGTCACGCTTCCTGCCGAAACCCACGTTGCCCGGATTGACGCGGTACTTGGCGAGCGCCTCGGCGCAATCCGGATACTTTGTCAGCAACAGGTGCCCGTTGTAATGGAAATCCCCGATCAGGGGCGCGTCGCAGCCCAGCGCGTCCAGCCGCTCCCGGATACGGGCAACCTGGCGCGCCGCATCCTCGTTATTCACCGTGATGCGCACCAGTTCCGACCCGGCGGCAGCCAGTTGCTGCACCTGTTTCACCGTCGCCGTCGCATCGGCGGTATCAGTATTCGTCATGGATTGCACGACGACGGGCGCACCGCCGCCCACCGTCACCGGCCCGATGCCGACCGGCACACTGCGCCGCCTCCCGGAAATACTCTGTAGATTTGTCATGGCGTGATTCTAGCACTAAATGGATCGCCTTTCAGGCGACGCATCGGGATAGATGGGGTCAGAGTAAAAATTCTTCGAATTTCTTACTCTGACCCCGTTGTCGGGGGATTGGTGGGGTCAGAGTAAGAATTTCGTCAGAAATTTTACTCTGACCCCTGCATTATTGTGGATATGCAATCCGGGGCAAACATGCGATACTGTGCAGTCTATGTTCAAAGGAAAAAGTTCTTATTCGAAAGAGGAACTGATAGCTTGCGGTCGGGGTGAACTGTTCGGGGAAGGCAATGCCCAGCTACCGCTGCACAATATGCTGATGGTGGACCGGATAACGGATATCAGCGATTGCGGGGGCAGGAG
>JAJDUB010000001.1 GCA_022826885.1 Gammaproteobacteria bacterium
TTCCTGGATGTCTATGGGTTCGAGCAACGCTTCCTTTGCCAGCACTACCGCCTTCTCTGCGGTGCCGCCGATCCCGATGCCGAGGATCCCCGGCGGACACCAGCCGGCTCCCAGGGTCGGCACCACGTCCACGACCCAGTCAGAGATGCTGTCGCTGGGGTTCAGCATTGCCATTTTCGCCTTGTTTTCGGATCCGCCGCCCTTTGCCGCAAGGTTCACCTCGACCTTGTCTCCGGAAACCACTTCCATGTGGATCACTGCCGGCGTGTTGTCGCCGGTATTTTTCCGGCTACCTGCCGGATCGTCCATGATGGATGGGCGCAACACGTTGTCCGGGTGGGTGTAGGCGCGCCTGACGCCTTCGTTGATCATATCGGCGACACTCATCCCTGTGCCGTCCCAGCGCACGTCCATGCCGATGCTGATGAACACCGTGACTATCCCGGTGTCCTGGCAGATCGGCCGGTGACCTTCGGCGCACATCCTGGAATTGAACAGTATCTGGGCCAGCGCATCCTTTGCCGCCGGAGACTCTTCCCGCTGCCAGGCATTGTGTACTGCGTCAACAAAATCCAGCGGATGGTAGTAGGAAATGAACTGCAGGGAGTCCGCGACGCTGGTTATCAGATCATCCGCTTTGATTGTCGTCATGGGGTTTACCGATGCTCATTCAGTGCATAAGGATAACACAAGGAAAGATAAGAAAAGCGTGGGCCGTCAAGGGTGTATTACCTTGATGAACTCACCGGATTTTCCGTGCTCCCCATATCAGTTGCTCGGAAAAGAAAACTGCGCCTGGTCAACTGAATCAGTAGGCCAGCGCTGGCTGATGGTTTTGCGCCGCGTATAAAAACGGATGGCGTCCGGCCCATAGGCGCTTAAATCCCCGAACAGGGAGCGTTTCCAGCCGCCGAAGCTGTGACTGGCTACCGGCACCGGCAATGGCACGTTGACACCGACCATGCCGACCTTGATATTGTCGGTGAAATAGCGGGCGCTGCCGCCGTCACGGGTAAATATGCACGTGCCGTTTCCGTATTCGTGCTCATCGATGAGTCGCATTGCTTCCTGCAGGCTTTGCACACGCAACACACATAAAACGGGACCGAAGATTTCCTCGCGATAAATCCGCATGTCCGGCGTTACCCGGTCAAACAGGCAGCCGCCCAGGAAGAAGCCTTCCGGCTGGTGATGAACGGTCACTTCACGCCCGTCTACGACAAGTTCGGCGCCTTCCGCCACACCCGCATCAACATAGCCGCGTACTTTTTCGTAATGCGGTTTACTGATCAAGGGGCCCATCTCGTTCTGGCTGTCGATACCCGGTCCGATTTTCAGGCCGGATACCCGCAAGGCCAGTTTATTTACCACCTCGTCTGCTACCGCATCGCCCACACACACTACCGCGGAGATGGCCATGCAGCGTTCGCCGCAGGAACCGTAGGCGGCGCCCATGAGCGCATTGACCGTGTTGTCCATATCGGCATCCGGCATCACGACGGCGTGATTCTTCGCTCCTCCCAGGGCCTGTACCCGTTTTCCATGGGCCGTTCCGGTTCGGTAAATATATTCGGCCACCGGCGTTGACCCGACAAAACTGACTGCCTGCACCGCGGGGTCAGTGAGCAGCGCGTCCACGGCTTCCTTGTCGCCGTGCACCACGTTGAAGACCCCATCGGGCAGCCCCGCTTCCTGCAACAGTTCGGCGATACGTGTCGGGGTGCTGGGATCTTTTTCCGAAGGTTTCAGCACAAAGGTATTGCCGCAGATGAGAGCCATGGGATACATCCATAACGGCACCATGGCGGGAAAATTAAAAGGGGTGATCCCGGTAACGACCCCTAACGGTTGAAATTCCGACCAGCTGTCAAGGCCGGGTCCGACGTCCTTGCTGTGTTCTCCCTTTAATAGCTCGGGCGCGCCACAGGCATATTCGACAACCTCTACACCCCGGACAAACTCGCCCCTGGCGTCATCCAGCACCTTGCCGTGTTCTTCGGTCAGCAGGCTGACGATCTCGTTGGCGTGTTGTTCCAGTATTTCCTTGAAACGGAACATGATCCGGGCCCGCTTCAGCGGCGCAGTGAGGCGCCAGGCCGGCCAGGCTGCGGCTGCCGCGGCAACGGCCTGTTGCGCTGTGGTCTTGCTCGCCAGCGCCACCTGGCGCACCACCTGACCCGTGGCAGGGTTATACACGGCCTGGCTGCGTTCACCGGAAACCGTTACCGACCGGCCGTTGATGTAATGGCCGACCAGTCGCTTACTTTCATTAAGGTTTTCTGCTGCTGTTATCGCGTTCATGGTTCGCTCGACTCTGCTGATTTCATGGGGACAGATTTAAGCATGCCCCCGCATATTGTAGGCGGGGGTCTGTCCCCGTCATTCTCTGGCTACCGCCGCGGGGGCGTTATTCCGGGCCATTTTATCAAGCGCCTCATAATAAGGCGCGTATACAGGACGTTTGATATAACGCCCGCTGCCGCGTTCACTGCGCACCTCGCCGTCCTGGTAGACAACCTTGCCCTGGCTGATGGTGACCGCGTTGACGCCGCGCACCGTCATGCCCTCGAATATATTGAAGTCCACGTTCTGGTAATGGGTATCCCTTGAAATGGTCTTGTCCCGCTCCGGGTCCCAGATGACCAGGTCGGCATCGGCGCGCACGCTGATACTGCCCTTGCGCGGGTAAATATTAAAAATTTTCGCGGCATTCGTCGATGTTACCGCAACAAATTCGTTTGGAGTCAAGCGTCCGCTGTTCACGCCGTGGTGCCACATGAGGTGCATGCGATCCTCGATCCCGCCTGTGCCGTTGGGTATGCGGGTGAAATCGTCCCTGCCCATCTGTTTTTGCGGCGCGCAGAAGCAGCAATGATCCGTCGCGGTGGTCTGCAACAGGCCGGCTTGCAATCCCCGCCACAACGCTTCCTGATGTTGTTTCGGTCTGAACGGCGGGCTCATGACGTAGGCCGCGGCCGTGTCCCAGTCCGGGTGGCGGTAAACGGAATCATCGATAAGCAGGTGCCCCGCCAGCACTTCGCCGAATACCCGTTGTCCTTCGTTGCGCGCCCTGCTGATCGCCTGCAAGGCATCAATGCAGGAGGTATGCACGACGTACAGGGGCACATTCATTACCTGGGCAATGCGTATCGCCCGGTTGGCGGCCTCTCCCTCCACTTCCGGCGGCCTGGACAGCGGGTGGCCTTCCGGTCCGGTGATGCCCTGTTCGAGGATTTTCTGTTGCAGGTGGAAGACCAGTTCACCATTTTCAGCGTGCACGGTGCACAGCGCGCCAAGTTCGCGGGCGCGCCCGAACGAGTTTACCAGGACTTCGTCATCAGCCATGATGGCGCCTTTATACGCCATGAAGTGCTTGAAGCTGTTTACCCCGTAATCCCGGGTCAGTGTCTCCATGGCTTTATGCACTGATTCGTCCCACCAGGTAATGGCAACGTGGAAACTGTAATCGGCTGCCGCTTTCTCCGCCCAGCCGCGCCATTGATGGTATGCCTCCATGATGTCCTGTTGCGGGTTGGGGATGACGAAGTCTATGATCATGGTGGTGCCGCCAACCAGGCCCGCCGTGGTGCCGGTGAAAAAATCATCAGAGGCCACGGTTCCCATGAACGGCAATTCCATGTGTGTATGCGGATCAATGCCGCCGGGCATGACATAGCAGCCGCCTGCATCGATGATCTCCGCCTTGCCGGTTTCCCGCAGACCCGGGCCGATTGCACTGATCTGCCCGTTTTCGCACAGTACATCCGCTCGATATGTCCGCTCCGCGGTGACCAGGGTTCCTCCTTTTATCAACATGGACATGTTAACCTTCTGAACTGGAATGGGGCATCGTCAAATCATAACAAAGATCATAATGGCCGGGATACTGAAACAGTCAGCAAGCGGATGAACCCGTTATTTCATTTTGAGCCTTACTCGGCGGAGTTCGCCCGGAACCCTTACCCGGTCTACGCGCGTATGCGCCGGGAATGCCCTGTGTATTACCATGAAAGCTGGGATGCCTGGCTGTTCTCCAGGTACGAGGATATAAAAATGCTGGTAATGGACGAGCGCCTGGGCAGGACCATGGACCATGTCATGTCCCGTGATGAGATTGCTGCAGATCGTGCAAGCCGGGACTGGGATGCGGCTCCCAATCACAGCCGTTACGTGAAAGTCTCGATTCTGGACAGTGAAGGAGAACTGCACGATCGTTTGAGAAAGGCTGTGTTCAGGATGTTTACGCCGATGCGGGTCAACCAGTTGCGCGGCTTTATCCAGGGTTTGATCGACCGTCAAATCGACGCCCTGGAGACTGTTAAGGAGTTCGATTTCATCGAAGACCTGGTCGCCCCGGTGCCCGGGTTTGTCATCGGGGAGATGCTGGGCGTGCCGGAACCGGACCGTCCCCGGCTACGCGCCTGGTCGGAAGACATCGTCCAGTTTTTTGAACCGGAACGCACCGTCGCGCACAGGGAGCTGGCGGAACGGGCTACAACCGAGTTTGCGGCTTACCTGACAGAATTAGCGGCGATGCGCCGGGAACAACCGGGTGATGACCTGATCTCGGAAATGATTACATGGCGCAATGGCGCCGATCGGCTGAATCAGGACGAACTGGTTTCCACTGCCATGACCGTTCTCATGGCGGGACATAGCTCGACCATCGACGCGCTGGGGAACGGCCTGCTGGCGCTATTTCGGTACCCGGAACAGATGGCCGCGTTAAAAGCTGACCCCGGGTTGATCCATACGGCGGTCCAGGAAATGTTCCGATTTGACGCGCCATTGCCGTATTTTCACCGTTATGCCCTGGAAGACATGGAATATCGGGGTTACCCGTTTAAAAAAGGCGCCAGGCTGGGGTTTCTGTACGCCTCGGCCAATCGTGACGAGGCCTGTTTCGATAACCCGGACACATTCGATATACGCCGGGACCCGAATCGGCACCTGGCCTTTGGCGGCGGCGTGCACCACTGCCTGGGTAGCCACCTGGCGCGCCTGAACATGGAGATCATCTTCAACACCGTATTACGGCGTCTGCCGGAGTTGCGCCTGGCGTTGGTTAAAGATCGGTTGAAATGGAAACCTGGAATCCTGACTCGCAGCCTGACGCGCCTGCCGGTGAGGGTTTAAGACGAGCAGCGACGTCAAATCTGTCCTTTCAGCATGTGCGGTTTCACCAGCAGCCGTTCCAGCAACTCAAACAGGAGTTCCACCAGGATGGCCAGGCCGGCGGCGGGGAGCGCGCCCTGCAGGATGAGGCCGGTATCGTTCAGTGCAAGGCCGGTCACGATAGGCTCGCCCAGTCCGCCGGCGCCGATGAACGCGGCCAGCGTCGCCGTGCCGATGCTGATGACGGCTGCAGTCCTGACGCCCGCAAGGATATTCGGCAGGGCCATCGGCAATAATACATGGCGCAGTTGTTCTCTCCGGGTCAGCCCTATGGCTTCGGCCACCCGTTTCAACACCGGGTCGATGGTGATGAGCGCGGTGACGGTATTGCGCAGTATGGGCAGGAGTGAATACAGGAAAAGGGCGACTATCGCCGGTTTTACACCGATCCCGAATACCGGGATCATGAGCGCCAGCAGTGCAATGGAGGGGACCGTCTGCAACAGGCCTGCCAGGTAAACGGTGAGATTCGCCACCGGCCGGTTGCGGAAAACAATAATCCCCAGGGGCAAACCGGCAAGGCAACCCAGCGCCAGCGCGATAGCCGTCAGCTTGAGATGGGTGATGGTGTTGCCCAGGATGGAAGAGACAAGCCTGTCTTCCACTTCCGTATTTCCAAGGCCTTCTGCGCGCAGGAACCCGCTTGCGACTTCTGCAAAACTCCTGCCGTCGATGGTCGTCATCCTGTTCAGTTCCTGCATTCGATCATCATCAATCCTCCCGGCCAGCCGGGCAATGGCTTCCCCGGCGCCTGCAGGGAAGTCCGCACGGACGAACGGCACGGCGAGATAGCGCGGGAAATAGCCGCGATCATCGTCCAGGACGGCCAGGGAATACCTGGCAAGCTCCCCGTCGGTCGAATAGGCGTCGGTAATGTCGATGGAACCCTCAACGAGGGCCTGGTAGGCCAGCCCGTGTTCAATCCCGGCAGGCTTTGCGGCGAGGTTGTAGGTCTCCGCCAGACCGGGCCAGCCGTCCTCCCGGTTCAGGAATTCAAGGGAAAAAGCCAGTTTCAGTTCAGGATGGTTCGCCAGATCCGATATGCGAGAAATGCCTTCTGCTTCCGCCGTGTCTTTCCTCATCGCCAGGGCGTATGTATTGTTGAACCCCAGTGAATCAAGCACTTGCAAGCCTTTATCAGAAACTGCCGCATTCAAGCCGTCCAGGTCCGGCGCCGGACCTTCCAGTTTCAGGATAGCTTCCGCCAGGGTGCCGGTGTATTCCACGTAAACGTCAATGGCGCCGTTCACCAGGGCTTCGTAACAGACCAGGGTCCCGCCCAGGCCGAACTTCCGCTCAACGGCAAATCCCTCCAGTTCCAGCATCTGCGCGACGATCTCCCCCAGCAGGTACCCTTCATTGAAATTTTTGCTGCCGACGGTAATGCGGTCCTCTCCCTGAACAGGCATAACGCAGGCCAGGCACAGGAGCAGGAAGGCGGTGATGCGGCGCGGGTCAGTCATTGGCGACCCTGTTTGCCGACAAGCGCCGCACGTAGTCATCAGCCGGTTTTGTCCGGATGTCCTGAAAGCTGCCCTGCTGGATGATCCGGCCTTCCTTGAGTATCACCAGGTGTTCAGCGAGCCTGGCCGCCTCGTTCAGATCATGGGTGACCAGCAGGACGGACCTGTCGCCGGTACCCTTGAGTCGCAGCATTTCCTCGTAGATGGACTCGCGGGTGATGGCATCCAGACCGAGAACGGCTCGTCCAGCAACAGCAGCGGCGGGTCCAGCATCATCGCCCGGCACAGTCCCACCCGTTGCGCCTGTCCTCCCGACAGGCTGTGCGGGTAGCGGGCGGATAATTCATCTTCAAGCCCGAAAAATCCGAGCAGGTCGTTATAGCGCTCCGCAATCTTCCCTGCAGGCCATCCCTCCAGCCTGGCGACAAGGGTTATGTTTTCCCGGACCGTGAGATGGGGAAACAGTCCCGCGCCCTGCACGGCATAGCCCATGGCGCGGCGCATGCCGGGCAGCCGGGTGTAATCAAGTGGTTTGCCCTGTAACCGGACGCTGCCGGAATCCGGCCGGATCAGCCCGTTGATGAGTTGCAGCAGCGTCGATTTGCCGCTGCCGCTCTCGCCGACAATCGCCGTCGTCCTGTTCACCGGCAGCGCCAGGGACAGGCCGCGGATTACCGGCTTGTCGTTGTAGGACTTGACTATGCGTTCAAATTCGACGGCTTGCGATTGGTCCGACCCCATCGGGTATTCAGGCAGCCAGTTGCCGCAACACGTAGTGCAGGATGCCGCCGTTGTTGTAATAATCCCATTCTTTCGGGGTATCCACCCGGACAATCGCTGTGAAATTTGTCTCGGTCCCGTCATCCGCAAGCGCGTTGATTCCGACTTCCCTCGCGCCAGTCTCCAGACCGTGGATGGAATAGATTTCCTGGCCGCTCAAGCCTAGCGAATCAGTATTCTCGCCCGGTTTGAACACCAGTGGCAGCACTCCCATGCCGACCAGGTTGGAGCGGTGGATGCGTTCAAAACTGACGGCGATGACTGCACGCACGCCCAGCAGCCTGGTGCCTTTGGCGGCCCAGTCGCGGGAGGAGCCGGTGCCGTATTCGCTGCCGGCCAGCACTACCAGGGGAACG
>JAJDUB010000033.1 GCA_022826885.1 Gammaproteobacteria bacterium
TCAATAATTACGACAGTTTCGAGACAATAACAGTCTGCCTGGCATTCCTGGAACCGGTGCGTCAGCTTCGCAGCGTCCAACGGCAACGCGACATGCCCGTCGCGCTTGCAGCAGGTTGGAGCTGACCGGCGGAAAAGGCGACCTTTCGGTCGCCTTTTTTTATGCCAGTTGTGTCCCTCCGGGACGTATTTTTTTACTGGATTCCCGCCTGCGCGGGAATGACGGGGGGAGTGGTGAAAACACGACCGGAAAAGTATCGTTTCAGGGTATAATCTGATCGCTATTGCTTTGCGGGGAGCCGGGGACAGACCTGAGGTCTGTCCCCATGTCCCCATTATCCAAAGGAGAACAGGAAATGAAACGGATATGTTACATGGTGTTATTGTTGTTGATCCTCGGCCAGGGACGGACTGCTTCCGGCGCCGACCTTCTGACGGGTGTCACGCGCTTGTCCTGCGAGGCCCTGCTGTGCCTGTCGTCGCCGGCGCGTCCGGCGGCCTGCAACCCGGCGCTGTCTTATTATTTCGGAATCAAGAAGTTCACCTGGCCGGCGACGTTTGCGGCGCGGCTGAGGTTTCTGAACAAGTGTCCCACCACTTCGCCGGGGCTGGCCCGGAAGGTAGCGAAAGGGGCGCCACGAAAATGGGAGGGTGCGCCGAGGGTCACCGCACCGGGGACAGACCTCAGGTCTGTCCCCAGAATAAAATAATCTGCGTTAATCTGCGTCATCTGCGGATGAAAATCTTCTGGACATATCAGTCCAGGTAAGCAGGACCCACGGCCACCCATGAGGTGTGTACGATCTCCGCCAGCCGGCCCGGCATCTTGGCCATGGCCACTCTGGACGGCAGCATCATCAGGGTGTTGGGGTGAATGTAGTACACGTCTTCCTGGGTGATCAGGTTCCTGTCGGCGTATACTTCGCCGCCGGCCTTGTTGATGTCTACGTTCATGCGGTAGCGGCTGGCCTGTTTCGTGCCGCTCTGTTTGGCCGCGTATTCGGCGGTTTCATAGTCATTGGGCTGGTAGTACAGGGACATCTTGCAGTTGTTCTCCACGCTGAACTCCAGGGCCTCCACGTTGACCAGGCGCCGGTTGACGGATTTCAGGTCGCCCAGGCTCTGGTAGGCGATGGCGAGGTGGCAGTCGAACCCGGTGATGGTCGCCAGCATATCGCCAAGGATATCGGTGGCGAGGAACTTCACCTCATCGATGCCGATGAACAGGTGGCTAGAACGCTCCCGGCGCCGGTACATACGCGTCGCCGCCTGCAGCAGGCACAGCAGGAACACCTGGGTGGCGCGTTTCACCACCGGGTCGGTCGCGGATGAACGCACGTAAAGCACGGCATTCTCCCGCAACACGCGTTCGACATCGACCCCCTTGCTGCGTCCCGGTTTCAGCGCGGACAAGGCCAGCATCTCCCGGGTCAGGTTGGTAACGGTGGGCGGCGGTTTGGCCGCGTCCCTGAGTAGCTTCGGCAGGTCTATCAGTTCCCTGCTCCACTTGTCGAAGATCGATTCCAGGAACTCCCTCTCACCGATCTTGTAGAAATCCGCGGTGTCGCCCCGTTCGGCGAGGTTGTAGGCGTGCATCAGCCGGGTTTTTATCTCCCGCTCGGTGCCGGTCCTGAACGGCGACCATTTCCCCGGCAGTTCGCCGTTGAAATCCACAGTTACCAGCCGCCTGCCGGTATCCTCGCAGGCCTTGCGCATGATACCCAGCGCGTGCCGGTCCGGCTTGATGTCGAAAAAGACCGTGCAGAAACCCTGGCGCACGGACTGGTCCAGTTGCACCCCGAACAGGATGCCCTTCCCGGTCTGGGTGGCGCCCACCATGCGCTGGTTCCAGGTCTTCCAGTCCTCCACCGGGACGTGCAACGGAGCATTGTCCTGCCGCAATCCGATAAATATCTTCCCCGGCCGGTAATGCTTTTCGGGCCGGAACTGCTTCTCCCGGAACCGGTGGGCCTCGGTGCGGATATCGGAAACCTGGTCGCCCCGCTGCGATACCCGCCTGAATATGTACCAGGACGAGAAACGCGGGTACAGGTAGCGCAGGAAGACGATCCTGCTCAACAGTCCCGCGAGCAGGAAACCTGCCATCAGCCCCCACATCCTGCCGGCCTGGCTGATGATGACGATGTCTACGATGTTGTTGGCGGCCGTAATATCGCCAGTGACGTTGGCGGCCACGTACCACAGGCACAGGGGGAAGCCCGGGAACAGCAGCAGCAACAGGAACAGCAGGACCCGTCGCGCATGCATGAACAGGTGCTCAACGGGCGTGAGTTCCCGCTCCGAGGACAGGGGCAGGAAACCGATAACGCAATTGGTATAGAGAACCGCGGCAACGCATACCCAGAACCAGGGGTCGCTCCAGCTTGCCAAGCGGGTAAGAAGATCGTCCAAATTCCCGTGTGCCGGCGCTCCGTCCGCCGGCCTCCTCCTGTTGTTTCCACCAGTCTTGAATTCTAGCAGAAACAACCTTGTCCGTCATTCCGGTGAAAGCCGGAATCCAGTAGACAAAGGGTCGCCCTCCGGGCGACACAGTATTCCACTGGATGCCGGGTCAAGCCCGGCATGACGAGGGAGGGGCAGGCGGCCCATTCGCCCCCCCTTCGTCATACCGGCGAAGGCCGGTATCCAGTAAAACACGCTGTCCTGAAAGGACACCTTATAATCACGGTGGGGTCAAGCCCGGCATGACGATTGACGTGTTGTTTGCGGATTAATCAGTTACAATAATGACAAATTTCCCGTAAACCATAACGCGGGAACTAACGGAAACAGTACGGATATGAATAAAGGATCATCATGCTCACCGCGTTGACCGGCGCCGACTGGGAACTGGTCAGGTTCTATCTCACTCCAATACAGTCTTTGCTGGACGACGACCGGGTGACCAATATCATGGTCAACCGTTACGACGATATCTGGGCGGATGACCTGGAACAGGGTATGTATAAAACCGCGCTGGCCTTCCGCGACGATGCCGCAGTCGCTACCCTCATTGAACAGATTGCCAACGCCCTGGCGCAGTATTTCGACCCGTTAAAGACGCCGATCATCAATGCCCGCCTGCCGGACGGCAGCCGGGTGTGCGCGACCCTGCCTACGGCCACGCCTGCCGGGTGCACCCTGTCGATCCGCCTGCACCGGCGCCGCGGCCTGGACCTGGAGCGCCTGGAGCAGGGTGGATCCATCAACAGCGCAATCAGGGAACTGCTGCTGGATGCCGTCAGGCAGGGGGACAACATCCTGGTTTCCGGCGCCACCAACAGCGGCAAGACCACCCTGCTGAATGCCCTGTCCTTTGCCATTCCCTGGGGCGAGCGGATAGTGGTCTGTGAAGACGTGGCCGAGATCAGGCTCAACGCCCCCAATGTCATACAGATGGAGGCGCAACAACATGACGCCGGGGATACCCCCGCGCTTACCCTGGCGACACTGCTGGCGGCTTCCCTGCGCCAGAGGCCGGACCGTATCATCGTCGGCGAGAGCAGGGAACCGGACGCCGCCGAAGTGTTCTTCCAGGCGCTGAACACAGGCCACCGCGGCGTCTATACCACCTTGCACGCCAATAACGCCGGGGCCGCGCTCAAACGCCTGGTCAGCCTGACCATGGGACGCTCGACCCTCCCGTTCGAAGTGATCGAGTCCGAATACCTGCACAACCTGGACCTGGTATTGCACATGGACTACCTGGAAGACAGGGGAGTGAGGCGGTTGACGGAAGTCTGCGCGGTACAGGCGGGGGAGTTAAGGTATCGGTATGTCTATGACATTACTGAGGATGAATGGTCGGAGAACTGAATACTACGTTATACTATCCGCCTGACAGATAACCTTATTTTCACCGATGGCAACCGAAAAAGACACAGTCAAGCCTTGGGGCGGCCGCTTTGCCGAGCCTACGGATCGGTTCGTGGAGGAGTTCACCGAATCCGTGTCTTTCGACCGGCGTCTAGCGCCCTATGACATCCAGGGGTCCATCGCCCACGTGGAGATGCTGGCGCGCGTCGGCGTGTTGACGGAGGATGAGTCCGGGAGGATCTGCAGCGGCCTGAACACCATCCTGGCCGATATCGTAACGGGGAAATTCACCTGGAGGCAGGGACTGGAAGACGTGCACATGAACATCGAGGCGGCGCTGGTGGAACGCATCGGCGAGGTCGGCAAGAAAGTCCATACCGGACGTTCGCGCAACGACCAGGTCGCCACGGACCTGCGACTGTACCTGCGCGCCGAAACGGAAACCACGAGGTCCCTGCTGTTGCAGGCCATGCAGGCGCTGGTGACGCTGGCGGAGCAGGAAGCAGATACCGTGATGCCGGGATACACCCACCTGCAGGGGGCGCAGCCGGTCACCTTCGGCCACCACATGCTGGCCTGGTATGAAATGCTGAAACGCGACGAGCAGCGCCTCGCGGATTGCTTGGAACGGATCAACGTGCTGCCGCTGGGCGCCGCGGCGCTGGCCGGCACGCGCTTTCCCATCGACCGGTCCCTGGCCGCAGAGTTGCTGGGGTTCCCCGCCGTGGCGGACAATTCGCTGGACGCGGTGAGCGACCGGGACTTCGTCATCGAGTTCTGCGCCGATGCGGCCCTGGTCATGCTGCACCTGTCCCGGTTTTCCGAAGAACTGGTGCTGTGGCTGTCGCCTGCTTTCGGCTTCATCGACATCGACGATGCGTTCTGCACCGGCTCCTCCATCATGCCGCAGAAGAAGAACCCGGACGTGGCGGAACTGGTACGCGGCAAGACCGGCCGGGTGTACGGCGACCTGATGGCCTTGCTGACCATGATGAAGGGGCAGCCGCTGGCTTACAACCGGGACAACCAGGAGGACAAGGAATGCCTGTTCGACGCGGTGGATACGCTCAAACAGTGCCTTGAGGCGTATCTCAAGCTGCTTCCCTCGATAGAGGTCAAGCGCGAGGCCATGCTCGCGGCTGCGCAGAAGGGCTACCTGACCGCCACCGACCTGGCGGACTACCTGGTCATGAAGGGAGTGGCGTTCCGGGATGCCCACGCCGTTGCCGGCAAGGCCGTACAGTATGCCATTGAACAAGGCAGTGGATTGGAACAACTGAAACTGCCGGAGTTGCAACAGTTCCACGAGAGGATTAACGCCGACGTGTATGACTTCCTGACGCTGGAAGGTTCCATCGCCGCCCGGGATCATACGGGCGGGACCGCGCCCGCCAGGGTGCGCGCGGCCGTTGCCGAAGCGCGCAGCCACCTGGAGGCGCTCGCCGGCGAATAAGGCTTTATCCTCAATGGTGGTACCGGATCCATGGGTCTGCTGAAGACACTGCTCAAACCCCTGTTGTGGCTGGCCGGTCTCGGCGTTGTCGCGTTGGTTGCCCTGGTAATCCTGGTCACGACTATCGATCCCAACGAGCACAAGGACTGGCTGGAGGCACGGTTCCATAAGGAAACAGGTCGGGCCATCTCACTGGACGGGCCTGTAGCCGTTACCCTGTATCCCTGGCTCGGTGTAGAAGCCGGTAATGTCAGCATTGCCAATACTGAACAATTCGGCGCGGAACCGTTGGCCTCCCTGGATTACCTCAAGCTGCGGATCAAATCCCTGCCCCTGTTACGGGAGGAATACGAAGTAGATACAGTTGCCGTCAGGGGTGCGGTTATCAACCTGGTCCGCAATGAGCAGGGTATTGCCAACTGGGATGCGTTCGACGGGGAGGCCGGGGAGAGGGACAAGCCGATGCTGCCCCTGGCCGCGGTTGCCCTGGGTGGCGTCGCCATTGAAGATGCCAGGGTCACCCTGGACGACCGGCAGGGGGCAGTACGCTACGAGTTCTTCGATATCGACGTATCAACCGCGGAACTGAAATACGGCGAACCGGTAGACATCAGCCTGGGCTTTCACGCCAGGAGCGATAAACCGGCACTGGATGTTGCCGTGGCCTTGGCCGGCATCGTTACCTATGCCACGGACGGGAAGCAGTTCACGGTTGCGCCGCTGGACATCGATGCGTCTATCAAAAGCGGGAACATCCCCGGCGGCCAGACCGCCGCGCGGTTATCCGCCAGGGTTGACGTGGATCTGGATAAGAATACGGCTGTGCTTTCCGGGTTCACCCTGGATACCTTGGGCGCCACGGTAACAGGAAATCTCAACGCACAACGCATCGATTCACCGACTCCCGCTATCTCCGCGACCCTGGACGCGCAGGGCAAGGACCTGGGCCTGTTGTTCAAGGTGGCCGAGATAGAACCGCTGGCTTCGCAGCTGGCGCGGCTGACGGATCGCAGTTTCCGCATCAGCGCCGCGCTGGACGCGGACCTTAAAAGCGGTGACGTGTACGTGCCCACCCTGTCGCTGGCAGCCCCCGGGATAACAGCCGGGGGAGCATTGGACGCAAGAAACATGAAAAGCGGCAGGGGGACAGTGGAAGGCAACCTGAATATCAGGGGCGAACGTATGGCGTGGCTGCTCACGGCGCTGGACCAGGCCGATCTGGCCGAAGTGCTGCAATCGGTGGAGATTGATACCCGGGTGCAGGGCAGGAGGTCGGGCATAATCCTGGAACCCATGTCTCTCCAGGCCGTGTTCGCCGGGCCGGATATCCCCAGCTCCCCGGCAGGCATGACCCTCAATGCGGATACCCGGCTCAACCTGGACCGGGAGACGCTGACCTTCGACGGGCTTACCCTGGAAGGTCTGGGCCTGAAAACCTCGGGCCGCGTCGAGTTCGCTGATATCTTCGGCGAGGTATCCGCCTCCGGGCAACTGGAGGTTGCGCCGTTCAACCTGCGCCGGCTGGCGCGGCAACTGAGGCAGGAACTCCCTGAAACCGCTGATGGTGATGCATTCACCAGGGTGGCCCTGTCCGGCCGGTTCGACCTGTCGGATGCCGGGATGAACCTGGAGCGCATGGATCTGCAACTGGACGATACGCGCCTGGGCGGCGAATTCAGTATGACTGAAACTGCGTCGGGGCCGGTTACGCAGTTCGACCTGGACGTGGATCAAATCAACCTGGACCGTTACCTGCCGCCGGACTCGCAGGCGAGGGAGGCAAGTGGTGATGGCGCAGCACTGCTCGCGCTTGCCGCTACGGACCTGAATGGCGAAGTGAGCGTAGACAGGCTGGTCGTCTCAAAGGCGCGCCTGGACGGTTTCAGGATGCGCCTGAGTTCAAGGGACGGCGTGTTGCAGGCGGACCCGGTGACGGCTGCGCTGTATGAAGGCCGGCTGACCGCCTCCGCCGTTCTGGACGCGAACCCCGATCTGCCGGCGCTCACGCTGAACACGGAACTCGCGGGCATTCAGGCCGAACCGATGCTCATGGACATGACGGGCAAGGCGCGCCTGCGCGGCAAGGGGAATTTCACTGCCGCGTTGACCGCCCGGGGCGACAGCGTTGCCGCCATGAAACGCAGCCTGAGCGGCCCCATGAGCCTGAGTTTCACTGAGGGCGCGGTTGCCGGCTTCGACCTGGGCCGGACCTTGCGCCAGTGGAAACAGTTCAAAAAGGGCCAAGTCATTGACGTAGAGGACACCGCGGCAACCGATTTTACCGAGTTTGCCGGCAATCCCGTGGCAAGAGATGGTGTGATCCGTATGGACGACTTGACGCTGAAGGCGCCGGCGTTTCGACTTCAGGGCTCAGGCGTGCTGGCGGACCTGCACACCGATACCATCGATTACCAGGCACAGGCGTCAGTGGTGAACACCTCGAAAGGCGCAGGCGGCAGGGAACTGGCGGACCTGGAAGGGCTGGCATTGCCTCTTATCGTTAACGGTCCCCTGGATGATCCGAAAATCAGGCTGGCCTGGGAAAACATACTGGCCGGGTTGCTGGTGGAACAGGTCCTTGACGTTCTCGATCTGCAGCTCCCCGGCTCACGGCAGCCCGATACTTCCGGGGATGAACAGGAAACACAGGAAGACACGGAAATCGATCCCCTGGAGGAGTTGCTGAAAGAGGGCCTGAAGAAAGGTCTGAAAGGGATTTTCAGGAAGAACTGATCTTATCGTCATTCCTGCGAATGCAGGAATCCAGTCATACAAAGAGTCGCCTCCGGCGACACGTTATTTTACTGGATGCCGGAACAAGTCCGGCATGACGAAGAGAGGTACTCGAGAGCCTGCGGGGTCAGAGTAAGAAATTCTGAAAGAATTTTTACTCTGACCCCATCGATCCTTATTCCGACCCCGTCCCTCTCGACATTCCCGCGAATGCGGGAATTCAGTATAATAAACCCTCCTTATATGGTCATGACTTGTTGTAACACAATGATGCGGATACTCTTTTTACTGTATCTGGTTTGTTTCAGCGCCCTGTCAGGCGCCGGCGAGATAAAATACGCCAAAGCCGAACATGAAGGCAAAGAATACCGGCTGAACCTCACCATGGAGGTCGATGCCGGACAGGAAGACCTGGTGGCGCTTTTGTCGGATCACGATAACTTCCACCAGCTCAGCGCCGTGATGAGCGAATCGGGCCTTGTGCCGGACGCGCCTGAAGACGCAACCCGGCGCCGGCTTGTGGTCAAGACATGTATCGTCTTCTTCTGTTTCAAGGTCGTGATGGTCGAAGACGTGGAACAGTTCCCCGAAGGCCGGCTCGTGGCGGTCATGGTACCGGAACAGAGTGATTTCAAATCCGGAAGGGCGGAATGGCACGTCAAGCCGCTCGGACCGGACCGTTCTGAAATCGTATACAGCTTCAGTCTCCAGCCTGATTTCTGGATCCCGCCCGGTATCGGGCCTTTTATCCTGAAACGCAAGATGATCAAAGAGGCGAAGACGAGCATTCTCAATATGGAAAGACTGGCCGAAGTAGGATACATGGAGTCAGAGTAAAAATTCTTTCAAGCTATCCGGGGTCAGAGTAAGAAATTCTGAAAGAATTTTTACTCTGACCCCTGAATTCGAATCCTGATGCCCGAACTCGCCTCCACCCTGCTACCCTGGTTCAAACACCACGGCCGGCATGATCTCCCCTGGCAGCAGGACACGGACCCCTACCGCGTCTGGGTCTCGGAAATCATGCTGCAACAGACCCAGGTAAAAACCGTCATCCCTTACTTCCTCCGCTTCGTTGAACGGTTCCCCGATGCCCGGACACTGGCCGATGCGCCCCTGGACCAGGTGCTGCACCTCTGGACCGGGCTGGGCTATTACGCCAGGGCAAGGAACCTGCACCGAGCCGCCCAGATAATCGTCCGGGATTTTGACGGCGAACTGCCTGCTGAGCTGCACGCGTTAATGGGGTTACCCGGAATCGGGCGTTCCACCGCGGGGGCCATACTGACCCTGGGGCATGGCCGCCGCGCCCCCATCCTCGACGGTAACGTAAAACGGGTGCTTACCCGCTTTTACGGAATATACGGATGGCCGGGCCGCGGGGAAGTGGAGAAGCGCCTGTGGGAACTGGCCGAACGGGAGACGCCGCAACAGGAGTCCGCCGCCTATACCCAGGCCGTCATGGACCTGGGCGCCACCGTCTGCACCCGCAGCCGGCCGCGTTGCGCGGATTGCCCCCTGGCATCAGGCTGCCATGCACTACGCCACGGCGAACAGCAACAACTGCCGACAGGAAAAACCAGGAACTCCCTGCCGGTGCGCAAGGTCGTATTCGCCCTGCTGCAAAACGAACAGGGGGAAATCCTGCTGGAAAGACGCCCGCCGGCCGGGGTCTGGGGCGGGTTGTGGAGTTTCCCGGAATATCGCTCAGGCACGGAACTGGCCGACTGGCTGGAGACCCGCGCACTGCTGGTGTCCGAAGCACTTACCACCCTGCCGCAAATCCGCCACAGCTTCAGCCACTTTCACCTGGATATCACCCCGGTCAAAGCCGTAATCCGGGACAAGACCGATACAATACGGGATAATGAAACCTACCTCTGGTACACCCCCGGACACGGTCAGGAAATAGGCATGGCCGCCCCGGTAAAGGCGTTAATGGAGCAGGTATGACAGAATTGGCAATTTCGGGGTCAGACTAAAGAATATCCGGGGTCAGAGTAAGAAATTCGTCAGAATTTTTACTCTGACCCCTCATATCAGGAGAAAAAACATCATGGCACACACAGTCAACTGCATAAAACTGAACCGGGAGGCGGAAGGCCTGCCCGCCCCGCCGTACCCCGGCGACCTGGGGAAGCGAATCTACGAAAATGTGTCGAAAGAGGCCTGGCAGATGTGGCTGCAACACCAGACCATGCTGATCAACGAATACCGCCTGACCCCCTTTGAACCCAAGGCGCGCAAATTCCTGGAAGAGGAAATGGAAAAATATTTCTTCGGCGAAGGCTCGGAGAAGCCGAAGGAGTACGTGCCGGTGTCATAAAAAGGGATCATCGGGAAACGGCACTCCCGCTCAGCTTTTGACCTGTTCCCCCTGCACCCATACCCGCTTGATGTTGCGGCGGTCGGCGTTGTAGATGATCTTCTGCAGGATATCGTCGCCTTCATCCATGTCTTCCCAGATGATGAGATTGCTGTCCGACATCTCGGTGTCGACGATTATGGCGTCGAATTCGTAACCACGTTCGAATTTACCCACTTTCAGGCCCAGCGCCTCGCCGCCTCCCGCGGTCGCCATCCAGAAGGCTTCGCGGAAATCGATGCGCGCGCCAGCCGTGCCCCGATCCGCAGCGGAGAGATCCGGGTTGACCCCGTCCTCCAGCGCCCGGGAGGCAGTGACTGCCATCTGGCAGTTGTGCAGGATGCCGGGGTTTGCCCCGGCTGCTATGTCCGTGCCCAGGCCGACCTGCAACCCCCGGTCAAGGGCCTTGCGCGCCGGAAAGACGGCATTGGCAAAATACAGGTTCGACAGCGGGCAGTGCGCGATTCCCGTTTCCGCTCCCTTGATTACCCCCATGTCCGCGTCATCGATGAAGTCGCAATGGGCCAGGACCGTCTGCGGGGTCAGCAGGCCGAAACCGTCCAGGCTCAGGGTATCGGTTTTTCCGTAACGTTCAAGCACGTATGCATGTTCCCAGTCGCCTTCCGAACAATGGGTCTGGACATGGCAACCCGTGCGCTGCGCCAGGTCGCCTAAACCCAGCAGCATCTCATCGGTGCAGGCGGGAATGAACCTCGGGGTGATGACGGGCAGCACCAGCCTGTCGGCGTTGCCGGGCATACCCACTACCTGCTCGATGAAACTTCCGGTATCTTCCAGTCCCTGCCCGGCGCTCGCGTCGCGGTAGTAATCCGGACATTGTTCGGGGTTATCCATGGCAACCTTGCCGACCAGCGCCCGTTGCCCCTGCTCCAGGCAGATTTCCGCCAGGCGCATCGATGACTCGAGGTGTATGGTGGCGTAGTACATCGCCGTTGTCGTCCCGTTGGCGATCAGGGTATGAACCAGATTATCGTAAACCCGTTCGGCGAATTCCGCATCCGCGTATCGTGCCTCCAGGAGAAAGGTGTATTTCCGCAGCCATTCGTCCAACGGCCGGTCCAGGGCCTTGCCGAGTTGCGGCCATTGCGGCGCATGGACGTGGGTATCCACCAGGCCGGGCAGCAGGTATTCCCCGGCTGACAGCACCTCCAGTTTGCCGGCCTCCCTCGCTGTTTGTTCCAACTTCCCGTAATCCGGTTGCCCGGGACCTGTTACCGCGGCAATCCGGCCGCCGTCGTCCACCGCGAGCAATGCATTTTCAAGTACTTCAATATCACCGGTGGATGGCGCATGTATCAGTGTGCCTCGTATTGCGAATTTTAACTCTTCTTGTTTCATTGCATGTTGTCTCCTTCGGGTCGGGATGAACGGCGCCGGAAAGAGTACTGGTACACCAGTTTACCAGTACATGAGCTGCTGAAGAATAATCTCCCGCTTGACGGAGAACACGGAGTCGGATTTAATACACGCTTTCGTTTCACGCCGCCTGATTCGCGGCGCTCCCACCACTACGGCCAGGTAGCTCAGTAGGTAGAGCAGGGGACTGAAAATCCCTGTGTCGGCAGTTCGATTCTGTCCCTGGCCACCAGTTGCATGTTCCATTAAAATCCAAACTCAACTTTTGACCATTTTTTTGGCAAACAACAAAATTGACCTCCCCCCAATAAACCGGACCAAACTAATCTGGAGGATGTCCCACAAAAATACCGCGGCGACAGAGAGATTTCGCCATAAAAGAAACAAGGATTACCGAGCAACAGATTGTCTCTGTCATGTCAGCCTGTTTGAACGCGTTCCATACGACTGTAGATTTGACTGTTCTTTTGTTCCAGTTTCCATAAGTTCAGTTTTGCCTGCATGGCCAGCCAGAACTCGGGCGTGCTACCCAGCACACAACTCAGGCGAATGGCCAGGTCCTCAGTGACATCACCACGCTCATTCACGACTTTCGACATGGTATTGCGCGCAACACCACAACGCCCGGCGAGTGCACTGACAGATAATCCGGTCTCAGGCAGGATGACATTTCTAATCAACGCCCCCGGGTGTGAGGGTTTACGGCTCATCAGTGGTAATCCTCCAGGTTTACATCGGTAACATCTTCACCATCCATCTTCCAGGTAATTCGCCAGTTGCCCGTAACACGAACACTGAATTCGCCTTTTCTTGCACCTTTCAGTTTATGAAAATACAGTCCCGCGATATTCATTTCTTCCGCCTTCTCAATCACGTCAAGCGCATCAAGAATGACGATGAGGCGTGACTCCGTGTCCGGGTTAATTCCGCGTTTGTCACTGTACCGCGGGTCGGCGAAAAACCGCTTGAGTCCCTTATGACGAAACTTCCTTATCATTCATTGATTGTAATCAATATGATTACAGTATGCAATTAGAATATTAGTAGTTGTATCTGGCATCAATAGGACAGTTCTACGTAGAACCTGGAAAATAAGCGGGGAATATTGTGGGGATAAATGTGGGTATATAAAAACGATAAAAATAATATGGCTGTAACATCAATAAGATACAACATCAGTTCTATATCGTCCCTGGCCACCAATTATACGCGTCGTTACAACCTGTCAGCATTGGAAAAAAATTTATGACTTCAGACCCACACCTGAAGCACAAACTCATAAGTGGCTTGCGCGTTGAACATGTCCACGCGTTGTTTCTGGATAAGGTAACCATCGTTCTGATCCTTCTTCAGCACATGCAAATAGCGGCCTGCGAAGTGGCGTACGTCTTCGCGCCGCAACTCTATCATTTGAAAACGTGAACGAACGACAACGTCACCCTCTGGTGAAATATCCTGAATCACGACATTACCCACGATATGATTGGTTTCCCAGATGGGTACCTGCGACCATGCTTCCGGATGTAATACCCGTTTCATTCTGACTGCCATCGTGTTCTTGTCTTCTATGAATATGGAAGGCACACCTTCCCAGTGCTCGTGGTCGGCATTTGCAGGCATCCAGTAGATACCGTCATCCGTGAACAAATCTATGTAATCCTGCCAGCGTTTGGCGTCCAGCAACTCCGACTGTCGATACAGGAACTGTTCGACGGCTTGCTGTGTCTCGTATGGAATATCCCGTGCCGCTTTTTCTTGTTTTGCATTTTCCATACTTATGCCTCCATGTATTTTTTCCAGGCCTGGATCTGGTTGCGCATCGGTGTTTCTGATGTTCCCCTGTCCGGAGGGCTTACCATCACGCCCTCACGCTCAAGGTCATGACCAAAATGCCGATGAAAACTTACCCAGCTGTTTCCTTTTGAACCCAGCCCCTGCTGGCATTTCCAGAAGTTTTCCATGTCGTCGGCATTGATCATCGTCGCCGGTGAATTTACCAGGTTATAGTAATCCAGGGCGCGTTGGTGAATTGCTTCGGGCGCGCCTTTCAGACGGAAGTACCAGATTTCCGTCAACATCCGATCCACGCTGAGCGGCCGGACAACGCGTAACTGTTGCAATTGCGGCTGTATCCCAAGCCCGGGGTAAAACATCATATGGTGAATGGGAACATCAAGGATCTCCTCCATCCTCTCCTTGCCGTAGGCTTTCGTCAGCAGGCGTTCGTATTCAAGTGATTCCGGGTCGCGCGGGCGCAACTTCATATAGCCGCCGACGGAGGTATGCCCGTATGGGTAACCCTTGGTTTCGAAGGCATTCCAGTCCTCTACAGTCAGTGTCGCGAAGGCCGAGAGCATATGGTAAGAGAGCGGCGCTTCTCCGGTTTTTTTCTGGATCTCCAGTTCGATTTCCCGGGCGGCGGCGCCTGTCGATTGATGGGTTACCGATGGGTGCAGGGCATCGATCTGGTTTTCGATAAAAATCTTCCAGTTTGACCGCTGCACAACCCTGTAGCAATTGGGAACGATCTCTATCTCTCCTTCAGGTGAGCGGTCGCACATATTGTCCAAGGCAATCCGCGCTTTTCCCAGAAACTCTTCAAGGGAAGGCCCCTCATCGGCAAGGCTGGCGAAAATAAAGCCGCGATAATTCTCGACGCGGGCTGCCGCTTTCATTCTGCAATCGGGATTATCGGCTCCCCAGCCGGTGCCTTCATAAGCTGAATCGAGCATCGGAATGGCAAGCAGGGAACCGTCATGCCTGAAACTCCACGCATGATAAGAACACTTGAAGAATTTGCCCGTGTTTCCCTGATGATTGCCGCAGATCATGGCGCCCCGGTGTGGGCAGCGATTGTAAAGTACTGAAACCTCGCCATCGGCTCTCCTGATCATGATCATCGGTTGCCGTCCTAACTGAAAGGTACAATAGTCTCCGCTATGGGGAACCTGGGTCGCATGCCCGCAATAAATCCAGATTTGCTCATGGATGCGTTCCATCTCAAGCTCAAATAATTGCGGATCAATGTAAATCTCACGCCGTACCCGGTCAGGTTCCACATAATCCGAGGCAGCAAAGTCGTGATCATGCATAAGATAAATCTCCTCTTGGGCCAAGATTGAATTGATAATAAAGCCGGACTGTATAACTAACGATATCAGGTAGAAACCGATGCCGTGGCGCTGCTGCTGATTGAATTTCTACCTTTGAATTATAAATCTCGCCAGGGTCACGGCATCTTCCGGGTCCATCCGCCCTACCGGGGAACTGCTGTAAGTGGAAGCGAGCACCTTGCCAGAACCGGTCATGAAAAATTCGCTGGGCTGGATGAATTCTCTTCCCTCGTCCCACCAGGCGCCGACAAGTTCGCCCTGTTCACGGGTCATGCCCCAGGCGACGGGAAATCCCAGTTCTGATGCCACTTCGGCTGTCTTTTCCTCCGAATCCACGCAACCCGCAACGATGCTCACACCGAGTTCCGCCAGGACCTCGCGCTGTTTTTCGAAGCCGGCCAACTGCCGGCGACAGAATGGTCACCAGTGACCGCGATAAAACAGGATGAACGCATAAGGCATATCGATATCCGCAGGAAGGCGCAGCCTGTCGCCCCCGGCAATGTTCAGTTCAATATCGGGAAACTGCCCGCCCTTATCAATTTTATTACTCATACCAGGCGCTCATATCAGACGTTGAAGCACATCATACCATTTAAGTCAGACGATCCTCATCATTAATCAGCACGACTTTGCCCGGCCCATGATTGCCCCAGCGCCTCCCGCTGTGACGGGTCCAGCGCGTCGAAAACAGGCTAGGCGTCGACTTCGCAGGCGCACAACGTACAGGCTGCAATATATTGGACGACTATTGCAGTTGTTTCCAATCCTCAAACTCCTGCGGACGCAGCCGATAACGCGCCAGCAGTCCTTCACGCAGGTTCTGCAATCCGTCTTTAACTATCGTAACGAACCTGTCGGTATCCTCTCTCCGGAGGCGCTCTTGCGCCAGTCCGGTAATGCATTCCGCAGTGGCCGGAAGGTTTTTCCTGACGATTTCGCCTATTACCGAATCGAGCAATTGACTGTATTTCAGCAGAAACGGATCCGGCACGGCAGAGTGGTCCTTGATACTGTTGTATTGCTGGCAGGACCGCTCATAGGCCCAGACGAACACATCCTGCAGCAGGCTGGTCTGGTTCAGTTCGTACACGCCAAGCATGCCTTCAATATAGTCCTTTGCCGGGACCTCCAGGTAAGACAACGGACACAGCCTGTTTTTTATCAGCGGGATGTTGGCGCCCAAGCGCGCCGCCCGTTTGTTGACATCGGTAAACGGCTGCAGGTACGGTACGTGCACCATCACGAAAAACGCCTGCTCGAAGGGGTCATCTATTTCCCTGGCCTTTTCCAGGATCAGCCTGAAACATTCTTCCACCTGCTGCGGGAACCCCAGCGGCCTGTAAACGGAACCGCCAATCTCGACAATCTTATCCCGCAGTTGCCCGCTGTCATTCGGATCGCCCAGCAAGTTCTTTGACAATATGCCATGCAGGTTCAGGAAAGTGTACATGTTGAAGTCGATATCCTGCACGGCTTCCAGCAACATTGCTATGGCCTCCTTGTGGTTCAGGATCATGGTTGTCTCGGTCAGGTCTTTCCCTTCAGCCGCCTGCCCGGCCTCAATCAGGTTCCGGGTTTCCAGAAGTGAGTAGGTATTGCCTTCCATCCGGCTGGAAGCCCAGGACAGGTCTATCAGCAACCTGTTTACCAGAACAGCTGGATAGGTCCCGCCGGCTGCGTCTCCCGCCTCTTTCAACGTCCCGATGTTGCGCAGGTGCGTCCTGATCTTCTCAGGCAGGTATTGAGCCTGGTTCGGCACATAACGCTCAAGAAAGTCTCTATGGTATCCGACCGGGTCACGGCCCTGCAGGGGCCTGCGCACATACCCCTGTATCGCCTTGCTGTCCTCGGAAACAGGAAGAGCAGGCGGCACATCGGCGGCGACATCACCTTTGGGAGTGGTATCTTCTGCGCGCCAGTATCGTATTGCGCGGCTCCGCCCGGTAAGTTTGATTGCCCCTTTATTGACGAGTGACGACAGTTTCCGTTGCAACGTACTGTATCCGGGGGCCTTGTCACGCAGCTTTCTTTTCAGGGCATGATGGATGTCGCCGCTGCTGAGTCCGTCCTCGGCAGTGTTCACGATCTCGGCGATGATCACTGATACGTCTTTTTTATTTCTGTTCATATGAACCTTTTGATAAGGATGTGTTCCGCAATCGTTACAAGCCTGCGTCCTGGCTATACATGAGGCACAAATAAGATATAAATGAGGCGTATTTGAGGTGCATTTGAGACATAATACAGAAGTTTTCAGGGAACTCAATATCTTTATCGCTCGCGCTGGAAAACCTCGTTAACCGAAACGGTACCAGGACTTGCAAGTCAACATCCAGAAGCTTTATGGTATTACGCGCGACACCACAACACGGCTACAAATCGCTGACCGTTTTTTCGACAGGCAAAAAAATGGCCATATACATTTCTCAATAACTCCTTAAAAGTATTATACCGTTCATCATGTACATCGATGTTACAATTGATGCCGGAACCGGCTGTTTCTTGCCTTCGAGGAAATTTTGGCTAACTATCATGACCTTGGGATTAAGCAATGACTGATACCGTTGCAGACAAGGCCAATCGCATAATGGCGCGTACCTTTGTAATCCTGGTATTTTGTTTAGCCACCCAGGCTTATTCGGCGCCGCTTGAAATACAGTCCTACGCGGCAAAAAACAGCGGCATCGCTGAAATCTCGGCCATCATCCTGGGTGAACGGGAAGCCGTCCTGGTCGATGCACAATGGAAACCGTCCGATGCGAAGGAAGTCGCAAGGATGATTACAGACTCCGGCAGGGAGTTGACCCATATATTGATTACCCATGGCCACCCTGATCATTACTGGGGATTAGGCACGATACTGGAGACGTTTCCAACGGCAAAAGTACTGGCGCGTGAAGGTATCCGCGCCGAGATTGCCAACCAGTTCGCAGCGAAGTGGATCCATTGGCAGCCCCTGATGGGGGACGACATCCCCCTGGCGCCGGTTATTCCCGATGTCCTGGAGGGCGATAAATTACTGCTGGAAGGCAAGGAGATCCGTATTATCGACCTGCCGGCAAATGAAGTTGAGAATTCCGTGGTCTTTTACGTGCCGTCCGCACAGGCCCTGATCGCCGGCGACCTGATCTTTTCCAAAATGCATGCCTATTTTGCCGACCTTAACAACCCGTCGGGCTGGATAGAGGCGTTACAACTCATGAAGACCATCGGTCCGATCAAGACAGTCTACCCGGGTCACGGTCCTGTCGGTGATGCAGGCCTGATCGATGAGGCTATTCATTACATGGAGGTGTACCGATCCTACGCCAGACCCGGGGTACCGCTTCCCGAGATCGTTGCGGGAATGACACGGGACTTCCCCGATTACGGCGGTGAAATAATTCTATGGTGGACCCGCGGCCCCGGCTTCGGTATTTTCGGGCCGCGCGCGCAGGGTGTACCGGAACGCCTGCTGGCGCAACTGCCCCCGCACCTGGTTGGACCTGCCCCCGGTTGCAGCAGCGCCAACAGGGAGCTGGTTGAGAAACTGTTCAACCAGGGGTTCAGCGGCGGTAATTTGAGTGTCCTGGATGAAGTGATGTCAGAAGACATTCATTTTCATGATCCCATGTTCCCGGAGGGCCTGGAAGGGATAAAGGCGCTGGTAAAAAAGAATAACGACAGTTTCGAAGGCTGGCATTTCAAAATGCACGATCTGCTGTGCGATGGGGATAAGGTCACCGTCCGGTGGAGCGGATACGGCAAGCATGTCGCATCCTTTATGGGGGAGACAGTCACCCATAACAACGTTGAACTCAACGGTATCTCCATCTACCGGATAAAAGCCGGCAAAATTGTTGCTGACTGGGTTATCCCGGACAACCTGGGTTTTCTCATGCAAATCGGTGTACTGGAACCGGTTGACATGACCGGAGAATAACATCCGGTTAAATCAGGCCCTGAGAGGAGATGCCCGTGCTAGAACTTTATTATCTCGAAGAAGCGGATTCCATCTGTTCCAACCGGCCGCGCATGACGTTCGTGGAAAAGGATATCAACGACTGGGTGCCGCGCAGGATGTCGCTCATGAACCGGGATCAGTTCAAGCCGGAGTATCTCAGGCTTAACCCGAAAGCCCAGGTGCCCACCCTTGTCCATGATGGGCGGGTCATTCGTGAGTCTTCCATTATCTGTGATTATATTGATGACCTGAAAACGGAACCTGCGCTGAAACCGGAAGACAAGGCCGAAGCGGCGCATATGCGCGAGTGGATCAAGGAAATGGATGAATCCGGGTACCAGGCAACTGCTGCGCTTAATTTCGTCACCAAGTTCCGGTTGACGCAGGATATAAAGAAAATGGAAGAACGCTGGAAGCAGGTTGTCGATCTGGACCGCCTGCACCGGCAGCAATCCTGTATTCGTGAAGGGATGGATTCGTTATATGTGGTACGCGCCATTGCCTTCTTCGATCGAATCCTGGGAAAGATAGACGCTACCATGGCAGACGGCAGGCCATGGGTCATGGGCAAATCTGTGACCCTGGTTGAAACAAACTATGCGCCTTTTATCAAGGTTGTTGAACTGTTGCGCCTGGTCCACCTGTTTCTGCAAGGCAGACCCCATGCAAGCGCCTGGTGGGAACGGCTGACTTCACGCCCCAGCTACGCAATACTGGACGACTATCCGCGGCAACGTGAAGACGATGAACAGGTCCACGCGGTATCGGGCGCCCAGGTTGCAGACCGGGTTGCAGAGATCATTCAGGAGACCCGTTCGCGACTGAAACATATCCGGCAGGGCCGGGGACAGAATTAATTCTGTCCCCATACAGGGTGGGAAGAAGATGTGCTGCACATTGCTGACGTCGCCAATCCTGTGAATTAATCTACCTCAATACCGTTTCGACTGGTCGGAACAAAAACGGATTAAACCAATCTAACTCGATAGTTCGAATCTCGAAAGAGAAACCAAACCACGGGAGTTAGATATGAAACAGACTTGGGCGAGGATACTTCTAACGGCCTTGATCCACGCAGCAGTGCTATGCGCACTCGTCATTGCTTTTTACTTCGCATTATTTCTTGGTCTGCAGGTCCATCCAATACTCGGAAATCTCGGGATCATTACGGTGGGGTTGTTGGCAGTGTTATACGTCTATATCGGCTGGGTCAAGCCGATAAGACGCGCAAAATCTGCATCAAATGACGAGAAATAGCCACAACAGAGCAAATTCGGCTTGAGTCAATATTACTCGGAAGTTGCCGCCGGCAACTCAGTTTTCCTCTCGTCTCAAGCGTGCTTCCACATCCACTACTATGCGACAAGCCATATTAATCGAAGTCCGCAGGCTGTCCAGGTTGCCGACATAGCCCCCGGCGGCCTCTTCAGCACGGCGGCGTAACACATCAGAGCTGACCAACCCGCGCTTTGCCAGCGACGTGATGTCTTCCCGGTCCTGACCGGCAAACCGGCTGATTTTACTCACGGCAAGATCGAGCGCAGTCAGCAACCGGATGTCCAGTATGCGGTCGTCAATGCCTTCCAGGTTGAGCGGGACAGATTCGTCGTAAGCATCTTCATGCAGGAGCGCGAAACTGTCATTGTACTGGCGGTCGAAATATAACAGCTGTGCGGCGCCGTCTGCAGCACGGTAGGAGACCTCCAGGTCATCCGGTAACGCAATGCGATGGGAGAAGGTGGCGTCGATGTCCATGGAAATACGATCACCTGTATAGAAGTGCAATGCCGCACCGCCGGCGACAAACATCCTTACCGGCAATATGTTTTCAGGCGCTTCGGCCAACGAATCGGCAATGCGTCCGGCAATTTCCCGGAAGGCGGCGACATAGTCCGGCCGGGATGCGGGATCAGGCTGCATGTTTCACCGACATGTCCAGCATGGGCAGGAACCGCGCCGGACGCAACGGACTGCGCTTCAACCAGCGGGCAAATACTTCCGGTTCGCCGGCGCCGGGACACAGGTGTTCGGCCAGCGACAGCAGTCCGCGCCGGTCGAAGCTGGCCATGCCGGCGAGCATCACTGCCATGCCGGCCATAAAAAAGCGCGGCCCCGCTGCTGCCCACCGCTGCGGCGCCAGCGAACGAGAGGCGCACAGTTTGAGCAGCATTTCTTCGTATTCCCGGTCCATCTCAGCGGGGAAATTGCCGTCATGGGTCAGGGCGGGCAGAGTTTCATCAACAGTTGCAAGGCGCACATCGACCGCATTGGCGAGCGCCAGCAGTGTTCTGAAGTCACAACTGTCCCGGCGACGCAACCGGGAGAGCGTTTCCTTAGGCAGACTGGCGCGGGCCGCCCATTCGCTGTCGTTCAGGCCGCGCAATCGTGCCGCCTGGGTGAGCTCGTCCAGAACAGTACTCAAATTATAAGTTGATTTATTCATCAACAATAGTATTTCATAAGTTGACCTAAAAATCAATATCATAATTATCACGTCCCTCGCCGTACTTATTAATCGGCGCAGAATGCGGAAACCAGGGCCGCGGTGTCGATGAACTTTTCAAATGTCATCACCCGACCATTATCCAGTGTGTACATGTGAATCCAGTTCGACTGTTATTCCTTACCGGTATTCTTGACACGCATATGAGGCCTGACAATCAGGTCAACTCCCGGGAACTTTATGGCGTAAGACAGGGTCGGACCTGAAACAGGAGGATAAAAATCCCATTTCACCCGCAGCCTTGCCGACCGATGAGCAAAGGAACCGGCAGCTAACTTTTGAGTGAGGCCATACCATGGCCAGGAACCGTCAGCGAGACCCGCGCAGCGACGAGGCGCTGGTAGACATCTGCAATTATGGTGATGCGCGCGCCGCTACGGCTGCGTTCGAGGCCCTGTACCTGCGCCACAAGGATTACGTGCTACGTGTGGCGCTGCGCTTTTCACCCGATATCGATACCGCGCTGGACGTGCTCCAGGACACCTTCGTGCAACTGCTGCGCCGTTTCCCGCCCACCGGCGAGGGAATAACGCTTAGCGCCAGGCTGACGACGCTGCTGTACCCCATCGCGAAAAACACGGCAATTACAGCGGCGCGCAAGGCCGGCCGGTTCCCTGCTGCCGATGACGTAACCCCCGAGGACGTACCCATCCAACCTGTCCGGGACGACGGGGACCTTGGCAGGGTTCTCGCGAACCTGCCGCCCGGCCAGCGGGAGGCGCTCACCCTGCGTTTCGTGGACGGAATGTCGCTGGATGAGATTGCGCAAGCCCTGAGTATCCCCGAGGGCACCGTGAAGTCCCGCCTGCATGGAGGCATCGCAAACCTCAGGGACTCTCCCTCGCTTAGAGATTTTTTTAACTGAATGAACCTTTTGCCCTTCTCGTGCGTTATATGGACAGGGAACTCATGACATGACCGGCGCACACGAACATAACGAGCGACTGCCTGAGGCCCTGGTCGATGAGCTGAAACGCATCGACCGGGCGCCGGAGGTGATCACTTCCCGGGTTGACCGCAGCCTGACAAGTATGGCGCACGACCAGTTCACGCCGCGCCGCATCCCTCGTTGGCAACCACAGAGCGCCTGGCGTGCAGCGGCAGCGGCCTGCGTGCTCGTGGTTGTCCTTTTCACGACCAATCACTTATGGGAACAGGACGATACGCCGATCTACGCAGACGTTGACGGTTCCGGTCAAATTGATATTGCCGACGTGCTGGCCCTGGCGCGCACGCAGGATGGGGTGAACCAGGCCGATATTGATGCTTTCGCTTATCGCCTGGTGGCGCTGGACCGGGACGGCACGCTATGAAGCGGTTGCTCCAGCTCCTGGCCTTCCTCGTACTGTTTGCGGACCTTGCTTGTGCCGACAGCGCAGACGGACCGCGCTTCGTGCCCCTGGCAATCCACCTCGACAGCCCGGCAGCCGTGGCCGCCTGGCAGTTCGAACTCAGGGACCGCAACGGCGCCATGAAAGTGGTGGGCGTCGAGAACGGCGGCCATCCCGCCTACCCGCGGGCGCCGTATTACGACCGGGAGGCCGTCGCCCGCGGCGATGCTGAGAGAATTGTACTCGCCGATTACTCCCTGGCGGAGGAGGGCCGGTTGCCGATCGGTCGCGTGCGGCTTGCCACGCTGCACCTGATGTTGGAAGGCGAACCCGATTTCGAACTGCGCCTGATCACGGCAACGTCGTGGGAGGGCGAGGTTATCGACGCATCCATTTCCTTCGCAGAACCAGACGATAAATCACAAGAGAGATTCCGATGAACAGACATATCAAACTCGCAGTTTGCACGATGATCTGGCTGACCGGGGTGGCGATGCTCGTATCCTGCACCACCTCACCCCGGCCGGAGACGCCCTCGCAAGAGGAACAGGCTTCCCGGTCCTCACGGGAACCGGTGAGGCTGGCGCAGCAACGCGCCTTGCGAGCTGGAATACTGGAGGAGACGGCTCAGGGCGCAGCAGCCGATTATGCCGTATCACCGGCCGGGCGCCTGTCCGGCTATGGGCCGCCCGAGGAGCGGGTCCCGGCTTGGGATACCATATTGCCCGGATCGGAGATCTGGGTCATTGCCAGATCCTCCGCCGTCCCCCCGGTCGGCGAAGACGCCGGTTCCGGGGCGATGGTCGCGAACATGTCGCCCGACGATGACCTGGACGGCGCAGAAGAGGTCCCGCTCCCCCTGCAACACACCGCCGTGGATGCCTCCATTGCCGGCCATGTCGGCACGGTCCGGGTCAAACAGCAATTTGCCAACCCGTTCGACACGAAGATCGAGGCCGTCTATGTATTTCCCCTGCCGGAAAAAGCCGCGGTCACCGGGTTTTTGATGGTCATCGGGGAGCGCACCATTCGCGGCATCCTGCGCAAAAAGGAAGAAGCCGAGGCCATCTACCGTGCGGCGCGGGACCAGGGCTACCAGGCAAGCCTGCTGGTTCAGCATCGGCCGAACGTTTTCGAGCAGAAAGTCGCCAATATCGAGCCCGGCAAGGCTATCGATGTCGATATCACCTATTTCCATACACTCGCCTACAAGGACGGGTGGTACTCCTTCGTGTTTCCCACGGTGGTCGGTCCGCGCTTCAACCCGCCCGGCCACCCGGACCCTGTCCACGCGCTCCCGCGCGGCGGCCGCACTGAAACGCCGGGCGGGACCGCGGTGGAATACCTGGCGCCGGCAGAACGGTCGGGTCATGACCTCGGTATTACCGTACGCATCGATGCCGGTGTGCGCATCGAGGAACTCAAATCGACCCACGAGATCACTGTCGAACGGGACGGTCCTGCATCCGCGACCGTACAACTGGCGAACCGCACAACTATTCCCAACCGGGACTTCGTGCTGGACTTCCGCATCGCCGGGGAAACAGTCAAATCGAACCTGATGACATACACGGACCAGGAGACAGGACAGGGATACTTTTCACTGATGATGATCCCGCCCATCGACACCGCACAGGTCTCCCGCCGGCCGATGGAGATGGTGTTCGTCATCGACTGCTCCGGGTCGATGGGAGGTCGTCCCCTGGCGCAAGCGAAACAGGCCGTTGCCACGGCGCTGGATTTGCTCAATCCGAATGATACGTTCCAGATCATCCGTTTCTCGGAAGATGCCTCTCAATTCGGCCGGGAGCCCGTCCCTGCGACGGAGGAAAACCTGGCGGCTGCGCGCCGGTATCTTGCCAACCTGAACAGCCAGGGCGGCACCATGATGGTGGAGGGCATCAAGGCAGCCCTGGATTTTCCCCACAACCCGTCCCGGTATCGCTTCGTCTCGTTTATGACGGACGGCTATATCGGTAATGAGGCGGAGATCCTGGCCGAGGTGCACAGACGTATCGGCAATGCCCGCATATTCAGTTTCGGGGTAGGAGAATCCGTCAACCGCTATCTTATGGAGCGCATGGCTAAAGTCGGGCGCGGCGCAGTCGCCTACCTGGGATTGAACGACTCCGCGGAAGAGGTCATGGGTGCGTTTTTCGAGCGTGTGAGCCGCGCGGCGCTTACCGATGTCGAGATCGACTGGGGCGGCATGACCGTATCGGACACTTATCCCAGCCGGGCCCCCGACCTGTTCGTTGGTCGGCCCCTGGTTGTTGCGGGCCGGTTCCGGGGTGAGCCCGCGCAGATAAACATATCCGGGACAGTGCATGGTGCGCGCCGTACTTTCGTGGTCGGGGCCGCGGAAGCGGGCAGCGCCGGTCCGTCTCTCGCCAAGGTCTGGGCGCGCGCGAACATCGCCGAGCTTGCAGACCGGCAGGCGACCGTCGGCGACCCCCATGGGGAATTGCGCGACGACATCAGGCGCATCGCGCTGCAACACCAGCTTGCGTCCGACTACACGTCATTCGTGGCCATGGATTCATCGGAAGTCACCGGGGGGAGTACGGCGTGACCGTGCACCAGGCAGTGCCGGTACCGGAGGGAGTGCGCTATGAAACGACGGTAGCGACCGACGGATAAACGGGGATTAGCAGGATATCCGGTTTGTCGCCGAGTGCTGATAATCAGTGCGGAGGAGTTCCTGCGTTACTTGATATAACCGGATACCCGGAAGCTCAGGCCGCCGGGCAGTTTTAACTTGCTGCCGTCGAACGTCGCCTCGAAGGTCTCACCAGCAGCGTAGTCGGCCTTGCCGTCACGGACTTCGAACCAGCGCATGGCCTCGAACCGGATGTTGTGCCCTTTCCTTTCGTAAAGGCCCGACCCTGCCAGCCAACCGCCTTCCGGCTCAGTCACGAGGATGAAATGCCGGTCTGTCAGGGCCAGCGTCCCGCGCTCCAGGTCGATGAGTTCGACTTTGGTATTGGGGACCTTGACCAGCTTTTCGGTGGCCCCGTTGGCGAAGCTCAGGAAAAGATTCTCTTCAGAAACTTTGTAACCGACGTCGTGGCTGGTATTCGATCGCGCCGACAGGAGCGAGTCCCCGGCAGGGGTCACCACGATGCCGGTGTCAACCTCGAACTGTACGGTGTCCCCGGACTTGAACCGGTACCTGCCGATGTGGGCGTCCGTGAGTTGCTCTTCCATGGGTTCGCCGCCGTGCATCGCCTGGTGAACGAAGCGTCCGTCATTGAAAAGGAACAGTCCCACCAGGGGCTGGACGCCATGCACCGGCCTGTCGAACGACTCGTAGATCCAGAGTCCGGCGATATCGTCGGCGCATGCAAGGCGCGCGGAAGTGAAGCATACGAAAAGTGCCAGTACCAGTGTGAATTTCATTTTCATACAGCGAGCATATCACGGAAATCAGTGTTTTTGCCCGTTGGTGCGCTGCTGTTTTATCGCCAGCAGGCTCAACACGGTGATCAAACTCAACAGGATCAAGCCGATCCCGAAGTAACTCACCACGGAGAAATCGCCACCCTGGATCATGGAACCGACTATGCCCGGTCCCAGTCCCAGCCCTGCTGTTTGAACAGCGCCCATCATTACCACCACCCGCCCCTTTGGATCCAACTCTGCCATAATGCCGGAGAAATAGGGTTGGGTCAGGTTCCAGGCAAAGAGATATAAAATTGTCGCCAGACCGAAACGCAATCCGTTTATTTCGCCTAACAGGACCAGCAATCCGGCAATAGAGATAATCGCGCTGATAATGATTGGCAAGGCACGGCCGAAACGGATGTTCACTACCGCGGCAATCAGCGCACCAACGATGCCGCCAATGTTGGAGAGGGCAAGCCCGGCGCCAATTGTTTCGCCAGGCAAACCTGCGGCGTCGGCGATGCGCTCCATGAATGCCCAGGCTTCTCCCTGTGCCATAAAATAAAAAAATACGGTTGCCAGTCCAAGGGCAACCAGCAGGTATGGCAAAGGTTGAACGACGGGACTCGACGCAGGGTGGTCCTCTCCATGGGACGCCGGTAACCAGCTGACAAATAAGAAGTTAATAACGATGATGATGGCTATAAGAGCAAACACCCAGGACTTTCCGCCCATATCAAGTATTGCGGGAATGAAATACAGGAACGTTGCCGCAACGCTCAATATGACTACAAGGTAGACACCGAATTCGCGATCCGGATTGCGTGTCCCGCCAAAGATGGCAAAAGCAACGGAAACGGCGATACCCTCCCCGATACCGGCAATAAAACGCGCGAGAATCATGCTTTCGAATGAATTCGCGCCGATGGATGCAACTGTGCCAAGCAACAGGAACGCCAGGCCGATGACAGCCATCACCCGCCAATTCCACTTATGGATTAGAAAGGCAGCGACACCCATGGCCAACGCCATAGTGACGATATCAGCCGACATCACGATGCCCACCTGACCGGGATTGAGTTGCAGACTCTCCGCAATGACCCCTACGATCCCCGGCAGGATAACAATAGTCAAGGCGCCGATTGTGCCGAGATAATTCGCTGCCACCAGTGATCGCAGACTATTGAGATCGGTTACTTCAGGTTTCGTGGTCGTTACCATATGCCTCCTTATCGCTGACGTTCAGGCCCATGTGTGCAAGACCCTTGATTTTCGGTGCGGGGGCACTCATAGTTCCAATGATACTGGAAATAATTGATAAAATGATGTTTTGTTGAAATGGCGTACCCATTGAATGAATCATGTCTCTTGACCGGAATACGACAGCGCTGGTAACGGGCGCCTCGAGCGGTATCGGCGAAGCCGTTGCGCGCGCGTTTCGAGCGAGGGACGTACAAGTGTACGCCGCCGCGCGAAGGATCGACCGGCTGGAGAAGCTGGCCGATGAAACCGGCTGCATACCCGTAAAACTCGATGTACGGGATCGCGAGGCCGTCATGGCCTTTGGCAGGGATCAACCGGTGGATATCCTCGTTAACAACGCAGGTCTTGGCCGCGCGCTCGGATCGATCTGGAAAGGCGAGGTCGAGGACATCGTTACCACGGTAGACACCAACGTCACTGCCGCCCTCATCATGATCAAGGCGGTTCTGCCGGGCATGATTGAACGGGGTCGGGGACATATCGTGAACATGAGTTCGGTTGCAGGATTATATCCGTTACCGATGGCCCTGTATGGAACCACCAAGGGGGCCATGCACAAGTTGAGCCGCGACCTGCGGCAGGAATTGAAGGGCACCGGTATCCGCGTCACCGAGATTAATCCCGGGAGGGTGATAACCGAGTTCTACGATGTAGCTGTCGATGATGACGAACAAAGGCAGGAAATCACGCAGACTCACTGCGAAGACCTGGTGGCGTCTGACATCGCCGATGCAGTCGTGTACTGTGTGGATGCGCCCTGGCGGGTGAATGTCAGCCAGATGGAAATCGCGCCCACGGAGCAGACCTATGGCGGGGCGCAGTTTGTGCCTTTCAAGGGACGGGACTCACAATAATCTATAATGACACCGGTCAGTAAACAATTCACGAAATAACATCAGGTGCAAACATGAGCATTAAACGACCCGGCAGACAAGACCTGACTGATATTGCTGAATACCATGGCATGAGCATCAGTGATTCAGAAATGGCAGAGTATCAACAGTTGTTGACCGACATGCTGGCTTCCTTCGACAGGATCGATGAACTGGAAGCGCCGGTACTGGTCAGCGGTTATAAACGGGACAAGGGCAGTGCGGCCGACCCGGAGGACAACCCGCACAACGCCTGGTACTGGAAGACCACGATCGAGGGTTCAACGGAAGGTCCGTTGAAAGGAAAATCAATTGCGATCAAGGACAACATCTGTATTGCGGGTGTGCCGATGATGAACGGGTCCCGCTCCGTGGAGGGGTATATCCCCGATAATGACGCCACCGTCGTCACACGCATCCTCGATGCGGGCGGCACTATCCTGGGCAAAGCGACCTGTGAGGATCTTTGCCTGTCCGGTTCCAGTTTTACTTCCATGCCCTATCCCGTCACCAATCCCCATGATCCGGCACGTGCAGCCGGCGGCTCGTCCAGCGGCAGCGCGGTGCTGGTATCCATAGGTGCTGTGGACATGGCGCTTGGCGGCGACCAGGGAGGTTCCATACGTATGCCGGCATCCTGGACCGGTGTCTACGGTCTCAAACCTACCCATGGTCTGGTCCCCTACACCGGCGCATTCCCGATTGAGTTGACGCTGGACCACTGTGGCCCGATGGCAGGCACGGTTGAGGATGTCGCATTGTTGCTGTCCGTGATTGCCGGCGAAGACGGTCATGATCCGCGCCAGATAAACGTGGTGAAGCAGGATTACATGGCAGCCCTGGATCAGGGAATGGAAGGCTTAAGGATCGGCGTGTTGAAAGAAGGTTTTGCGCGGCCGGAAAGTGAGGCCGTCGTTGATGCGAAAGTTCGCGAAGCAGTAACAAAACTGGAGGCGCTTGGCGCCGGTGCAAAAGAGATATCCATCCCCATGCACCTGGATGGCCCGCATATCTGGAACGGCATCGGTTTTGAGGGCGCCACCCTGATGATGAAAGCCGGATCGCAGGGCACCACCTGGAACGGCCACTACCTGTCGAGCCTGGCGGAGTA
>JAJDUB010000083.1 GCA_022826885.1 Gammaproteobacteria bacterium
GGTGCTTTTCAGTATGGCATGACCCTTGTGCTTCACCCCTTGTTCGAAGAACAGTTCATATTGCAGAGCATTCAGGATAACCGGGCGACTATGTTCGAAGGCGTGCCCACCATGTACATGTTTCTACTGAATCATCCACAACTCGACGCTTACGATCTGTCATCGCTACGCTGTTGCACTGTGGGCGGGCAGACGATGCCTGTACCGAAAATGGAAGAGGTCGAAGAAAAATTTGGTTGTCCCTTGATCGAGCTCTGGGGGATGACCGAGTTGGGTGGTCTCGGGACCACATTTGCTGCAAACGGTCCGATAAAACACGGTTCCATCGGCGTGGCGCTGCCTTACGTTGAGGCGAGAATTGCCGACACCGAAGATGCCGGCAAGACCCTGCCTGCAGGGGAAGTGGGCGAACTGATGATCAAGGGTGGTATCGTTATGCAGGGCTATTACGGTAACGAGCAGGCAACCAGGGATGCCATCGAGCCGGATGGGTGGCTGCATACGGGTGATGTGGCATCAATGGATGAAGAGGGATGTGTTTTTATTGTCGATCGAAAGAAGGACATGATTATCACCGCCGGTTACAACATCTATCCGGCTGAGCTGGAACGGGTGATTGCGGGTCATCCCAATGTCGCACTGGTGGCAGTGGGGAGTATTCCCGACGAGGAAAAAGGGGAATTGGCCAAGGCCTATATCATTCCCCGGGAAGGTGCTGAACCGGATGCCGAAATGATCATTAAGTATTGCCGTGAGCACCTGGCGGCTTACAAGGTGCCCCGCGCTATCCGGTTTGTTGACGATTTCCCCAAAACCAGCACCGGCAAGATAATGAGGCGTAAATTACCTGAACTGGATAGCCAATAAAACTGGTTGGGATGTTAACTTTTTATTGAAATCAGGAGATAAAGCTTATGTCTGGACGTCATCTATTCAAATTTGTGTTTTGCAGCTTAATTATTTTCATGTCTTCGTCTTTATACGCGGAAGGTGAGGTAGTAGGAAAGTCATCGCCACTACCGTTACGCCTTGAACCCACGGCAATTTCTTATGCAGAGATGAATACTGATATGCCGCCATGGCCTGAGGAAGATATTCTTTCCGGCGTGTCAGAACACCGGTACAAGACATTGTATTCAGGTGATATCGACGTGAGTATTTACGAAGCGAAACCAATGAAATTACGTTTAAGGGACTTTCCCGTTGATGAATTTGTAACGGTAATCAGCGGTAGACTGATACTTACGGCTGACGGAGGTTCTCCACAGCATTTTGAAGCCGGGGAGAGTGTGATGGTACCAAAAGGATTCACCGGGACCTGGGAAATGCAGGGAAATTTTCGGGAGATGGTTGTGATAATTAATAAAGCATTTCGTGAGTGAAGTGGGGTTCAGGCAAACGCCGATACGAATTTCATATATAATAAACTGCTGAAACGGAGATGAAGCATGATAACTGTTCTGATTACCTACAACCTTCCCGGTAAACCACCGCGCCAGGCGATTACGGAAAATTTCGTCGGGGCTGCCAACAGTATTTTCAAGGGCCTCCCTGGTCTAATGAGTAAGCAATTTTGTTACGACGAGACGACAGGTGATGGTCACTCTGTCTATCTCTGGGAGTCCCGGGAACAGGCCGAGGAATTCTTTTCGCCCGCCTTTGTTGAACACTTCCGTGAAGTCTTCGGCGTGGACCCGACAATCACCTATCTCGATATCCCGGTACTGGTTGACAACCGGGTCGGTGATGTTGTCGTTAACAGGGTCTGATTTTTTTATCGCGATACAGACGCATCAGCGCCGGCAGATCTTCAGAACCGAGACCGGCGTCAAGCAGGCGCCGATACAGACTGTCGACATGTTCCAACAATGTAACAGTCGCTCTGGAATCCCGCGCCGCGTCCAGGATCGCTTCAATATCCTTTTGCATGGTGCGGATGGCGCCGACTATTGGTCCCGGGTCATCCAGCGTTGCCATGCGTGGTCCGAAAATCTGCAGCGGTGTTGAATCGGCGAAGCCGCCCTCCAGTGCGGCAGGTAATTGTGCAACATCGACGCCCAGCGCCTCACCCAGCGAAATGGCCTCTGCAATTGCTACCAGGTTGACCGTCACAATGAGCTGGTTGCACAGTTTCGCTGCCTGGCCCGAACCGACCCCGCCCATGTGAGTCACGCGCACTGAAAGTTGATTGAGCAATGGTGTCGCCCACTCTAGCATAGCCGGCTCACCACCTGCGAAGATCACCAGTGATCCGGCTTTAGCGCCTGCGACGCCCCCCGAAACGGGACAGTCCAGCCAGGCTGCACCCGATCGGGCCATCACGCGGGATGCGAGTCTTTCAGCACTGGTGACCCCAATTGTCGAAAAATCGATCACGACCGACTTATCGGAAAGAGCGTCCGCCAACGCCGTCTGCCCAAACAAGACATCCTCGACGGCGGCTGCATCCGTCAAGCAGAGACAAACGAATGAAGCGTCAGCGGCGGCCTCGGCAGGGCTTGTACAGACTATTGCTCCGGCTTGCTTCAATGCCGCCGCTTTTTCGTGCGAGCGGTTCCAAACCTGCGTGCGGAAGCCGGCTCTGACAAGACGCGTCGCCATCGGCGCGCCCATAAGTCCCGTGCCAAGGAAAGCTACTGTTGTATTCATGTCTTTACCCCAAAACTTCAGTTACCCCGATCAATATAGACATATTATCAAGTCATAACGATACCTGATTAGCTGATACACTTAATGATATAGTCAGTAAGAAATCAGCGGAACGGGAAATCAGCAAACTCAAGGGGGTTACTATGCCAACTCGTTTATGGACAAAAATAACAGGTTTTCTGGGCGGTAAATTCTCATATGCACCGCCCAGGGTGTGGACCTGGGATGCGCCGAGCGGCGGACAATTTGAAAACATCAACCGGCCGGTTGCGGGTGCGACGCACGAAAAAGAATTGCCCGCCGGCAAACATCCCCTGCAGCTTTATTCGCTTGCCACGCCTAACGGTGTAAAAGTTACCGTGATGCTGGAAGAACTCCTGGCTATGGGGTTTGAAGGCGCGGAATATGATGCCTGGCTGATTGATATCGGAAAAGGTGAACAGTTCGGCAGCGGCTTCGTCGGGGTTAACCCGAATTCGAAGATACCCGCCCTGATTGATCGTAGCGGCAAGACGCCCGTACGCCTGTTCGAATCGGGCGCTATCCTGATTCACTTGGCGCAGAAATTCGGCGCGTTGATCCCTGAAGATCCGTACCTGCGTGCGCAATGCCTGTCCTGGCTGTTCTGGCAAATGGGCAGCGCGCCGTATCTGGGCGGCGGCTTCGGGCACTTCTATGCCTACGCGCCGGAGAAATTCGAATACCCCATCAACCGGTATGCCATGGAAGTGAAGCGCCAGTTGGACGTGCTCGACCGTCACCTGGCGAATAACCGGTACTTCTGCGGAGATGAATACAGTATTGCCGATATTGCCATCTGGCCCTGGTACGGCGCCCTCGTCCTGAACAAGGTCTACAGCGCTGCCGAGTTTCTTGATGCCGGGTCCTATACACACCTGAATCGATGGACCAGCGAAATAAGAGAGCGCCCTGCTGTGCAGCGCGGCCGTATGGTGAATCGCAGTTGGGGCGAACCTGCAGAACAGCTACGGGAACGCCACGATGCGATCGACTTTGATACACGGACCCAGGATAAGCTTGAACCTGCCGCTATTGCCGGAACCGGAGACTGACTGGATAATGTCTTACCGAACTGATCTCTGGAGGATATGACAATGGCAGGCACCGGCATTGATATTCCCGGCTACGAGGGCCGCGCAATCCGGCTTGATGAGGGTTGTACTTTTCGTGTAATCGACGTGGAAGGCTGCCAGATCGCCGATATGTTCACGCTGTCCGCTGCCGATATCAGTGAATATTTCAGTCCCGCGTTGACGCGCCAGGTCATCTTCAGGCTCACGCCCAGGCCCGGCGACATCCTGTACAGCAATCGCCGCCGGCCCATGCTTACCTTCCTGCATGATACGTCTCCCGGACGCCACGACATGGCCTTTGCGCCCTGTGACCCGGGTTTTTATGTCGCTCTCGGCGCGGATGACTCGCACCCCAACTGCCGGGACAATTTTTACCGCGCCATGGGCGCGCTTGATCTCAGCATGGAACCGCCGCCTGATCCTTTCAACCTGTTCCAGAATACCGTGCCTAAGGCGGACGGCGATTTTGCCGTCGGACAGACACCGAGCAAGGCAGGTGATTACGTCGAATTCAGGGCGGAAATGGATGTAATCGTTGTGGTCACGGCCTGTTCGGTTGATCTGCCGGTGGAAGGTATCGAGCCTATCTGCGGCAAATCCACACCGTTGCGAATTCAAGTTGTCTGACACCCCTCGCGATCCTCTCAGGCATATCCTGAGTACCTGCGCCGCCCAGGCGCTGGCTTTTTCACCGGCCATCCTGTCCCCACTGACCGTCGGCGGCCTGATCAACGGACTGCAAATCGGGGAAGTTGAAGCAGGCGCCCTGGTAACCGCCGAATTCCTGGTAATGGGCATCACCAGCATCCTGGTGGCGCCCGTCAGCGTCAGGATACCGTATCGCATACTGGCCCTGGCAGGAGGCCTCCTGCTGCTGGCGGGTCATGCAGGCGCTTCACTGGCTGCAGACCTCAGTGAGCTTTATCCATGGCGCATAATCGCAGGGGTGGGCTGCGGTTGCCTGGCGGCGGCAGTCAATGCCTCGATTGCGCAGGCGCGCGCGCCGGACCGGTTATACGGCCTTGCCTGGGCGGCAGGCTACACCTTCACTGCGATCATGGCTGTCGTCATTACGGAGAGTAACGACCTGGTCACGTATAGTATCGTGTTCGGGTCCCTGGCAGTAACGATGCTGGTTTTTCTGCCATTGCTCTGGTTCGTTCCGGATCACGGCAATGCGCCGGCGTCGTTGTCATTACCTTCAGACAGTATCCGCGCCGGTAGTCTCCTGATGGTCGGCATGATTGTCATCGGTATCAGCATGATGGCGTATTACGCTTTTCTGGAACGACTCGCGGTGCAGATCGGCGCCAATCCAGCCGAAACCGGCCGCATCGTTGCCGGGGCGCAGGTTGCCGGCATAATCGGAGGGCTGCTTGCCGCGCCGGTAGCCCGCAGGTTGGGCCTGGTGGCCGGGCTGTGCGCGGTCTCTATACTGCATGCCGCGACGATCACCCTGGCTGTCTGGACCGATACGGTCTTCGTGCTGGGGGCGGTTGCCTTTTTTGAAGCCGTACTGTTCATTATAATGATACCCTTGATGTTGACCCTGGCGGCGGGTATTGATACAAAAGGACGCTGGGCAGCCATCGCCGGAGGCGTATTCGTTATCAGTACTGCGATCGGCCCTGTTGTCGGCGCATTTCTCATTGAGGAGACGGGGTATGATGCCATTGCATGGATGCAGTGGCCGGCGGTGCTGCTGGCTGTCAGTATTTTTGTCCTGGTAAGCCGCAGCAGGACCGTGAAAAACTGAGCAAAGCAGGGTAATCGGGCGTTCGGAAGAACAGGGGACAGATTTCAAATCTGTCCCCGATGAGCAGGGTAACCGACACTTCCTGGAGATTGATATGGATCAAGAAAAACTTGAAGCGCTACGCAACAAGTACCGGGACCTGCCTCATTACGAGGTAGATGATCCGGAGCACGCAAAGGCCATGCTCGGGGGCACCGACATGCTGACCGGCATCGCCACCTTGTGTGACGCTCCCTACAAGGAAACAGCGGAGGGGCTGGACATTGCCCTGATCGGCGTTCCTTTCGATGCCGGCGTAGTGCACCGGACCGGTGCGCGTTTCGGCCCGCGTTCGATCCGGAACATCTCCATGGCGGTGGGTCCGTTCAACCACCAGACCAGGGTCAACCCGTTCGATCTCTGCACGATTGCCGATATAGGTGACGTGCCCTTGCACGGTTTCAGCCTTGATGAGGGTATCCGTACCATAGAGCAGTATTATCACAAGGTCATGGATGCGGGGGTGATGCCGGTATCGGCAGGAGGGGACCACTCCGTAACGTATCCGATCATGAAAGCGGTGGGGCGGGATAAACCGCTGGGCATGATCCACATAGACGCCCACTGTGACACCATGGGGGCATTGGAAGACCACAAATTCCACCACGGCGGCCCGTTCCGCCATGCGGTGCTGGACGGGGTGCTGGATCCGGATCGTTGCGTCCAGGTCGGGATCAGGGGCGCGGCCGAGGTGTTCTGGGAATTTTCCTATGATTCAGGGATGACGGTGATCCCCATCCAGGAATTTCACGCAATGGGAGTGCCCGCAGTCATTGAAAAAACACGGGAAGTACTGGGTGAAGGTCCTGTTTATGTCAGCTTCGACGTGGACGGCCTGGACCCGGTCTATGCCCCCGGCACCGGCACGCCGGAAATCGGCGGCTTGAGCACCGCGGATGCGATCCAGCTTCTCAGGGGATTACGCGGGTTACAGTTCGTGGGCGGCGACCTGGTGGAGGTCGCGCCCCAGTACGACACCACGACCAACACGCCGCAAGTCGGCAAACAGATGCTGTTTGAAATCCTGTGCCTGGTCGCAGAGAGCAGGGCCGCCGGTCGCTACCAGGAATAGCGCACCGTACCGCCGAACCAGCGCGGCGGGCCAGGCGCATCAATCATGACACCGGTAAACGTCGTAATGTCAAACAACGTGGGAACATAGTCTTCATCGGTAAAGTTCTTGACCCACAGGCTCGCATCCCAGTTCCCCATGCTGAATCCCACCATTGCATTGGCAACCAGGTAGGAATCACCCTGAAGTCCCGGGTGATCAATACCGTTCAGCGAGCGATCATCGACGTAATTGAAGTCTATCTGGGCGGCCATGGTGCCGTCCATCATTGGCCACTCATATCGTCCCAGGCCGTTGAATGTGACATCCGGCGCATTCGGCATTGCCCGGTCCCGGGTCACAGGTCCGAACGTCACGTCTTTCTGCTCTGCATCCTGCAGCGATAAACCAAACAGGAATTCCAGTCCTTCGACCGGGTTGGCGATCAATTCAACCTCTGCACCGAGGTTTTCCGCATCCGCATTGAATACGATCAGGTTGATGCCCTGCTGCGAGAAGCTCTGGAAATTATTGTAATCGTAATAGAAGACACTGGCATTCAGGCGGGCCCTGCCGTTGAACAGGGTAGCCTTGAAACCGCCTTCGTAACTGTGCAGAATTTCGCCCCTGAATTCAAAGGCATCAGGTGCGAACAACATGGCGGCGCCGCCGTTAAATCCGCCTGCCTTGTTGCCGCGGGTGTACTTGGCATACATCAGCAGATCGTCATTGGGTCGCCAATCCAGTTCAAACACTGCGGACCATTCACCTTCACTCCGGCTGACGTCCAACGGATTTTGTGTCTCAAATTCGCTTGCACGTTCTCCTACCTGTACCGTCCCGCCAAAAAAGAAATCACAGGGCGGCGCAGGCAGACCGAACGGTTCCCCTGTGCCGGGGTCACGGCAGCGGGTCAGTGCAGAAAAATCCTTCTCATCCTCGGTCCAACGAAAGCCGGCAATAAACGAGAATTGCGGCGCGAATTCATATTCACCCTGGAGGAAAAAGGCGTAGGATTCGGTTTCCAGTGAGAAATTATTGTCGAGATCGACAAGACAGCAGTTCGCCACGTTTGCGCCGGAGCGGAAATCACCGTCGATATTCAGGTAATAAAATCCTGCGACCCATTGCAGTTGTTCAGTCTCCCCATGCAATTGCAGTTCCTGGGAGACCTGGTTGCTGTCCATGACCTGGGGAAAGGTGAATAACGGCGCGGGAGTCCCGTCGGTGTCTTCCAGGTAATTCTTGTCGAAGTCCTGCCAGTCCGTGATGGAAACCAGCCGCATATTATTACCGATCTCCCATTCCAGGGTGCCGGTGATGCCGTAATGTTCACGTTTGTAAAAGCCTTCTTCGTCAATTGCGATGGAGTTGTCGTCGTTATCCGGTTCGGTATAACCGAAACAGTCGGTTGCGCCGGGCACCAGGGGGAACGGCGGACCGAAGAAATTGGCGCAAAAGGCATCCTGTTGCTCAGAAGTGCCCTCATGGACCAGGCCGTCGCCCGGCAGGCCGGGAATACCGCCGATGTCCGTCAATCCCGAACGGATGGAATAGCCCTGGCCGTTGGTATCGTCTTCACTCCAGCGGCCGTTGATATGTATTGATAGATCTTCACTCGGCTCAAACAGCAATTGTGCGCGCAACGAGATGTTGTTGACGTCATTCAGGTCATCGCCGATCCGGTTTTCCTGGTAGCCGTCCGTATCCTCATAGGAAAAGGAAAGGCGTCCGGCCATTGTTTCGCCCAGAGGGCCGCTTACGGCTGCTTCCGTGCGAATCTGTTCGTACTCCCCACCGGTGACCTCGACATAGCCTTCAGGCTCCCTGGTCGGCCTGGCCGATATAAGGTGGACCAGTCCCCCCGTTGCATTCCTGCCGAATAATGTACCCTGCGGGCCGCGCAGCACCTCGACGCGCTCGACGTCAAAGAAGTGGTATCCCACACCGGCAACGTAGCTGTTATACGCTCCGTCCATATACACCGCAACCGGGGGTTCATGGTGATCGGCGAAATCCAGTTGGCTCGAACCGCGGATAGTGTACTGGGTCGTCACGCCGCTACCGTAATCCGTGATCATCAGTCCCGGCACCTGGTCATCCAGTTGCGCGGTATTGGTCAGCCCCAGGTCTTTAAGCTGCTTGCCGGACAAGGCCGTAATGGAGATGCCCACGTCGGAGAGGTCCTGCTCGCGTTTCTGCGCGGTAACGGTAATCTCCTCGAGCACCTGGGCGCCGGCAGCGCCGATAAGCATGAAACAGGTCAATGAGATAAGCGCAGGAATTATTCGGCCACGTTGTGTCATTGTTGGCTCCCCCAGGTATGTGAATAACTTGATTTTGCACTCAGGTAATTATGATAACATACCGGATGATGATTAACGTGGAGAAAAAGCATGGCAAATGGTAACGGGTATGCGCCGGATGATGCAAACGGCTTCTTTTCGTCACTGTCCGGGGAAAAAATTTCGCTATCAGTACTGGGCCTGAGCATTTCCCTGGAGTTTACGTCTGCCAATAGTGTAGAGCTGGACTTAGACGGAAACGTGTCAACCGGCAGCTACACTTACGAGAAGACCGGGCCGAATGCCGCGACGCTCGAATTAGTCCTGGATAACGACGACGAGTATACGGTTGAACTTGAGTATGAATCAGCCACACGACTCAGCGCCACCCTTGAGGTCCTCAATCAGGAAGTGTCGGTAACATTAGACTTACCGGGCGCCGCTACTCCTACAGGCACATCCAGCGACGATATTTTAAACGGCCTCACCAGCGACGATGTTATCGACGCTCTTGGGGGTAACGACACGGTTAACGGCAACGAGGGCGCTGATACGCTCAACGGCGGTGAGGGCAACGACATCCTCAATGGCGGCGACGGCGATGACACGCTCGAAGGCGGCCCGGGCGCCGACATGCTCGACGGTGGGCCGGGGTCTGATACTGCTTCTTACCAGCATTCCGCTGCCGCTGTCCTGGTGCGCCTGCATGACGCCCGCGCGGTAAGGTTCGGTGATGCCCAGGGGGATACGCTGACCAACATCGAGCACCTTGTGGGAAGCGATTATAACGATATATTGGCGGGTGACGGGGAGGATAATGTGCTCAGGGGAGGGGGCGGTCACGACGATTTGTACGGTGGGCCCGCCGGCGGCGACGATCAGATGTACGGGGACGATGGTGATGACAGGATATTCGGCGGAAGAGGAAACGATACCCTGACCGGCGGTGAAGGAAATGATTTGTTAAAGGGAGGTCCAGGGGATGATGTATTAATTGTCGATGGCAATGATATGGACGTAGTGAATGGCGGTCCCGGAAGCGACATATTCAGGTTCTTCCCGAGCGACCTGGGGGGCGGTTCAATACAGGATTTTACCGATGGCGAGGATAAGATCGACCTGACGGCATTTACAAACATCAATTCCATGGATGATCTTGACATAGAAGATTACGGGGACAATGTACGTATAGAGGTGGAAGGCACAGACTATTTGACCACTATCATCCTGTCGGACTTTGATGTGAACAACCTGGATAACGCTGATTTCATGTTTTGATCATTATCTTGGGTTAATGCCAGAGCGTGCGCAGCAGTTTCGTGGCCTCGGCCAGGCTCTCCAGGTTATGTACCGGAAGGAAGTGATCCAGGAAGGGCAGGGCGGTCTGCATTCCTTTACATAACGGCTGGTAGTTGGCGTTGCCCAGCAGCGGGTTCAGCCAGATTATCTTCTTGACGCGGCGGCGCAGTTGTTCCATCTCTGCGCGCATCAGATCGGCGTCACCCTGGTCCCAGCCGTCGCTCAGGATCACGGCAATGGTGTGGGAACTCAGCATCTGGTGGGCCTGTTGCTCGTTCAACTCGCGCAGGCAGCCGCCGATATTCGTTCCCCCGGCCCAGTCATGTACCTGGTCCGACATCTGTTTAATCACCTCATCGATATCCCTGCGGTTCAGGTAAGGCGTAATGCTGGTCATGCGGGTCGAGAACACCGCGACTTCGATATTCGAGATTTTTGCTCCCATGGCGCAGATGAGTTGAATCAGGAACCGGCTGTAGCGCTCCATCGAACCGCTCACGTCGCAGAACAGGATGAGCTTGTTCTTTTTCAGCCGATGGGTTTTATAAGCCAGTTTCAGACAATACTCCCCGTAAGGCATGCTGCGCCGGAATATCTTCCTGAAATCAAGCTGTTGTCCCGATTTTGCCGGGCTGAAGCGCCGGCTTTTGCGATTCGCCAGGATGGCAATCAATTCGGCAATGATCTTGCGGGCCTCATCCAGTTCCTTGTCAGTCATCCCGTCTATGTCTTTTTTTACCAGTAATTCATGGCTCGAATAACCGGTTTGTTCCGGATCGCCCTCGTGTTCCTCCGCATCACCCGGACCTTCCCCATCTGCGGGCTGGAACTGCTTTTGTAACTGCCGGGCTTCACCCGCGCCGTCGCCGTTTTTCTCTTCGCCGGCGGGGTGCTCGTCTTCAAATGGAATATCCTGGTTTTGCCAGTACTCACGGAACAGGAAGGTGAACAATTCCATGTCTTCCCTGTTGATAATCAGGGTCGCCAGGGCAGCCGCATAAAAATCTTCGTAATTGGCGATATCGATATACAGGAGGCTGCGACTTAAATCGATCAGGTTGGCGGGATTGACGTCAATGCC
>JAJDUB010000021.1 GCA_022826885.1 Gammaproteobacteria bacterium
TCCAGCTCCCTTTCCGGGGCGATCAGGTGGATACCTGCTTATCCCGATATGAACCAGGCCTCCATGGACGTCGGCGCAGGGTTCAGTTCCACCCGCCACTCGGACGGTCTCGGTTACACGGTCGATGCAATGGTCAACATACCTGTCGTCAAGGACAGGGTGGCGCTCAGGTTTGCCGGGATAAAGGTTGATAACGATGGTTATATCGACGATCAGTGGAGGAAAGATGGCAATGACGATGACACCGAAGCCCTGCGCGGCATACTGGCTGTACAGGTGACGGATAATCTGAAGTTTTCGGTGCTGGGCATGCACCAGGATGCAAGGACTAACGCCCGGGCGGGATGGATGGACCAGTTGATTGATCTTCCCGTGAGCCCGACACTCAACGGCGGTCCCACGCCCACCAAGTATTACAACACGGATATGTCCGACGCCAGCTTTGATGACGAGACCGACATGTACAACGTCAAGTTTGAATATGACCCGGAGTGGGGCAACGTCATCTTTACATCATCCTATATGCAGCGGGATACGTACTCCAGACGGGACGCTTCCGCTGAGATTGAGATTATTACCCGCTTGTCGTTTCCTGCAGACGGCAGCGGACAGTCTTTCATTGTTCAACCACAAAACCATGAGTTATTCACTAATGAAATCCGCTTTGCTTCCAGTTGGGACAGCCCATTCCAGGTATTGATTGGCGGGTTTCGCCAATCGGAGGAACGCTTCTTCAGGAGCAAGGTGATAACAGTGGACTCGGTAACCGGCAGGGTCACACCTGATTCAATTTCGCTGCTGGACCGCACGGTGGATACCACGGTTGAAGAGAAGGCGCTGTTCGGCGAATTGTCCTGGGACGTAACAGAGCGGTTGAATGTGACGGGTGGTTTTCGCTGGTTTGATTTCGACCTGGGGGTAATCGCCGCGGCGGTTACCGGTTTTCCGGGGAGACCCGGCAGAGGTGCCGATCCGGAACTTACGTTTGGCGAGAAGGACATCATTTTCAGGGCAAACGTTTCCCTGGATGTGACGGATGATATCATGACGTACTTTCAGTTTGCGCAGGGCTTTCGCTCCGGTGGACCGAACGATCAGACGGCAGCAAGTATCGCCGGTGTCACCATTCCCGCGGGTTTCGGTTCCGACTCTGTGGATAGTTATGAAGTCGGTTTCAAGAGCGCCTGGGCGGACAACAAATTCACTTTTAACGGTTCCTTTTTCTATCTCGACTGGACGGATATACAGGCCCGGCAACAGGCAACCGCGCCCGGCGGGCTGACTTTTTCCTACAGGGGGAATGGGGGTACCGCGGAAGTCCTCGGGGTTGAACTGCAAGCCCAGGCCTATCCTGCCGAAGGGTTGTCTTTCGGCGCTACGTTCAACTACAACGAAGCGGAACTGACTGCGGACGCGCCAATACCGGCCAACGGGATGGATGGCGATCAAATTCCCCATGTGCCGGAAGTCAGCTTCAGCCTGAACGGTCGGTATGAAATGCCGCTGGGATGGAACGGTTGGACCGGGTTCATCGGTGGCGATTTCTCCTGGGTGGATGACCAGACCAATGAATTGCGGCCGACTTTTATTACTTACCGTGAGATGGACAGTTATTCCGTTCTAAACCTGAGAGCCGGGGTTAACGGAGGTGGCTGGTCTGCGGTGGTGAGCCTGGACAACGTGCTGGATGAGGACGAAACCCTGGCGTATATCTTTAACGGCGGTAACCAGCCGTCCCGGCTCGGCCTGCCCGGATGGGTTCCGCCGGGCATGGTTCGCCCCTGGCCGCGCATGGTTTCTTTAACGGTGCGTAAATCGTTTGATTTTTAAGGAATACCAGTTTTAGTCACAGAGGTTTCTTGAAACCGGACATAGCCGCTTCAAGGCGGCTATGTCCGCGAGGTTAAATCTCCGGTTCATTTCGAGCCCTGTATAATATCCATGACCTGCCTGAACAGTTCACTTTCCCCGTTAGCCAGGGACAGCGCCGTATCGGCGTGGTCCTCTCCGTCCAGAAGGAGATACTGAGCATCGACGCCAGCTGCCTTTAATGCCTCGGTGAATGCCATGGACGACTCCTGGTACCCCTCTTCGGACCCGACCGCGACCAGCGCAACTGGCACCGGGTCATTGACGTGCAGGATCGGACTGGCCTGCTCCCGCAGTTCCGGGGTGGGGGCGTATGTGTATACTTCACCGGGCCGTCCCCTGGCGCGCACGTCGTAAGGTCCGCTCACGGGTATGATGCCCTTCAATATCTCTTTCGGCATGCCCATCTCGACCAGCCAGGCACGGTCAACGCCGATGTCGGCAGACAGGATGGCGCCGGCCGAATGGCCGCCCACGTAGAGAGCTTCCGGGTTGCCGCCGTAGTCTCCGACGTTTTCAAACAACCATTTGGCCGCATTTTTGACGTCGTCAGGCTGAGCCGGATAATGTGCGCCGCTGCCGGTCAAACGGTAGCTGGCGATGGCTGTGATTACCCCTGATTTGACAAAAGGTTCGGCTACCGATCCGTAGTGCGCCCTGTCTCCCTCACGGAATCCGCCGCCGTGCAGGAACAGGAACACCGGGGCATTCGATACCTCGCCTTCAGGCAGGTAAAGATCGAGGCGCTGTTTCGGATCTGTCCCGTAGGCCAGGTCCAGGTGATGTGGAAACTGTTCCCTGACCCTGGCCGTGTGGTCATTCATCCGGTGATAGAAACCGGTCCAGTCAATAGTAAAATCATCAGGGTTTTGTACCGTGTAATACTGGGACATGTCCTGGGCGTTTATGACGCTTGAAAAAAGTGTCAGTAAAACAGCAAACGCAGGCAGCTTTATCTTCAACATAAGTTTTTCTCCTCTTTCAGAAGTCCGGAGCGCTATCCGGAACATACACTTCTCCGCCCTTGATTACCAGGACGATTTTGTGCTGCAGCAGGGTAATGTCCTGTAGCGGGTCGCCGTCCACGAGCACCATGTCGGCCAGCTTGCCTACGGTCACCGTACCCAGGTCTTTTTCAACGCCCTGCATTTGCGCAGGCCGCAATGTTGCACTCTGTATCACTTCCATGGGTGTCAGCCCTGCCTCGAGGTAGTGCTGCAACTCCCGGGTCAGGGGGCTGTGGACGTTGAAAGGCGCACCGGCATCCGTTCCGGCCACGATCTGCTCGCGGCCGCCGGCTGCGATGAACGTTTTCAGTTTGCGTTTGGCCACCTTGATACGTTCCGGCGCGCCGATGCCCCAGGGCACCGCGTTCGGGTCACTCCAGGACCAGCGCAGGTGGGCGTAAACTTCCTCAGAATATTGTTCCCTGAAACGGGGGTGATCGGTAAATTCCGGGAATGCAAACACGCGCACGTAGGCATTGCGCATTTCGATAGTCGGTACGATGAACGGGCCACGCAGGATATTGGCGCGCGGTCCGGTCGGGACGGGTTTTATGCCCCGTACCATGAGGCGGATATCCTCGTCCTTGTAGTCCGATAAGGGATCGGCGGTAAACACGTGGTGCAAGCGGTCGACGCCGGCGACAATCGCCGTGCGGTAGGCATTGATGTGGCGCACGTCGGCATCCACGCCGAGACCGGCCTTGTGCGCCGTATCCACGATAACCTTGAGAATATCCAGGTCCCAGAAGCCGTAAACCTTGACCTGGTCTACCCCAAGCCCTATGACATCCAGCGTGACCTGTTTTGCCTCTTCGGGTGAACCGACCAGGTAGTCTCTCCTGATGTTGGGCTTGTCCGGGTCGCGCTGGTGCAGGATAGGTCCGGCCAGGAACAGCCTGGGCCCGGGCAGCTTGCCCGCTTCAATATCCGCTCTCAGGGCCAGTTGCTCCTGTATCGGCCCGCCCGTGTCGCGAAATGTAGTAATCCCGGCCAGCAGGGATATCCTGGCTGCGTCCGCCATGATATCACCGGCCTGGGCTTTGAATTTAAGCGGAAACGACGCCGGGTCGCCTTCGCCGATATGGAATAAATGGCCGTGGGATTCCCATAACCCCGGCAGGATGGTCATGCCGTCGGCATCCAGGGTTTGCACTCCATCAGGGATGGTTACCGAATTCACGTCGCCAATTTTGCTGATACGGTCACCTGTAACCAGCACCACTGCATCCTGCACAGGCAGACCTCCATAGCCATTGACGAGCTGGCCGCCGCTTATTGCCAGTGTCGGCGTATCCTGTGCCGCTGCCGGGCAGGTAAATATGAACAGAATGAGATACAACCGTGCCAATAAGGAAGATGTGCGTTTCATAATCGCCCCCGGAACAATGCCAGGAACAAGAATAACCCATATTTCCCCCAAGGTCTCACCCCTTGCGGGGCTAAATCGGATAAAATCAAGAAAATCACTTCAGAACAAGGACATTCAATCATGTGGCAATTCTGGATCGACCGCGGCGGCACTTTCACGGACGTGGTCGCCAAATCTCCCGATGGGCGGTTAATCAGCCATAAGCTGCTGTCCGAGAATCCGGGGCGCTATCGGGACGCGGCAGTTCAGGGTGTCCGTCATATACTCGGACTGGCGCCGGGGGCAGGGATACCGCCGGACACAATCGAACACATCAAGATGGGAACCACGGTGGCTACCAACGCCCTGTTGGAGCGAAAAGGTGAGCGTACCGTGTTTGTCACCACCAGGGGCTTCGGTGATGCCCTGCGCATCGGTTACCAGGACCGCCCGCGCCTGTTTGATTTGAATATCGTACTGCCGGGCATGCTTTATGAGCAGGTTATAGAGGTGGACGAACGCATCGATGCCGGCGGTCATGTCCTGGTCCCGCTGGATGAAAAACGCATGAGGGCCGGTCTTCAGGCCGCATTCGATGGCGGGATACGGGCGGTGGCCGTGGCCTTCATGCATGGTTACCGCTACCGGAGCCACGAAGTCAGGGCAGGTGAAATCTGCGGGGAGATCGGCTTTACCCAGGTTTCCCTGAGTCACCAGGCCAGTCCGTTGGCCAGGCTGGTCGCGCGCGGAGACACGACTGTCGTTGACGCCTATTTATCTCCCATCCTGCGCCGTTATGTGCAACAGGTTGCCGACGAACTGGGTATCGGGGGCGGCGCCGGTCCGCGCCTCATGTTCATGCAATCGAACGGCGGCCTGACCGATGCCCACCGGTTCCGGGGCAAGGACGCTATACTTTCCGGTCCTGCAGGCGGGGTAGTGGGCATGACCCGTAGCGCGGCGATGAGCGGTTTCCACAGGTTGATCGGCTTTGACATGGGCGGCACTTCCACTGACGTGAGCCACTATGACGGCGAATACGAACGCAGTTTTGAGACACTGGTAGCCGGCGTGCGCATGCGCGCCCCCATGATGCACATCCATACGGTCGCTGCCGGCGGCGGGTCAATACTCCGCTTTGACGGGTCCCGTTTCAGGGTAGGGCCGGAGTCCGCGGGCGCCGACCCGGGCCCTGCCTGCTACCGGCGCGGCGGCCCGCTGACGGTGACCGATTGCAACGTCATGCTGGGGAAAATCCAGCCGGACTATTTCCCGGCCATTTTCGGTCCCGGCGGCAATGAGAAACTGGACCGCAAAACGGTGGAAAAGAAGTTTCTCGCTATGGCCGAGCGGGTCTCGGATGGGCAGGGTAAAACTGCCGGCGCCGAGGAAGTCGCTGAAGGCTTCCTGCGTATCGCGGTTGAAAACATGGCCAATGCAATCAAGAAAATCTCACTGCAACGCGGTCACGACGTCACGGAATACACGCTCAACTGCTTCGGCAGTGCCGCCGGGCAGCATGCGTGCATGGTTGCCGACGCACTGGGCATGGAAAGTATTTTCCTGCATCCCCTTGCCGGTGTGTTGTCCGCCTACGGCATGGGCCTGGCTGAGATACGGGTGTTGCGTGAAGCGCAGGTGAGCGTTGATTTCAGTGAAGAGACCGTGGAAGAGGTAATTGACGCGTACCGTCTGCCGCTGGCGGATGCAGCGCGTAACGGGGTGAGGGAGCAGGGGGTGGAGGCTGAAAACATCTCCAACGTCAGCAAGGCGCATATCCGCTACGAGGGCACCGACACCAGCTTGCCCGTTGACACCGGCAGCGCGGCGCAGATGCTGTCTGATTTTGAGGAGGCGCATCGTCGGCGTTTCGGTTTTGTCGCCCGGGAGCGGGGCCTGGTCGTGGAGGCGCTGTCCGTTGAGGCAATCGGCACGACCGAAGCAAGCCTCGAACCGGAGGTCGAAACACCGGCTTCCCGCGCGGAACCAACCGTACGGGAGCAGGTACGGATGTACAGTAACGGTGAATGGCGCGACACCCCCCTGTACCTGCGTGATGAACTGAAAGCAGGCCAGTCAGTCAGCGGGCCGGCCATCATTATCGAAGCCACAGGCACTGTCATAGTGGAACCGGGGTGGCGCGGCGCACTCAACGAACGCGGCCACCTGGTAATGCAGCGTTACATCCGGCGAAAAGACAGCGATGCGGTCGATACTGCTGCCGACCCGATCATGCTGGAAGTATTCAATAACCTGTTCATGTCGATAGCTGAGCAGATGGGTGTCACCCTGCAGAATACCGCCTATTCCGTGAACATCAAGGAACGTCTTGATTTTTCCTGCGCGCTGTTCAACGCCGAAGGCAACCTCGTTGCCAATGCGCCTCATATCCCCGTCCACCTGGGTTCAATGGGTGAATCCGTGAAGTCTGTTATCAGGGCCAATGAGGGCAAAATCAGGCCCGGCAACGTCTATGTGCTCAACGCACCGTATGCAGGCGGCACCCACCTTCCCGACGTAACCGTGATAACGCCCGCTTTTGACGAGAGAGGTGAGAAGATCCTGTTTTACCTGGCATCGCGGGGCCACCATGCGGACATCGGCGGCCGCACTCCGGGGTCGGCCCCGCCGGACAGCATCCGCATCGAAGAAGAAGGCATATTGATTGACAACTTCCTGCTGGTCGAGAACGGCCGGTTGCGTGAAAAGGAACTCAGGAATTTACTGGCCTCCGGTAAATATCCCTGCCGCAACATCGACCAGAACCTGGCCGATCTGTCAGCACAGGTAGCCGCCAATGAAACGGGTCTGGCGGAACTGCGGGAAATGGTTGCGTACTACGGTATTGACGTGGTCGGCGCCTACATGAAACACGTCCAGGACAACGCCGAGGAATCGGTGCGCCGGGTGATGGAAGTACTGCAGGACGGCGAATTCGAATATCCCATGGATGAGGGCAGCGTGATTAAGGTGAGGATTTCCGTGGACCGTGACAAGCGCTCGGCGGTCATCGATTTCACCGGCACCTCGATGCAGAATCCGACCAATTACAACGCGCCGACCGCGGTCTGCAAGGCCGCGGTACTTTTCGTATTCCGCACCCTGGTCAACGATGAGATCCCGTTGAACGAAGGCTGTCTCAAGCCCATCGGACTGGTCCTGCCTGAGCGTTCCATGATCTCGCCGGAGTATCCGGCGGCGGTTATGGCGGGCAATATTGAAGTATCCCAGGCCATTACCAACGCGCTGTACGGCGCACTCGGTGTGACGGCGGCATCGCAAGGCACCATGAACAATATTTTCTACGGCAACGACCGTTACCAGAACTATGACACCGTGTGTGGCGGCACGGGCGCCGGCCAGGATCATCCCGGCGCCAGCGCCGTACACAGCCACATGACCAATACCCGCATGACCGATGCCGAGGTGCTCGAACTACGCTACCCGGTGCGGCTCGAGGAATTTTCCATCCGCCGGGGTTCCGGCGGCGCCGGTAAATACCGCGGCGGCAACGGGGTGGTGCGAAAATTACGCTTTCTTGAACCCATGACCGCGACCATGCTGAGTTCCCACCGGGTCATACGGCCTTTCGGGTTGGCAGGAGGCGGGCCGGGTGAATGCGGCAGTAACTACGTGATGCGCGCCGGTGGTGATATCGTGCGGCTTAAAGGCAACGATGAAATTGAAATGGACCGCGGCGACCTGCTGGTGATGGAAACACCCGGAGGAGGGGGTTTTGGCAAGGCCTGAATCTTTTTATATATAATGCTGTATTGAACGGATGACACTATGAATCGAATTCTGACTACGCACACCGGCAGCCTGCCCAGGCCTGATGATTTGATACAGATCATGTGGGCAAAAGGCGACGGGATCCCGGTAGACGAGCAGGCTCTCGCTAGACGGGTCAAAACCGCGGTGCATGAAACCGTGGACAAGCAACTCGATGCCGGTGTCAGCGTGATAAATGACGGCGAGATGTCAAAACCCAGTTATGCCACTTACGTCAAGGACAGGTTGCATGGGTTTGGAGGTGAATCGATCCAGAATTATTATTTCGCTGATCTTGCTGACTATCCGAAAAGCGCTGATCTGGTTGCAGCTAACCCGGGCCGCAGAAAAAGATCAGCCCCTGCATGCAATGCGCCTATATCCGTAAAAGATACTGGTGCGGCAAAACAGGACATGGTCAATTTAACCAATGCGGTTTCCGGCAAGGATTTCACCGGCGCCTTTTCCAGCGCCGCCTCACCCGGGGTGGTTTCCCTCTTTTTCGGCAACGAGTATTACCCTTCAGATGAAGAGTATGTCTTTGCAATTGCCGAGGCTATGCGCCACGAATACGAGACAATTGCCGCAGCAGGATTAACCGTGCAACTGGATTGTCCCGACCTGGCAATGGGCCGCCATTCGGCCTATGCAGTTCTTGATTTAGCGGATTTCCGTAAGCGGGCAGAAATGAACATAGAGGCCTTAAATTATGGCGTCCGCAACATTCCGGCTGAACAGTTGCGCATGCACCTGTGCTGGGGAAATTATCCCGGTCCGCATCACTGTGACGTGGCCATGTCCTGTATCATTGATTTGGTGTGGAAAGCAAAGCCGCGTACCATCCTGTTTGAATCCGCCAATCCCCGCCACGCGCATGAGTGGAAGCTGTTTGAAGATATCAGGGTGCCGGATGGCAAGGTCCTCTGTCCGGGCGTTATCGAATGCCAGTCAAATTACATCGAACATCCAGACCTGGTAGCGCAACGGATCGAGCGCTATGTCAACCTGGTCGGATATGAACGTGTCATGGCCGGGGTCGACTGTGGTTTCAGCATCCACGTGGGTATGCGGGGGATAGACCCGGACGTGGTATGGGCCAAGCTTGCAGCTCTGGCTGAAGGTGCCGCGCTGGCGAGTGAAAAACTGTGCCCATGACACGGTATTGCAGGAGGGTTACCTGGTCGAAAACTCTTCCCGCAACTGCCTGGCTGCCTCGCACATTGCCTGCAACTTGCCGAACGCTGACTCGCGGGGCAGGTACTTCATGCCGCAGTCCGGCGCCAGTATGACGCGTTCCTCATTTACGTAGGACAGGGCCCGCAACACCCTGTCTTTTATCATATCCACTGTCTCTATTTCATTAGTGGACAGGTCCAGCACGCCAAGCAGAATTTCCTTGCCCGGCAGCGACTCCAGTACCGTGCAGTCCAGACCTGACTGGGCTGTTTCTATGGAAACCTGGGTGCACTTTGCAGCGACAAATTCCGGCAGGAATGAATATCCTTCGGGACGGTTGTGGATCAAGGCAGCGTAACCAAAACAAATATGTACGCAGGTCTTTCCATCGATATCCTCCAAAGCCCTGTTCAATACCTCTATGCCATATTCTTTCGCTTTCTCCGGTCGGGCCTGCATGTAAGGCTCATCGAGTTGAACCACATCTGCGCCTGCGGCGAACAAATCCCTGATTTCTTGATTGACTGCGGCAGCATAATCCATGGCGCAATCCAGTTCCGATGAATAATAGTCGTTCTGTGCCTGCTGGGTCATGGTGAAAGGGCCAGGCACCGTCATTTTTATGGCCTTGCCGGTATTTGCCCGCAAGAATTTCATATCCTCAACAGCCACGGAACGGCTGCGCCGGATCGGGCCGACGATACGCGGCACGAATACCGGTTCGCCGCTGCGGTCCAGTGCCTGTCCGGGGCTATCTATGTCAACTCCATCCAACGCCGTGGCAAAATGATTGGAGTAACTCTCCCTGCGGATTTCACCGTCTGAAATAATATCCACGCCCGCTCTTTCCTGGTCCCGGATTGCCAGGCGGGTTGCGTCATCCTGGGCCTCACGCAAATAATCATCCCCGACACGCCATAACTCCCTGGCGCGGGTCCGCGGGGGAAAACGTTGCGCAAGTTTTTCCCTGTCGATCAGCCAGTCCGGCTGCGGGTAACTGCCTACAATTGTGCAGGGAAACAAGGGAAGTTTCATAATTAAACCTCGATCAATTTCAGTTCGTTGCCGGCAAGGACGGGTATCGTATTCCGATGTCTTATAATATACGATTTCAACCATTCACCACTACCAGGAAACCTGTCATGTCTATATATAACAAGCTTATGAAGTTCAATCCTGTTCGCCGCAACATCCTTGCTGCGCTGGCCGGGGGAACCTTGTCAGGGGTGTCGGCTCTCACCTTGCGCCGGGCACACGCGGCTGCCGGTGAAACCGGTTCGATGGGACAACCCGCCAACGCCCTGGTCGACCTGGATAAAAAAGGGATGCAGTTGATCATAACAGGTTCGGGGTCGGCATTGCCGGACCCGCTGCGCGGCGGCGCCAGTTGCGCGGTCGTTGTCGACGGCACGGTGCTGCAGTTCGATTGCGGCCGCCGGGTACTGGAAAACCTGATGCTGGTGGGGATCAATCCGATGAAGATCGACCACATGTTCTTTACCCACCTGCATTTCGACCATATCTCCGACTATGATTACTACGCGATAACGAACTGGATTGCCGGCAGGCAGGATACGGTTTACGTGTACGGCCCCGCCGGGACGGAAGCCATGTCGGAAGGCGCCATCCGTTATATGCACGCCATGAACGTGGATTTCATCGGGACGATACTTGAGCACTGGCCGCCGCACATGGCGGCGCGTCCGCGCGAGACGCCGCCATATGCAGTTCGGGATATTGGTCCGGGCACGGTATTGGAGACCGACAGTTTCAGGGTTTCCTGCCTTGAGACGAAACACCTTCCCGACCCCTCTGTGAAAAGTCTGGGTTATCGGGTCGATTCCGACTACGGTTCCGTTGCGATCAGCGGCGATACGGCTGTATCCGAAGGTATGAAAACCCTGGCCAGGGACGTTGATATCCTGGTGCACGAATGTGTCAAACCGGATCTCGGCATGACCTCCGGCGGCAAGTTCAGCCTCAAGGATTTTCACAAGGAGGAACTGATGAAGGAACGTCCCCAGACCGGCCATACCAGCCCGACCCAGTTAGGCCAGCTGGCCAGGGAGGTAAATGCGAAAAAACTGATCGCCTACCACCTCGCTCCCTACACCAGCGTCCCGGCGGCAATCGAGATGTCCAGCATGTATCTCGGACCGAGCCCGGGACACTCGATCTGGGGAAAATTCTTACACGCCATGCAACAGCAGTATGACGGCCCGGTCATCCTTGCGGAGGACCGCATGATATTCAGCCTGGAATAGTGATGGCCCGCTTATTCCGCTCCGAGTATCATGTTGATGACCTGCTTGCATAGCCGGCTGTTTTCGTCCGCCAGCAACAGTGCCGTATCGGCATGGTCTTCCCCCTCCAGCAACAGGTAATGGGCATCCACGCCGGCATCTTTTAGCGCTTCGGCAAAATCCAGGGACGGTTGCACGTATTCTTCCTCGGAACCCGTTGCGACCAGGGCGGCAGGCGCCGGGTCATTGATTTTCAGGATCGGGCTGGATTGCACCCGAATCTCCTGGGTTGGCGCATAGGCATCCAACTGGCCCGGACGTCTTTTCACCCTTATGTCATAGGGGCCGCTTATGGGCATGATGGCTTTCAATATGTCGTTTGGCATGCCCATCTCGGTCAGCCAGCCACGGTCAACCCCGATATCGGCAGTGAGGACAGCACCGGCAGAGTGACCGGCCACGTAGAGGTTCTCCGGGTCACCGCCGTATTGTTCGATATTGTCGAATATCCACTTGACGGCGCTTTTTATATCATCGGGTTGATCCGGGTAGTGGGCGCCGCTGCCGGTCAGGCGATAGCTGGGAGTAACCGTAATTACACCCCGCTTGATAAACGGTTCGGCGACCGAACCGTAGTGGGCCTTGTCGCCTTCCCGGAACCCGCCACCGTGCACGAACAGAAACACCGGGGCGTTTGCCACCTTGCCTTTGGGCAGGTAAACATCGAGGCGCTGTTTAGGAGCAGTTCCATAGGCCAGATCAAGGTAATGGGGATATTCATCCCTGACCCGTGCCGTGTGCTCGTTCATACTGTTATAAAAGCTGCCCCAATCGATATCAAACTCGTCAGGGTGCGATACCGTGTAATACTGATACATATCCTGTGCGCTTGTTACACCGGTAAAAAAAGCCAGTAAGGCGACAAGTGCAGGAAGTTTTATCTTCATCATAGGGTCTTCCTCTAATGTTTATGGTACATATACTTTCCCGCCTTTGATGATCAGTACGATCTTGTGTTGCAGCAGCGTAATGTCCTGCAGCGGGTCGCCGTCCACGATCACCATGTCGGCATACTTTCCCTCGGTGACCGTACCCAGGTCTTTTTCCACACCCTGCATCTGTGCAGGCCTTAACGTGGCGCTCTGTATCACTTCCATGGGGGTTAATCCTGCCTCGACATAGTGCTGCATTTCCCTGGTCAACGCGCTGTGCATGTTGAATGGGGAGCCGGCGTCTGTCCCGGCAACGATCTGCTCGCGGCCGCCGGCCGCTATAAAAGTCTTCAGTTTCCGCTTGACAACCTTGATGCGTTCCGGCGCACCGATGCCCCAGGGCACCGCGTTCGGGTTTTTCCAGGACTCTCGCAGGTGCGCATACACGTCCGGGGGAAATTGCTCCCTGAAACGGGGATGGTGTGTAAATTCGGGGTATTCAAATACACGGACATAAGCCTGGCGCATTTCTATAGTCGGTAGGATATACGGCCCGCGCAGGATGTTGGCCATCGGTCCTGCGGGAGGCGGTTTTATGCCGCGCACCAGGAAGCGTATCTCCTCGGCGCTGTAATCCGACAACGGGTCGGCGGTAAAGACGTGGTGCAGACGGTCAACGCCGGCTTCTATAGCGGTGCGGTAGGCATTCATATGGCGCACGTCAGCCTCTACGCCGAGACCTGCCTGATGCGCCGTATCCACGATTGCCTTCAGTATGTCCAGATCCCAGAACCTGGCCACTTTGATCTGGTCAACTCCCAGGCCGATGACTCTCTCAGTTACTTCCCTGGCTTCGGCAGGAGATCCGATGAGATACTCTATATTGCTGGTGGCGGTTATTACAGGATTTCGCTGATGCAGCACGGGCCCGGCCAGGAACAGCCTGGGGCCGGGCAATCGGCCCGCCTCGATTTCCGCTCTCAGAGCCAGCTGTTCGTGAATCGGGCCACCCGTGTCGCGGAATGTCGTAATTCCCGCCATCAGCGTCGTCCTGGCTACGGCAGCTATGATCGAATCCACCTGGGACCTGAATTTATCAGGAAACGTCGCCGGGTCTCCTTCGCCGATATGGTATAGATGCCCGTGGGATTCCCACAATCCCGGGAGGACGGTCATACCGTTGACATCCAGGGTTTTCACTCCGTCAGGAATAGCCACGGAATTCACATCACCGATCTTCATAATACGGTCGCCGGAAACCAGGACCACCGCATTTTGCACTGGTATTCCACCGTAACCGTCAACAAGAGTGCCGCCGCTTATGGCCAGTGTCGGCGGGTCATCCGCCGCCACCGCTCCCAACGGCAGGGCCAGACTGAGATACAACAGCGTAAACGTCAAGATTCTTTGTTTCATGATTCCCCCGGACACATTGATTTCAATTCATAAGACCGATGTAGTTTTATTAGATAATAATTTTTATTATCAATTAACTAGTATTTAATATTAAAGTAAATTCTCAACTGCACGCTTACCTTCAGCCGCGGCTGTCTGCCACACCTGGGCTCCGGCCAGTTCCGAATGCGCAAAAGCGATGCGGCCGTGGATCGTATTACGGATCACCTCCTTGGCGGCAGGTTTGCCGTCCTTGCCGAAATAAAACCCCGGAGGTTGTACGACGTATGCATGTCCCCAGCGATTAAGTACGATTCCGGCTATATCCCACCTGGCATCAAAGCCGCTGGCGCCGAACAGGGTTTGCAATTGCTTGCGAATTTGTAGCTCGAAATCGCTGAATCCCGGTCCCAGCAGTGAGTAGCGTGCGGCAATCGCCTGTTCCTTTACGGGCATACCGGGATACAGAAAAGGCACGTACATCGTCAGGACAGTGGGCTTGCTCGGGTCAAGGGGCATGGGTTCCTGTCCATCTATCATCAGTTGTCTCCTGATGCAGGTAAACCAGCCGAAACCTTCGAACCAGCGCGCCGCAGTGATGCCCAGCTTTTCCATGAATTTCCAGTTTCTTACCGCGACGTTCACCGTCAATACCGGACCGTGCATGAAACTGTCCATGGCGTCATACAGTTCAGGCGTCAGTCCCTTCACAATTCTCTTGTTTACTGCCTGGTTGGCCGCCATTACAACCGATTTAGCAGTCAGTTTATGCAGGGAACCGTTTTTATAATAGGTTACGTTCACCCGTCCATTCTTTTCGCTGCCGATATTCTCTACGGCAACGACTGTACAACCACCCCGAAAGCGGGCAGGGTTACCTGCGCGGTCCAGTTCCTGCCAGTTAATCGGGTTAAACAAAATGGCGCTCATGGATAGATCGCCCTTGATTGATCCCGGAATGAGATGTTTCAGAAAGTAACGCGCAATGCCGGCATTACCGCCGGGAAAGGCGGCAAGATGGAGCAGGTCGGTCGGATCGGTGTTATCCGTGATATAGCGGAAATAACCTGCCGGGCCGGGCAGCGCAAATTCAAATGCTGCGTAAGCCGAGGTGACATCAGACCCCAGGCCGTGTCCGACAGTGGCGCCGAATGGGTCTACCAGCTTTGCGTATTCCGGCGAGACACCAAGCACCTTGGTAAGGAAATCCAGGTAAGTCATGCTGTCGAGCCATTGTTCCCAGTCATCACGGCGCGGCGGCATGCGATAGGACTCCAGGGTCATATAGTCAAGTTTCAGGCTGTCCGGGATGGGAGCGTCACGAAAACCGTTGTTCCAGGGGTTTATCGCCCAGCCACCATTGGGTGTTGAGTCCCTGCCGTAAAAATAGCCTGAATCCGCCGCCTCCCAGGTCTGCAACATCGGGAAATAGATGTCTTTGGCTACACGCAGGTCTTTATCGCTACCGCTCAACTCCTGCCAGACAAACTCATCCGGCAACCCCAGTTCAGGCCAGTATTCATGGTAGAAACCCATCTGCCTGGTGACGGAAACAGGCCACAGGTTGCCATTGGAACCCTGTGGTCCGTAGAGATGATAACCGTCCACTTCGAACTCATTCTGTTTTGCCTCTCCACCAAAAATCGGGTGGTTGTCCAATATCAGGCAGTTCATGTTATCGCCGGTATGTTTTTTGAAGGTATATGCCGCGCTCAGGCCGGAAAAACCGCCGCCTACTACGACCAGGTCGAAGGTTTCGCCGATATCCTTCGCTTCAGTCACAGCGTCGATGAACTGCCCGGTGCTCATTGCATGGGCTGCATTGACAACCTCGGCGGTATTGCCGTTGCTGGCAGCGTAGTCGCCTATACCGCCGGGGCCGGTCCACTCGCTCCCGAACAGGGTGCTGAATTGAGGCCTGTTTGCGGCAGAAAGACCGGGTGAACGGGTTGCCATCAATGTGCTGCCTGCTCCCACCAGTGTTGAACCAATGAAATCGCGGCGCGTGATGGGCATTTCCATGCCCAGCTTCTTTTCATTTCTGGATGTCGGCATTATGTGATTTTGTTATGACGATGCGGGTTATTCGGGAAACCAGTAATATGACATGTCATCTATTCGTACCTATAATATGGATTATAGCGATAACGTCTGATATGGGGAGCCTTGTATGACAGAGATTGCCAGAAGCACAACTGAATGGCAACAGGCCGACCTCGACAATTACCTGCATCCGTTTACGGATTACAAGGCGCTGCTGGACGCAAAGGCACTGGTTATCACGCGAGGTGAAGGTTGTTACGTCTGGGACAGTGACGGTAACCGGTACCTGGACGGTCTGGCCGGCCTTGCCTGTGTCAATATCGGTTACGGCCGGACCGAACTCGGTCGGGCTGCCGCCGCACAAATCGCGGAGTTGAGCTACTTCAACAGTTTTTTCAAGTCGACGAATCCACCAGCCGTAAGGTTGGCCGAGAAACTCGTTGACATAACGCCGGCTGGATTGAACCACGTCTTCTATGCCAACTCCGGTTCCGAAGCAAACGATACCGCGTTGCGCATGGTAAGACAGTACTGGATGCTGGAGGGTCAGCCGGAAAAGCAGACTGTCATCGCCAGGGAAATGGCCTATCACGGCAGTACCGTTGCAGCCGGAGCATTGTCCGGTATGCCGCCTATGCACGAACAGGCCGCAGTAGTACCTGATGTTCAGCATATTCAGTGCCCCTACCAGTTCCAGTACGGGCGGGATATGGGCGAGGAAGAGTTCGGGGTGCTCGCTGCGCGCTGGCTCGAAGACAGGGTCCTGAAAACCGGTCCTGAGAAGGTGGCGGCATTTTTTGCCGAGCCGGTACAGGGGGCCGGCGGCGGCAAGATTCCGCCGCGCAATTATTTCGCCGAGATCGGGAAAATATGCAGGAAATATGATGTCCTGCTGGTTATCGATGAGGTGATTACCGGGTTCGGCCGGACCGGGAAATGGTTCGCCAGCGATCTCATGCAGATAGAACAGGTGGACCTGATGTGTATAGCCAAGGGGATTACCTCAGGCTACCTGCCCCTGTCCGCAGTCATGGTCGGTGACCGGGTCGCGGATACCCTGGTCGAGAAAGGCGGCGAATTCTTTCATGGATTTACCTATTCCGGGCATCCGGTCAGTTGCGCCGTGGCCCTGGAAAATATCCGCATCCTTGATGAAGAAGGAATAATCCGGCAAGTCGCCGGGGTGACAGGGCCGTACCTTAATCAGCGTATGAAGGCGTTGTCGGAATCGCCGTTGGTAGGTGAGGTGCGCAGTTGCGGCATGATAGCCGCTGTCGAACTGGTCAGGGACAACGAAACCATGGAGCCGATAGCGGACAATATGGAGGACATTGAACGATACACCGAAGCGTTTCGCGACCTGTGTCTTGAACAGGGCATCATCGTGCGCCCGATAGGCTCAACGATCATGCTGTGCCCACCGTTAATTATCAGCGAGCCGGAAATCGACTTCCTGGTGGATAAAATGCAGGTTGCCCTGAACGGATTTGAGAAGATTATTCAATAGTAAATCTGCGATAAATGAGACGCATCATCAGAGACAGAGATGCGGGAGTGATTACAAATGAGAATAAGCATTGACTGCCAACGAAAAGGAGCAATTCTGATAACGGCGCTCACCGGTCGCGTGGACAGCAATAATGCCAACGAATTTCAAAAGATGATGGAAGCCGAAATTGCGCCGGAAGACAAGGCGTTGATTATGGACTTTGAGCAGGTGTCCTACATCAGCAGTGCGGGTCTTCGGGTCGTGGTGGTAATGGCCAAAAAGTTCAAGGGGCCGTACAGGAAACTTGTCATTTGTGCCCTCAGTGCTCCGATCAAGAAGCTGTTCACAATGACCGGCCTGGATCAGGCCATGACGATTCGTGGAACCCGAACTGAAGCAATAGCTGAGATCGAACAGGACGATGCGCAGGAGAAAGGACCTGAACAAGCCAGGATCGAGGTAAAGGAGGCAGTCGATTATGTCATCGTTGGGGACAATATTGATGACATCACTAATTTCACCATTGAAAAGTACGAATTCACGAATGATACGGCCCTGTCTTCAGAAGTACGTGAAGCTGCAACCTCCAAAATAAAAAAGGTATTGTGGGAGGAAATTGAGCGACTGAGAGTACACCGCAAGATGTTGCTGGAAAAAATGTTCAGGGATGCGGAAAACACGTTGAACGAGGTAATTTCCGGAAAGAAATAGCCGCTCAGGGCGCCGCGGTTTTGCGTTCGATGCGCAGATGCCGCTAGAAAGACCAGGTAAAACCCAGTTTGATGATACGGCCCAGGGGGCTGTGGGTAAACGCGTCGTAGTTCATGTCTTCACCGGCGTAGGGCGGGTCCTCATCGGTGAAGTTGAGCAGGGTTGCCCACAAGCTGAGCTTGTCTGCTTTCATGGCCCAGTTGAGATGCAGGTCGTGAGTTATATGGGCATCTATCTTGATGTTATCCTCTATGTTGTCATAACCGTTGACGTATTTTGCTGCGTAACGCAGGTTCAGGCCGCGCCAGGCATAGTTGGCGTGCCACAGGATTTTCCATTCCGTCAGGGTACGGGCCAGGGGTGTTTCATAATTCAACCGCCCCAGCGCGTTAAAAGAAGAGCCCAGTTCCCATGAATCGATGTCAAAAGACAGGATGCGGGTACCGGAAACCTTGAGTTCCACGTCGCCCGGACCCGCAGGGAAACGGTAGCTGCCGCTGAAATCGATACCGTCCGTCTTGATGTCCGGGCCGTTGACGATGTTGACCTCAATAGCCTGCAGGTCTGCCAGGCTGGTGGCCTGGCCGAAACGTATCCGTTGCAGGTAAGCGGGGTCTCCCGCACTACAATCCCCGCCGGGACAGGCCAGTTCCAGGACTTGGGGGAACGGTTCGACGACCAGGGGATCGGAGAAGTTGTATGACCAGTAATCGAGTGCAACGTCAAGCTTATCGTTATCGGCCAGCAGGTCGTCCCGATCCAGCAGCAGTCCCAGGTTGAAGGTGACGGCAGATTCCGGGTCCAGGCCGGGGTTGCCCTTGATGATGAGACTCTTGAATGCGCCCGTTGCAGCCACGTAGCGCAGTGAATGTACGGAATTTCCGCTGACGGTCTGGTTAAGCGTCGGTCCGCGGAAGGCGGTGCTGATCGAACCTCGCAGCACCAGGTTGTCGGACATGCGCCAGTGCAGGACGGCTTTCGGGTCCAGGCTGCCGCCGGTTCCGCCACCGTAATCCTCGTAGCGCAATGATACCTGCGCGTCGATGTCGTAGCCCAGGGGCAGATGCAGTTCGCCGAAGACCGAATAGATGTCGCGATTTTCATCAACGGCGAAATGCGGCGGCAGGTAACCGAACAGCCCGCTGCGTTCCGCTTCGGGACAGTCCGTAATGCCGGGACCGGCCGGGCAGGGATTGACGTTACCGTCGTTCAACGCACCCGGGATGGGTCCGTTTTCGAAGGTTTCCCGGCGCCACTGTGCGCCGATTGCGAAATCAATCTCGTTGCCCAGGAACTGGAACGGCGCAATGCCGCTGGAGATGCCTTCCAGCACCAGCAGTGAGGTCTTGCCCCTGACGATACGCTCGGTGAGCAGGTAGTCGAACAGCCGCCGGTTATCCAGATCCGGGTTGAAGTCGGGGTTTTCGTAGTATTGCGCTCCCGGCACCTGGGGATGGGCGCCGTACATGCCGTTGGAAAACGGACTCCAGTACATGCAGTTTCCCCTGCCCGCGTGCTGTTGCAGGGTTGCCAGGTCGAATTCGAGCCTGCCGTCAACGAACCGGTTAGGCACCTCCTGCTCGCATTGGTCGCCTCCCAGTCCCTGCAGTGCGCGTTTGTCCCGGTAGCTCATGACATCCGCCTTGGTGATCCTGCGCGAAGATGAAGACCAGGTTGCGGAGGTGGTGAAATCCAGGTTCCCCAACTGCCCTTCAAGGCCGATGGCCCAGCGGGTGAGCTTTGATTTCACCGGTTCCGAGCGTAACGGGCCGTCCTGGCCGAAGGAGCGGCCCAGCACCCAGCCTACGCCGTCCCAGGCATCCCCGGACCACCCGCAGCGGGTTTTGTCGTCACAAAAGGCATAGGGGCCGTAAATTTCCGGGTATTTTATCGCCATATCGACCAGGGCGGGGTTGTTGGCGCGTAGCGAACGTTCCGGAGCGATCACGCGGTTTGGTGGGTACGAGGGCGAAGTATTCCAGTCCGGCACGCTGCTTTCGCTGTACAGGAATTCAGCGCTTAATGTTACGGTGTCGCTCAAGTCCCAGTATGCCTCGGTAAAACTCTGCCAGCGCCGGGTTTTCTCGACCAGGTTATCAAACGGGGTGTACTGGAAGCGGCAGCGCTTGTTACTGCTGGTCGGCGCGCCGCCCAGGGCTGCGCAATTGGGGTCGATGATGCCGTTTGTATTGACGTCGGTAGTGTTGCCCGGTACGAATGTGGCCGGCCGGCCCGTGGATGACCAGCCTCCTTCAGGATTTTCTGAATACGGCCGGATTGCCCAGTCGCGTTTGTATATCTCAAGCTCGCTGCGCCGGATGCCGCTTGCGGACGTGGTGATATGTCCTCTGCCGCCGGCAATATCCATGCCGCCGATAAAGCCGAACTCGGTATCGCCGCCCGAGTCTTCGATTACCTTGTGATTGGCGCTGAGTTCGATGCCGGTAAAATCACGACGGGTCTGAAAGTTCATGACGCCGGCAATTGCATCCGACCCGTAACTGGCCGCCGCGCCGTCGCGCAGGAAATCGATGTTCTCAAGTGCGATGAACGGCAGCATATTCACGTCCACCAGCAGTTGCGTATCCGCGCCGATGGGTATGGGCGACCAGGTGGTGCGGCGGCCGTTGATGAGCACCAGTGAGCGGCTGGGTCCCAGGCCGCGGATATTGATGGTTGCCCGGTCCGGCCCCACACCGGAGCCGCCACCACCGCCCTGAAACCTGTCCGATTCTCCGTCCGCGCCCTGGCTGAAGGGCAGGTTGAAAATCATGTCCAGGACAGTGGGCGACCCCTGGTGTCGCAGCTCATCCCGCTCAAGGCGTGTAACCGGGTTCAAAACCTCTTCCGGGTCCATCCTGATGTGGGAGCCGATAACGACGATCTCTTCAGTAACTTTTTCTGCTTGTACCTGTGCAGAAACCGGTGATGTGAATAACAGAATGATGCAGAGCGTGATAATCCGGCAGACGCCATTTTGCCCTGAAGTGAAATAAACCAGGCTGTGCATAAATGGGGTCAGGGAGCACAATTCACACGCCAACCAATAAGAATTGGGGCGGGGCAAGTCGCTAAGGGTGCAATTTGCGACCAGACCCCATTTACATGCCG
>JAJDUB010000005.1 GCA_022826885.1 Gammaproteobacteria bacterium
GTTCGACCTTGAAATTCGTATCCGTGTTATCCCGATAGCCTTCCGTATTGAGCGGGTTGGTATCTGCAGGGTCCGGAACCAATGGTATATTACAGCCCAGATCGGCACATTCCACTGAAGCGAGCACCGGTCCGACACCCTTGTGTTCATAGTAATCCGCGGTGAGGAGCAGCGAGGTATTCTCGCCGTTATCCCAGAGCAGGTGACCGCGCACGCCGATGTCATCCAGGTCATCTCCATCCGCCACCAGGGGCCCGTTATTCCGGTAACCGTCCCGCTCATTGTAGGTGAATGCGACGCGTGCGCCGAAATTGTCGGAGAAGGGAACATTCAGGGCGCCTTCTACGTCAACCGCATCAAAATTGCCGTAACCCGCCTGGATATCGCCGCCGAATGCTTCCAGGTCGGGTTTCCTGGTAATGACGTTCACCACCCCCGACGTGCTGTTGCGTCCGTACAGCGTGCCCTGGGGGCCGCGCAGCACTTCGACACGCTCAACGTCATAGAAATAGGCATTGATGCCGGACATGCGCGGCACCAGGGCGCCGTCCATGTAGAACGCGGTAGTCGGGTCCGAGGTATTCCTGCGCTCCGACTGGGATATGCCGCGTATAGTGATAAAAATTGCGTCCCTGGCGTCTTCGGTAGCAACAGTCACATTGGGTACGACATTGCTGAGCCCGATGGCATCGTATACACCGGCCTGCTGCAGTTGCTCACCGGTGAATGCGGTAACGGCAACCGGCGTGTCCTGCAGACCTTCCGCGCGCTTTTGCGCGGTGACCACGATCTCCTCGAGCACCTGCGCCCGGGCTGCACCGGAGCATAACAGCAAACCGGCCACGGCCGGGATCAGTATGTGGCTTATGCAGAATGTTTTGTGATTTTGTGTTTTCATAACGCCCCCTTCTTTAAAACGAACCAACATGTACAGGTTAGTTTCTGCGAATACAATAGTCAAGAATTATACATCAGGAAAGGGTAGTAATTAAATCAGGGGTTCGCCAGGCATTTGTCGAGTAATCCCATGACCGAATCGGTAGCGCCCCGGTTCTGCCGCACCAGCCGTTGCCCGCGCTCGCCACGGGTCCGTCCCAGATCGGCATCCTGCAACAGGCTGCTGACTGCCGCGGCCAGTTGCGCAGCATCCGTAACGATCATGATGGCGTCGTCAGCCTTGAACAGTTCGATAACTTCCCTGAAATTGGCGGTATGTTGCCCGCTGATCAGCGGCACGCCCAGTGCGGCCGGTTCCAGCACGTTATGCCCGCCGACGGGTGCCAGGCTGCCGCCCACGAACGCCGCATCGGCGCAGGCGTAGAACAGGGGAAGCTCTCCCAGTGTATCCAGCAGGTACACGTCCGTATCCCGCGCCTCGACGCCCGCGGCCGCACTGCGCCTGGCAACTTCCAGGCCGCGCCTCACGCACAGGTGATATACCTTGTCGAAACGTTCCGGATGGCGCGGCGCGATGATCAGGAAGCAGTCCGCAAGCGACCGCCTGACCCGGTCGAACGCATCAAGGACCTGTTCTTCCTCGCCCGCGTGGGTGCTGGCCGCGATCCATACCGGACGTCCCGCAGCGATAGTGCGCCGCAGTGACGCTGCCTGTACCGCAGCGTCAGCGCCCGTGTCGATATCGAACTTCAGGTTGCCCGCTATCGAGACCCTGGCAGGGTCCGCGCCCAGCGCCAGGAATCGCTCTGCATCTTCCGCGCTCCGGGCCGCGATATGACTCAACAATCCCACGGCAGACGCAGAGAAACGCCGGAATTTCAGGTAACCGCGATACGAGGCGACAGACAGCCTGGCATTGACCAGGACAGAGGGAACGCCGCGGCGTTTGCAATAGTAGAGCAGGTTCGGCCATATCTCCGTCTCCAGGATAACCAGTAAGCGCGGGTTGATCCGGCGCAGGAACAGGTGTACGGCATGGGGCAGGTCATAGGGCAGGTAGCGATGCTCCACCGTTCCGGCGAAAAGAGACCTGACCCGCGCCGCGCCCGTGGGCGTGACGGTCGTCAGCAACACCCGGCAATCAGGGTAAGCGCCAAGCAGGCGTTTCACCAGTTCGCCGGATGCCTGCACTTCGCCCACGGATACCGCGTGGACCCAGATCACCGGCTGCGCGGACCCGGGTTTCGGGATGTAACCGAAGCGCTCGGGGATGCGTTCCAGGTAAGCGCGGTTTTTTGTCCCCCGCAACAGCAGGTAACACAGCGCCAGCGGCGCGCACAGGTACAGGACCAGGCTGTATAAAAACCTCATCGGGCCGGCTGCCCGCTCAACCTGTCCAGGTATTTCCTGATGCCCAGTTCCAGCACGGTGAAGGGTTTACGGTATCCGGCCTCCCGCAAGGCGGAAATATCCGCTTCGGTAAAACTCTGGTATGCGTCCAGCAGATCTTCCGGGAAATCCATGTATTGGATCCTGCCCCCCGTGTGCCAGTCGATGAGCAGGCGGGCGATATCGTTAAAGCTCCTGCTCCTGCCGGTGCCGACGTTGAAAATACCGCTGACACGGCTGTGTTTCATGAACCACAGGTTGACATCCACCACGTCATCGACATGGATGAAATCCCGGCGCTGTTCTCCGTCCGGATAGCCGCCGCTGCCCTTGAACAATCTCGCTTCTCCGTTTTCCAGCAACTGCCGGTGCAGGCGGAAAACCATGCTGGCCATTTTTCCCTTGTGCTGTTCTCCGGGACCGTACACGTTGAAATACCTCAAGCCGGCAACCTGGGAGGACGCGTCCTGCATGATCCTGCGGGCATGGCGGTCGAACAGCAGTTTGGAGTAGCCATACAGGTTGGCAGGATGCTCGTACTGCGGCCTTTCGATGAAACGCCGGTTGCCGCCGTACACCGCGGCGCTGGAGGCATAAATCAGGCCGGCGCCGTTATCGACGCAGGCTTCCAGCAGCCGCCTCGACCAGGCGTAGTTGTTTTCCAGCATGAACCTGCCATCCCGCTCCAGGGTATCGGAACAGGCGCCCTGGTGAAACACCCGTTCCACGCCGGCGAGCCCGCCGGGCAGGGACGCCATGAACTCATCCTTGTCCAGGTAATCCAGAAAATCGCAGTCGACCAGGTTGCGGAACCTGGCCCCATCGGTCAGGTCGTCGACGGCGATAATGTCGGACCGGCCGGCCGCGTTCAGGCCCCGCACCAGGTTGCTGCCGATAAACCCGGCCGCCCCGGTAACGACGATCATGCAGGTCCCCGGTCTGATTTCCTGATGGCGTCCACGATCCCGCTGGTCGAACAACCGTCCACCAGCGGCAGCGTTATTACGCCGCCTCCCTGCTGCTGTACGTGCCCGGCGCCGGCAACCTGTTCCGGCGCGTAATCGCCGCCCTTGACCAGCAGGTCGGGATTGACCAGTTGCACCAGCCGTTCCGGCGTATCCTCGGAAAACACCACGAGCCAGTCGACCGCTTCCAGTCCCGCCAGGACCTTCAGGCGTTTATCAAGGTCCTGCAACGGTCTTCCCGGGCCCTTGAGTCTGCGCACGGAAGCGTCGTCGTTCACTGCAACGACCAGCCTGTCACCCAGCGCCCTCGCCTGTTCCAGGCAATCGACATGGCCCGCGTGCAGCAGATCGAAACAACCGTTGGTCATGACTATCTTCTCCCCCCTGCTCCTGCTGCGTTCGAGCGCGCTGAGCAGTTCCTCCGGCTGCATCCGTTTCTGCGCGCCGGGGCGTCCGGCGCGCGCATTCAATTCAGCCGCGCTGACGGTCGCCGCGCCCAGTTTCCCGACGGCAATCCCGGCTGCCGAGTTGGCAAAACCGGCCGCCTCGCGGTACCCGTAGCCGGAAGCAAGCGCTGCCGCAAACATCGCTATCACGGTATCGCCGGCGCCGGTGACGTCAAACACCTCATATGTCTCAGCCGGCAGATTGACGATTTCACGTTCTGCCCCGTCCACCAGCGTCATGCCGCGATCGCCCCGGGTAATCAGCACGGCGTCCAGCGACAGTTCGTCACACAGGGACCTGGCTTTGGCGCAGACTTCGTCTTCACTCAGGCTTTCACCTGCGACGCTCTCGAACTCCCGGTAGTTCGGCGTCAGCACCGAGGCGTTTTTGTAGCGGTTAAAATCCTCGCCTTTCGGATCGATGATCACGGGCAGACCGTGTTCACGGGCAAGTTCGACCAGCGTATCCACCCGGGCCAGGCTGCCCTTGGCGTAATCGGACAGCACCACCAGGGTGGCGTCATGCAACTGTTCGGCGTAAATCTCCAGCATGCGGTCTGCTGCGTTTGCCGGAAATTCCTCTTCGTAGTCCAGGCGCAGAAGCTGCTGGTTTTGACTTAAAACCCTCAGTTTGGTTATAGTGGAGACGCCAGGTAGACGATAACAAAGATAACAGACCCCCGACTCCGCCAATGCCGACTCCAGGAACCCGGCCTGCCCGTCATCTCCGGTTATGCCAACGAGCGTGACCTTCACCCCCAGGCTGCTGATATTCGCGGCGACGTTGGCCGCGCCTCCCGGGCGTTCTTCGACCCTGTCCACCCTGACCACCGGGACCGGCGCTTCCGGTGAAATTCTTCCGGCGCTGCCGAAAACGTAGCGGTCCAGCATCACATCGCCTGCTACCAGGATATTCGCATGCTCTCCGGGACAAAAATTTGTGCGCGTCGTGACCATGTCACGATCAGTATAAAGCCGGGGCGGGTTGACTGTACAGGCATTGTCTCTTTGTTCACTGCGGTAATTTTTTCGTGCCTGGTCGTGGCGCCGACCCCCGCCGGCGCAGGAAACGTTACCGGCCTGCGTACTTTCCAGGCGGAATATTCCCTGTACGCCAAAGACACCAGGGCCGCCCGGGTTATCCGCAGCCTGACCAGGCTGGATGACAACAGCTATGAGTACCGGTCCGAGACGAAAACGGTGGGCCTGATCTCGTTATTCAGGAAGCTGCATATCGTCGAGTCCAGCCGCCTGATGGTAGAGGAGCGTATGCTGAAACCGCTTCACTACAGTTACGGGCGCACCGGTTACAGGAAAAAACGCGATGTTTCCATCGAGTTCAACCGCGCGACCAACAAGATAAAAAACACCATCAACGGCGATTTCTGGCACCTGCCGATGGAGCCTGCCGTGATGGACAAACTGCTGTACCAGCTCGCCATCATGCACGATCTGCAGAACGGGCGGATACCTGCTTCCTACCGGATCGCCGACGGCGGAGGCATCAAGACCTACAGCTTCGAGAAGCTGGGCGAGGAAGTAGTGGAAACGCCTCTTGGCAGTTTCAATACCATAAAGATGCTCAGGCACAAACCCGGCAGCAGCCGCAAGTCGGTATTCTGGTGCGCGCCCGACCTGGAGTTTTTACAGGTGAAGGTTGAGCATACCGAAAAGGACGGCAGCACCACGGTGGCGGTGCTCAAATCATTGCAGGGCGAACTGCACTTATCCGCAGATGACGCAGATTAGCGCAGAATCCCCCTGTTCGTCATTCCGGGCTTGACCCGGAATCCAGTAGACAACAAAACTCCTTATAAGGAAGGCTTGTTTTGACTGGATTCCGGGTCAAGCCCGGAATGACGACATAAACAGGGCGGCGCTGATTTCATCTGCGCAAATCTGCGTCATCTGCGGATTGATCAACAGAATTAACCGGAATACTGCTGCAGCGCCTCAAGCAGGTCGTCCGGCGGTACGTAGCCGGGCATTTCCTGGCCGTTTTCCAGGTAGATGGCGGGCGTTCCCCGCACGCCCAGGTTCTGCCCCAGTTCGTATTGCCGCTGCACCGGGTTGTCGCATTGCGCCGGTTTAACCGGCCTGCCCCCCTTGGCCAGGGTCATTGCCTCATTCGGGTCAGCCGCACACCAGACTGATTCCATCTCCCTGAAGGAGTCCGAGTCGATCCCTGCCCGCGGGAAGGCCAGGTACCTGACGGCAACACCCTTGCCGTTCAACTCGGCCATGTCGCGGTGGAATTGCCGGCAGTAGCCGCAGGTTATATCGGTAAAGACATATACCGTATGCCGGGCGGCTTCAGGAACAAAGTCTATGGTCTCGGACTCAGGGATGCTTTCCAGGACCCGCTTCCTGGCGGCGGCGCGTTCCTGCTCGCTCAGGTTGATTTTTTCACCCAGGTCAATCAGGTCCCCCTGCAGGATATAGCGGCCGTCTTCGCTAAGGTAGAACATCTCCGTGCCCAGCATGACTTCGTACAGCCCGGGAATCGGGGCCGGTTTGATCCGGGTGATCTCAACATCCGGGAAAACGTCGGTAATGGCCTTGCGCAGGAAGTCTTCCCGGTCCGGGTCGGCGTATATACCGGAGGAAAACAGGAGAACCGAAAAAATCAGTATCCACTTACATCGCATCTATCGCCTCCTTGTCAGTTTCGTATTAATTCTATCGACAGACAATGGTAATGTCCAACGCGGATCTGCTTGTGAAATCTTATCAGCCATCCCTGGCGCAACATTAATGGCTTCGATAAGCCCCAGCCTCGCCATCCGTGGCTCATCCCCGCGGGTGATGTTCAGCGTGCAGGTTCTTCAACCGTTCCCTGGCGACGTGGGTATAGATCTGCGTGGTCGAGATATCACTGTGGCCCAGCAACATCTGCACCACGCGCAAGTCAGCGCCGTGATTCAGCAGGTGCGTGGCGAACGCGTGCCTGACCACGTGCGGGGACAGCGTCTTGCTGATGCCCGCCCGGACTGCGTGGCGTTTTATTGCATGCCAGAACGTCTGGCGCGTCATCATGCGGCCGCGGCGGCTGGGAAACAATACGTCCACGGGAGGCTCCTGCAACAGTTCAGCGCGTCCCTGGCGGATAAATTTCTCCACCCAGTCGGACGCTTCCTCTCCCAGCGGCACCAGGCGTTCCTTGTTGCCCTTGCCGATCACACGGAGCACGCCCTGCCTTAAATTCACCTGTGCCAGTTGCAGACCGACCAGCTCCGATACTCTAAGCCCGGTCGCGTACAACACCTCCAGCATTGCCCGGTCGCGCTGGCCCACGGCTGTGGCGGTATCCGGCGCGTCGAGCAGGCTCTCCACCTCCTCCTCGGTGAGGGATTTCGGCAGGGGACGGCCGATACGCGGCGCGGCGACCCGGGCGCAGGGATCGTGGCTGATACGCCCCTCCCTGGCCAGGTACTGAAAGAAACGGCGCAGGGAAGACAGGCGCCGGGCGCTGGTGCGGGAGGATTTCCCGGTCAACGTGGCCAGGTAGGCCAGGATATCTTCCGGGCGGGACTGCAACAGGTCGCGGGACGCGGACGCCAGCCAATCGGTGTAGGAGTAGAGGTCGCTCCGGTAGGCGCTCAGGGTATTCTCGCTCAGGCCCCGCTCCAGCCACAGGGCATCGAGAAACTGATCGATGACGGTTTGTTTATCCGACATTGATTATTTTCCGCAGAGGCCATTCACTCCAGGCTGAACGTCAGTATCTCGTCGCCGACCTCGTAGCCGAACAGGGAATTTCCCCCCACGGCAACGGTAATATACTGTTTGCCCTTGTGCATGTAACTGACCGGCGGGGCGTTGACGCCGTATTCACTCATGTATTCCCACAGGGGCGTGCCGCTGTGGGCGTCATAGGCGACGAAGCGGCCGTTGCCTTCACCGGCGAATACCAGGTCGCCGGCGGTGGCCAGCGCGCCGCCGACCATGGGCCGCTCCACTTTCTGCTGCCAGCTTACCTTGCCGGACACGACGTCGATGGCGCTGAGCATGCCCCAATCGGGTTCATCGGCCTTTTTGAAAAACGACAAGCTTTGCCAGGGCGCACCCGGTTGCGGTTCCAGTTTCCTGGAAAAGAACAGTGAGGGCTGGTAAATGCCGGGAATGTACACCTGTTGCAGTCCGGGATGGTAAGCGACCGGAGACCAGGACACCGCGCCCAGGGTGCCGGGCACGATGCGCACGCCGTCCTCTGTCGGCCGCGCGAACAGGCTTTCCTGGCTGATAAACGGCTCGCTGCGCCGAATCAGCCTCCCGGTGAGCCGCTCATGGATAAAGAACCAGCCGAGCTTGCTTGCCTGTCCCACCGCCTTCACGGTTGTACCGTTTTCAACCAGGTCGAACAGTACCGGCGGGCTGGCGACGTCATAGCCCCAGCGGTCATGTGGCACCTGCTGGTAATGCCAGCGCAGCTTGCCCGTATCCGCTTCCAGGGCGACCAGGCTGACTGTGTACAGGTTATCGCCGGGACGGGTGGAATCGTCCATTTGCGGCGACGGGTTGCCGGTGCCGATATAAACCAGGCCCAGTTCGGGATCGACGGCCGGTGTGGTGTAAATCGAACCGCCGCCGAAACGCCAGGTGTCCGCATAGGTCCTGTTGGCGCGCCGTTCTGCTCTCAGGTCACGGTTCAAGGGCGCGCCATACCTGGTTTCCCCGCGCCACTCGCCCTGCCAGCCGGATTCCGGAGTGCTGTACCAGCGCCAGATTTCCTCGCCTGTCTCCGTATCGTAAGCAACGATGAAGCCGCGTAACCCATGACCCCCGCCGGACAGCCCGCCGACCGACAATACATATTCGCCGTCCTGATCAAGGTCCATGTGCAGGCCGTAACCCGCGCCGGAAATGCCCACCAGGACTTTACCGGCAAACACCTGCGGGGCCAGGTTGGCGGTGTACCCGGTCTGTCCCGACTGTCTTGCGCCTTTCAGTTCATCCACGCCCAGCAACGGTTCAAGTTGTTCCGCCTTGCCCGCGTCGGTATCCGCGATTGCCGTGTCCCAGATTACTTTGCCCGTTTTTCGATCCAGGGCGATCAACCTGGCGTCGATGGTCACACTGAACACCTTGTCCGCGCTCAGCGCCGGCCCGCGGTTGGCGGGGCCGCAGCAGAAACTCCTGTCTTCCGCCAGGTCATGGCGGTAACGCCACAACACTTTACCCGTGCCCGCGCGCAGGGCTATGACATCGTTGTAAGGAGTCGTTACGTACATGATTCCATCCCGTATAATGGGCGAGGTCTGGAACGACCCGAACTTGCCGGTATTGAAACGCCAGGCCAGCCGCAATCGCTCCACGTTGCCGGCATTGACCTGGGACAGGGGACTGAAACGCTGGTTATCGAAGGTGCGTCCGTACAGGGGCCAATCGCTGCTGTCGGTGAGGATGACGGCCGCGCCGGCGGGTTGCGCGATCAGACAGAACAGCGCCGCCGCCAGTTGGTTGCGGCAACGGCGGATTACATCGATGAACGCTTTCATTGCCGGTAAGAATACCACTTTTTGACTTTCACGTTATGCGCACGACAACGCTGTTTCCGCTGGGCGCCGTCGCCATCAGCGTTTTTTCCTTCCTCTATCCCGAAGCGCTGCTCCCTTTCAGGGGATACATCGTCCCGCTGCTCGGCCTGGTCATGCTGGGCATGGGTATGACCCTGCTCCCGGATGATTTCCGGAACGTGATCAGGAGTCCGAAACCGGTCACGCTCGGCGTTGCCCTGCAGTTCATCCTGATGCCGTTCATTGCCTGGCTGCTGTCGGAGTCCATGGGCCTGCCGCCGGAACTGGCCCTGGGCATGGTGCTGGTGGGTTCGTGCCCCGGCGGCACCGCATCCAATATCATCTGCTACCTGGCGAAAGGCGAGGTGGCCGTGTCGATTACCCTGACGGCCGTGTCCACAGTGCTGGCGGTACTGTTGACGCCGTTGCTGACCTGGATCTATATAGGGCAGAAAGTCCCCGTGCCGGTGTTGGCCATGATGCTTAATATCTTTACCATCATCCTGGCGCCGGTCACCCTGGGCGTGTTAATCAATTACCGGTTCGGTGACAGGATACGGCCGGCCAAACGCGTCTTTCCGGGACTGTCCGCGGTTGCCGTCATTTTGATCATAGGTATCATAATAGCCAATACCCGTGACCAGTTGGCGTTGCTCGCGGCGCCGGTTATCACCGCGGTATGCCTGCATAATTTATCCGGCCTGGCCGGCGGTTACTGCCTGGCATGGCTGTTCGGGTGCGACAAACACATCCGGCGCACCCTGGCCATTGAAGTGGGCATGCAGAATTCAGGCCTCGCAATCGCCCTGGTCGAACTGACGAAATTTCCGCTGCCTGCCGCGTTGCCCGGCGCTCTCTTCAGTGTCTGGCATAATATCAGCGGTTCGCTGCTCGCAGCCTTGTGGGGACGTAAACATCAGGGACTGGCCCCTGGTCCCTGACAATTGATGATTCGCTTCTCCGTGATGATCTTCTCCACCCGCACGTCTGTACTGGTGACCGGCATATCGTCCACGATCTGGCATTCATAACACAGCGCCGCCCGCGCGCTCCGGGGATGCGCGGCAAACCACTTGTCGTAATAGCCCCTGCCGTAACCGATACGCCTGCCGTCCGGGGTAAAACCCAGGCCCGGGGTAATGCAGAGGTCCGCCTCTCCGGGCCATTCCTTATCCGTGTCAGGCGTGAGTATGCCCAGTTGTCCGACCCCCAGACTGTGCCAGCCGCCAAACTCCACGGCGATCATTTTGTCACGGTTGAGTATCCTCGGGATCAGCACTGTTATACCCGACCGGCGCAGGCAGTCGATGATGCCGCGGGTATCCACTTCCATCTCCGTCGACAGGTAACAGAAAACCGTACCGGCCGGCGGCGACTGCTCCAGCAGGCGTTCGCGAATGGCCCGGTCGTATTCCGGCCGTAGCCGCTGCGGCAGTTCCCTGCGTTTTTGCTTCAGGAATTGCCGCAGGCGCGCTTTCTCCTGCGCAGGTGTTGTCTCGTCTGTAACAGGGGTGGTTTCCATGTTCAATCAAGCGTTTTCTTTTTTTTGTAAAACATAATACAATAACGCACTTTTTTCATCGGAGAACCAGATCCGGTACAAGGTGTATATATGGTAACGATACGATTAGCCCGGGCAGGCGCAAAGAAAAGGCCGTTCTATCACATTGTTGCCGCGGATTCACGCAGTCCGCGGGACGGCAGGTATATAGAAAGGCTGGGTTTTTTCAACCCGATAGCCAGCGGCCGGGAGGAGAAACTGAAACTGGAACAGGAGCGGGTAGACTACTGGCTGTCCCAGGGAGCGCAGCCTACGGAGCGCGTGGCCGGACTGATAAAGATCAACGCCGGAAACCAAGCCGGCGCAGGCTAATTCCCATGCCGGCGCAGGCTGGCAACGAGCCGGGCAGGCGGGTCATCATCGGCAGGATATCCGGTGTACACGGGATGCGCGGCTGGCTGAAGGTATTCTCCTACACGGACCCCAGGGAAAACATCTTTTTGTATCAACCCTGGCTGCTGGGAGACGGCAGGAAGCAGGGCGACGGGGAGTGGACCGAAATCGAATTTGCAGATTGCGGGACGAGCGGCAAAACCCTGGTGGTTAAAGTTCCGGGAATCGAAGACAGGGAAGCGGCCCTCGAACTCGTCGGCCGATCGCTGGCGGTGTATCGCGAGCGTTTGCCGAAGCCGGAGCCGGGTCAATATTACTGGACGGATCTCATGCACATGGAGGTTGTTACGCTGACCGGGGAGCAGTTGGGCAGGGTCGTCGATATCCACGAGACCGGCGCCAACGACGTGCTGATCGTGCGGGGCGACCGGCGCCGTTCGATCCCGTTCGTCATGGATGAGGTTATCCGGCGGGTGGATCAGGACGCCGCCGTCATCACGGTGGACTGGGAATGGGATTAGCGATCAATGTGGTTACGCTGTTTCCGGAGATGTTTGCCGCGGTCAGCGACTATGGCATTACCGGGAAAGCCGTCGGTTCCGGATTGCTGCAGATCAGCACGGTTAATCCACGGGATTACGCAACGGACCGTCACCGGACCGTGGATGACAGGCCTTATGGCGGCGGACCCGGCATGGTCATGATGGCGCAGCCGTTGCTGGCAGCCATACGGGACGCCAGGCAGGCTTTGCCCTCGGCCGCGGTGATCTACCTGTCACCCCAGGGGCGGCAATTGCGGCAGCAGGACGTGATGGACTTTGCCGGCAGGGACGCGTTTATCCTGGTTGCAGGCAGGTATGAAGGTGTTGATGAACGGGTCATGGAACTGGAAGTCGACGAGGAGTGGTCCATTGGAGATTACGTACTCAGTGGCGGAGAGCTTCCTGCCATGGTATTGATAGACGCAGTGGCCAGGTGCCTGCCGGGAGCATTGGGCAATGATGAATCCGCTGTGGAGGATTCTTTTTTCCGGGGGATACTGGATTGCCCCCATTACACGCGGCCCGAGGTGGTGGCGGGGCTGCCGGCGCCGCCGGTACTGTTGAGCGGCGACCATGACGGGATACGGAAATGGCGCCTGAAACAGGCGCTGGGGCGCACCTGGAAACGGCGTCCCGACCTGCTGGAAGCGCTGGACCTGGATGCCGAAAAACAGGCGCTGCTGGATGAATACATCACTGAACAGCGGAATGACGAATGACTCTGATGAGGTCTGGAAACATGGCAAATATTATTGAACAACTCGAAGCCGAGCAATGCGACCGGGACATCCCCGAGTTTCATCCCGGCGATACCGTCATCGTACAGGTCAAGGTGGTGGAGGGTCAGCGCGAGCGGTTACAGGCGTTCGAGGGAACCGTTATCGCCAAGAAGAACCGCGGACTTAACTCCTCGTTCACCGTGCGCAAGATTTCCTACGGTGAAGGTGTGGAACGGGTATTCCAGACCTACAGCCCGAGTATTGCCGGCATCACCGTGAAACGGCGCGGCGACGTGCGCAGGGCCAAGCTGTATTACATGCGCGACCGGCGCGGCAAGGCAGCCAGGATCAAGGAGAAGATCAAACCGTCTTCCTGAAAAGTGTCAGGTCGTCATTGTAAAATTAATCCGCTTGTGCTAGGTTGAAGTTTCGTCAGGTCGAACAAGCCCAGGCTTGCGGCCTTCATCAGGACCCGGACGGGAAACCCGGTCTTCAGTATGGGGAGCCGGCTTCCTGCCATGACAAGGGAGAAAGCTAATGACAGCAGCTAATGAAGCGTTATCTACCGACAAACCGGCAGCAGTGATGTTCAACACACTGGCGGCCGCGCAGGAATTGAGAAAATCCGGATTTGAGGACCTGCAGGCCGAAGCTATCGTGACGACCATAAGCAAAGCAATGAGCGAAACCGTAGCGACCAAAGCGGACCTGGAATTACAGGGCTCTGCAACCAGAAAGGACTTGGAATTGCAGGGCGTTGCAATCAGGAAGGACTTGGAATTGCAGGGCGTTGCAATCAGAAAAGACATGGAATTGCAGGGCGCTGAAATCAGACAGGACATGAAGTTACAGTTCGCTGCAATCAGAAAGGACATGGAAGTACAGGGCGCTGCAACCAGAGCCGAGATTGAGTCGCTGAAACAATCAATGGCATCCATGCAAGACAAAATCATCATCAGGCTCGGCGCCCTGATGGTTTCGATGACCTTCCTGCTGCTGGCCTTCGGGCCGTTTTATATTCGCTGGGTGATGTCCGTGATGGCTTCACAGTAAGACCGGTCCCCGGTTACACTCAGGTCACTATATGCTGTTATGAGTTATAATACCGGGAACGGCGTTTCGTAATCAGGAGAATACCGGTGACCGTAAAAGAAAATGTAAAAAATCCGGACGTGTGGCTGCGCGGCCTGTTTATCCTCATTTTCGGCGTTATTCTATACTTTGCCGTTATCCTTGTGTGGCTGGTGGTTGTCTTTCAGTTTGTTACAAAGCTGCTGACGGGTGATCTGAACCGGCAAGTGGCCGATTTCAACGGCGGACTGCTGCGTTACATCTCCCTGATCCTGGGTTATATCACTTTCCAATCGGGTGACAAGCCGTTCCCCTTCAGTCCCTGGCCGGAAAAAGCCAGGGAGCCTGCGCCCAGGACCAGAACCAGGCGCCGTTCCACCCGTTCACCTGCAAGAAAAAAGGAAACGGAATAGAGTTAAATCCCGGCTATCCCTGTCGCTAGCCCGGGTGGGCCAGGCGGTAGACCTGTCCGATCCAGTTATTTATGACGGATTCGGCGCTGTCATGCCAGGTGTTGTCAAGGCCGGGACTGATCAGTTGCTCCGGGAACAGCGGCAGGTCCCCGCCATTGTTCCTGGCCGCTGCTACGCGATCCCGGTACTCCGCCAGTATCGCCCTGGTCTGCAGGCTGAAATAATTCTCAGGATACGGCGGGTATGCGTCAGTCTCGCCTGAGAAATACCGCAACACCTCCCGCTTGTATTCCTTGAACAGGCTGTTCGCGTCATATTCGGGATGCCCCTGGAAAAATACCAGGCGCAACCCGTCCTCGCTGACGGCCAGGTGCACCCCGACCTCGTCGCTTTGAGCCAGCACCTTCAGGCCGGCCGTAGCGAACTGCTGCGGCGTCACCGCGTTGAAACGGGAGTGCGGCACATCAAAGCGGGTATTCATTCCCGCCACCAGGGGGTGCGAACGGTCCACGACCCGGTGCGAATAAACGCCCCAGCACTTGTCGGGCAGCGCGACCCGGCGCTGACGGTAACGGAACTGCAATACCGCATGGGTAGCCAGACAAGAACACAATATGGACGTGACTTTGTCACAGGCCCAGTCAACCACCTTGATCAGCGGGTCCCAGAATTCCTGCCGGTCCAGAGCGGGGTCGACTACATTGGCCCCGGTGATGATCAACGCATCCAGTCCGTCGGCCTGTATCTCCTCAAAACTCTTGTAATACCTGTCCACGTGCTCCCGGCCTTCCCTGCTGCGCTGCAGTTCCTTCAGGGTAAACGGGTGCAGGTAAAACCTCGCTATCTGGTTGCTTTCACCGACCAGCCGGAAGAACTGTCTCTCCGTTGCCTCCAGGGCCTTGTCCGGCATCATGTTCAGCAGTCCGATATGCAGCTCGCGCACCTCCTGGCTCAGGGCCGTATCCCGGGGAATGACAAGACTGCCTTCGCTCTCAAGCCGCGCAAAACTGGGCAGGTCGGTGTTGGCTACCAACGGCATCAGTCCGACCCCTTCTCATGCCTGTCAAGGACGCCGGCGATGACCTCAATGAAATCCTGTTCCGATGCGACACCGAGTACCTCGTCGCTGGCAACGGTATAACCATACCTTGCAGCAATCTGCTCATAGCGTGGAATGCGGGCGCGGAACAGCCTTGGGAATACCCACCTGACAAAATCATCGGGTTCTACCAGGGCGATATAATCCAGGCCCCGTTCCTGCATGTAACCGGCCAGTTGTTCGTCCAGGAATGCGTCCTGGTAATACAAGGGCTTGGGATCCTGCTCCGCCCGGGCTATCAGTTCCTTTTCGTCTGCGGCCGAGGCCTTCATGTACAACACCAGGGTATGCTGAGCCAGCATCCCGATCACGTCATCATCGAGTTCGCACAGGCTGCCGCCGGCGTCATTGACGAAATGGGCGTAACCGTACACTTCACGGGCCCTGTGCATGAATTCCGGGACGTCGTTCATGGAATTGATCTCCGCGACCCGGTGCAATTTCTGCCGGCGTTTGAATTCTTTCAGGTCCAGTCCGCCCAGTTCCGGATTACCCAGCTTGCCCAGAAAACTCGACAGTGGCTTCAGGTTGTCGATATCAAGGTTGTTGGTGATATAGATCGAATCGGAACGCAACAACTCCCGGGTAAACGGTATCTGCATAACATGCTGCTTGATGTTATCCAGGATAGGTTCATCCAGGTAGCGGGTACCGATACGGTAATCGCCGGAATAATGGAACCAGTTGTGACGCCGCAGCTTCCTGGCCAGGGTGGTCTTGCCTACCCCGGACATGCCCAGGAGCGTCACGGACTTGTGGCCCCAGCGCCTGAATTCATCACCCGTCAGTCTCATAATGGCACGTTAAAGACGCAACTTTCCCGTCAACGCGGGCCGGCAGGACCGGCAGGCGTCAGTTCAATACGCACATGTAATTCGTCATGATGCATGATATCAATTGTAAATTTTCCGTCTGCGCGGGCGAGGATGACATCCATGAACGCTATCTTAGCGGATTTGAAAACCACTTTCTCCTGTTCCCAGCGTATTGATTCCAGCAGGATCGGGTCATCATTGCCCCTGAAATCGGACAGAAAGTTCAAATTTATCCCGTCTTCAGCCGGGCAGAACGTCCAGCTATGGTTACTGAAACCGGTATACGCGGTGCCCGCTACGCAACCGGATTCATTGCGGCTGAAAACCACGTTATACGGGGCTGGTCCTACCGGCGTATGCACGGCCTGACCGCGCCAGCTACCTTCGAGACCCGATAACAATTCGGTCGAGAAGGACTGAGGATAACAGGGGAAGGAAATTAATGCGATGAATAATACAACCCGGGGAGGCCGTTTGCGGCGCAGCATCGCGGCAGGGATCAGGGCGCTATACCGAAAACTGATCCTGCAATGGAAGACGGCGGACGCGTTGTCCGCTTGCCGCGAAGACGGCGTTACACAAGGCCGGCGCCAGAGGCGGTGTGCCGACCTCTCCCATCCCGCCCGGCGCCGCGCCGCTCTCGATGAAATACACCTCCATGGACGGCGCGCGGTCCATGCGTACCATGCGGTAATCGGTAAAGTTGCTCTGCCGCACGCGGCCCCCGTCGATTGCGATATCTCCGAACAGGGCCGCAGTCAGTCCGTAGATAATGCCGCTCTCAACCTGGTCCCGGGCAATGGCGGGGTTGATGACTTCTCCCGGGTCGACCGCGGCCACCACTTTCTCCACCCGCAACCTGTCTCCCGCTAAAGCTACCTGCACAGCCTGCGCCACGATTGAACCGAAGCTGGCGACGACGGCAAGCCCCATGCCGGAATTATCCGGCAAGGCTTTTCCCCAGCCGATCTTCTCCGCCGCCAGGCGCAATACGGCCTGGTGGCGCGGCTGCTTCTCCAGCAGGGCCAGGCGGTATTCAAGCGGGTCACGCGCGGCGTGTTGCGCCAGTTCATCCATGAAGGATTCAGTGAAAAATCCCTGGCAGGAATGTTGTACGCTACGCCAGTAACCCAGCGGGACCGGCGCGCCGCAGGCAACCCTGCCTATCTGCTGGTGTCCGATCGCGTAGGGAATCAGCGCGGCTTCACCGTCCCCGTTCAGGCCGATGTCCGTATAACGGTTCAACCAGGTCAAGGGTTTACCCCCGGCGTCCAGTTGCGCTTCGAAGCGGCTGACTTCAGACGGGCGGTAGTAATCATGGCGTATGTCCTCTTCCCTGGACCAGACCAGCTTGACCGGGTAGGACACGCGCATGGCGGTATGCACCGCGTCCCGGATAAAGTTGCCGCCGAACGCAGTCTTGCGCCCGAAACTCCCGCCCATCTGGTACGGGTGGACGACGACGTTTTCCATATCCATGGCGGCAGTCTCGGCAGCCAGCGCCCTTGTGCCCAGCGGGTCCTGCACGCCGGCCCACAACTCAAGCCGTCCGTCGCGGCGCCAGGCAACACAATTCACGGGTTCCATGGCGGCGTGGGACAGAAACGGCACGCGATATTCGGCCCGGACAGGCCCGGCAGACGCAGCCACTGCCCCGGAAATGTCCCCCAACTGATGATCGGCGACAAAGTCTCCGCCGTCCAGGGCCGCGTCGAAGTCACGGCACATGCTCTCCGAACTGAACTCACCGTTGCCGCCGTCACCGAACTTCACGGGCAGCCCGGAAAGCGCCTTGTGGGCGCGCCAGTAGTTGTCCGCTGTCACAACCACGGCGCCGGGGATCTGCAATATGTCCTCCACCCCGGGCAGGGTCTTGACGGGATCAGGATCAACAGAGACGACATCTCCGCCAAAAACCGGCGCGTGACGGATAGCCGCAATTTTCATGTTGTCCAGGCTGAGGTCGATGGCGTAAACCGGGGCGCCGGTCACCTTATCGGCCAGATCGACGCGAGGCACCGGTTTGCCGCACAGGACATAGTCCTGTTTTGCTTTCAGCCGGGGATTGAGCGGGGGTTTGAATTGCGCGGCAGCCGCAGCCAGGTCGGCAAAGCGGGCAGACAGGCCGCCTGCATCGTGATATACGTGGCTCGATTCCGCACGGCAATCCGACTGCGCCACCTGCCAGCGCCCGGCGGCGGCCCGCAGCAACATCTCCTTTGCAGCGGCGCCGGCGATGCGCATACCCCCTTGCCCTGTAAACCTGACACTGGTGCTCCCGCCGGTCAATTGCAGGTTCACCATGCCTGATGCCTTGTAAAACGAAAAATCCAGTAATTTCTGAAGCGGCGCGGGCACATCTGTCCGGCCCATCTTGAAACCCTGTGCGACCTTGTCCGTTACATAAATTTCCTCTGCCGGGGCCTGCCTGATATCGACAAGCGACCAGTCCGCTTCCATCTCCTCAGCCAGCATCATGGGCAGCGAGGTCAGAATGCCCTGTCCCATTTCCGCATGCGGGACCAGGACGGTAATCGTATTATCCGGATTAATGCCGACCCAGGAAGTCAGCCAGACCTGTTCGGGAGACGAACCGGCCCGTAGGGCCAGCCGGTTGGGAGTAAAGAAATAACCCAGCGCCAGGCCGCCGCCCAGGATTCCGCCGGCAACCAGAAAAGCGCGTCGTTTCATTATTTAACCGTGATTGAAGCTTCCATTCACTTATTCATTTACCGCTTTCATACTCAGGCGGACCCTGCCCTGGCGGTCGATCTCGAGCACCTTGACCTTCACGAATTCGCCTTCCGACAACTTGTCGCTGACGTTCTGCACGCGTTCCTCGGAAATCTGCGAGATATGCACCAGTCCGTCCTTGCCCGGCAGGATATTGACGAACGCGCCGAAATCCATCAGCTTCGCCACTCTTCCCCGGTATATCTTGCCGACTTCGACTTCCGCGGTGATGTCTTCGATGCGTTTGCGCGCGGCATCGCTGGCCGTCTTGTCGCTGGAATAAATCTTGACGTTGCCGTTGTCGTCGATATCAATGGCCGCGCCGGTCTCGTCCGTGATCGCGCGGATGGTGGCGCCGCCCTTGCCGATGACGTCCCTGATCTTGTCCGGATGTATTTTGATGGTGGTGATGCGGGGGGCATATTCCGACATTTCCGCACGCGCCCCACCGAGCACCGCGTTCATCTTCTCAAGAATGTGCAGCCGGCCTGCCCTGGCCTGGGACAGGGCCACTTCCATGATCTCCCTGGTAATGCCCGGCACCTTGATATCCATTTGCAGCGCGCTGATGCCGGTTTCCGAACCGGCCACCTTGAAATCCATATCGCCGAGATGGTCTTCATCACCCATGATGTCCGACAGCACCACAAATTTTTCTTCTTCCTTGATCAGGCCCATGGCGATGCCGGCCACGGGCGCTCTTACCCCGATGCCCGCGTCCATCAACGCCAGGCTTGCGCCGCAGACCGAGGCCATGGAACTGGAACCGTTCGATTCCGTGATCTCGGACACAATCCTGATGGCGTATGGAAACTCATCCAGGTTCGGCATAACCGTCATCAGGGCGCGCTTGGCCAGCCTGCCGTGGCCGATCTCGCGCCGTTTGGGCGAGCCTGCACGGCCTGTTTCACCCACGCAATAAGGCGGGAAGTTGTAATGCAGCATGAACGGATCCTTGCGCTCTCCCTCGATGGCATCGATGATCTGCGCATCCCGGTCCGTGCCCAGGGTAGCCGTCACCAGCGCCTGGGTCTCACCACGGGTAAACAGGGCAGAGCCGTGCGCCCTGGGCAACACGCCCACTTCCACGCTGATATCCCTTACCGCCGCCGTATCCCTGCCGTCGATACGCGGTTCGCCGGCGACAACTGCGCCCCTGACGATATTGCTTTCCAGCTCCTCAAAGGCCTCTTTTATGGTCCTGTCAGTCCAGCGATCTTCGTGCTTCCCGGTAATCGCCGTGATTGCCGCGGAACGGATTTCCGCCACTCTATCGCGCCGGCTGATCTTGTCCCGGATTGAATAGGCTTCGCGCAACAGGTCGGCGCACTGTTCGTTGACCTCATGCGCCAGTTCCCCGTCATCTTCCGGCGCCTGCCAGTCCCAGGGCCTGGTCCCGGCCTCGGCAACCAGTTGCCGGATATTTTCGATGACGATCTGCATGTGCTCGTGGCCGAACATCACCGCGCCGAGCATGACTTCCTCCGATAACAGCGAGGCTTCGGATTCGACCATCAGGACGGAGCTTCCGGTGCCGGCCACGACCAGGTCCAGTTCCGACCGGGCCAGGGCGGCATAACCGGGATTGAGCAGGTACTCGCCGTTGCGGTAACCCACCCGCGCAGCGCCGATGGGTCCCTTGAACGGAATTCCGGAAACCCCGAGCGCGGCAGAAGCGCCGATCAGGGCCGGTATATCCGGGTCAATCTGCGGGTCCAGCGACATGACCGTGGCGATGATCTGGACTTCATTTTTGAAGTGTTTCGGAAACAGCGGACGTACCGGCCTGTCAATCAGCCTGGAAGTCAGCACCTCCTTTTCCGACGGCCGGCCCTCGCGCCGGAAGAAACCACCGGGTATTTTCCCGGCTGCATAGGTTTTCTCCATGTAATCCACTGTGAGGGGGAAAAAATCCTGGTCCGGCCTGGCTTCCTTACTGGCGACACAGGTCACCAGCACGACCGTATCTCCCATACTCACCAATACCGCGCCGCTGGCCTGCCTGGCAATTCTGCCGGTTTCCAGCGTGACCGGAATATCCCCGTACTGAAATTCTTTCTTTACTACGTTCATTTATTTTTCCCGATTATTATCTGCTTGAAATGTTACATGTAATCTATAGTCACCTCTGAAAATGCCATCCTGGGCATTTTCAGAGACGGAAACGAAAAATGCGATTTTCCGTTTCCTTCATTTTCAATCACTTACGTGATTAAAAATGGCAGCATATCCTTATGCTGCACGGGCGCCTCTGATGTTCAGAGGCGCCCTTATGAGACGACCTGCTTATAAGACGCCAGGACTGCGAGGACAACCTGATATGCTCATCCGGTTGCCGGACACATGAATGCCGGACCGGTTACTTTCTCAGAGCCAGCAGGCCTATGAGTTCACGATACCGATCAACGTCTTTATTCTTTAAATAGTTCAGCAGTTTCCGACGCTGATTTACCATGCGCAACAAACCCTGGCGTGAATGGTGATCTTTGGAATGCAATTTAAAGTGCTGCGACAAATCAGTAATGCGCGCGGTCAACAGCGCCACCTGGACCTCGGGAGAACCCGTGTCTCCGGATGAACGTTGATATTTCTTCAAGATATCAGCCTTGTGCTGCTGACTTAATGGCATTGATATATTTTTCTCCTGTCCGATCTTCCTAAAGCGCGGGTATTGTAACCATGCTTGCATCACCTGACAAGCAAAATATCAGGACCTCATCAGGCCAGCAGCCGTTTTGGCGCTACGCGGCCGTCGGCAAGCACTTCGCCCACCCCCAGGAATCGGTCATCCCCGGCGTAAATACGCAACATTCCCCGGGTCGGCGCCCTGGGCACCGTGACGGGCTGGCCCTGGCACAGGTAGTAGGCGACGCTATCGACCAGGTTGACGCAGGGCATATCCTGCACGACGGAATCAATGCCCAGCAGAAGCTCGTCCAGTCCCTGCATCCCGGTTTCGGCGATGCTTTCCAGTTCCGGCAAGGTCAGCATATTTTCGTCGGAGTAAGGTCCTACGCCGGTGCGCCGCAGCGCTTTCACGTGGGCGCCGCAGCCCAGTTCCTTACCGATGTCTTCCGCCAGGGTGCGGATATAAGTCCCCTTGGAACAGCGTATATCCAGTTCCAGTTCGTCATCCCGGTAATTCAGCAGGTCCATGTTGTGCACGGTGACCTCGCGGGGTTCCCGGTCCACTTCCAGCCCCTGCCGGGCCAGTTTGTACAGCCGCTGACCCTTGTGTTTCAGCGCGGAAAACATGGGCGGGACCTGCATGACAGTACCGACGAACCCGGCCAACACCGTCTCAACACGTTTACGCGTTAATTTCCCGGTTTCACCCCGAAACACGACGTCACCCTCAGCGTCGCCGGTGCTGGTCTGGATGCCCAGTTGGAAAATCGTGCGGTAGTGTTTATCGGCGTTGAGCAGAAACCCGGAAAATTTCGTTGCTTCGCCAAAGCACAGCGGCAACAGGCCGGATGCAGCCTTGTCCAGGCTGCCGGTATGCCCTGCTTTCCTGGCCCGGTACAACAACTTCACTTTTTGCAAGGCGTCATTGGAAGTCAACCCCGGCGGTTTATCCAGCAGCAGTACCCCTTTGACGTTGCGGCCTTTTATCTTGCTTCTTCGGGCCATGTGCATTCTGTGGCTGAGTTATTCCACAGGTTTTTGATTGGCGCGTTCGATGAGTTCAGTCAGGCGGTTCGCCCGGTTCAGTGAATGGTCGAAGCGGAACAGCAGTTGCGGCACGGCCCGCAACGGCAGAGCCTGCCCCAGCAGCCGGCGGAAGTGTCCGGCCCGTTCATTCAACAAATCCGCCAGGGCCTCCTCGCTGCAGGTGGGTTTAAGACAGGTAAAATAAATACTCGCATTTCTGAGGTCGGGACTCACGTCAACAAACGATACCGTGATCAGCCCCGCCTCCCTGAATGACGGCTCTTTTTGCAGCAACAGGGCAACCTCGCGTTGCAGCAGGTCTGCAACGCGCTGATTTCGACCATATTCACGCGCCATTTGCCTGTTATTGAATGTTTCGCTCGACTTCAATCCGTTCGAATACTTCGATCTGGTCTCCCGCCTTGACATCGTTGTAATTCTTAACGCCAATACCGCATTCGACGCCGGACTTGACTTCATTTACATCATCCTTGAAGCGCCGCAGGGATTCCAGTTCACCCTCATAGATGACAACATTGTCCCGCAACACGCGTATCGGATTGGATTTGCGCATCAGTCCGCTGGATACGATGCATCCCGCAATCTCTCCGAAAGCAGGCGAGCGGAATACCTCCTTGACCTCCGCAACGCCGATGATCTGTTCCCTGACCTCGGGTGACAACAGACCGTTAATCGCCGCTTTCACATCATCGATGACATCATAGATCACGCTGTAATAACGCAGGTCCACTCCTTCTTCATCAACCAGTTTCCTGGCCGCCCCGTCAACCCGGACATTAAACCCGATGACCATTCCGTTGGATGCAAGCGCCAGGTTGATGTCCGATTCCGTGATGCCGCCGACGCCGGCGCTGATGATATTGATCGCGACTTCATCGGCGGTAAGCTTCAGCAACGCCTCAGACAGGGCTTCCGCCGAACCCTGTACGTCCGTCTTGATGAGGATGTTGATGGAAACGCCATCCCCGTCACTTATCCGGTTGATTACGTTCTTTGCCTTGGACGCCTGCTGTTTTGCAAGTTTGACTTCCCTGTACTTGCCCTGGCGGAACAGCGCGATCTCCCGCGCCTTGCGTTCGTCCGGCACGACTATCATATCGTCACCAGCCTTGGGCGTGCCCGAAAGACCCAGGACTTCAACAGGGATGGACGGGCCGGCTGCCCGCACTTCAGCGCCGTTTTCATCGTGCATTGCCCGCACCCGGCCGAACTCATGACCGGTAAGAATCATATCGCCGCGCCGCAGTTCTCCATTCTGCACCAGGACGGTAGCGACCGGCCCCCTGCCCTTATCCAGTCTTGCCTCGATGACAGTACCGGAAGCAGCCCCGTCCGGCGCCGCACTGAGTTCCAGGATTTCAGCCTGCAACGAGATACTGTCGAGCAGGGTGTCGACGCCCTCTCCGGTTTTGGCGGACAGGTTGACAAATATGGTGTCTCCGCCCCATTCCTCCGAAATCACTTCGAACTTGGAGAGTTCCTGCCTGACGCGATCAGGGTCCGCATCGGCCTTGTCAATTTTGTTTACGGCAACGATGAGGGGCACCGAACCGGCCTTGGCGTGCTGTATTGCTTCTTCGGTTTGCGGCATGACACCGTCATCCGCGGCCACGACCAGGATGACGATATCCGTTACCCCGGCGCCGCGCGCGCGCATTGCCGTAAACGCCTCATGGCCGGGGGTATCCAGGAAAGTGATGGAACCGTTGCCGGTATTGACGCTGTATGCGCCGATATGCTGTGTAACCCCTCCCGCTTCGCCCGCGGCAACCTTGCTGCGCCTGATATAGTCAAGCAATGAAGTCTTGCCGTGGTCAACATGGCCCATGATCGTTACCACCGGCGCACGCGTCACCTCTTCTCCCTGGCTGCGGCCGGATTGCATGATTTCCTCTTCCAGCGCATTTTCCTTCAGCATTTTTGCCTTGTGTCCCATTTCCTCAGCCACGATGGCAGCCGTTTCCTGGTCGATAATCTGGTTAATGGTGACCATGCTGCCCAGGGTCATCAGCGCCTTGATCACCTCGGTGCTCTTTACCGACATGCGCTGCGCCAACTCGGATACTGTGATGCTTTCCGGAATTTCCACTTCACGGACGATAGGCGCGGTAGGTTTTTCAAATCCGTGCTGCGAAGGCCTCTTGACTACCTGCCTGGGCCTTTGCTTCTTCTTTCTCCGGCCTGATTTGTCGGACGCGACATGCAATTCTTCACGCTGAATCCGGGCAGGTTTTTCTTTTTCCGCCGGTGGGGCCGGTACTTCCGCTGGCAACTCCGGCGCCGGGACGGCAGGTTGTTCGGTTGTTGGCTCAGCGGGTTGTGCCGCCTCTTCATCGGGCATGGCCTGAGCGGCAGTGTCTTCTGTAACTTCCGGCTCGGCCACCATGGCGGTTTCCGCCGCCTGCGCGGCCATGTCGTCCCCGGGTACTGCAGGTTGCGGGGTTTCAACTGCCGGCGCCGTTTCCTCCTGTTGCGCAACCGCTTCCCGCTCCGCCTCCAGGCGGGCCCGTTCCTCCGCCTCAATCCTTGCCTGCCGTTCCTCCGCCTCCTGCGCCCGTTTCAGGGCCTCCTCCTCGATGACACCGCGCTTGATATAGGTGCGGCGCTTCCTGACTTCAACACTGACGGTTTTCGAGCGCACCTTGCTGCGGCTGCCGAGACCGGTCGCAGGCATCTTGATCTCACTGATGGTTTTCCTTCTCAAGGTGATCCTTTCCGGGCCGGACTGATTGTCCTTACCATGTTTTCGGCGCAGGTAACCGAGCAGTTCCGTCTTTTCATTATCGGAAATCCTGTCATCCTCCGACTTGGCGGACAAACCGGCTTCCTGCAGTTGCTCAAGCAACCGCTCTACCGGTATCTGGATAACCTCAGCATACTGTTTTACAGTGACTTCAGGCATAGGGTGTCCTCTAACCGTTGGCTTCCTCTGCGGCGAACCAGGGGATGCGCGCAGTCATGATCAAACTGCCCGCCCGGCTTTTGTCGAGACCCTCAATTTCAATCAGTTCATCCACGGAACTTTCTGCCAGGTCTTCCATGGTAACCACGCCGCGCACTGCCAGTTCATAGGCCAGTGCTTCATCCATGCCTTCCATTTCCAGCAGGTCCGCGGCGGGTTTGACATCCACCAGTTTTTCTTCGTTCACGATGGCGCGGGTCAGCATGATATCCCGGGCGCGGTCTCGCAGTTCCTTTACCAGGCCGTCATCAAACTCTTCTATGTCCTGCATCTCATTCTCGGGAACGTAAGCTATTTCCTCAACACTGGAAAATCCCTCCTGCACCAGGATGACGGCAATTTCCTCATCCACGTCCAGTTCTTCCATGAACATCTGCTGCAGCGTCTGGGCCTCGGCTTCAGTCTTCTGGTCCGCCTGTTCCACGGACATGACATTCAGTTCCCACTGCGTCAATTCACTGGCAAGCTTGACGTTCTGGCCGCCCCGGCCGATTGCCTGCGACAGGTTTTCTTCCGACACCGCGACATCCATACTGTGACTGTCCTCATCGACCAGTATCGACACCACTTCGGCCGGGGCCATGGCGTTAATCACAAATTGCGCAGGATTTTCGTCCCAGGGGATAATATCGACCCGTTCACCGCCCAGCGCATTGGAAACCGCCTGTACCCGCGAACCTCTCATCCCGACACAGGCGCCGATCGGATCGATCCTGGGATCGTTGGCTTTTACCGCTATTTTGGCCCTTGAACCGGGATCCCGCGCGCCATTGATGATTTCAATGAGACCTTCATTGATTTCAGGCACTTCGATTTTGAATAACTCGATCAGCAACTCCGGAGCCGTCCGGCTCAGGATCAACTGCGGCCCCCTGTTTTCAGGCTTCACCTCGCGCAGGTAAGCCCGGATCTGGTCCCGCGGCCTCACCGCTTCCCTGGGGATCATCTCGTCCCTGGGGATAATGCCTTCCGCATTACCGCCCAGGTCCATGATGACATTGCCTCTTTCGGCCTTCTTCACAAAGCCGATGACCATCTCGCCGACCCGGTCGATATATGCATCAAAAACCTGTTTGCGCTCGGCTTCGCGCACTTTCTGCATAATCACCTGCTTTGCGCTCTGTGCGGCTATCCTGCCGAACTCGACCGACTTCATCGGCTCCTCGATGAAGCCTTCGACCTCTATATCCTGCACCTGCTTCCTGGCGTCGGTCAGGTAGACCTGGCGCGACGGAAACTCCAGTGGCTCGGGACTGTCCTCGACCACCTCCCATTGGCGGAAGGTTTCATAGTCCCCCGTTTCGTGGTCGATGGCAACGCGCACTTCGATATCTTCACGCTGGCGCTTTTTAGTCGCACTGGCCAGCGCCGCTTCAATGGCTTCGAATATGATCTCCTGGGCAACGCCTTTTTCATTGGACACCACGTCCACTACCATAAGAATTTCTTTATTCACCATAACTTGTCTTTTTCCGCCATCCTGCGCTAAAAATAAATGTAACTTATTCCGGATTTTCACCTGTCGGTCCGGATAATATCGTCCGGACACAATCTTGCCTTTTCTATCTCTCCCAGAGGTATTTGAAATTCCCTGCCCGACTCGTTCAGGACCAGGGTCTCTCCGATAACTGCTTCAATACGTCCGGTAATACGTTTGCGATTATCGACGGCACCGGACAACCTGACTTTCACCGTCTTTCCGATAAACTGTTCATACTGTTCCCGGTTGAACAACAGCCGGTCCAGGCCCGGTGATGAAACTTCCAGCAGGTACTCACCGGCAATCGGGTCTTCCACATCCAGCACGCCGGATACCCGGTGACTGACCCTTTCACAGTCTTCAAGGGTTACCCCGGCGCCGCTGTCGATATAGATGCGCAGCAGCGAATTGCGGCCCTGGCGCAACAGTTCGATCCCCCAGCACACGTAGCCCATGTCCGTCACTATGGGTCTCAACAAGGCATCAAGGTTCACGCTCTGTCTGTACACATCCACGACCACGGAAAACAAAAAGTGGGCATATAGCCCACTTCATAAACATTCTCCTGAAAATCTGGTAGCGGGGGCAGGATTTGAACCTGCGACCTTCGGGTTATGAGCCCGACGAGCTGCCAGACTGCTCCACCCCGCAACGGAATTAGGTATTATACAACATACGGACATTTTTTTTCAAGTCATTCTATTGATGTTCAGGCATTCCTGCCCGTTCGATCAAATCAGCATTGGCCCTGCGCAACTCCGGGTGCCCGGCTGCGAGGGAATTCGACTTTTGCGCAAGGGCAATGGCCAGGCGCCGGTTCCCCTGCCCCAGTTTCAGGACCGCCAGGCGATGCCACAACCACGGGTTTTTCGGCTCCAGGCGCAGCGCCCGTTCCAGGGAACCGGCGGCGGCTTCCGGGTTGCCCCGGCTGACGCTGAGGTCCGTATCATCGAGTAACGCCAATACAGCAGGATTTTCACTGACCTGTCCCGGCTGTGCCGGTATTCCGGTTTCGGCGGCCCTGCCCGGACCGGGCAATTCTTCCCATTGCTCGTCTCCTTCATCCCGCGCCGGCTTTCCGGGTGCTACCTGGGCGGCAGGCTCAGGGGGTAACCCGGCAGCGGTATCCGGTACCTGCCTCTCCTCCACCGGCGCCTGGCGCACGTTTGCGCACCCCCCGCAAACCAGCAAGGCGGCGATCAGCAAACTGAATAAATATTTTTTCTTCATCTGCAACTCCCGCCGGCAGTGTTTCGGGGCCTGAAACCGAGGACATACGGTATGTCCGAAAACCTGGCACAGGCGCCGGCAAAGGGCAAACCCACAGTATCCAGGGAGCCGACGCCGGGTGGCGGCAACAAATCGATGCTGCGGAAGTCCTGCCGCTTTACCATGTTGCCCCAGACCTGCAGCGCGCCGGTCGCGCCGGTCAACCGGGTGGGCAGGTTGTCATCGCGGCCCAGCCATACCACGCCTGTTATATCGTCGCCGAAACCGGCAAACCAGCTGTCCCGCAGGTTATTGGTAGTACCTGTTTTGCCGGCCAGCGGCAAATGTTCCGGGATAATTCGGCGCAGGCCGCGGCCGGTGCCGCGGTTGACCGCCTGCACCATCATGAAACCGGTAAGGAAAGCAGCTTCACCCTGCAGCGCCTGACGCATATCCAGGCCATAGCGCTTTACCGCGTTGCCGGTGTTGTCCAGAACCTCCCTGATGCTGTTCAGGGGAACCAGGAAACCGCCGTTAGCCAGGGTCTGGTAAAGCTGGCTGACCTGAAACGGCGTCAGTTCCAGGGACCCCAGCAACAACGACGGAAACGGCTCAATATGGTCGCCTGCACCTGCTTTATACAGCGTGTCGATCACCTGTTCCAGACCGATCTCCCGGCCCAGTCTTACCGTTGCCTTGTTGTATGATCTTGCCAGGGCTTCCAGCAGACTTACCTGGCCGTGATTCCTGCCGTCGTAATTATCCGGACGCCAGAACGTGCCGTCTGCAAGCCTGACGGAGATGTCGGTGTCGCTGACTCCGGAAACGAGTGAATAACGCCGGGGGTCCGTCAGGGCCGTGTAATACACGAACGGTTTCACCAGTGACCCTATCGGCCGCCTGGCATTCAGGGCGCGGTTAAAACCGGTGTATTCCGCGTTCCTGTCACCCGCCAGGGACAATACCGCGCCGGTGCTGGTCTGTACAAAAATGCTTGCTGCCTGCAATGTCCCCGGGCCCAGGGAACCCGCCCGTTCCAGCCGCCGTAACTGCCGTTGCAGAACCAGTTCCGTACTCTCCTGCCGTTCGGCATCAAGCGTGGTAAAAATGCGCAGTCCCTTGTTGCGCAGGTCTCCGATGGCATAATCCCGCAACAGTTGCTTCCTGACAAGCTGCAGAAATGCGGGGTGCTTGCCGGAAACCCAGCGCGGCCGCGCGCTCAGGTCCAATGGCTGCCGCCGCGCCTGCCGCCAGGCCGGTTCATCCAGGTAACCCTGCCGCAACATCAGGTCCAGCACCAGGTCGCGGCGCTGCCTGGCGCGCTCGGCATGGCGCCTCGGGTTGTACCGGGAAGCGCCTTTGACCATGCCCGCGAGCAGCGCGATCTGGTCCAGCCGCAATTCGTTCAACGGCCTGGCGAAATAGAACTCCGCTGCCGTGCCGAAGCCATGTACGCTGCGCCGTCCCTGTTGTCCCAGGTATACCTCGTTGACATAGGCTTCCAGGATTTCCTCCTTGCCGTAACGCCGTTCCAGCAGGCAGGCCATGACGACCTCGTTGATCTTCCGGGTCAGGGTCCGCTCGGGGCTTAAAAAGAAATTCTTCACCAGTTGCTGGGTAATGGTGCTGCCTCCCTGTTCGAGTTTCCTTTTGAGGATATTGTGGTACAGGGCCCGTAACACGCCCCTCGGGTCAATTCCGATATGGCTGAAATAATTTCGATCTTCAACCGCCAGCAAAGCCCGGATCAACGCGGGAGGAACGTCATCGTAGGAAACCAGGATACGATCCTCGAAATTATCCGGGTAGATCCTGCCGATTAATTCCGGTTCGATGCGCGCCAGCGGCAAGGCGCCCTGTCCCGATAAATCCCGGATCTCCCGCACCTTCCCGTCCCGGAAACGCACACGTACCAGGCGAGCGTCCTGCCGGCCGTCCCAGTAGTGAAATTCACGCTGCATAAAGTCGATACCTGATGCCGTACGGCTGTAGTAACCCGGCTGTCCGGAGGAAGACGCTTTTCTGTAGCCTGACCTGAGCAGCAGTTTTTCAATGTTATCGGCTGTCTGCGCCTGGCCTGCATATATCTCTGCAGGGCTGGCGTAGACGCGGGCAGGAAGGGACCACCGTTTCCCCGCGAATTCCACTTGCACGCGATAATCCAGCCACAACACATAAGCCGCGAGTATGCAAACCAGGATAATTAAAATATGCACGTACCGGAACTTATTCCCGGCGCGCGACTTGGAACTTCTTCGTGATCTCTTTCCGGGCATTATTAGTACTCTTTCAACCTGATATTGCCATGTTCAGCGGGTCGGGAAAGAGTACTAGCCCATCAGATTTTCCAATCCGTGAACCAGGTTTTTCGTTATTTCCCGGACATCGCCGGCGCCGTCCACACGCAGGTATGCCGGCGCATTCCGACCGCTGAGATCGCTGTAAAACCTGATTAGCGGCGCGGTCTGCTCATGATAGACCTGCAGGCGTTTCCTGACCGTTGCCTCCCTGTCATCTTCCCGTTGTACAAGCGCCTCTCCACTGACGTCATCAACACCGGGCTGTTGCGGCGGATTGAACAGGACATGATAAACCCGTCCCGACCCGGGATGAATGCGCCGGCCGTCCAGGCGTTTGATAATCTCGTCATCCGCTACCACGATCTCAACCACACAGTCGATCAGTATGCCTTCCCGCTGCATTGCCTCGGCCTGGCCAAGCGTCCTCGGGAAACCGTCGAACAGGTAACCCTGCCGGCAATCATCCTGGCGAATCCTGTCCTTGACCAGGTCCATGATCAGGTCATCCGGTACCAGTTCTCCGGCTTCCATTACCTTTTTTGCCTCAAGCCCCAGCGCAGTGCCGGCCCTGACCGCAGCGCGCAACATGTCGCCGGTCGAAATCTGGGGTATGTTAAACTTGTCTTTAATGAAAGCGGCCTGCGTGCCCTTACCGGCGCCCGGCGCTCCTAATAATAGGATTCTCATGGTTCTCCTGTTTTTGCAGCTCCACTGTCATGAAAATTGAAACAGATATCAATCAAGGCGAACATAAAATAGACGCCTACGGCGCCGGCTCGATAACCGTCGGCGGTACGGCATACGCAACAGGCATTATAATCACGCCGGAGGACGTCATGGAAGGCCGGTTGCCGGATCAGGTGCAGGCGCTGGAGGAAAAGCACCTGACAGCCATGCTTGAACACAATCCGGAGATCGTGATATTCGGCAGCGGCAGGACGCTCACTTACCCGCCTGATGAAATCTGCCAGATCCTTTACACCCTGGAAATCGGGTTCGAAATCATGGATACCGGCGGCGCCTGCCGGGCCTTCAATTTCCTGTCCGGGGAAGGCCGCCGGATCGTTGCCGCATTGTTTCAAATCACTACCCGGGGGGACTAGCCCCCGGCCCCTGGATTACTGCAGCGCATCCAGGGAGAAACCTTCCCGTTTCAGGATTCGCCGCAGGCGTTTCAGCGCCTCGATCTGTATCTGCCTGACCCGCTCCCGCGTCACTCCCAGTTGTGCGCCTACATCTTCCAGCGTAGCTGCTTCCCTGTCATGCAGGCCGAAGCGCAATTCCACCACGGCGCGCTGTTTTTCCGTCAGTTGTTGCAGCCATGAATCGATGTGCTCCCTCACGTCATCATTCTGGAGCAATACTGACGGATCAATGTTGTGCTCATCCGGTATCGTATCCAGCAATGGCCGCTCCGCTTCCCTGCCGACCGGGGCATCCACCGAGGTGGCCCGTTCGTTTAATCCGAACATGCGTTTCACGCTTTCCAGCGGCCGGTCCAGCATCTCCGCCACGTCCTCACTGCTGGGTTCCCGATCAAGGGTCTGGGCCAGTTTCCTGGCCGCCCGCATGTAAACATTAATCTCCTTGATGACGTGTATCGGCAACCTGACCGTCCTGGCCTGGTTCATCAAAGCCCGCTCGATGGTTTGCCTGATCCACCACGTGGCGTAGGTCGAAAAACGGAAACCCTTGTCCGGGTCAAACTTTTCCACTGCCCGTATCAAACCGAGGTTGCCTTCTTCGATCAGGTCCAGCAATGCCAGTCCCTGGTTCATATAACGCCGCGCTATCTTCACCACCAGGCGCAGGTTACTCTCAATCATGCGTTTACGCGCATCGTCGTCACCGCGCCGCGCGCGCCGGGCGAAGTCGGTCTCCTCCTTTGCGGTCAACAGCGGGGTAAACCCAATCTCACTCAGATACAACCGGGTGGCGTCAAGATCGGTTTCACTGAAGCCCCCGTGCGAGTGCGCCCTGCCCGATTTCCTGGCGGCACCGGGACTCGCGCTCTCCGAACCGGAGTCTTCCAGGTTCAAGGTCTTGATATCATCATCTTCAGGCATGAATGTCTTCTGTTTTTTCTTCCGTTATTGGCTGGTACCAGACCTTCACGTGCGCGGAAGTTGCCCAAGCGGATCTATCGGTTGTCCGTTTTTACGGATTTCAAAGTGCAATACCGGCGCGCCCTTGCCGTCAACACCCATCGTCGATATCTGTTGTCCGGCCTTTACCGTTTCCCCCTCCTTTACAACCAGATCGCGATTATGGGCATAGGCGCTTAAATAAGTATCATTATGCTTGATGATAATAAGATTACCATAACCGCGTAAACCACTGCCGCTGTAGACTACTCTGCCGGTAGCCGCAGCGACGATTTTCTGGCCTCCTCGCCCACCGATACTTATGCCTTTTTTTGCAGTCAGTGTAGACGGCTTCAACAACTTGCCGCGGGCCGGCCATTGCCAGCGGATATCCGCAGCCGGCGGGGCAGGACTGGCCGCAGTCTTCTTCGGCGAGGTTGTTTCCCGCGTTACTGCAACAGCCCGGTCAGGCTTCCGGGACCGTTTATTCGCCACTGGAGGTGGTTGTAACGCGCGGGATTTCCGCGCCGGTATCAACTCGATGACCTGACCCGGATAAATCGTGAACGGGGGTTTGATCCGGTTCCAGGCAGCCAGGCTCTTGTAATCATGCCCGTAGCGCCAGGCAATGGAATACAGGGTATCGCCCTTGCTGACGGTATGCCGGGCGCTCTTGTCCCGTTGCCGCGCGGCATCGGACGAAGATACGAATACCTCCTGCTTGTCCGGCCCCTGGCGCGCGCTGACGGGAGCCTTGACCGTTGAACAGGCAGGGATCGCACCCAACAGGATCAATAACAGGCATACACTACTGAGTTTTTTCATGACCAGGACCCTTGAACTTACCTCGTACCCTTGCGCATGGGGACAAAACTGACCGGGTCCAGGTTCTTTTCCACAAAGCCGGTCCTGGTGCGGACTACCGACAGCAGCTTCTGTCCCCCCCTGTGGCCGATTGGAATAATAATACGGCCGCCAACAGCCAGTTGTTCCATGAGCGCCTCAGGGATCTTTTCGGGTGCAGCCGATACCAGGATTCCCCGGAACGGCGCGTGCTCCGGCCAGCCCCTGTTGCCATCGCCGTATTTCGCCCTGATATTACGGTAGCTCAGGGTATGAAAGCGTTCCCTGGCGCCGGCCAGCAATGCCTCTATGCGTTCAATGCTGTAAACCCGGCGCGCAAGCTGGGCAAGTATGGCGGTCTGGTAACCGCAGCCGGTGCCGATTTCCAGGACACTATCCAGGTCCCCGGCTTCCAGTAACGCTTCGGTCATGCGCGCGACGATATAGGGTTGTGAAATTGTCTGGTTGTGGCCGATAGGCAGTGCGGTGTTGTCATAGGCGCGGCTGGCCAGCGCCTCGTCCACAAAAATATGCCTGGGAGTGCTCCGAAGAGCCTCCAGAACAATTTCAGACTTAATTCCCATGTCAGACAACTGTTCTACCAGCCTGTCCCGGGAACGCTGGGAAGTCATTCCGATACCTTGAAAATGATCAGCCTGCATATGTAGTGTTAAGGAACCTCTGATTAAGCTCACATCTCTTTCAGTTCCAGGTCAGCCAGCCAGTCACCGACCCGGGTCAGGGCTGCATAGCGGGTCAGGTCCACCTGTAACGGTGTAACGGAAATCCTGTTTACGGAAACAGCGTGAAAATCCGTGCCGGGGCCGGCATCTTCACCGGCGCCCACGGGTCCGACCCAGTAAACGATGCGGTTTTTCGGATCTTTCATTCTGATAGCCGGTTCGGACTTGTGCCGCTGGCCCAGCCGCGTCACTTCAAAACCTTCAAGTTGCTCAAACGGCACGTCCGGTATGTTGATATTCAGTAACATATCATTATCGATGGGGTCTGTAAGCAACCTGCCGATCAGTGTACCGACAACTTTTCCTGCGGTCTCGTAGTGTGTCGGATTTTCACCGGCCAGCGACAGGGCGATGGCCGGCCGTCCCAGAAAACGCCCCTCCATGGCCGCCGCTACGGTTCCCGAATATATCACGTCGTCACCCAGGTTGGATCCATGGTTGACACCGCTGACTACCATGTCCGGCATGTCTTCCAGCAGGCCTGTTATAGCCAGGTGCACACAATCGGTAGGGGTACCGTTAACATAGAAAAACCTGTCGGAGACCTGGCGTGTATACAGCGGCGCATCCAGTGTCAGTGAGTTGCTCGCGCCGCTCCGATTCCGGTCCGGCGCTACCACGGTAATATCGCCGAACGACTGCATTGTCCGCATCAGCACCTCCAGGCCGACAGCCTGGTAGCCGTCATCATTACTCAGAAGAAAATGCACCGGGTCAGTTACCCTGTTCCAGCAAAAATTCCAACAGGGCTTTCTGGGCGTGCAGCCGGTTCCCTGCCTCTTCCCAGACCACGCTGCGGGGACCGTCAATGACTCCTGCGCTCACCTCGGCGTCGCGATAGGCCGGCAGACAATGCATGAATACGGCATCCGCCGCTGCCAGCTCCATGATTTCCTCATTCACCTGGAACGGTTTGAACAGCGCCTGCCTGTTTTCCTTTCCGGCTTCCTGTCCCATACTGGTCCAGGTATCGGTAACGATCAGGTCAGCCTGCGCAGCCGCCTGCCGGGGGTCGCGGATAAGGGTTATGTTCGTCCCGCCCCGCCTGACGATTTCCGGGGCCGGCCGGTATTCCGCCGGTCCAGCCACATGCAGGTGGAAATCCATAATACTTGCCGCGTTGATCCAGGAATTGCACATGTTGTTTCCGTCACCGAACCAGGCCACCTTTTTTCCCTTGATTGCGCCTTTCAACTCATAAAAAGTCTGCAGGTCCGCCAGTAGCTGGCAGGGATGATAACTGTCCGACAGGCCGTTTATGACGGGGACCGAGGAATACTCCGCAAAGCGTGTCAGCCGGGCATGTTCGAAAGTCCGGATCATAACGCCGTCAACCATCTTCGATAATACCCTGGCAGTGTCCTCAATAGGCTCCCCCCGGCCCAACTGGCTGTCCTGCGGCGACAGGAAAACGGCATGCCCTCCAAGGTGCGCCATTGCGGTTTCAAAGGAAACCCGGGTCCGGGTGGAAGATTTTTCAAATATCATCGCCAGCACCCTGCCGGCGCAGGTCTGCTGCAGCTCACGGCGCCTGAACGCCTCCTTCAGCCGGATAGCGCGGTGTATCAGTGCCTCAATCTCTGTCGCGCTGAGGTCCGCGAGTGTCAGGAAATGGCGCGTCATGTTAACCCGTAAAGTCCTTCACCAGGAAGCAGACGGTATCGATTATATGACGCAATTCATCCTCCGTGATGATCAGGGGAGGCAGCAGGCGCACTACCCGGCCCCCGGTGACATTGATAAGCAGGCGGCGTTCCAGCGCCCGTTCGACCAGGACGCCGCAATCCCCGGACAGTTCTATACCGATCATCAACCCCTTGCCGCGTATCTCAACGACCTGGTCAAGGTCCGCCAGTTGCGCGCGGAAGCTTTCCAGCATGACCCTGCCGCTTGCGGCTGCCCGTTCGGCCAGGCCCTGCCCACTCAGGATATCAATGACGGCCAGCGCGGCAGCCGAGACCAGCGGATTGCCGCCGAATGTCGAACCGTGACTCCCCGGTTGCAGCATTTCCGCCGCAGGACCGGCAGCCAGGCAGGCGCCGATGGGCAGGCCGTTGCCCAGGGATTTAGCCACGGTGACGGCGTCGGGAAGGATGTCTTCATGCTGGTAGGCGAACCAGGCGCCGGTGCGGCACATCCCGGTCTGTACTTCATCAAGGACCAGCAACCAGCCGTTCCGGTCGCACAGATCCCGCAGCGCTTTCAGGTAACCCGGATCAGGGACGATGACCCCGCCTTCTCCCTGTACGGCTTCAAGCATTACCGCGACAACCCGTTCTCCCGCGTCTTCAAGCTTCTCCAGGGCCGGTATATCGTTATAGGGCATATACCGGAAACCGGGCAGCAGCGGGTCAAAACCGGCGCGTACCTCGGGCTTGCCGGTAGCGCTCAGGGTCGCCATGGTCCTGCCGTGAAAACTGCCCTCCATGACAATAATAACCGGTTCTTCGACCTGCTTGTGGCGAGCGAATTTCCGGCATATCTTGATGGCGGCTTCGTTGGCTTCAGCGCCGGAATTGCAGAAAAATACACGATCCATTCCGGAAATGCCGGCCAGCCGGCCGGCCAGTTGCTCCTGCAGGGGAATACGGTACAGGTTGGACGTATGGATCAGCCGGCGCGCCTGGCGCGCCAGCACTTCAGCGATACCGGGATGGGCATGACCCAGGCCGCAGACGGCAATCCCGCTCAGGGCATCGAGGTACCTTTCCCCCCGGCTGTCAATCAGCCAGGCGCCCTCACCGGCCTCAAAAGCCACGTCAAGACGCTTGTAAGTTGCCATTATCGCTTCCGGCATTGCAGGTATCAGGGAGCAGGTATCGGGGAACAGGTATCAGGGAACAGTATAACGTAGATATCTGCACTTCAAAAAAGCGGAGTGATCATGGAAGATCACCCCGCCTCACCAGTCTCGACGCTCCCTGTTACCCATTCCCTGCCCCTTGAATCAGAACGGCAGATTATGGCCGTATCCGACCATACACATCAGCATGGGGATGGACAGGAAGGTATTGGTGCGTGAAGCCATGGCGGCAACCACCCTGGCCTTCGCTTTTTCTTCGTCCGACGCCTCGACAATTCCCAGGATTTTCTTCTGGTTCGGCCAGATCAACACCCAGACGTTGAACAGCATGATGGTGCCGAGCCAGGCGCCCGTGCCGATGATGGGGGCCCCCGGGTTGGAAGGAGCGCTCAGTGTAAATGCCTCCACAAGACTGATGCCGGGCATAATCTCCAGCGCTGCGGCGCCGGTCAACCAGGTCAGCAACGCGGCCCAGCGGAACCACAGCAGCGCCAGGGGGGCGACATACTTGCCGATCGCGGCGGGTCCCGGACCGTCAGTATCCGCCGCCGCCGCAGCCATGGCGGGGGTCTGCACAAAATTGAAATAATACAACAGGCCGATCCATATCACCCCGAAGAAGACGTGCAGCCAGACTACCAGCGACCAGGTGTTAAGCCCGCCCACGGCAGAGTCGCTCTCACCCATGTTAATCAGGACGGCTACCACCAGCGCGGTGACAAAACCCAGAATCAATGTGCCTTTTATGGTTTTTAGCGGATTCATCGTTACCCCTCCAGCGTAAGTTTTCACAAACGGAACCTCTTGCCGGGAGGTTCCCTGAAATTGTAATGAAGCTCAATTATACTACTGCCTTGATGCCGGACAAGTATACAATGAATTTTCGCCGGGGTGATGTATAATGGTGGAAATAAGCGTGCGGCTCGCGCCGCACGCACCGCGAACATTACAGAGACTGCGCAATGAGCGAAATAATCGAACAACTGAAGACCATCATTTCGGAAAACCCTGTCATCCTGTTCATGAAAGGGTCGCCCGATTTCCCCCAGTGCGGCTTCTCCATGCGCACTGCACAGGCGTTGAAGGACTGCGATACCGAGTTCGTCTACGTTGACGTGCTGGCGTCGCCGGAAGTGCGCCGGGACCTGCCCCGGGTCTCCAACTGGCCGACGTTCCCGCAGGTGTTCGTCAACGGCGAACTGATCGGCGGCTGCGATATCGTGCTGGAGATGCACCAGTCGGGAGAGTTGAAAACCGTCCTGGAACAGGCCGGCGCAGGCGCAGGAAATCCTGAATAGCAGGAAGGGTCCGTACAGCTGTTTCAAGACACGCTGTGAATACATCCCTGTAAGCTTCGCATCCGCTGTCCCTGCGGATGAGAGTCTTGAAACAGCTGTACGGACCCTTTTTCATTACCTCTTAAGACGCTTCAGCATCCTCCGGTGGGCCTCCAGTTCTTCACGGCTGGGTTCCACTATTTTCAGGGCGGTGTGGCGCTGTACCGGGTTTGCGCGCTGCAGACCGGAACGTGAGTCCCGTTCCTCATCCCGGTCCAACAACAGGCTCGACTGGCCGCCGGTCATCGCCAGAAAAACATCCAGCAGGATCTCGGCGTCCAGCAGCGCGCCGTGCAGGCTGCGATGGGAATTATCTATGCCGTAGCGCTGGCACAACGCATCCAGGCTGTTTCTCTGCCCGGGGTGCAGTTCCCTCGCCATTTCCAGCGTGTCGGTAACGCTGCAGTAATCCTCCAGCCTCCCCCAGTCGTCCCCCAGGCGCGACAGCTCGGCATTTATGAACGCCACGTCGAACGGCGCATTGTGGATAATGACCTCGCTGTCCCGGATGAAATCAATCAGCGGGTCGGCGACATCCTCAAAAACCGGTTCTCCTTCCAGTTGCTGTCCGGTAATACCGTGGATTTCAACAGCTTCCTGTTCTATCTCCCGCTCGGGATTAATATAATAATGCAGGAGCCGGTCCGTCTTGCGGCGGTCCTTCATTTCGATACAGCCTATTTCAATAATCCGGTGCCCGCTTGCCGGCTCAAGCCCTGTGGTTTCGGTATCCAGGATAATCTGGCGCACGTTTGTCCTCAGGCCGGAGGATTTTCCAGCAGACGGTCCATTGCCCGGGTCGCCAGCGCATCGGCGCGCTCATTTTCCGCATGACCGCTGTGACCTTTTACCCAGCGCCATTCAATCTCATGGCGGGCCGCAAGTTCATCCAGTCGCTGCCAGAGATCCCGGTTCTTTACGGGACGCCTGGACGCGGTGCGCCAGCCGCGCCGTTTCCAGTCATCTATCCATTGCAGGATTCCGTTCTTCACATAGTTGGAATCCGTTGTCAGACGTACCCGGCAGGGTTCTTTCAACGCTTCCAGGGCTTTAATCGCGGCAGTCAGCTCCATACGGTTATTGGTGGTCTGCGACGCGGCGCCGGACAGCTCCTTTTCGGTATCGTTGTAGCGCAACAACGCGCCCCACCCGCCCGGCCCGGGATTGCCGCGGCAGCCGCCGTCGGTAAATATTTCGATGAATTTGCTCATACGTAGCAGTTTGTCGTAATTTGAGTGTCGGCTTCCGCCATGGTTGCCGGCCCCGCGGACGCGCCGGACAGAAATATCCTCTTGCGCCAGCTCATTTTTATGGGACTGACGGGCGCCCGGCGTTTCTGCGCGACCATCACGTAAGCCGCGCCTGGAAACGGCCAGCAGGATTCTCCCGATTTTTCCAGAAATAACAAACGGCGCAGCAGGCTCCTGTGCCTGCATGGAGGGCGAAATAAAAACCTGTCAACCTCAAGCACCTCAAAATCAAGCATGGACAGCCAGTGTCTGAGCCTGGCAATACTGTGAAACCGGCCGTCCCAGGGCGGCCGGTTGCGGCATACCGGGTTCAGACGCCACAATGCCCACAGGCTCCACGGGCTGAATCCCGTAACGATCAGGCGGCCATCCTCTATCAGGACGCGTTCTATTTCCTTCAGAACGGCGCCGGGGTCGGCAACGTATTCAAGCACATGGGGCATAACCACAACGTCAATGCTGTGCGCGGCAAACGGCAGGGATGCGGCGCTGGCCGACAGCGCGCAACTGCCGTCACGTAATCCGTCATCGTCCAGGCGTAACCTGATCTTGTTCCTGATACGCCCGGCCGCATCAAGCGCTACACCATCATATTGACCTATCTGGGCAATGTGATACCCGAACAGGCCGGGTAAAATCCTGTCGAATTTTTCCTTTTCATAGTCTGCGAGCACACTGCCGGTTTCGCTTGTGAGCCACGCGCAAAACCCGGCGCGGGCGGGGGTAGCGGGTAGTGTTGCAGATATGTTTTCCATTGCCTGAAGTAGCGGGTTCACAGGCAAAATCTTACCTCAGGATTTACTATTTTTCCTGAAAAAAATCATTAAAAAAATACTTGACATCGAGCAGGGCCGTGCGTAGCATTCACCGATGCGCTGCTCAGGGCTGCCAGCAATAGTTACCAGCGTCGCTTTCCTGCTAAGCGCGTGCAGCCAGCAACCCCTTCAGAAAACTGCCGAAACCCAGCCGGGAGCCGACGCGCAGGGGCCCGTTATAATCATCGCTCCTGAACCGGAGCTTACGGACGAAACTGTAGAGGAGCTCGCAAAGACGCCCACAGACCCGATCCAGCCTGTTGCGCAGGATGACGCTGCGCCGGGTGACGATCTCTGGAAACGGATCGGCGCCAACCTGAACCTGCCCAGGCACCTGGAACGGCAGCAAGTCAAGGGCAGGCTGGCGTGGTACGCCAAAAACCAGAAATACCTTGACCGGGTAGCCGAACGCGCCGGTCTCTACCTGCACCATATTGTCGGCGAAGTGGAAAAACGCGGCATGCCGCTGGAAATTGCCCTGCTGCCCATCGTCGAGAGCGCATTCCAGCCCCGCGCCAGGTCGCACAAGGCCGCTGTAGGTATCTGGCAGTTTATCCGGGGCACCGGCGAGAGGTACGGCCTGAAACAGAACTGCTCGTATGACGGCAGGAGGGACATCGTAGCCGCCACCAAAGCGGCCCTGGATTACCTGGAAGATCTGAACGCCGAATTCGGCGACTGGTTTCTGGCTGTAGCCGCCTACAACACCGGCGAGAGGAACGTGGCCCGGGCCATCCGCCGCAACCGCAGGGCCGGCAAGGACACCGACTTCTTCTCCCTGCGCCTGCACCGGGAAACCAGGGGCTATGTACCCAGCCTGCTGGCCGTAGCGGAACTGGTCGCCAATCCGGAACAGCACGGCATCGTATGGCAGCCGGTAGCGGATAAACAGTATTTTGCCCAAGTGGACACGGGCGGGCGGATTGACCTTGCCGTTGCCGCAGAACTGGCCGCGATGACCAGGGATGAACTGCGCGACCTGAATCCAGGCTACGAAGATTGGGCGACCAGAACACAGGATGCACATCATCTGCTTCTGCCCGTTACCAGCGAAAAATCATTCCTGGAAAAGCTTGCCGGCCTGAAGCCGGCACAACGGTTAACGGCCACGGATGTCGGTGAACAATGCTACTACATTGTCAAACGGGGGGACACGCTCTCGCACATCGCTCAGCGTTACCGCGGCGTAAGCGTGAGACAACTGCAAGCATGGAACGGTATTTCCCGGCCCAGGAGCATTAAGCCCGGACAAAAACTCAAGGTGTTCGCAGCGTCTCAGCCGGCGGAAGAGCCCATCCGATACATTGTCAGAAAAGGCGATAACCTGTCGAAAATAGCCAGAAAATTCAGCGTAACATTAAAAGAGTTGCTGGCCTGGAACAACCTGCGCAAAAACGATACCATCTATCCCAAGCAGAAAATAACCGTCTATCAATCCGGTTCCCGTTCAGTAGGCATTTGACAATCCACGGGGCCCGACCCGTTCACATTTTCCCTGATTCTTCGTAGAATTGGAGCATGACCCGTTTTCTGAAATTTTTTCTGCGTTGCCTGCTGCGGCTGCTTTACCGGGTTGAGGTCACGGGGATGGAACATTATCACCAGGCCGGCAACCGGGTGTTGATTGTCGCCAATCACACATCATTGCTTGACGGTATCCTGCTGTTCGCCTGGTTGCCCGATGATCTCAGGTTTGCCATCAACACCCAGGTCGCCACCCGTCCCCGTTTCAAGCCGTTTCTCTATTTCGCCGATCTGTACACCATGGATCCGACCAATCCGCTGTCGGTAAAATCCATGGTGCGCTTCCTCCAGGAAGACCGCAAGGCTGTCATTTTCCCGGAAGGCCGCATCACCACCACCGGCAGTCTGATGAAGGTCTATGAAGGACCGGGATTAATCGCCGATCGCGCCGGCGCAACCGTGCTTCCCGTCGCCATCGAGGGCGCGCAATACACTGCCATGGGTTACCTGGGAGAACGGATAAGATTTCCCAGAATCCGGATGCAGGTGCTGGCGCCGGAAAAACTGGAGATCGACCCGTCGATCCAGGGGCACGAACGGCGCAAGGCCGCCGCCACGTGTATGCAGGACCTGATGTACAAGGTGTCCTACGCCTGTTTTGACTATGAAAAGACCGTGTTCGATGCGATATTGCAGTCTGCGGGACTGTTCGGCGGCAACCGGGTCGTACTGGAAGACTTCAAGCGTGAGCCGTTTACCTACAGGCAGTTGCTGATGCGCGCTTTTATCCTCGGCGGCGTATTGCGCAAGGATACGCAACCCGGGGAACATGTCGGCGTGCTGATGCCGAACGTCGCGGGCGGCGTCGTGGTATACCTGTCCATGTTGTACCTGGAAAGAATTCCCGCCATGCTGAACTACAGCACCGGCTTGCAGGTGCTGCTGAAAGCCTGCGAAACCGCTTCGATCAGGACGGTTTATACTTCCAGGCAATTCATAGAGAATGCCGACCTGCAAGAGTTGGCGCAAGGTCTGGAGCAACGGGTGAACCTGGTCTACCTGGAGGACCTGCGCGACCGGATAGGCGTCACGGACAAACTGCTCGGGCTGGTGCGCAGCCGTTTTCCCCGCGCCTGTTACCGCCCGACCGCAAAGCCCGGCGACCCTGCCACGATCCTGTTTACCTCCGGCTCGGAAGGCGTTCCCAAGGGTGTGGTGTTATCGCATCGCAACCTGCTGGCCAATTTCGCCCAGGCGCGCAGTTGCATAGGGTTCAAGCCCAGCGATGTTTTTTTCAATTGCCTGCCGCTGTTTCACTCGTTCGGACTCAACATCGGTTGCGTGCTGCCGCTGCTGGGCGGCTGCAGGATATTCCTGTACACCACACCCCTGCATTACCGGGTCATCCCGGAACTCCTGTACCAGACGGACGCCTCGATTTTGTTCGCCACCAACACCTTCCTGAAGGGTTATGCCCGTCATGCCCATCCCTATGATTTCAAGTCCCTGAAGTATGTGCTCGCAGGGGCTGAAAAGCTGCAGGACGATACCCGGAAACTGTGGATGGAGAAGTTCGGGATCCGCATCCTGGAAGGGTACGGCGCTACGGAGTGCAGCCCGGTGGTTTCGGTGAATACTCCGATCAACAACAAGGCCGGCAGTGTGGGAAAACTGTTGCCGGGGATGCAGGCTTACCTGGCGCCGGTTCCGGGCATAGAGCATGGCGGGAGACTGGTGGTAAACGGCCCCAACGTGATGTCCGGTTACCTGCTGCACGGTTCCGACGGCAGTATCCACGCGCCGCGCACGGAACGCGGGGAGGGCTGGTACGATACCGGCGACATTGCGGCTATCGATGCCGATGGCTATATCCAACTGCTGGGCCGGGCCAAACGTTTTGCCAAGATCGGCGGCGAGATGATCTCACTCACCGCGGTGGAAGAACTGGCCGTGGCCGTCTGGCCGGATTGCAACCATGCCGCCATATCCCTGCCCGATGAGCGCAAGGGGGAAAAAATCATTCTGCTGTCGGAACAAGAGGGGGCGGACCGGAAGGCGTTCCAGGAAAAGGCGCGGGAACTGGGCTATGGGGAACTGTACATCCCGCGGGAAGTGGTGCATATGCGCGAGATACCGGTGCTGGGTACCGGGAAGACGGACTATGTCAGTTTGATGGACAAGTTGCAGGACGAGAATGGATAGGTCCGTGCAGAGAACAGGTTTGGATGGTTTCGTGCCGGGGACAGGTTTGGATGGTTTCGTGCAGAGGACAGGTTTGGATAAGGTTTTCTGGACACGCTGTGAATACGTCCCTGTACGCTTTATCATCCGCTGTCCCTGCGGATGACATTCCTGAAAACCTTATCCAAACCTGTCTGCGAGCACTGGACCTGTCCGTGAGCGTTGGGAATACGTCCCGGAGTCCGGGGTCAGAGTAAGAAATTCGTCAGAATTTTTACTCTGACCCCTGAATTTCCATCGTTCGCTCCCCCTCCCCGGTAAACGGAACGAAACCGACCGGCAGGATATCGGTCTCCCTGATATCGCCGTTTTGCTGTTTTTCCAGTACCTGCAGTGTCTGGTAGCCGAATGCCGGGCCGACCGGGACTACCATGCGGGCGCCGGGTTTAAGCTGGTCGATCAGGGGTTGCGGCACTTGTTCGGGGGCTGCCGTAACGATGATCGCATCAAACGGGGCGTGTTCCTCCCAGCCGATGTAGCCGTCTCCGATCTTTACCGTGACATTGTCGAAACCGAGTCGCTCCAGGGTGTCCTCAGCCCGCCTGCCCAGTGTTTCGATGATCTCTATGGTATAGACATGGCGCACCAGCCGCGCCAGGACCGCGGCCTGGTAGCCTGAACCGGTGCCGATTTCCAGGACGGCGGAGTCGCCATCCACCCCCATCAGGTGCGTCATGAGGGCAACGATATAGGGCTGGGAAATGGTCTGGCCCTCTCCGATGGGCAGGGCGCTGTTCAGGTAGGCGGCAAATCGCAGGTCCCGGGGCACAAATTCGTGGCGCGGCACGGCCGCCACGGCCTGCATCACCTGTTCATCCAGGGCGTCCAGTCCGGTATAACTGCGGGTTTCGTCCACCGTTTCCCTGATGGCGGCGATCATCTCCCGGCGTTCGGTTTCATACCCGTCCCGAGCGAACAATCCGCTAGAAGATGTTGCCAGCAATAAAGCAACCACAACAAAACACAGTGATGTTATTGTTTTCAATTGGATCACAGTCCTCTCCAGCAGGTTTGGAAGACTATTTTCAGGACACGCTGTGAATACGTCCCTGTACGCTTTATCATCCGCTGTCCCTGCGGATGACATTCCTGAAAATAGTCTTCCAAACCTGCCAGTCGTGATCCCACACAGACCCTTATACAACTCCACCCCCCACGTTAAGCACCGCGCCCGTAATATAGGCGGACTCATCGGAGGCCAGGAATACCGCCGCCCCGGCCACGTCTTCAGGCGTCCCGAACCGTTGCATCGGAATTTCCGCAAGGCGTTCCGCGTAATAGTCCTGTTCCATGACTTCCGTGGCAAACGCGGTGGCTATCCAGCCGGGCGCCAGTACGTTGACCCTGACCGCCGGGGCAACGGTCTTTGCCAGTGATTTGCTGAATGCCCGGACGCCGGCTTTCACTGCTGAGAACATCTGCGGATTGGTACCCGGGTAGCCGTGAACGGCCTGGTCCCAGGACATGTTGATGATCACGCCGCTGCCCTGGCGTTGCATCACATCGGCCACTGCCCAGCAACACTGGATAGTCCCTTTCAGGTCGACCTCCGTCAGCCTGGTGAGTTTTTGCCGGTCGGTAAGCCGGGCGCCGCTGCCCGTCAGGATATCCGCGCCGGCATTATTGACCCAGATGTCGATGCGGCCGAATTCAGCGCTGACTCTGTCAATCAGGCCGGCGACGGCGTCCGGATCGGCTATATCCGCCTGCACGGCAAGCGCCTGCCCGGATAATCCCCGTATTTCCCTGACCACGTCCTGCGCCCGCTGTTCGGACCTGTTGTAATTGACGGCCACGTGAGCGCCTTCTCCGGCAAAGGCGAGGGCAATGGCGCGCCCGATCCCGGAACTCGCCCCCGTCACCACCGTAATCTTATCCTGAAGCCGCGCCATACGATTATTTTATCACTGTTATACTGTGTGTATCTCATGAAATCCGTAAGCGTCATCATTCCCACTTACAACCGCGCGCACCTGCTGCCGAGGTGCCTGGATTCGGTTATCTCACAGGAGTTGCAACCGTTTGAAATCATTGTCGTTGACGACGGTTCCACTGACTCGACCCTGGACCTGGTGCGGCGTGACTATCCCGGCGTCAAGCTGATCTCCCGGGAGAACAAGGGGGTAAGCGCGGCCAGGAACACCGGCATAGGCGCGGCCCGGAGCGAGTGGCTGGCTTTCCTCGATTCGGACGACGCCTGGCTCCCCGGCAAGCTGAACCGGCAGGTGCAGGCCGTCCGGGAAGACCCCGATATTGGTATCGTACACACGGACGAGATATGGATACGCAACGGCGTCCGGGTCAACCCGCATCTCAAACACAGAAAATACGGTGGTTCAATCTTCAAATACTGCCTGCCCCTGTGCGTGATCTCCCCTTCATCCGTCATGATCCACCGGCGCGTATTTGACCGGGTGGGACTGTTCGATGAAACGCTGCCGGTGTGCGAGGATTATGATTTATGGCTGCGCGTCTGCGCACGGATGCCGGTGGCATTTATCCGCGACCCCCTGATCACCAAGTACGGCGGGCACCCCGACCAACTCTCAACCCGCTACCGGGGTATGGACCGCTACCGCATCAGGTCGCTCGACAGGGTCCTCAACGAGGTAGAACTGGGGTCTGCAGACCGGAAAGCTGCGGTTGATACACTGGTCGGCAAGATCAGGATTTACCTGAACGGCGCCACAAAACACAACAACCGGGTTTTCGTTCCGGAATGTGAGCAGTTGCTGGCGCGCTACGCTCACTGATGCTGCACATCGTCTGCGCCCTGAAGCCCGAGGCCCGGCCGTTGCTGGATCATTTCAGCCTGCGCCCCCTGCCGGACGAACCCCGCATCTACCATAATGCCGACGCGCACATCTCTCTTACCCTGTCCGGCATCGGCAAATCCGCGGCCGCCGGGGCAGTAGGCCGGACGCACGAGTACTTCGATGCGGACAGGTCCCATGCCTGGCTTAACCTGGGCATTGCGGGACATGCCGACCTGCCGGTCGGCCAGATGGCCATCATAAAAAAAGTAACCGATGCAGCGTCCGGACAGACCTGGTTCCCGTCCCGTGTCTTTCCGGTAACGATCCCGGCCCACGACCTGCTCACCCTGGACGAACCCGGTAGCGACTACCGGGAAGAATTGTTCGACATGGAATGTGCCGGGTTCTTCCGCGCCGTGAGCGATGTCGCAACGCTGGAACTGGCGCAGGCGCTCAAGATTGTCTCGGATAATGCCGACACACCCCTGGATAGCGTCAATCCGGCCCTTGCCGGCCGCCTGGTGCAACAAAACCTGCCGGTAATCGAGAATATCATCGATCAGCTTCTGACTCTGTCGGAACTGTTGCGGGACCTCAACGACGCAGGCCCGGACTACAATGCGATCGTAAGACAACGGCATTTTACCGTCAGCCAGCAACACCAGTTACGCTCCGTCCTGAGAAAATGGCGCGCCCTGCAACCCGGAGACAAGGGCCCGGCCGAGTCCGTGGCCGGAAAGAAAACCGCCACCGAGGTGCTGCACTACCTGCAGGCCGAACTGAACAAAGCCCCCATCAGATTGACATGACCACAATTCCGACATGCTGTCCATTTTCGCAACTCCACAATCCTTTCAGAGAAACGGGGCGCGGGCAGGTTT
>JAJDUB010000011.1 GCA_022826885.1 Gammaproteobacteria bacterium
CATCACCGCGTTTTCCGGCGAGCAACTGGATGCCCTGGGCATCACCGACAGCACCGCCATCGCCGAGTTCACCCCGGGCATGCACATGTCCGGCAACAATGCCGGCTATACCCAGCAGTTCACCATTCGCGGCGCTACCCAGAACGACTTCAACGACCTGGCTGAGGCCCCGAACGCAGTGTATGTGGACGAAGCCTACCAGGCGGCCGGACAGGCCCAGTTGTTCTCCCAGTTCGACATGGAGCGGGTGGAAATACTGAAAGGCCCCCAGGGAACGCTGTTTGGCCGTAACGCAACGGGCGGACTGGTGCACTACGTTACCAAGAAACCGACGGACGAATTTGAAGGCTACGGCGATTTTCAGTACGGCCGTTATGACACCGTCCGTTTTGAAGGCGCGGTCAGCGGGCCCCTGGCCGAGGGTATCAAGGCGCGGGTCTCCGGCTTTTACCGCAGCAATGACCCGATCCTGAAGAACGTGTTCCAGCCCCATCAAGTCGGCCAGGGTTACGCTCCCTGGGTTGGCAATACCGGTCCTCTGAACGGTTCGACGGATGGCCAGTCAGACCTGTGGTCCGAGGATTCTTATTCAATCCGCGGCCAGGTGCTGCTGGAGCCCAGCGAAGACGTTGATATTGAATTCAAGGTACAGTACGCCGAGCGCCAGACTTCTTCCGGTCCCTACCAGAACGTTGCCACCATCAGTGAAGTCGATGCAAAGGGCCGGGTAGTCAATACCCTGTTCTCCAACGCACAGACCAACCCCAATTCCTGCGAACAGTTGATAGTCGGCACTACCGACTGTGTCCCCGGAGGATCTGCGCTGGACCTGGACTTTGACGACTTCCGGCCGGCGCCCGATACCGATTTCTTCGGCTACAAGGACCCGGACGGCACCGAGGGGCTGACCATGTCTACCGACCACGCGCTGTCTGATTATGATACCTACCAGACCTGGAGTGTGACCGGTAAAGTGACCATAGACTTCGATTTCGCCACCCTGGTGGCTGTGCTCAACTACTCGGACCAGGATAAGGACACCTCCCTGGACGTTGATGCAGGCCCGGGACCGCAGTTCATAGTGACCGGGGATTCGATCATCGACTGGTATACCCAGGAAGTGCGGCTGGAAGGCGAGGCAGACCGTTACCGCTGGATTGTCGGGACCTATTACATGGCCATCGACGGTGAGTTCTCCCAGAACCTGTCCGACACCATCGGTGGAATAAATACGTTTGCAACCCTTTTCGGCGGGTTTGCCGGAAACCCTGCGGCCTTCGGCCAGTTCTGGGACACTTCGTTCGATGCGTTCCTGAAGACAAAGTCCTTCTCCCTGTTCGGACAGGTGGATTATGACCTGACCGAACAGTTGATGTTCTCCCTGGGCGCGCGCGGCATCTGGGAGAAAAAGGATTACGAGTTTAACAGTAACTTCTTCATCAATACCCGTGATGCGACGGTGGAGGGATTGCGGAGCGGAGACACACCGCTGGGCCCCACGCCGTTCCCCTATCACGAGGAAGAGACGGACGATTTTCTATGGTCGGGCAGGGTTGGATTGCAGTATGCCCATAACGACGACCTGATGCTCTATGCCAACTTCAACCGCGGCGTCAAGGCAGGCAGTTGCAACTCTCCCTTGCTGACGTTCCTGTTCCCGGAAGAATACTGTTACGACGAAGAGATATTGCTGGCCTACGAGGCGGGCTTCAAATCCACCCTGATGGACGGCAGAGCACGGTTAAACGGTTCATTTTTCTATTATGATTATTCCGATTACCAGGTGTTCCAGTTCATTGGCACCTCCGGCGCCGTGTATAACGCCGATGCAGAATACTACGGCGGTGAGGTGGAACTCTTCGCCAACCCTGTCGACAACCTGGACCTGATATTAGGCATCGCCTATCTCGACCCTACGGTGAAAGACGTGAGCGTGGCCGCTTCGTTCGAGCCGGACGGCAGCATCAGTCGGGTGCGTCGTGACGTGGAGCCGTCGTTCACCCCGGAGGTGCAGTTCAACGCCCTCGGCCGCTATACCTGGCCTCTGACAGGGGTAGGTGGAAGCCTGGCCCTGCAGGTGGACGGCAACTATGCTTCGTCTGCCTATCACAACATCAACAACTTCGATACCCACTACATGAAAAGCTACTGGCGCGGCAACGCCAGCCTGTCCTGGTACAGCGCGGACGAGCGCTGGGAGGTCACCGGGTTTATCGATAACTTCTCCGATTCCCGCAACCAGAACATCGGCTTCGAACTGGCCGCCATATGCGGTTGCGACGAGCAGTCCTTCGGCTGGCCGCGCACCTACGGCGTAAAGCTGAGATATAATTATTTCTGAGCTTGCGGGCGTCACCAGGCTGTTACAAAAACCGGGGTCATCCCCGGTTTTTGTTTTTCAGGGAGCAGTTACTGTAATTGTAATAGCGCGTAATAATTTCTATACTTAGAATTCACCAATCTCAGAATTGCTCTTACGGGCCGGGGGGACAGGGTAATGGGTGACAGACTGATTACCGTTTCAAAGGGGTTTTCCGTATTTCTTTTTCTAATCGGTTTCAACGCGCCGGTACTGGCGCAAGGCGGTATCCTGGAAGAAGTGATCGTCACCGCGCAGAAACGCGAGGAGTCCATCCAGGACGTGGGTATTGCCATTACCGCGTTTTCCGGCGAGCAACTGGATGCGTTCGGCTTTACCAACAGTACCGAGTTGACGGCCTTCACGCCGGGCGCCCACATGTCCGGGAACAGCGCCGGCCATACCCAGCAGTTTACTATCCGCGGCGCGACCCAGAACGACTTCAACGACCTGGCGGAAGCGCCTAATGCCGTCTATATCGATGAAGGCTACCAGGCCGCGGGTCAGGCGCAACTGTTTGCCAGTTTCGACATGGACCGCGTGGAGATCCTGAAAGGACCCCAAGGCACCCTGTTCGGGCGCAACGCAACGGGTGGACTGGTGCATTACATTACCCGCAAACCGACCGATGAGACCGAGTTTTACGGCGACATAGTCTATGGCAGGTATGACCAGGTACGGTTCGAGGGCGCGGTCAGCGGCGCCCTGTCGGAAAACGTGAAGGCGAGAGTAGCCGGATTTTACCGGCGCCATGACCCCATGCTGAAGAATATATTTACCCCTGAGGATCTGCCTCCCACGCCGTTATACCTGGCGGTGCCGTTCACGCCTTTCGGCGGTGCGCCGCGCGGCCCCTTTAACGGCTCGCTCAGCGGCCAGGAGGACCTCTGGAACGATGACCAGTTTGCGATCCGCGGGCAGGTCCTGATTGAACCCAACGAAGATGTGGAGATCCTGCTCAAGGGTCAATATGCCGAGTCCACGCTGAACTCCGGCCCGTACCAGAACGGCGCGACCATCGGCGAATATGACGACCAGCACCGGCGGGTCAATTCCCTGTTGTCGAACCACAAGACCAACCCCAATTCCTGTGAGGCCCTGATCGTCGGGACCAAGCAGTGCCTGCCGGGCGGCGAAGTCTTTGACTTTGATCTTGATGACTACCGGCCGGCCCCCGATACCGACCTGTTCGGCTATCGTGACGTGGATGGTGATGGGCTGACTACCTCTACCGATCACGCCGTGGCCGATTTTGATACGACCGATTTCCACGGCTTCACGGGCAAGCTCACCTGGGACATGGACTGGGCGACCCTGGTAGTGGTCAGCAATTATGCAGACCAGGAGAAAATACGGACCCTGGACGTAAATTCCGGTCCGGCGCCGCAGTTTGTCGTGACCAGTGATTCCGAGATCGACTGGTTTACCCAGGAAGTACGCCTGGAGGGGGAGACCGACCGGATGCGCTGGATAGCCGGCTTCTATTACCTGAACATTGACGGCGAGTTCAGCCAGAACCTGGGCGACACCATCGGCGGCATCAATGTGTTCGGCGCCAGCCCGCCGCCGAACGGCGCCGGCGTCAGTGACCTGTTCCTGGAAGGTTCGCTGGATGCGTTCCTGGAAACGCAGTCCTACTCCATCTTCGGCCAGGTGGACTATGACCTGACGGAACAACTGGAGGTGAATATAGGCTGGCGCGGCATTATCGAAGAAAAGGATTACGAGTTTTACAGCAACCTGTTCATCAACACCGACGACAAATGGACGGAAAGCCTGCGCCGCGGCGGTATACCGATCGCATCGTTGCTGCCGGATCATATTGAAGATACGTCCGATTTTCTCTGGTCCGGCAAGATCCAGTTGAATTACTCTCCCCATGATGACCTGTTGTTGTACGGCGGTGTCAACCGGGGTGTGAAAGCCGGGAGTTGTAACGCGCCGGTGCTTACTTTCCTGACGCCGGAACAATACTGCTTTGATGAAGAGGTATTGCTGGCCTACGAGATAGGGTTTAAATCAACGATTTGGGACGGCAAGGCCCGGATTAACGGCGCGGCTTATTATTATGATTATTCCGATTACCAGGCTTTCCAGTTTGTCGGCACCTCCGGCGCGGTATTCAATGCCGATAGTGAATCCCTGGGTTTTGAAGTGGAGATAGTCACCAACCCGGTCGATAACCTGGACCTGTTGTTCGGCATTGCCTATATCGATCCCAAGGTAAAAGACCTGTCTGTCGCCCCGGGTGTTTTGCGCGATGTCGAACCGTCTTTCACCCCGGAGGTGCAGTTCAACGCCCTGGGCCGGTATACCTGGGCGGACTCAATCCTGGGCGGTTCTCTTACAGTGCAGGTGGACGGCAACTATGCGTCCAGCGCGTTCCATAACATCAATAACTTTGATGCCGACAGGATGCCCGATTACTGGCTGGGCAACGCCAGCCTCACATGGAAAAGTGCAGACGAGCATTGGGAAGTGGGCGGTTTCGTTGATAACTTCTCCGATACCCGCAACATGAATATCGGTTTCTCGCTGCCCTTCGTCTGCGGCTGCGACGAGCAATCTTACGGCTACCCGCGCATGTACGGGGCCAGGGTGCGCTACAGCCATTTCTGACCCCGGATATTTAAGGAAGCTCTGGACAAGTCCATCCTGGACTTGCCAGAGCACGCAACACAAAAATGCGATTTTTGTATTGCTCACAAATTCAATGACTTATCGTCATTGAATTTGACGATACATCCTTGTATCGTAGGAACCTCTGACTTAACCAGAGGTTCCTTAATTCAATGCCTTGGCCAGTGCCCCGTCCAGGTCGTTTTTGAGATCGGCCACATCTTCATGGCCGATTGACAGGCGGATTAAACCGGGCGCGATGGCGGATCGTTCTTTCTCTTCATCCGTCAGCCGGTTATGAGTGGTAGTGGCAGGATGCGTTATTGTGCTCTTGCTGTCGCCGAGGTTCGCGGTGATGGAGAACAGTTCGGTGTTATCGATAAGCCGCCATGCCGTTTCTTTCCCTCCGTTGACGACGAAGCTGACGATGCCGCCGAAGTCCTTCTGCTGGCGCTGCGCCAGTTCGTGTTGCGGGTGATCGGCCAGTCCCGGGTAGTAAACCTTTTCTATTCCCGGCCGGCCTGTTAGCCATTCGGCGACCTGCGCAGCGTTACGGCTGTGGGCCTGCATGCGCAGGCTGAGGGTTTCCAGTCCTTTCAGGAACACCCAGGCATTGAACGGGCTCATGGTGGGGCCGCCGTACTTGAGCACGTTGAACACGTTCTCTCCCAGCAGTTCGTTGCTGCCGAGCACGGCGCCGCCGACGCAGCGTCCCTGGCCGTCCAGGTACTTGGTTGCGGAATGGATGACGACGTCGGCCCCGTGCAGGAAAGGTTGCTGCAGCACAGGCGTACAGAAACAGTTGTCTACCACCAGCAGGCAGTTATGGCGCCGGGCGATGTCAGCCAGGCGTTGAATATCGGCAATTTCCGTCAGCGGGTTGGAAGGCGTCTCCAGGTATAACAGGCGCGTTTTTTCGGTAATCGCCTCCTCCCAAGCCGTGTAATCACTGAGTCCGACATAACTGATCCCGATATCGAATTTACTGAGGATTTTATTGAAGAGATTCACCGTCGTACCGAACACACTGCGGGACGAGACGATATGGTCGCCTGCCTGCAACAGGCCCAGGCACGTGCTCAGTATGGCGCCCATTCCGGAAGAAGTTGCGATACACCGCTCAGCGCCTTCCATCGCAGCCAACCGTTGTTCAAAGGCGCGTACCGTGGGATTGGTGAACCTGGAATAAATATTACCCGGTTCGTCCTCAGCAAACCTGGCCGCGGCCTGGGCAGCATCCTTGAATACGAAACTGGATGTCAGGAACATCGGTTCGCTGTGCTCGCCTTCACCGGTGGGTTGCCGGCCGGCGCGCACCGCCAGGGTGTTCACCCCGTACCGATCAGGATCGATTTTAGCCATGTTACCTCCTTGACCTGCCGCAAATAAACAGGCCTGACAGTTAACAGCAAGAGACCACCTGTCGAGAGTACATGGCTGAGTGCGTGTCTTAGTGGCGGAAGGCACAAAAAAACCCGCATTCAGCTTGGATGCTAAAGCAGGTTGGTTCTCTTTAGCCGTATTTATAATGCGCCCGCAAGCTGAATATCAAATCGGCGCACAACTCAAAGCTACGATATTACAATTACGGGTCCGTGTCAAACATTTTGGGTGAGGAGATAATCTCCATATTGTTCCCGCAGGGTAAGTTTACTGACTTTTCCCGTGGCCGTGTGAGGTAATTCTTCAACGAATATGACTGCGTCCGGTTTCCACCAGCTTGCCACCTTGCCGTCGAACCAGTCCAGTATTTCCTGTTCGGACAGGGCATGGTCCTGCTTTCTGACCGCGATCAACACGGGCCGTTCGGTCCACTTCTCGTGTGCGGCGCTGATCACGGCGGCCTCGGCAATGGCGGGATGGGTCATGGCGCAGTTTTCGAGCTCTATGGAGCTGATCCACTCGCCACCGGACTTGATCAGGTCCTTGGACCTGTCGGTGATCTGGATAGTGCCGTCCGGGTCTATGGTTGCCACGTCCCCGGTCGTGAACCAGCCGTCTGCGTCGGTTGCGGTTTGTTCCTCCGTTTCTCCGTAATAATTCAGGGCTACGACCGGGCCCTTGACCTTCAGGTGCCCTGCCGCGGCGCCGTCCCAGGGCAGGGCGTTATTCTCATCATCGGTGATTTTTACCTCAAGGCCGAAAATGGGCTTGCCCTGTTTCAGCGGGTACTGTCTCCGTTGTTCTTCATCCAGTATGTCAAAGTCCGGACCGGGCACATTCAATGTGCCGGCAGAGCAGAGTTCGGTCATTCCCCACCCCTGGGCGAGTTCCACTCCATAATCGTTCATGAAACGTTCGAACAGGGACAGCGGTGTGGCCGCGCCGCCGACAACTGCCTTGCGCAAGGTATCCAGGTTGCCCCCTGACCGATCGAGGTGATCGAGCAGCATCTGCCAGATCGTCGGTACGCTCACGCCGTAAGTGACTTTTTCCTGCGCGATGAGGCGGCTCACCACCTGCGGGTTGCCCATAAAACGTCCCGGGAACACGATGCCGGCTCCCACCAGCGGCGCGCGGAACGGCAGGCCCCAGGCATTGACATGGAACATGGGCACCAGCGGCATAATGACGTCGTTCGCGCCGGGACCGCCGGCATCGAGCACTGAGACGGACAAGGTGTGCAGCAGCAGCGACTTGTGGGAATACAACACCCCTTTCGGCTTGCCGGTGGTGCCGGAGGTATAACACATGGCACAGGCCGATGTTTCCTGCAGCTCCGGCCAGGCGCAGGCGTCATCCTGCCCCGCGAGCAGGTGTTCATAGACATGTACATTCCGGAAAGAGGCGCCGGCATCATCGTCAGCGCCCAGGACCACTATACCGTTTACATGTTTGAGTTGTGGTTTCAGCCGTTCCAGGATCGGGATAAAATCCGGTTCGGTAAATATCCATTTGTCATCCGCGTGGTTGATGATGTAGGCGATCTGGTCCTCAAACAGGCGCGGATTGATGGTGTGCAGTACGTAACCTCCGCAGATGACCCCGTAATAGAGTTCAAGATGCTGCTGGTGGTTCCAGGCCAGGGTAGCAATGCGGTCTCCCGGGCGGCAGCCAAGCGTCTGCAAGGCGTTGAACAGCTTGCGGGCGCGGCGGAACACGCCGGAATACGACGCCCTCTGCACATCCTGTTCGGATGTTGCGGAAACGACTTCCCGCTCACCGTGGTACATTTCCGCATGGCGCATCACCGTGGTGATGGTGAGCGGCATATTCATCATTAACCCTTTCATATCCGTTGTTCCGGGGGGGTGACTGAACCGTGAAGCAGTGCGCGCAGCATGAACTCAGGAACCTCTGATTAAGTCAGAGCTTCCCTTGAAGAGACCTGACAAACTCCAGGTATTGTTGCGCCAGGTTGTTCAGGAGTGTTTCCACCTGTTCCGGCGATTTGGCATAATGCAGCAGTACAAGCTCATCCACACCGAGTTCATGATACTGCCTGATCATCTCGCGGTCATATTCATGGTCGAAAGGGCAGACATAGACGGAAATTTCTTCTCTGGGGCGTCCTGCCTCTGCCAGGGCCGCTTCCAGGTTCTCAAGTTGCGGGGCCAGTTGCTCGGGATTGGCGCCGATGGCAAACCAGCCCTGGCCTTGCTCCGCCACCCGCCGGAAGTTGGGTCGGCTGTTCCCGGCGAGAATGATGGGCGGATGAGGGCGTTGCACCGGTTTCGGGTAGAATCGGCAAGGGGGCAAATCATAAAAATCATCGTGGTACTCGGAAACGGGGTCACACCACAGGCGTTTTATCACTTCTATATAAGAGCGGGTGCGCGCCCCGCGTTGTTCAAACGGCGCGCCCACAACCTTGAATTCCTCAGCCATCCAGCCAAGGCCGACCCCAAACAACAGGCGCCCGTTGGAAAGCCAGTCAACGTTTCCGGCTTCTTTTGCGGTGTAAACAGGATTGCGTTGCGGCAGGACGCAAATTGCGCTGCCCAGGCGTATCCGGCTGGTGTGCGCGGCGAGATAGGCCAGTGACGTGAATATATCCAGTTCGACATTGTCTTCCACGTTCTCCAACGGCATCTGGCCGTCTTCAGACACTGGGTAGTTTGCCTCGTAGTTATCCGTTATGACGACGTGTTCGCCAATCCAGAGCGAATCAAAACCAAGGGATTCAGCAGTCGTGCCAAGCGCGTGAATTAACTCCGGGGTCGAGTAGAGATTAAGCGGAATCAATACGCCGAGTTTCATATTATGCTTCCTGATTCAGTAACAAGAGATTAGGCCATTATTGTCCGGCAAACCGGCAACAATCGTTTATAACTTTATGATATATTAGGTTTTGGCCGTATCAATGGTTCCATTTTAGGCCAGCGCACTATTATTCGCAAGCATTTTTGAGTATCATGCAACATCAAGGGCGGATAAGCACCGATATAATGAACGCAGAACAACCGGAAAAACCGGACAAGCCACAATCGAACGATAAAGTCGCTGGGACCAAGGGACAGATACGCCGACAGCAGATTATTGATGCGGCAAAGCAGGCCCTGATAGAGGGTGGCTCGAACAGCCTGGTGCTGCGCGACGTTGCCGACCAGATCGGTATTACACACGGCAATCTTCAATACTACTTCCCCACGAAAAACGATTTGCTGATAGCGATATTCGACCAGGCGGTTGAAAAGTACACGGAGAGCATGAAGGTGGCGGTCTCCGCAACCTCGACCAGGAAGGGCAGACTGGACGCTATCATCGATGCCGGTATCGCCGAGTTGAAAAGTCCTGAAACCGCGCTATGGCGCATGATGATGTCCCTGGCGGATCACAACCCGGACATGGCTTCGATCCTGAAAAAAGAAAACGACCTGTATGAACAGGTCGTAGCTGAGGAATTAAAGTTAATCTCTCCGGGGCTGTCTATTCAGCGCCGGCGCCACATCGCCCGGATTATCCACGCCATACTCGACGGACTCGGCATCCAGTTTTCCTATGAAGATGCCGAAGGCCCGGAGATGCGGGCGCTGGCCAGCGAGATAAAGATAGCGTTGTTCGCCATGCTGGAGGCGAGTTAGTACCCGATAAACGTCTGCCCTGATCTCCGTGTGATCAGGTTGCATGTTCATGTTGACGGCGGTTGTATTCTTTACTCAGTAGGTCTTGAGAATCTTCCCGTACGGCAGGTCGGCCGTCATTCGCACATATTTGGCGTCGACAATCTGCACCACCGGTAAATTCACGTCGGAAATCCTGTCGACTTCCAGGGATGCCGATCCGCTGTATAACTCGTCCTTGCCATCGGGACCCTTGTGCGGGACCCCGGTAAACAGCACCGAGTTCAACTGCGCCACGGCAGGTGTATCGCTGCCCTCCACATCGGGAATGACTTTCAGGACTGCGAGCGGCAACGCTTCCAACGCCGAGGCCGGCAGGTTTGTATCCGGAAGAAAAAAGGTTTTGGCGGCTATATGGCCGGGTTTGACTTCCACAACACCCTCGATCTCACCTGTCCCGTGCCGGATCAGTTCGATACGGTGGGCGAGTTTTTTTCCGAAACCCCAGATTTCCCGGCCCATGGTGAGGGCATTTTCCGTGGTAACGTAAACGGCATTGGTATAACCATATACCTGGCCTTCATACATGCACAGGATCGCCGTGTACACTTCCCCATAAGGGCCGCCGCTGGTGCTGAAGTTATTGAATTCCAGCACCATGAACGCGGTTGCGGGTTCAATCAGTTCGAGCTCAGACGGCATGATATCCAGCGCCGCATCCTCGTCGGTCACGTAGGTAATCACCAGCGCCTCGGTGTCACGATAAAACCAGGGGCCTTTTTTATACGCAGCATTGTGTGCGGGCGAGGTTGTGCCCCATTGATCGGGTGTCAGTCTTCCCATTTTTGCCATTGTCGTCGCTCCGGTGTTTAATATGTTGTTCGCCAGGGATCTGCCAATCTGCAGAATTACACTAATATAGGCCAATTCATATTTTTTTGCAAATCTATGGAAAGCTCGTTTAACCCTTTGAATAAATGGATGAAACAGGAATTAATTTAACGAGTAATTGTGAAATTGATTTTTGATGACTTGTTCAAAATAGGCCATTTGCTTATAATTTTACGGCCATGAATATCGATCTCAGCGGTAAACGCGCCCTTGTCACCGGCGCATCGAGCGGAATCGGCGCTGCCATTGCCGAGGTGTACGCATCTTCCGGCGCACATGTCGCCGTTCATGCCCGCACGCTGGCAAAAGCGGAAGCAACCGTGGAAAAGATTAAGGCGGCCGGTGGGCAGGCGTTCGCAGTTGAAGCCGACCTGATTGATTCGATGGCCATAGAGGCTATGTGTGATGCGGCTATCAGGGGTCTGGGCGGCATCGATATCGTAATGAATAATGCCGGCCTGTACATCCCGGAAGCGGTGGTCGAAGGGGGCGGGGACACCTGGGATAAGACCATGGCCGTCAACCTGGACGCGCCCAGGTTCATCACCAGGATTACACTTCAAACCATGATCGAACAGGGCGCGGGGGGAAGGCAGTTATACATCTCATCGGTGAGCGCCATCATGGCCGAAGTTCTGGGTAGCGCCTATTGTGCGTCCAAGGCGGGACTGAATGCCCTGGTTCGATGCCTCGCCGTAGAGGTCGGTCAATACGGCATAACCGCGAACAGCATCAATCCCGGCTGGGTGGATACGCCCATGGCGAGGAAGGCATTTGAGGATATGAAGGAGGAAGGACAGTCCCTTGAAGACCTGATTGAAGAGAGTATGGGCGAGAATACCCTGGGTGTTGTCATCAAGCCGGCAGACATAGCCGGAATGGCTGCCTATCTCGCCAGCGAACATGGTCGTTGTATTACCGGGCAGGAAATCAACATCTGCGCCGGCCTGAGCCTCGTTCGTTACGGGGACTGACCCCAGGTATTCTATTCAAATATTACTCAAACGCCTTCCCAGGTAACGCTGGAAATAAAACAGGCAGGCTTCCTTGACACTGAGCGGCCCGGCCTCTGCAAAGCGTGACCGGATGGTTTTTTGCAGCCGCCAGGTGGCCTGGTAATCTTCCGGGTTAAGCACCTCGAAAAATTCCCTGTTGTAGCGGTTCAATTCGTCGTTCAGTTCTTCTTCCGGCACCAGGGCGCCCATCATTACCCGGGTGCGATCGATGCCGAGCGGCAGCATCCGTTTCCAGAAGACTATTCCCGGTGATGCATCGATGGTGCTTGATGGATAAATGACATAGGTCAGGGTCTCTTTCCTGTCCTGTGGTTTGATGTCTGCGCTCCACCTCTCCATCAGGTCGGCGTACATCGGCGCTTCAGCGCGTACCAGGTCCAGCATCAGTGGTGTACGCAATAGGCTCCAGTCCTGTTCATCCTTGCCACAATGCGAGTCATCACCGGGCATCCATGGCTGCAGGGTGTCCGGGTGCAGGGTGCGGTGATGGTGCGCCTCGGCGTTGTTTTCCATGGTCAGCTTCCAGTTCCCCTCCCATATTTCGTCGTACATCGAGGAAATCCGCATCCTGTCGATGTGGTAGGGGGCCAGCCGGTTGCCCAGTTCCTGCAAGCGCGGCGCCAGGGGTTCTGCTTCGGGGTCAAGATTGACAAAAATGAAACCGAGCCAGGTTTCCAGCCTGAATTCCGGCAGCCGGCAGTTTTCTTTATCAAGGATGCGGCTTTCGCTCATACTGGTAGCGCCCATCAACCTGCCGTCAAGCCGGTAGGTCCAGCCGTGGTAGGGGCAGGACAGCCGCGCCGCGTTCCCCTGGCCCATCACCACCTGCATGTAACGGTGGCGGCAGACGTTGGACAGCGCCCGCAGTCTGTTGTCGGTCCCGCGTACAACCACCAGGGGTTCGCCCGCCAGTTCGATGGTGAAGTAATCGCCCGGGTTCTCAGCTTCTTCTTCACGCCCGACACAGATCCAGTCGCGCCGGAACAGGTGTTCGAGTTCGAGTTCGTAGAATTCTTCGGACAGGTACGCCTGCGGCGGCAGGCCCCGGGCTTCCTCAAGCGGGGTAGAAAGCGACTTTGTCAGCGTGTCGATTAACGCTCGGGTTGCAGCTTGCATTTCAATCAATATCCCGATTCAGGATTACCCAGTTCCGGAGCGCCTTAACGCCATTCCACCGGTTTATCCGATACCAGCATTGTGATGTCCTCAAAGTCATCGCTCATTTCAAAATCGATAGTAGTCCCTTCTTCAACATACAGGATGTCGCCTACGCCTATCAAAAAGGTTTCACCCCCATGGACGGCAACCCTGGCGGAGCCTTTGAGTACGAAGGCAAATTCGTCAAAAGGGTAGGTGAAGGTGTGTTTCCCGGCCTCCTTAAAGGCAACGACTGCCCGTGTCTTGTCGGCCGACCGGTAGAAAACATGTTCACCACCGCCGAATTCCGGTGTCAGGTCCCAATCAACGTCTCTCATGTTATAGCGTAAAGCTTTAGGTGTACCCATAATCCACTCCTTTTTTTCAAAATAAACCGGTTATTAACTATGAATTTATTATCTCCAGAACCTGCCGGGCTGCGCGCTCACCGTGCTCTACAGCGCCAAACCACTCCTGAATGCCCTTGTGTTCCGAGTGTCCAAAGGCAATACGTCCGAATGGTTTGGTAATAACCTGCTGCAGGGCCGGCTTGCCCTTGTTGCCATGGAAGAAACCCGGGACCGCAGCGACATAGGAGTGGCCCCAGCGGTTCACGATAATCCCGGCGATATCTTTTTCATCATCGAAACCCAGGGGTCCGAACATGGTTGCCAGCTGCCGGCGAACCGACGCTTCGATATCGGCATAGCTTTTTGACATCAGTTCCCATCTTATTGCAGCCGCTTGTTCCCTTGCGGGTAATCCCGGTTTTGTAAACCCGGCATAAAAGGTGAGGACAACCGGTTTTTCAGGGTCGAGCGGAGGCTGATTGTCACCAAATACCACCGGCCGCCTGATATTACAATAACCGCCAAGACCATTGTCCGTGAAAAAATGGCAGGCGCTCACCCCTAATTTTGCCATTGGCTTCCAGTTTCTGAGCGCTACATTGACGATCATATTCGAGCCATGGACCAGTTGCCCAAAGGCAGCTTCATATTCACCGGGGAGGCCTTGAATAATATGCTTGTTTACCCACCCGCCAGCAGCAGAAACCACACCTCTGGCCCTGACACGATAGATTTTGCCATCTCTTTGATAATAGACCGTAACGCCCTGTGCCCTGGCCGGGTCACCATCGTGCTCAACACGAACTGCCGTAGAATTCAAACGGATACGCGCCGGGTTGCCCGGGTGGTCAAAATTTTCAAACCGGTATGCCGAATCATGGATTTCATCAAAGCGCGTACCTCCTGAAATCGCATCCGGCAACACCTTCTTCAGCATAAGACGATAGATTGCATCGTTGCCGCCGGGAAACGAGAAAATACCGGCAACCTCTTTGTCATCCGGAGGTACTCGATACAGTGATTTGTCACCGAAGCCCTTATCAAACCCCGGCAGTGCCGACATCATTGCGTAGCGGGCGGAAATTGCGTCGCAACCCATCCCCGAGGTTGTAGAAAGGGTTATGGACAGCAGTTCGATTATACGGGGCTGAATATCAAGTATGTCTTCGAGATATTCCCGGTAGGTGATACTGTCCAGCCACTGCGGCCAATCGTCTCCGGCTTTATTGACGCCTGTTCCCGCACGCAGGCGTTCCAGGTCTGCTTTCTCAGCCTCTGAAAAAGCCGTATTTGCATAAGCATTCCGGCTTGAATCCATATCCCAGTAGGCTTCCTCCAGTCCGAAAGTCTCCTTGTCAAAGAAATAACCCGCGCTTGCAGCCTGTTCGGCAATACCGAGCATGGGCAGGTAATTTGTCGGAGATAATCTTAAATCACCCTTGTAGCCTTCCAGGGCCTGGAATTCCGGCTGACGGGGAATTTCCAAATCGTTGAACAAGTCGTCGTACCAGTCGCCCTTTACATTGGGAACCACGGTAAGGTTCGACCCTTGCGGGCCGGTTATCTTGTAGCCGTCGACGATAAATTCGTTACGCTTTGCTTCCCCGCCAGGAAGGGCGTGGTTTTCCAGGATGAGGCAGGTTTGCCCCGGCCTTGCCTCCTTCAGGAAAGTGCGTGCGGCCGACAAACCGGCAAAACCGCCGCCGATGATGACAAGGTCGTATGCTTCGCCAGTGTCAATCGCACCGCTCAGGATCCCGCCAATTTTGTTGTCGCGCATCACGTGGGCGGCGCTTGTGGTACTTTCGGTGTTGCCGTTTGAACGGGCGTAATCACCAACGCCGGCATAGCCGTCCCACGGGTGAAGCCCCACCTCGTCAAGTTGTGCAGCTTTATCACCCGACCTGGCCATTGCCGTATTGGGCGCCGGCATGCTCAACAGCATGGCACCGGAACCGATCAGTGTTCCTTTGACGAAGTCACGGCGAGTGATATCGCTGTCATATTTTCTCATCGGCACACCCATTGAGCTGAAACATGATGATTGATACAGATAATCGGTAATAAAAAAGCCATGACACATACTTTATGCCATGGCTTTTTATGTAAGGAGGGGCTTGCCTTGTAAATCAGAACTGAACCAATATACGGCAATTCCTGCCCGTAACCGACGTGCTGTTAAAAGCTGTACCGGATGCTTCCACCCACCCAGCGCTCATTGCCCCAGACGTCCAGGGCGGCGCCATAGAACAGGGATGCATCGGTTGTGAAGGTCCGATACCGCTCATCTCCCAGGTTCCTGACAAAAATGGCTGCATTCCAGTGCTCATCACCGCTCGTGTATTCCAGTCTTGCGTTAATCACGCCGTAAGAATCTTCAAGTACGATTTCGGATACGGCCAGGTTATATTTCTGGTCATCAACCCAACGAAAATCCCCTTGCAGCGCTAACTGTCCGCCAATAGCAGGCCAGGAATAACGCACCAGACCGTTAACCGTTGTGCCGGGCGATAACGGCGCTTCTTCGGTTCCGGTTGGATAATTCTGGGCAGGGGCGAAAGTGATCGGATCGAGTGTATTGTAATCGGTGGGCAGACCGGTTACCTCGGTGTCCAGAAATGATATCCCCAGCAGAATATCCAGCCCTTCAACAGGGTTCGTGACCAGCTCGATCTCACCGCCGTAGTTTTCCGCTTCTGCATTAAACAGTAAGGCATTGAAGAACGGATCGATGTTGTAAGCCTGGTAATCCTTGTAGTCGTAAAAATAAGCCGAAACATTCAAACGCGTGGTGGGGGTCAAGCTTGCTTTTACTCCGGCTTCGTAGGACTTGAGCACCTCACTGCCATACGGCAAGGTTTCAGCGTCAACCGGCGTAAGGGGAAAATTGTAACCGCCGGACTTGATTCCCCGGTTCCAGCCTGCATACAGCAACCAGTCATCATTGATTCTGTAGTTGAGTTGTACCTTTGCAGAATAGTCGTCTTCGCTGAAAGAATCCGTATAAGTCGGGAATCCGAAGATGGCAGCCTCCAGCGAATAGTCTTTTTCATCCCTGTTGTAACGCACACCGAGTATCAGGGTAAGCTGGTCTGTGAAATCATACTCTGCCTGCCCGAAAACTGCATAGGTTGTTGTGTCCTGCATGGCTTGAGACGGGAAAGTGAGGGGACCAAAGAAATTTTCCCCGGCTTGAAGGATGTCATAAGTCAGGTCGATGTTTAAATAATACACTCCGGCGACGAATCGGTGTCGTTCGCCATCCCAGTTCATACGAAGTTCCTGGGAAATCTGTTCAAGCTCAAAATACTGGATGTAATGGTAAGTACTTGAGGGCGATACGTCCGAATCTTCCGAATAAGTATGTTCAATATCCTGGTAATCAGTGACCGAAGTCAATGTAACCGGTCCGATATCCCAGTTTATATTCGAATACAGGTTTATAATCTCAGTCGTTTGAAAAGTTTCGAAATCGCTGGAAACGGTGAAAGGGTCGCCGTCAGCATCCGAATAACCATAAAAATCAGTCGGGTTGAATGACGGCAAGCCGAAAGAATAGCCAACCGGTGCAGCGTCTTCGTCACCGTATTGAGCTTTCAAACGTATACTCAGATCTTCGCTGGGCTCAATTAATAATTGTCCGCGCACGGCCCAGTCATCCGCCCTGCGTGTATCCGGCCCTATGTCGTTCTCGATAAGCCCGTTATTCTCGTTATAAACCATCGACAGGCGGCCCGAAACCTGGTCGGTCAGGCCGCCGCTGATAGCTGCTTCAACACGCCTGCGTGCTTCTTCACCCAGGGTCACGTCAACAAAGCCTTCAAGTTCCTGCGTCGGCCTGGCGGTGATGAAATGCACCATCCCGCCCGTAGAGTTGCGTCCGAAGAGGGTGCCCTGCGGGCCGCGCAGAACTTCTGCGCGTTCGATATCGAACAGGCCAAAGCGCGTGCTGACGTTGGAACTCTGGTAGCCCTCGTCTATATACAAGGCCACCGGCGATTCCTGGTTCGCCAGGAAGTCGTTCTGGCCGACACCGCGGATGACAAATGAATTAATCGCGCCGCCGCCATAACCCGTTAATTCCAGGCCGGGGGTTTGCGCTACGATGTCCTTGGATTCAATGAAACCCAGCCTGGACATCTGCGCGCCACTGAATGCCGTCACCGACACACCGATGTCCTGCAGGTTCTGCTCACGTTTTTGCGCCGTAACCACAACTTCTTCCAGTACTGCGGCATGTAAAGCACCTGATGTCAAGGCGAGTGCGGTAACCGCTGCAGCACCAATGAAAAAGCTTGATCGCGGAAGTTTCAGTGATTTGTGAGTGTTTTTCATTAATTTCTCCCCCGGTGATGAGTATGTTGGAGTCATTTATGCTTGATACCGGTGTCTTGCGTGTATATTGAAATTGTAATCTATATTGCTTGTTTTGTGGTTCAAGGATGAATTTAGAAATTATAGGCCAGAATATATTTTTTTTCTTACTTTAGTTTTGTATGTAAATATTGT
>JAJDUB010000025.1 GCA_022826885.1 Gammaproteobacteria bacterium
GCTTCTTCACCCAGGGTCACGTCAACAAAGCCTTCAAGTTCCTGTGACGGCTTGGCGGTGATGAAATGCACCAACCCGCCCGTGGAGTTGCGTCCGAACAAGGTGCCCTGCGGGCCGCGTAACACTTCCGCACGTTCGATATCAAACAGGCCAAAGCGTGTAGTGGTGTTTGAACTCTGGTAGCCCTCGTCTATATACAGGGCCACCGGTGATTCCTAATTCGCCAGGAAGTCGTTCTGGCCGACGCCACGAATGACGAATGAATTAATCGCGCCGCCGCCGTAACCGGTCAGTTCGAGGCCGGGGGTTTGCGCAACAATATCTTTGGATTCAATCATACCCAGCCTGGACAGCTGCTCACCGCTGAATGCCGTCACCGACACGCCGATGTCCTGCAGGTTCTGCTCGCGTTTTTGTGCCGTAACAACAACTTCTTCCAGTAGCGCGGCATGTATGGCGCCTGAGGTCAGAGTGAGTAGGGAAACTGCTGCAATACGGGTGAACAGGCTTGACTGCCGAATGTTCAGTAATTCCAGGGGATTATCCATTAATTTTTCTCCGGGTGAAGAAGTAGATCGGGGCCATTCCACGTATATTGTCTAAATTGAGCCTTGATATAAATTGTTTGTGTACACATGATATCACAGGGATAGTTTATGTAAATCCGTTTGTAGTTCAAGAATATAGGCCAAAATATAGTTTTTTCAAATAAATATTATTAATTTATCAGCAATAATTACTATACAGCTTAAGTACATTCCCAGAGAATATAGGCCAGAATATTGTTTTTTGCAAGTTTTCTAATTCTGTATATCTCCGCAATTCAATTAACGCGGCTGCATTCGGACCGCGCCATCCAGTCGAATGCATTCTGCATTCAGGTAATCGTTCTCGGCGATAAACACCGACAAATGAGCGATTTCAGCGGGCTTGCCCAGGCGCTGGGGATATTCCTCGGGCACCAGGGCGCACAATAGTCTTGCAAACTCCTGGGGGGCGCGCGTAAACCGCGGAGTTGCCGTTGAGAATAACAGGGTTTTTGTTGCCACTCCCGACTGCCGCCTTATTGCATTGGACGCTGTAAAGGGTACTCAAATCTGGGAAGAATTGACCTGCGATCCAGCGCAGGAATATACCATCACCGGTGCGCCCAGGGCCGCAAAAGGCAAGGTTTTTATCGGTAATGGGGCATCCGATTTTGGTTCCCGCGGATATGTCTCCGCTTATGATGCAGACACCGGCAAATTGATTTGGCGTTTCTGGAACGTGCCGGGAAATCCGGCGCTGGGCTATGAAAACGAAACTGTCAAAATGGCGGCTGAAACCTGGGCCGATGGCTGGGCAAAAAATGGCGGCGGCAGTGCCTGGGATGCGATTGTTTTTGACGAAGAATTGGACCACCTCTATTTCGGGACCGATAGCGCCATACCATACGATCCGTCGGAGCGCAGCCCGGGCGGTGGTGATAATCTGTTTACCAACTCGATTGTTGCGGTGGATGCGGATACCGGTGAATACAAATGGCATTATCAGACAGTTCCAAATGATGCGTGGGATTACAATGCCACCAACCACATAATACTTGCCGATTTGAAATTCTACGGCAGGCATCGCAAGGTCTTGATGCAGGCTCCCAAAAATGGTTTCTTTTATGTTATCGACCGGGTAACCGGCGAGTTGTTGTCTGCGAAACCGTATATCGGAGTAACCTGGGCCTCTCATATTGATATGAAAACGGGTCGGCCGGTTGAAAACCCCGGCGCCCGTTATTATAAAAATGAGGACTTGAAGGCAGAGGTTATCCCCTCGTTGCTCGGTGCCCACAACTGGCACCCAATGAGCTACAGCCAATACACGAGGCTGGTATATATCCCGGCACACGAATTTAAAAGTACTTACCATCTGAAACCGGATTCCCTGTTTGGCGGAATGCTGTTTAATTATTACGGTGATGATATGGCCGAAGAAGGGTTGCACCTCAAGCCGGGTCTTGAGGGTAAAATCGGCCGGCTTATTGCCTGGGATCCGCTGAAAGGCGAAGCCAGGTGGCAGGTAGATCACGTTTTACCGATGAACGGCGGCGTAATGTCAACTGCCGGAAACCTGGTTTTTCAGGGCACTGCGGTTGGAGGTTTCCATGCCTTCTCGGCGGATACCGGAAAGCAATTGTGGTCCTATAACGTACAGGCATCGGTACAGGCCCCGCCGATTACCTACAGCGTGGACGGCAAGCAATACGTACTGGCTTCCGCAGGTGCAGGTGGTGTTGCCCGTATCATGGTGCCGCTCTACGGTACGGGAGACAAGGCTTTAGGTCCCAGCAGACTCATTGCGTTTACGCTTGACGGCAAGAGTGAGTTGCCGGAACCGGTGGGTTAACTTGGTTTTTAATATGGAAGCCACGGCTGATCTGATTCTGCAGCAAAGCCCGGATGCTGTCGTTATTGCAACGGGTTCCACCCCAAGAATCGAACCTTTTTCACATCTTCCCCCAATCAATGGATTGGAGAACGGCAATGTAGTAAACGTTCGCGATGTGCTCGATGGCAAAATAGTGATTGGACAAAATGTCGTCGTGTATTGCGGGGAATACCATTTTCAAGGCGTGACAGTGGCGGATACGATGCTCGACCAGGGTAAAACTGTAGAGATTGTAACACCGACAATTGCTCCTGCGCCTCATGGACTGGCGGAAGGAATGACCTGGGAGGTGATTAATATGCGGTTGCACCAGAAGAACATACAAAACATCAGGGTCTTGAGCGCTGTTACGGATTTTGCAGACGGCCTTGTCAAGGGAATAAATGTATTTAACGAAGTTCCGTTTGAGATTCCCTGCGATACCTTGATCAGCTCGTTCGGAGGCGTGGCAGATGAGTCTCTTTACTTCGCACTGAAAGGGGAAGTAGCTGAACTGCATCGTATAGGTGATTGTGTTACACCCCGGAGGGCAGAGAACGCGATTTATGACGGAGCAAAACTGGGAAGGCTGATTTAATCAGCAAACTCGCAGCCGAGAGTATGTCTCGGGAGGAAGCATGACGATAGTAAACCCCGGTCCATGGGTTGACCCTGAGAATACGGAACCGGAACCCTGGCGCACACAGGGCGGCATTGTAAAATTTTTTGAATTTCCGGTTCGAATTCCACAAATGTCACGCCGGGCATTCCATCTCTATTGGCAAAAGCACCACTCTCCAAATGTAATGAACGTCACGGCATTTGCACAGTTTATGCGCAAGTACAATTCAGGACATGTTTATCCTGAGCCTGTCGCCGGATTGCCGGATCATTATCAGCAGAACACGCCTTTCGAGGGGGCAGCCGAGGTCTGGATAAACAGCCTGGGCGAAGTGGGCGACTGGTTAGGGCAATCTACATATGAAGAATTGATACAACCCGATGAACCACGCTTTATATCACAAAATGGCGACAATGAGATTATCGTCTCAAAGGAGGAACGGCTTTACGAACCCATCCCGGACATGATGGAAAACCTGTTAACAAAAGTATATGTCCTGGTAAGGAAAAAAGCGGAAGATGACTATGATCGATTTCACTCTGCCGTCAGTGAACTGGGCAAGTTGATTCTTGAGCAGGCAGCTCTTGAAAACCATCTCGAGAAGTTTGTTATTAGTCATAAACTTCGTGAACCTCATCCCGAAGGTCTCATGTTCGACAACATAGATGCTGTTCTGGAACTGTGGTTTAAGGACAGGGATGCAGTTCAAGGGTTCTTTTCAGAACAGGACTACATGGAGAAAATTCTTCCGTATGAGAAAGTTATCTTCGACATGGATAGTGTCAGGGCGGTCGTGGTAAAGATGCGCGTCGTGCACGATGAGTTTTCCTTCCAACCGAGTACAACTCAGCCGTTGACCTTTCAATGGTGAGGCCCAGGCAACTGTCCAACACGGTTTTCTGGACATAGCGGGTATGAAGTGTAATAAAAAATCGCACTTTACCATTTCAGTTCTTCTGATTACGTTTAGCCTCAATGGTCTTTCATGGGCGGATATCCCTGGCAATGTCACTCGGGACATGGCTTTATATGTCGATAGGCACCCCGGAGACTGGCTGTTGTACGGCCGTGATTATGGACAGCAGCGTTACAGCCCGCTTGATCAGATAAATACCAGTAATGTACCGGAGCTGGGCCTGGCCTGGGCAACTGATGTGCCCAGTAGCGATGGTCTTCTGGCTACTCCAATTGTTATTGATAACGTGATTTACCTCAGCGGTTCTTTTTCACAGGTTTTTGCCTTCGATGCTAAAACGGGTACACAGCTTTGGCATTATGATCCAAGGGTACGTCGCGGCGCATCCATATTCAGTTCTTGGGGAGTGCGTTCCAATCGTGGAGTCGCGGTCTGGGAGGGAAAGGTGTACGTGGGAACAGGCGATTGCAGATTGATTGCGATTAACGCGGCAACGGGAAAATCGGTATGGGAAACACAGGTCTGTGACCCTGAGGATAATTATGGAATTACGGGCGCGCCACATGTTGCAGAAGGTACGGTTTTTATGGGTAATGCCGGTTCAGAGCATGGTGCTCGAGGTTATGTTTCTGCATTTAATGCGGACACAGGCGATGAAAAATGGCGCTTCTACACGGTACCGGGCGACCCGGCAAAGGGATATGAAAATAAACAGCTTGAGATGGCTGCAAAGACATGGACGGGAGATGCGCCCTGGAAATTTGGCGGTGGCGTAGTTTGGGATGCCATGACCTATGACCCGGAATTTAATTCTCTCTATATCGGTACTGCCTGTGGTATTCCCTGGGATTACAGCAAGAGAAGTCCCCGAGGTGGTGACAACCTGTTCATGTGTTCGATTGTCGCGCTGGATGCAGAGATCGGTGAATATAAATGGCATTACCAGACCGTTCCCCGGGATGCGTGGGATTATGACGCGGCGATGCATATGATTCTTGCCGATTTGACTATTGATGGTGTTGAGAAAAAAGTGCTCATGCAAGCGCCCAAAAATGGCTTTTTTTATGTATTGGACCGGGAAACGGGTGAACTGATATCGGCGAATAATTACGTAAAAGTAACCTGGGCCAGGGAAATTGATTTAATAACCGGTAGACCCGTCGAAATTCCCGGTGCGCGTTATTACGAAAACAAGGATGGGAAAGCAACTGTCTATCCAACATCTTTCGGCGCGCACTGCTGGCATGCTATGAGCTACAGCCCCGGGACCGGTTTAGTGTATATACCGGTTATAGATTTCCCCACTACGTTTACTGTCACTGATTCGCCAGCTTTCATAGGCATGGAGCTGGAAGTCGAGTTATACGGATATACTCGTGAAACTCCTCCTCCCATGGGGAGCGGTAAACTGATTGCCTGGGATCCGCTGACCCAATCTCCAAGGTGGCAGATAGATTATCCGTATCCATTTAATGGTGGCGTGTTATCAACAGCAGGGAATCTGATAATACAGGGGACAGCGACGGGTGAAGTAAAAATATATTCCGATGATATGGGTAATCTATTGTGGTCTGCGAAAACCGGTTCTGCGATACAGGCACCACCCGTGAGCGTCCTGATTGATGGGAAACAGCATATAATAGTGGCCGCTGGATGGTCGGGAGCATCCCGTACCGTTACTCCTGAAATTGGTGCTTCAATGGATGCACGTGGTCCATCGCGATTATTTGCCCTTAAGTTAAATGCAAGCCATCCGTACCCAGTAAATGAACCGGAAATACCATTTGCAAAACCCCCACGCAAGGTTTCGGCATCTGATGATGAAATCAGGAAAGGAGAAGCGCTCTTTAATGCACATTGCTCCTTATGTCATGGATTCTACGCAGCAGGTGGTGGTTACGGTAGTTCCATTCATGATTTGCGCAGGATAAATGAAGCTACCTATGACCGTTGGTTCAATATCGTTCTGGAAGGTGAAAGAAATGCCTTGGGAATGCCCTCATTCGGGGATTACCTGGGTAAACAGGAGGCGGGGTATTTACTGGAGTATGTAATATCCCGTGGATGGGAAGAGTACGGAAAAGAGAATGTCGGAGATCAACACGGATTCCATCGATGATTGAGAGTAATGAAGTTCACATGATCAAGCGGCCCAAAGGTAAGGTCACGCGTGATTGCTTTGACATAGTCAGAACAGAAATATCAACGCCCCAGGAAAAACAGGTCCTCGTAAGGAATTTATGGATGTCAGTGGATCCGTATATGCGTCTGTTGATGCAGGAAGATACGGAGAGTAGTACGGAAACGCTTGGACCGGGCGAAGTTTTCGTCGGGGGGGCTGTTGGCGAAGTTATCGAGTCCAGGTATTCGGGCTTGCAACCCGGAGATTTCGTGCTGAGTGATTGCGGTTGGCGCGAGTACTTTATAGCTGCTGCGGAAACATTGGTGAAAGTTGACCCCTCACTTGTACCTCTCCGAACCTACCTTGGCGTAGCCGGCCTGACTGGCATGACCGCCTGGACCGGGCTTCTTAAAATCGGGCAGCCCAGGAGTGGTGAAACCGTATTTGTATCCGCGGCATCAGGTGCAGTCGGTTCAATCGTCTGCCAACTGGCCAGGTTCAACGGATGTTACGTTGCGGGTTGTGCCGGAACGGATGCCAAGGTGGACTGGCTCAGGAACACCATAGGGATTGATACAGCATTTAATTATCGGCAGACGCCTGATGTCGGAAAGGCGATGGCCGGGGCATGCCCGGATGGAATCGATGTTTACTTTGAAAATGTGGGCGGAGAGCAACTGGAAGCCGCTTTCGATAATATGAATGACTTTGGCCGTGTGGCCCTGTGCGGCATGGTCGCTGCTTACGACAATAACAAAACCCTTGGCCCCGGAAATCTGATTGAAGTCGTCTTGAAATCGCTTCGGGTGCAAGGGTTCGATGTCACAAACCCGGTTTACTGGAATGAATATCCCAAATTCCTGAAGGAAGTGGCACCGTTAATTTCCGATGGAACACTCAAATGGAAGGAAACCGTGTATGAGGGTATCGAAAAGGCGCCGGACGCGCTTATTGCATTAATGTCAGGCGACAATTTTGGCAAGATGCTGGTGAAATTGGCGGATATTGATTAACTAATCCGGGTAGAATTGCAAAATCCCGATTTCTGCATATAAACCTTTGCATGTTTTCAACACTGCAATACCGGGATATCTCTGTTACTCGTATGCCCCTATACCGGCTTTATAGGCATTAGATTCAATAATGATGAGCTCACGAAACCCGTTGCGAATTTCCCATCTCCCGGTAAAACCCTTTGGCACGATGAAGCTGTCGCCAACATTGAATTCCTGTGGCGAACCACCTTTTTCAGTGAGGATGGCTGTCCCATTCAGCACCTGGACAAACTGATCGAAAGGGTGTTCCTCTACCAGCAGGATGCCGTCATCCCCCTGCCAAACAAAGGCGATGAACTCACCATCAAATAACTGGGCTTCCGAGGTATTCTGGAGCCCTTTCAGTATTAATTCATCGGGAAGCGTGTTGGCTTCGAGGCCTTCACCGGCCAGCTTACCCCCGTCCAGGCGGATTGGTATTGTATTGCGTGTGGATTGTCCAGAATTTGTCATAGCTTCATCCTCTGCTTCTGTAGGGTGATTCGAATCGATAATATAATAAGCCAATGGCCTATAAATAGCATGTCTTCTTTAATTTATCTAAGAGCTTATTGATAAATTACAAAGTCGGTCAAACAAAATCAAATAGATAAAAATCTTTTGGTAACTTGCAAAAAACATTATTCTGGCCTATATTTCCTTCTGATGTAGTGAGACCAGGAACTTTCAGGTATTGCAAACAGGTATCTGACTTCCGGTCACATTTGCGCGCAGTAACGTTTTAATAATATATCAGGGTGTGAAAACAATGACAGAAGAAAAAAATGGCCGTAATCTGAAATTCGACCACGCCGCAATCTGGGTCGAAGACATGGAAAAAACGGTCAGCTTCCTCACCGACGTGGTGGGCTGGCGGCGCCATCCCATGGAAATTGCGGTGAGCGCCGAGGACGAAACCACCGGCGGCATGGAGGCGGTGTTTGTCGACGCCAACGGCTTATGGCTGGAAATGATTCTACCCACATCGCCGGGTCCGGGCATGGACATCCTCAATGAAAAAGGCGACGGCGCCATCATCGAGATCAACTTCGAGCCGGACGATTACGGTGCGGTGCTGCAGGACATGAAGGCCAAGGGTATCCCGATGTTCAACATGGACGGCTCTCCCCTGGGTGAAGACGGCGGACTCATCAAGGAAGGCGTGGTGGATGAGGGCGATTTCGAGCATACCGGCCAGCGTATAGCGTATTGGTCAACCGAACAGAGCCGGGGGACGACGGTGGAGATCTTCGAGGTGCTCAGGGATGATGTAGTCAACCTGATCAACCAGCGTGACACACAGTGGGAAAAAGAGGCGCTGTCTCAGCAGGGGCCGCGCATGAGTCACGTTTCCGTAGTCGTTGCGGACCTGGAGAGTTCGGCCGGTTTCTATACCGATGTAATGGGACTGAAGCGGCACCCGATGAATCTGGGTATTGACGCCGGTTCCAACGAAGCGATCGGCGGCATGAAGGCCGCGTTTATCGATGCAGGCGACGTCTGGCTGGAGTTGTTCCAGCCTGTGGGTCCCGGCCCGCTCATGGACCTTCTGAACGAAAAAGGCGACGGCTACATTGCGGAATTGTGTACTGAAGTCGATGACCTGGGCGCTTACTATGACGCAATGAAAGCGAAAGGCGTGCAGATGGTGGGCATCGACGGGACTCCCCTGGGTGATGACGATAAGTATTACGTGCTTAACCCCTACGGCGACAAGATAGCGTATTTCCCCCCGGAGGTGAGCCGCGGCATGACCATCGAAGTCATCGAGAGGGGCCCCCGGGAAACCAGTATCCTGCATCGGCGGGATGATACGTGGGGAGAGTAATCCGGAATCTGTATCTTTTCCTGCCTTTTATATAAGTCAGGATGCGGTCAAAGATATCAACTGACTACCGTCCCTGGGAGGATCAACCATGAAACTCGGACTTTGTATTCCCCTGCGCCGTTATGCAACACCGGATTTCATCAGGACACTGGGCAGCGTGTCGGAGCAGTTGGGCTTCGACTCGCTCTGGGTTGGCGAGCATGTCGTCATGTTTGACGACCACAAATCCGATTATCCGCTGACCGGTGAGGTCATGCCCGGCGACCCCAGGGACAACATCGAAATTGATCTGTTTACGTCACTGGCCTATCTCGCCGCGGTCACCTCCAGGATACGTTTAGGCAGTTATGTCGCCATCCTGCCGCAACGTAATCCCGTTTATACCGCAAAAGAGGCCGCCAATATCGACTGGCTTTCAAACGGGCGGTTCGACTTCGGTGTCGGTCTCGGGTGGTCCGTGCAGGAATACGAAGCGGTCGCTGCGACATTTGAAAAACGCGGCGCACGCTGCCGCTCTTACCTGGAGGTAATCAAGCGTCTCTGGTGTGACCCTGTTTCTGAATATAAAGATGAGTTCTACCAGTTGGAGCCCTGTCTGTTCTACCCTAAACCGGTACAGCAGCCGCATCCGCCCATCTTTTACGGAGGGCAGAGTGATAGAACTTTCGAACGGGTTGCGGAGCAGGCGCAGGGCTGGGATTCCATCGGCGTCGAGCCGGTGCGATTGGCCTCGCAGATCAAAAAGCTTGAAAAAGCGCTTGAAAAACATGGGCGTTCACGGGACGAAATTACCATCAATGCCTGTCCTTACCCGGATGAATATGATCATGGGACGTTCAGGCAGTACAAGGAAGCGGGTGTCGATCAAGTCATATTGTTACACGAGCCGACTTCGTCCTCGACCGACGAATTGGAAAGCCTGTTAACTAACCTGGCAGAACAGCATATGGATTTTGTCAGGTCACTTTAGCCGGTTTCAACTATTCCGGTTCCTCACACGATGCAACCGGATTTCGTACGGGAGATGAGTTTCAATCACTTTCCACGGGATGTCCGGTAAAATAAGAGTCTGGTTCAACAGCGGATTACCCTGACGGTTTTGAAAGACATTCAACAGGAGGTCTTCACGGCCTATCGAAAGCGGACCCCTGCGTCCGGGGCATACCACGAACGCGCCCGCCGGTCACTGGCCGGCGGCACTACCGGGAATTTACGTTATTTCCCGCCATATCCTTTCTATGAAACCGGCGGCCGGGGCGCCAGGGTCACGGACCTGGACGGTAACGAGTACATCGATTGTTTTCTTTGCAACGGGCCCCTGTTACTGGGTCACAATCACCCGGACGTCATCGCTGCCATTGATAGATATAGCCAAACGGGTCCGCTGGTCGTCAATCCCCCCATCATCGTAGACGCGGCTGAACTGGTGCAGGAAACCGTGCCCTGCGCCGAGCGGGTTCGTTTCCTGAACAGCGGCACCGAGTCCGTCATCATGGCCGTTCGTTATGCGCGGGCCTATACCGGCAAGGATAAAATCGTCAAGTTCTACGGTCACTACCACGGCCAGGATGACCAGTTCCTGGCCGGGCTGGGGCCCACGGCCGATACGTTTGGCGCCGGCATACCAGGCAGGATAACGGCAGATACCATCCATGTCGGGTACGGTGACTTTGCCGCGTTGGAAAAAACCATCAGGGAACACCGAGATATTGCCGCGGTCATACTTGACCCGGCGATGCACGCCGGCGGCCTGTGGGGCAGCAGCAGGGATTATCTCCAGGCGCTCAGGGAACTGACTACAATACACAATATCGTTCTCATTTTTGACGAGGTGATCACGGGTTTCAGGCTGGCGCCGGGCGGCGGTCAGTCTTATTACGGAGTTACACCGGACCTGGCTACCCTGGGCAAGGCCATTGCCGCCGGCGAAAAACTGGCCGCGGTTACCGGCAGGGAGGAGATCATGCGGGTGGTCGACCCCCTTGCTCCAGCAGGCACACCCAGGGTATTTCAATCAGGCACCGCCAACGACGGCACTGCCGCGATTGCAGCATCAATCGGCGCAATCAATTCGTATCGTGACCTGGATGCGGACAGCGGGTACGGACACCTGTTTACGATCGGCGAGAAGCTGGCCGCGGGCATACGCCAGGCGTTTAAAAAACGTAATATTCCCTGCCATGTGAACCAGTTTGGCCCCATGTTGCAGATTTTCCTGTCTGCCGAAAAACCGGCATTTGAGAATTACATCGGACTGGACCCGGAGGTACTATCGCTTTTTTTCCTGGCCCTGATCAACGAAGGCGTAATCCTGACACTACCGACGTCCGGCCACATTTACCTCTCGTTTGCCCACACGCACGAAGACATAGATGAGATAATACGGAAAGTGAATCTTGTCCTGGATAAATATGATTTTTCATCGTTAATATAATAAAACCGCATAGAGGACCCTGAAATGACAGACACCACCAACTCCGAACTGGACGCGATATTTGAAAAGCAGAAGCAGGCGTTTGCTTCAGATCGGTACCCTTCCCTGGAGGCCCGGCTGGAGCGGCTGAGAACACTGGATAACATGATGATTGCATTCCGGGAACCGATGCGGGAGGCGCTGGCCGCCGACTTCGATTCCCACCATCCCCTGGTCACCGACCTGTTTGAAAGCGGGGCCATTATCGCCCGCGGGCGTTATATACAGACCCAGTTGGAACAGTGGATGAAGCCCGAAACCCGGGAACTGAACCCCATGGTGCACGGTTCCTCCACGGCCAGGGTGATACGCCAGCCCAAGGGCGTCATAGGCAACATTTCTCCCTGGAATTTCCCCATCGAATGCGCGCTGGTCATGGTCAACGACATGTTCGCTGCCGGCAACCGGGTGGTGATCAAGACTTCTGAACACGCTCCGGCATCCGCCGAGGTGGTGAAAGAAGCGGTGGCGGCGCATTTTGACGAAGACTTGCTGGCGGTCGTAACAGGCGGTGTAGAACTGGCGCAGCATTTCAGCAGCCTGCCCTGGGACCACCTGGTGTATACGGGCAGCACCGAGGTCGGGCGGCTGGTCATGGAGGCGGCGGCAAAGAACCTGACGTCGGTCACGCTGGAGATGGGAGGCAAGAACCCGACCATCTTTGCCGAGGACGGGCTCGAACAGGGTCTGGTTGAACGGTTCCTGTACTTCCGGGTATTCAAGGGCGGCCAGGTGTGCACCTCGCCCGATTACGTCCTGGTGCCGGACGGGCGCCTGGATGAATGGGTGGACATGGCGAAAACCGCCTGGTCGGGCCTGTATCCTGACTACGTGGGGCACCCCGATGCAACCGGCGCCATCAACGAGCATCATTTCAACCGGGTCATGGGCTACGTGGACGAAGCCCGCGCACGGGGCGTTGAGGTCATTTCCCTGAACGGGGACGAACCCGATGCGGACAGGCGGCAGATCCCCATGTACGTGGTGATCGACCCGCCGGAGGACTTGAAGTGCATGCAGGAAGAGATCTTCGGGCCCGTTACGGCCGTGAAAACCTATACGGATATCGATGATGTCATTGCCTATATCAATGCCCGGCCGAAGCCCCTGGCCTGTTACCTGGTGACCCGCAGTGATGATGTAGCGGAACAGGTGTCCACCCAGGTGAGCAGCGGCGGTATGGGGGTCAACGTATTCGGCTTCCAGGCGGCGGAGCCCACCTTGCCGTTCGGCGGGACCGGCCCGAGCGGCATCGGCTGCCACTCGGGTTTCGAAGGCTTCGTGAACTACTCGCATACCAAGTCGGTGTTCAACTGTGCCGACGACAACCCGCTGATGTACGCCATTCGCCCGCCTTACGGCGACATGGCCCAGGCGTTTGCGGATGCGGTGTTTACACCCTTGGAATGATGAGGCATGGATAATCCACTTTCTTTAGATTCCAGGGTCGCGCTGGTGACGGGTGCGGCTGGCGGTGTCGGCCGGGCAGTGGCCGTCACATTGGCGCAGTATGGCGCCAGGGTGGTTGCGACCGACCGTCCTGGTGCATCCGACAGGCTGGAGGAGACAAAGCAGTTAATTCTTGAGCGTGGCGGGTCCGTGCTGGCTGTTCATGCCGACCTGGCTGTCATTGCCGACATAGACAAGCTGGTTCAGCGAGTGGTGGATGAATTCAATTCCATCGACATACAGGTAAACGTTGCTGCGATACACGCGTACCCGACTCCCCTGCTTGAAATCAGCGAGGCAGACTGGGACCAGTTGCAGAATGTGAATGTCAAGGGTTGTCTTCGACTATGCCAGCGCCTGGCGCCGCTTATGGTCAAGCAAGGCTCCGGCAATATCGTCACTATCGCCTCCGACAGCGCGTTTGACGTGATCGCCGATGAAGGGCCGTACGGTATCACCAAGATGAACCTGGTAAAGCTTACTGCTTATCTGGCCAAGGAACTAGCTGAAACCGGCGTACGGGTAAACGCCATAGCCCCCGGCTGGGTCAGGACCCCGATGATCGAGGAATACTGGTCCGATCCTGAATTCCTCAAGCAAGCCAAGGAAGGCATCCCCCTGGGCCGCATCGCCGAACCGGAAGAGATAGCCAACGTGGTCCTGTTCCTGGTATCGGAACTGGCCAGCTACGTCCACGGCCATTGCATGGTGGTCGACGGCGGGCGCATAGCCGGCGTGCCTTGCTAGACACAGTTTCCCGGTCTTCGTGATGTCACGCTTGAACAACGTGGACCGAACGAAACTCATGGTGAACATCCTTAAAACACCCGTAAAACAGCCATAAAACAGCCATATGTCTGTCGCTGATTGCAGCATCACATTGCGAATGAATTTCTAAAAAATGTCCCAGACAATCAACCGCAGGGATCTCGATTTCCTGATATACGAAATGCTCGACGTCGAGAACCTGTGCGAGCGCGAGTATTTCTCCGGCCAGGGACGCGACATATTCGACCCCATGCTCGATCTCGCCGAGGACATCGCCCGGGACCATTTCCTCGCCTGCGCGGATGCCGGGGACAAACGGCCTGCGGAACTGGTGGACGGTAAGGTAAGGATGGTTCCGGAAACGCAAGCCGCCATGGACAACCTGTATGAAGCCGGATTTGTCGCTTCCTGCCTGGATGCCGGGCACGGCGGCCTGCAACTCCCAGTGACTGTCGCCAACGCCTGCATGGCCCTGTTTCAGGCGGCCAATACGGGTTTGTGCGGCCTGCCGTTCCTCTCGGTGGGAGTTGCCAACCTGATTAACGCCTACGGAAGCGCAGAGCAGAAAGCCCTGTATATCCCCCCACTGCTGAACGGTCGTTTCTACGGCACCATGTGTCTGTCGGAACCCCATGCGGGATCTTCATTGACCGATATCCGCACCAGGGCCGAACTGCAGGCCGACGGTAGTTACCGCATAACCGGCAACAAGATGTGGATCACCGGCGGGGAGCATGAACTGTGCGAGAATATCATTCACATGGTGCTGGCAAAGATCCCGGGCGGCCCTCCCGGCGTGAAAGGCATCTCCCTGTTCATTATCCCGCGTTACCGGGTCGATGCGGATGGCAGTGTTGGAGAGTCCAATGATGTTTCCCTGGCTGGCCTGAACCACAAGATGGGGCAGTGCATCACGCCGAATTGCGCGCTGAATTTCGGCGAAAACGGGGGTTGCACCGGGTACCTGGTGGGCGAACCCCACCGCGGACTGGAATACATGTTCCTGATGATGAACGAGGCCCGTATCGGTGTGGGACTGGCCGCGGTAGGCGCGGGCTATGCAGGTTACCGCTATTCGCTCGAGTATGCCCGTGAACGCACCCAGGGGCGGTTGCCGGACAACAAGGACCCGACGAATAAAATGGTGCCCATCATCCGGCATGCCGATGTGAAGCGCATGCTGCTGGCACAGAAAGCCTACGTGGAAGGGGGGCTGGCCCTGTGCCTGTTTGCATCCCGGCTCGTGGATGAAGAGAAAACACACCCCGATGTGGAAGTCCGGGAAGAATCAGCCCTGTTGCTGGATGTCCTCGTTCCCATCGTCAAGGCATGGTGTTCAGACTGGTGTCTGGAGGCGAACAAACACGCCATCCAGATACTGGGCGGGTACGGCTACACCCGGGACTTCCCGGTGGAACGCCTGTACCGGGATAACCGCATCAACATGATCCACGAAGGCACCAGCGGCATCCACGGCATCGACCTGCTGGGTCGGAAGGTGATAATGAAAAACGGCGCGGGTTTCAGGTTGCTGGTACGCAGGATACAACAGGACACAGACGCTGCAGGGGCTTATGGGAGCTTGTCGGAATATGCCGCCGCCCTCAACCAGGCCCTGGCAACCGTGACGGATACCACGGAAGTCCTGGCCGCAACGGCGGCCAGGGGCGAGTTGAACAGGTTTCTTGCCAATTCATCCGCGTACCTGGACATGCTCGGGCACGTGGTCGTTGCCTGGATGTGGTTGAAACAGGCCGCGGCCGCCCAGGCGGGACTCGCGCATGCAAACGACGCCGACAGGCAGTTCTACCGGGGCAAGATGCAGGCCTGCCGCTATTTCTTCCGCTGGGAACTGCCGAAAATACAGGCGCAGGCGGAACTGCTGTCGGGACTGGATACGACCTGCCTGGATATGCCGGAAGAGGCATTTTGAATATATGATATAAGGGGTCAGAGTAAGAAATTCGAAGACATTACTCTGACCCCTTATATTATTTATCGAGGAGATTCCGTTGGACTTTACCTATTCAGAAAAAGTACAGGCGCTGCAAAAACGGCTCAATGATTTTATGCAGACCCATGTCTACCCGGTCGAGCAGACCTACCGGGATGCGCTGGCAGGCGCTGCCAACCCCTGGACTACCCCGCCGATCCTGGAGGACTTGAAACAAAAGGCGCAGGCTGAAGGACTCTGGAATTTGTTCTACCCCAAGGCGCACTCCGCCGGAGATGCACTTACCAACCTCGAATATGCGCCACTGGCCGAGATCATGGGCCGGGTCATCTGGGCGCCTGAAGTGTTCAACTGCAACGCGCCCGATACCGGCAACATGGAAACCCTGATCCTGTACGGCACCGAACAGCAGAAAGAACGCTGGCTCAAGCCCCTGCTGGCAGGTGAGATACGCTCCGGATTTTGTATGACCGAACCGGACATCGCCTCATCGGACGCGACCAATATCGCCTGTTCCATGGTCAGGGAAGGAAATGACTACCTTATCAACGGGCGCAAGTGGTTTACCACGGGCGGCATGCGCGACAACTGCGAGATCCTGATCGTGATGGGCAAGACCGACCCGGACAACCCGGACCGGCACAGGCAGCAGTCGATGATCCTGGTGCCCAGGGGTACACCCGGCGTGGAAATTGTTCGTTACGTGCACAGTTTCGGTTACAACGATGCGCCTTTTGGTGAAGCGGAGATTCATTTCGATAATGTCCGGGTACCGGCAGAAAACATCCTGCTGGGAGAAGGGCGCGGGTTTGAGATCGCCCAGGGCCGCCTTGGGCCGGGCCGCATTCACCATTGCATGCGTCTGATTGGTTGCGCACAGCGCGCCCTGGAGCTGGCATGCCGGCGGGTGGAAGGACGAGCCACCTTCGGCAGGAAAATCAGCCAGCACCAGTCGGTACGGGAAGATATTTCCAGGGCCTATTGCAAAATAGAACAGGCGCGCCTGTTGACCCTGCTGGCGGCAGACAGGATGGACAAATTCGGTAACAAGGAGGCCCGCGATCTTATCGCGGCCATCAAGATTACCGCGCCATTCATGGCCTGCGAGGTGATCGACGACGCCATACAGATGCATGGCGCAGCCGGTGTGACCGAGGACTTCTTCCTGGCGGAGGCCTACAACTATGCCAGGCAGATCCGCCTGGCCGACGGTCCCGACCAGGTCCACATGATGTCACTGGGCAAGCAGATTATCCAGCGTTATTCCGGTGCGACCTGACCCCACTATCCGGGGACGGAATTTAATTCCGTCCCCTTGCGCGACGAAATGTAAGTCAGGCCGGGGACGGACTTAAGTCCGTCCCCATTACAGCAAAATGACGGACAGGCAGATTATGGAAACGGCAAAACTGAATTCCTATCTTGAGGCTCATATAGACGGCTTCTCCGGCCTGGTTAAAGCAGAGAAATTCCCCGGCGGGCAGTCGAACCCGACCTGGTTGCTGAGCGCCGCCAGCGGCAGCTACGTGTTGCGCAGCAAACCCCACGGCCAGTTGCTTAAATCCGCCCATGCCGTGGATCGCGAGTTCAGGGTGATCAAGGCCCTGGCGGAAACCGATGTACCGGTCGCCCGGGCACTGCACCTGTGCGAAGACGAGGGCGTTACCGGTGCCATGTTCTACGTGATGAGCTACGAGGAAGGGCGGGTTTTCTGGGACCCGGCGCTGCCGGAGACCGGCAGGGAAGAGCGAACAGGTTACCACCGTGAGCTTATCCGCGTTCTGGGAGCCATACACGATGTTGATATCGATGCTGCCGGATTGGCCGACTTCGGTCGCCCGGGAAACTACTACGAGCGGCAGATCAGCCGCTGGAGCAAACAATACAAGGCTTCAGAGACAACAAGGATCGAGCCCATGGACACGCTGATGGACTGGTTGCCCGCCAACCTGCCGGCGGCTGACGGGAAGAACGGCTTGATCCACGGGGATTACCGCATCGACAATGTTATTTTTCATCCTGCCCAGGCGCGCGCCCTGGCCGTCATTGACTGGGAACTGTCCACACTGGGGCACCCGTTATCGGACCTGGCCTACTATTGCATGTGCCTGCGACTGCCCCCCGAGGGCGATGTCAAGGGTCTTGCCGGGAAAGATCGCAACGTCCTGGGGGTCCCGGAGGAGCAGGCCATTATTGAGCAGTACGGCGAATTCCGCCGCTTGCCGGCAATCGAAAACTGGCATTTTTACCTGGCATTCAGCTATTTTCGCATGGCTGCAATCTGCCAGGGCGTGTATAAACGCGGTCTGGACGGCAACGCGTCCAGCAAGAGGGCCCTTGAGATGGGCCGGATTGTGGAGCCCATGGCTGCCGACGCGGTAGAACTTATTGCCTGATAAGCGAGGTGAAGTTATGACGACAGACCTGTTCAACCTGACCGGCAAAATTGCGCTGGTGACCGGCGCCAGCCGCGGTATCGGCGAGGCAGCCGCCAGGCTGCTGGCGCAACAGGGCGCCCATGTCATTATTTCCAGCCGCAGGCAGGAGGGCTGTGAGAAAGTGGCCGCAAGTATCCGGGATGAAGGCGGCCAGGCGACCGCTTATGCCTGCCACATCGGCGATCTGGACCAGATCGAAGCTGTCTTCAGCCACGTCCGGGAACAGCTTGGCCGCCTGGACATACTGGTGAACAATGCGGCTGCAAACCCCTATTACGGCCACATCACGGAAACCGACCCGGGCTCATTCCAAAAAACCGTCGAGGTGAATATACGCGGGTATTTCTTCATGTCTGCAAACGCCTGCAAGGTGATGAAGGAAAACGGCGGAGGCGCCATTGTCAACGTGGCGTCCGTCGACGGGGTCAGGCCGGGAGACAAACGGGGCATTTATTCCATCACCAAAAGCGCCATCATCCAGATGACAAAAGCCTTCGCGCTGGAGTGCGGCCCGGACAATATCCGGGTCAACGCCCTGCTGCCGGGATTGACCGACACGAAATTTGCCGGTGCCCTGACCGGAAATGAAGAAGTGTTGAATTCCTGGTTAAAGCAAATGCCGTTAAGGCGCTATGCCCAACCCGATGAAATGGCCGGCGCCATCCTGTTCCTCGCCTCGCCGGCCTCCGGCTTTGCCACCGGCAGCATACTTCCCGTGGACGGGGGCTACCTGATATAGGTTCAGCCTGTAGCCAACCGCTGACCGGGGTTTCGTAATTTTGGCGTGCCGGCGCCTGCCGGGATCTCGAGCAATTCGATAATATTGCCGTCCGGGTCCCGTCCGTATGTGAAAATTGAACCATCGCCGAATTTTACCGGGCTGCCGTTAAATTCCATGCCCGCGGCTTTCAGGCGCGCATATTCTTCCTGGATTTCATCAACCACGAAACACAGGTGGACCAGGCCGTAATCACAGGCCCTGTGGCTCTGGTCGGCAGGGGTCGGAGATGAAAATTCAAAAATTTCCAGGAAAATGTTGCCTACATCGACAAACGCGTAGCGCGCAGCGCTGTTATCCAGGCGCGTCATGCGATCGGCAATCTTATTGCCTCTCTCCCATGAATTGACATCACCGACCTGTTTGCCGCCGAGCACCCCGCAATAAAACGACAGGCAGCGCTCCAGGTCGGGAGTCGACAGGGCGACATGGTGTAATCCGGCCATCATCAGCCTGCATGCACCCGCCGCAGGCGCAGGTATTCCTGCAAGGGGTCGTCCGTGCTCTCAGGGTCGAAATAGGAAAATGATTCGATAAACATCCAGAACAGGTCCGCATGGGATGAAATGCCGAGTTTTGCATATAACCTCTTTCTGTGGACCCGTTCCGTTTCCGGGGCAATGTTCAGTTCCCGTGCGGCTGCCTTTGACGAATGGCCGCGCAGGATCAGGCCGGCAATCTCCCGCTCCCGCTCCGTAAGCACCTTGCTGCCGAAACGCATGAACGCGCCGGTCATCCGTTCGGAAATACGGTTGGAGCCGGCATTATCTGCAGTTGTGCTTTCAGACTTTGCTCCTTGTGAGTGCTGGCGAATCAGTGCGCTCACCAGGGGAGCGAGCTTGTGCAGCATGGCCAGTTCCATCTTGCTGAACGGCGTGGACGGGAGTTGCCGTTCAACCACAAGGCCGATCGAGAGGGACCGGTCGATCCTGGTGAAGAACAAACCCTCGTCCTCGACGTGTTTCTCGGAGTAATAGACACGGTAGTATTCACTCCCTGCAAATTCGTCGGGCGCAACGTCCCGGATGTGGTAGAAATCATCGGCGCCGCCTGCCCAGATGACCTTGTTGATGTATGGGCTGATAGGATACGCGGCCCGCAACAGGGTCAGGTGCAGCCTGTCCCGTTCGGGGCCCGGCTGGGCGTCGAATATCCGTTCCGGTGGGAGATGGTCAACGTAACGAAATAATGCCGCCTGGTCGAAAGCAACTTCACCCGCCAGCAGTTCGATGAGCCTGCTCCAGAGATACGCGGTTCCGATAGATTCCACGGCATCGGCCATTTTACCGATCCGGTCTTTATTTCGTTTCAGCGTAGAGGCCATTGTAATCTGCAGTTTTTCCGGTCTGCCGGAAGATGTTACACCGGTTATAATACCAATGGAACGGCCCATGCCAAACCCTGTGGATGCCAGAGTGGGTTCACCGAGGCTCCAGGTTAACCCAAATGAGGTATTGTCACATTACCCCGGCATTTTACAGTTGGAACGGGACTAACAACGGTCACATCACGCAGCTCAACGCCACCCGGGACATCAGCCTATATGCCTGCAACCGATAAAATTACTGCCTCGGTCATACAGCGGCGGCTTTTTTTCATCAATGAGCAAATGGGCGAGGCGATGCTGCGCACCGCCTATTCGCAGATACTGAATGCGAGCAGGGATTTTTCCACCGGCATGTTCGATGGCGACTGCCGCCTGATTGCCCAGGCAGAGCACATACCGCTACATGTCGGCGCTTTGCCTTTTGCCTTGAAATCCGTCGCCGAATTCTTCGCGGGGCGTATCCACCCGGGAGATGTCCTGCTGCTCAATGATCCTTATCACGGGGGGAATCACCTGCCTGACCTGACCTGCTTTGTGCCGGTGTTCATCGACAGCAGGGAGGAACCCGCATTCTGGACCGTGAACAGGGCGCACCAGAGCGATATCGGCGGGGCAGCGCCCGGGTCCTATAATCCCGCCGCCACGGATATATGGCAGGAAGGTATCCGCATCACACCGATCAAGCTCTATGATCGCGGCATTTTACGGGATGACGTGCTGGAAATGATAGCTACGAACGTGCGCCACAAGTCCGATTTCAAGGGGGATTTATCGGCGATGATCGGCGCTGCGCAGGTCGGGGCGCGCCGCTTCGAACAACTTGTTCATGAATACGGCCTCGATGTCGTGACGTCTGCCGTGGACCATATCCTGGACAGTTCGGAGATACAGGTACGCGCCTGTATAGGAAACTGGCGCGACGGCGTGTATTACGGTGAATCGTTCATGGATGATGACGGTCACGGGACGGAAAATATCGGTGTGCGGGCAACGGTAACGGTAGAGGGAGACGGCATTACCGTCGATTTGTCTGCCAGCGATCCGCAAGTTACCGGTTTCGTCAACTCTTCCTACGCCAACACGGTGTCGTCGGTACATTATGCGATTGCTTACCTGGTGGACCCGCAGACGCCAAAAAACGAAGGCGCATCCCGCCCGATCAAGGTGATTACCCGGGAAGGAACCGTGGTGCATCCGTTTCCTACGGCGCCGGTGACCATGTCCACCAACCATCCGTCACAGGAGATCGCGGAGGCTGTCATCAAGGCGCTGGCTCCGGCCTGTCCGGATCGCGTCATGGCCGGCTGGGGCAAGCGTTACCGCATCGCGCTCAAGGGCGTCAATCCGCGCACCGGCAAACCGTTTATCTGGCACATGTTCCACGCCCGCCCTGGCGCCGGCGCCTCGATGGAGGCTGACGGCTGGTCGAATATCGGTGAACTGGCCAGTGGCGGCGGTCTCAAGTTCGGCCCTGTAGAAGTAATGGAAGCGCGTTTTCCGCTGTTCTTTCACCGGCACGAATTCCGCAGGGATTCTGCCGGGGATGGGGAGCGGCGCGGCGGTTTCGGCGTCACCCTGGAGATGAAGGTTGAGACTGAGGAACCGGTATTTTCCGTACCGGCAGGTGAAGGCAAGTACCATACGCCTTACGGGTTGTTCGGTGGGAAAGACGGCAAGCCGCACATGTACCGGATTATTCGCGCTAAGGATGGGTCGGTGCGGGAGCTGAAGACCAAGGAGGTAGGCGTCATTATCCAGCCCGGTGATACGTTGCTTGCAGAAGCGGCGGGGGGCGGTGGTTTCGGGGACCCGGCTAAGCGTGATCCCGGGGCCCGCGCCGCGGATATCGCTGACGGACTCGTCAGCGCCTGAAACAGGACATGCCTGCCGCACGGGGAATCCAGTGTACCGAATAGGCATTGATATAGGCGGGACGTTCACTGATCTTGCCGCGGTAGACGAGAGCGGCGCCGTCAGCATCGCCAAGCACCCTACGACACCGGCCGACCAGTCCATTGGATTGCTCGAGGGGCTGTCTGTTCTGGCTGCTGAACTGGAACTCAGCCGGGGAGAATTGCTGGCGCAAACCGCATTGATTATCCACGGCACTACGGTTGCGACCAATGCGCTGCTGGAACGCAAGGGCGCCCGAGTGGGGATGCTGGTAACCGATGGCTTCCGCGACGTTATCGAGCAGCGCGAGGGGCTGAAACCGGAGCGTTATAACGTACGGCTGCCGCCGGCGCCGGTCCTGGTGCCGCGGGCATTGCGGTTGCCCGTTGAAGAGCGTATCCGGTTTGACGGGAGTGTAGAGACTCCCCTGAATGAGCAGTCTGTGCGCGCCGGGATAGACGCACTGAAACACGCCGGAGTCCAGGCAGTTGCCGTCTGCTGTGCGCATTCCTACGCCAATCCCGCAAACGAGCGCCGCATAGGCGAACTGCTGGCAGAGGAAATGCCCGGTGTACACACCAGCCTTTCTTGTGTCGTGCTGCCCCAGATAAAGGAGTTCGAACGCTTCTCCACTACGGTAGTCAATGCGTTTATCGCCCCGGTCCTGTCCGGCTACATGAAACGTCTGCAGGACAGGCTGGCGCAGGACGGATACGAAGGTGAAGTATTGATCATGCAATCCCATGGCGGTCTGGCTACGATTGAAGACTCCGTCAAGCTGGGCGCAGGTTGCGTGCTGTCCGGCCCCGCGGGCGGAATCGCCGGCGCCTGTTATGCCGCGGATATTACGGGCGTGCGCGACCTGATTACCTTCGACATGGGCGGCACCAGTTCTGATATTGCCCTTATCAGGGATGGAGAACCCTGTTATTCCGACGACAAAACCGTTGCCGGGACCAAGGTGGCATTGCCGTCCATTGACATACACTCGATAGGCGCGGGCGGCGGCTCGGTGGCCCGGGTGGAGATCGGCGGGCTGTTACACGTCGGGCCGGAAAGCGCGGGCTCCGACCCCGGCCCGGCCTGTTATGCCCGGAATGGAGAGCGGGCAACAACGACGGATGCCAACGTGGTCCTCGGATATTATGACGCGGCCAACTTTCTCGACGGCAAGATCAGTTTTGACGGGGCAGGCGCCAGGCATGTAACCGAGGGCATAGCGGCTGAACTGGACGTCGAAGTCATCGATGCGGCCGCCGGGATAATACGGGTGATAAACACCCAGATGGCGGAGGGAATTCGCCTGGTTGCCGTCCGGGCCGGCGCCGACCCGCGGGATTTCACACTGTTATCGTTCGGCGGCGCGGCGGGGCTGCACGTAACGGCCATTGCCCGTATGCTCAATATCTCCCGCGTAATTATCCCGCGCTCGGCATCCGTGTTATCTGCCTGGGGGATGCTGGCTACGAACCTGCGCTACGACTATGTGCGGACCGCGGTCAATGATGTGCGTTCAATCGACGCGGACCTGGTGCGCACTCTGTTTCTGGAGATGGAACTGGAAGGGCGCGAGCGAATTGCCCGCTCCGGCAACCTGATAAAACGAACGGACCTGGTTCGCTCACTCGATATGCGCTATGGCGAACAGATATTTGAGATCAGCGTACCCTTGAAGGACATTGACCTCGACGCCGGCGACCTGATTGAGCAGGTTATCGCCGCGTTCCACGCCCGCCACGAAGAACTTTACTCGTACAGTATTCCGGAGCAGGAAGTGGTGCTGGTCAACCTCCGGCTGTCGGTAGTCGGCGTGATGAATGCCATGCCTGCGGAGCTGCCCGTCACGGCCGCGTACGAACTGCAACCGAAGTCACAGCGGCGTGTTTACCTGGACGAATGGGCAGACGTGCCGGTCTACAACCTGGACGTGCTGGGCGCCGGCACGCGCGTTTCCGGTCCGGCGGTCATAGAATCGCGCACGACGACCATCCTGCTGCTTGCTGATGATCATGCTACGGTAACCGGTACCGGGTGGCTGGATATCGAGGTCGGACAGGTCGCCGGGTCGGATGCCCGGGACAGCAGCCACAGCGGCGCCCGGCTCAAGGTTGTCGGTACTGCCGGCGGGTGATGTTCCGGTCAGCCGTCCTGGTGATATCGTGAAAGACAAGCTGATCACATTCATCTTTGCTGCCGGCTGTTTATCCGCAGCCAGTGCCTTGCCGTTCAATTTCGGTCCTTTGATATTCGGCACGGCTGCCGATGCCTTCGGTTTTACCCCGCAACATATCGGTTATTTCGGTTCTGCCTACATGTTCGGCTTTTCCGTATCGAGCATAGCCCTGTACTTTTTCATGCACAGGATAAACTGGCAGCTGGCCATGGGTTTCGGGACCGTTGCCGGCGCCGGTATCTTTGCTGCTACTGCAGCGATCAGTAATCCTGCTGTCTGGATCTTGCTGTGGTTTGTCATAGGACTCCTGTTCGGCCAGGTATTCTCCCTCGTCGTGCGAGCGGCGATGGATTTGAGCGATCCCACCCGGGCCTACGGCGGTAAACTGGCGCTTGAGACATTCATTCCCGCCATCATGCTGTTGCTGTTTCCTCCCCTGGTCGTCAGCCACTGGGGCTATACCGGACTGGCGCTGGTTGCCGCATTGCTGCTTGTCCTGATGGCCGTAACGGCCAGGTCCATGCCGGCCCGCGCCCGTTCAATCAACGTTCAACCGGCCGGCGCTCAAGCGGTACGGAATCGCGCCCACCAGTTGCTGGCCTGGCTGGGGATCATTACCATAGCCATCTACTTCGGCGGGCAGTTGTCGGTCTGGATTTTTGCGGAACGGGCCGCCGACAGCCTGGGTTACAGCCTTGAATCCATAGGCCTGTTGTTATTCCTGGGCAAATGCGGCGCCGGCTTCGGCGGCGTGATTGCAGCCGTGGTGGGTGAACGTTTCGGACGCTGGAAACCCCATTTGTTTTCCATACTGGTGATGACCCTGGGCCAGGTTCTGTTGATAACGCACGTAAATTACTGGGCCTTTACCAGTGGCGCCTTCCTGTTCGAAATTGCCTGGGCCTATATCGTTTCATACCAGGTCGCGGTTATCGCCTACCTGGATGAAACCAAACGCATGACCGTTTTTGCGCCTGCAGCCATGGCCCTGGGTGGTTCATACGGTCCGGCTGTCGCCGGTCACCTGGTTGACGAGAACAATTATGAGAATGTCTTCAGGATGGGACTCTTCACTGCATTCATCTGCTTTATCGTCTTTTCGCTGCTGGTGTATGTGATAATTCGGGACCAGAGAGGCAGCGCTGCCGGGATGCAGCCTGGATAACAGCCTGCCGTCAATATTTTTATCAGGGGAGGAAGAGGTATGGCCATGCAAACGGTTTGCAGCCGCATAGTCGATTTATTCAAGGCAGAGGGTGTCAGGGCTATTTTCGCCATTGGCGATGTCAACTATATGGGTCTCCAGGATGCCGCTGACAGGAATGGTATCAGGCTGATATGGCCGCACCATGAGCAGGCGGGGGGTTTCATGGCCGATGCCATGACGCGCATGACCGGCATCCCCCACGTGGTTGCCGGGGCGCCCGGTCCGGGGGTTGCGAACATGGTGCCGGCCGCGATCTGCGCGTCGAAAGAGAATGTGCCGGTGATCTTTTTCTGCCCCCAGCGTCCGCGCAAGTATGCCCAGGCCGTCAGGCGCTCCCAGCACCAGTACACGGACCAGCCGCGTTATTTCGAACCGGCAGTCAAGTATGCGGGGATCATCGAGTTCCCCGACCAGACCGACGAAGTGATCCTGGAGGCCTTTCGCCAGGCCCAGACCGGCAAACCCGGCCCGGTGTTCGTGGAACTGTCTTCCGACAAGGAATTCATTGAAGTCGACTTCCCGCCGCTGACGCCACCGGACAAATACCGGGTGACGCAACTGCCGGCCTGGGAAGGAAGTGTGGACAAGGCTGCCGGCATGCTGGCCGGTGCGCAAAGCCCGATCATCCTGGCCGGCACCGGCGTACATACGGCGCGCGCCCACGATGCGTTGGCGCAACTGGTGGCCGCGGTCGAATGCCCGGTGATCACCACCTGGGGCGGCAGGGGCGTATTGCCGGAAACGGACGAACACCTGTTGATCTATTCCTGGCCGGCAACCAATACCGCCATTGCCGAGGCGGACGTGGTGCTGGCAGTCGGCACTTCCATCGGCGAGGCCATGAACTATGGCCGGCTGCACCATTATGCCAGGGGCAATGTGGACAGAAGCTGGATATACATAGAGCGAGACCCGTCCGCCATAGGCGTGAACCGCTCAATCGACCTGCCGGTAATCGGCGACCTGCGCGATGTGCTGCCCCAGTTGACGCAGGCATTGCGGCAGCGCGAGATTCGTCCACACCCGGGTTTGAAGAAATGGCGCGAACAATTGGTTACCGCGCGGACCGAGTTGATAAACAGCGCTCCTGACACGAAACCGGTACATCCCGGCAGGCTTATGGTCGAGGCGCGCAAGGCCATACCGGATGATGCGGTGATCATCCGGGACGGCGGCAACACGACACTGTGGGACCTGGCCTATTTTGAGCAGCGTTCCCGGGACTACATGTGGACATCGAAACTCGGGCACCTGGGTTCGGGACTGCCGTACGCCATCGGCGCCAAGCTTGCCGTGGGGGACCGGCCGGTGGCGTTGCTGTCCGGAGATTCATCGTTCATGTTCCATGCAACGGAAATAGAAACGGCCGTGCGCCATGACCTGCCGGTCGTCGTCATCGTCAACTACGACCAGAAATGGGGGATGGAAGTGCCGGGCATGTCGGAGACGCTCAAGCGTGAAATCGCTATCGAACAGTCTTTTGTACGCATGGACAAAATGGCCGAAGCAATGGGGGGTCATGGTGAATTTGTCGAAGAAACCGGGGACATAGCGCCAGCCGTGGAACGGGCCTTTGCCAGCGGCAAACCGGCCGTGGTGCAGGTGGTCGTCGATGAACGGGTGAATAATACGCAAATGCCGAACTGGGACGAGTTCATACGCTGGTACGGCGATGACGGCGCATACCGGTAACAGCCATGTCCTGTCCGGGGGGCAGGCTGATCTTGTTTCCCGGGCCGATATAGACCGAGCGCGCGAGCGCATCTCGCCCTGGGTCAGTAAAACGCCCCTGGTCAAATCGGCAGCATTGTCCCGGTTGACCGGCGCCGCGGTTTACCTGAAGCTGGAAACCGTACACGCGACCGGCGCCTTCAAACTGCGCGGCGCCGCCAACTGTATCCTTTCGCTGGCGGACAGACAGCGCGAACGGGGTGTGGTGACCGTATCGACGGGGAACCATGGCAGGGCGGTGGCTTATATCGCGGGCCGGTTGAATGTGCCCGCAGTGATCTGCATGTCGGAACTGGTGCCGGAAAACAAACTCAAGGCAGTGCGTGAGACAGGCGCTGAAGTGCGCATTGCCGGGTCGTCCCAGGACGATGCCATGCAGGAAGCCGAGCGGCTGGTGCGGGAGGAAGGTATGACTTTAATACATCCGTTTGACGATCCGGCGATCATAGCCGGCCAGGGAACCATCGGCGCTGAACTCCTGGAGGACCTGGACCGGGTTGATGCGGTTCTGGCGGGTCTGTCGGGCGGCGGGCTTATCTCCGGCATTGCCGTGGCGGCGAAGTCAGTACAGCCGGATGCCAGGATCGTCGCGTTGTCACCGGCGCGTGGACCGGCGATGTACGAGAGTATAAGGGCCGGCAGACCGGTTGCGGTTGCCGAAGAAGCTACACTGGCCGACAGCCTGGGAGGAGGCATCGGCCTCGATAACCGTTATACCTTTGACCTGGTAAAAAAGTACGTGGATGACTATGTCCTGCTCAACGAGGCGCAGGTCGCAGCGGGAATGCGTTACCTGTTTTACAACGAGCGCCTGGTGGCGGAGGGCGCGGGCGCAGTCGGCGTAGCGGCTTTACTGGCAGGCCTGGTGGATGGATTAAGCGGTAATATAGTATGTGTAGTCAGCGGCAATAATATCGACATGGGAGATTTTACCCGGCTGGTTGCTGGTGATGAACGGGAAGACTGATATGAATGCATTGATACTTACGGAACAGGAACTGCGCCGTTGCGCGGGCATCGATGAGACTTCGCTGCAGGCTGTGGAAAACGCCTTTACCTGGCTGTCCGAAGGCAAGGCATATATGCCGCCGATCATGCATATAGAAGTTGCGGATCGAAACGGCGACGTCGATATCAAGAGCGCCTACGTTGCGGGACTGGACAGGTTCGCCGTCAAGATCGGTTCCGGTTTCTTCGATAATCCTTCCAGGGGTTTGCCCAGTTCCAGCGCAATGATGGTGTTGTTAAGCACCGCTACCGGGTTTTGCGAGGCGGTGTTGCTGGACAATGGTTATCTCACCGATTTGAGGACGGGCCTGGCCGGTGCGGTCGCGGCGCGTCACCTTGCCAGGGACAATATCAATACTGTCGGCGTTGTGGGGGCCGGCGCCCAGGCGCGCTACCAGGTGGAATGTCTGACCCTGGTGCGTGAATTCGACAGGTTGCTGGTGCTGGGGCGGGACTCGGAAAGACAGGCCACGTACATTGATGAAATGCAACGGAAACTGGGGATAACCGTCGCCGCGGCGAAAAGCATGGAACAACTGGTCGGGGAAAGCGACCTGGTGGTCACGACCACATCGTCCAGGACACCGTTGATCAGGGCGGACTGGCTGCATCCCGGCCTGCATATCACCGCCATGGGCAGCGACCTGGCCGGCAAACAGGAACTGGACGCCGGCGTTCCGGCCGCGGCGGACCTGCTGGTATGCGACCGGAAATCCCAGTGTTTCAGCATGGGCGAATTGCAACACGGACTTGCCGCCGGTATCCTGACCGAAGACTCTCCCGTGCTGGAACTGGGCGACCTGACCGGCGCCAAAACGGCAGGCCGAAGCAGCGATCGGCAGGTGACGGTTTGCGACCTGACCGGTACGGGGGTGCAGGATACGGCCATCGCAACGGTTGCGTATGAAGCGGCCGTCTCGCGCGGTATCGGGACCGTGATCAGCAATTGACGGGAGATTACAGTTTGTTTTCACTACACGGCAAGACGGCCTTGATTACCGGAGCGGCCAAAGGGATTGGCCTTGCTGTTGCGAAACGATTCCGCACCGCCGGCGCGGAAGTTATCATCACCGATATTTCAGACGCGGCTGACGCTGCCGCCGCCATCGGCGCACAATTTGTCCGGCTCGATGTTTCCCGGGAACAGGAGGTTGCAGGTTATTTCCGGGAGTTGGCCGGTGAACGGCAGAAACTGGACATCGTGGTCAATAATGCCGGCATCGTGCCCGGGGACAATTTCGTGTTGACGGAAGCGGGTGACGACGACAGCCTGCGCGGGGTATTTGAGGTGAATACCTATGGCGTGTTTTACGGGCTGAAACACGCGCCCGCCCGGATGCGGGATTCCGGTTCCATCATCAATACGGCTTCTCTGGCAGCCCACCTGGCCCTGCCGGGCAACAGCCAGTATTCAGCCAGCAAGGCCGCAGTCGTGCAGCTTACCCGTACTTCCGCGGTGGAACTGGGGGAACGCGGTATCCGCGTGAATGCGGTCTGCCCTTCGTTCATCCGCACGGATATGGGAGGGGGAGACCTGGGAGAAAGCATGTCGGCAGAACTCACTGCCCTGGGAAGGATTGGCGAAGTGGAAGACCTGGTGGGTTTATACCATTTTCTGGCTTCAGATGAGAGCCGCTTTATCACCGGCCAGGTTTTCAATGTCGATGGCGGCTGGACGGCCGGCGTCAGCATGGCAGTGATGAACAGGTTCCAGGATCTTGAATAATGCGCGGCCTGCAGGACAAAATCATCATGGTCACGGGCGCCGGGAGTCCCAGGGGCATGGGCTATGCCGCGGCATTGAAACTTGCCGAATACGGCGCCCACGTGGCCGTATCGGACCTGGAGCATGCCAAAACCCGGCTGGTTGAACTGGCTGACCGGATTGCGGCCATGGGGCGGCGCGCTCTTGCCATTTCCTGTGACGTAACCGATGATGCCGCCATCCACGCCTGTACCGGCAGGGTGATGGATGAATTCGGCAGGATCGACGGTCTTTTCAATAACGCGGGTTACGGCAGCATGTCGTTATTCATGCAAACGGATCTGGATGAGTTCGACAGGATGTTTGCAATCAATACCCGCAGTATCGCCGCCTTCATGCAGGCCGTCATTCCGCACATGAAAGCAACGGGCGGCGGCGCCATCGTCAATAACGCTTCCCTGGGTGGAATCTACGCGAGCGCCCATTATTCCGCCTATGAAACCTCGAAGTTCGCCCTGGTCGGCTTGAGCAAATCGGTAGCGTTGGAAGTGGGCGCCGACAATATCCGGGTAAACCTGGTCTGCCCCGGCGCGATCGATACGGATATGGGCGCGAAGATGCCTGCCTACTATGCGCAACTGACCGGGGTCTCCGAAGAACAGTCCTATCAGGCAATTGCCAAAGATGCCGCCCTGGGGAGATGGGGGCGACCGGAAGAAGTGGCTGAGGTAGTTGCCTTCCTGTTGAGCGACCTGTCCAGTTACATGACCGGCGCCGCCGTTCCGATCAGCGGCGGTTCCCCGCAATCACTGTAACCGGCATCTCCCGGCAGGCCGCAAGCCGGTTGCATCGACATTACAAAATGCCGGCCGATCTCCCTGCCCGTCGGTGCAATGCCCGATCTGCACGAAATAGTTTCAATTAACTCAAATGAGGTATAGGAAAAGCACCGTTTTATTACGAGAATTAACTGATAGGGTTTCTTTGCGGGTTTACAGGCTAACTGACGGGGGATTAATCAATGATACAAAGACCGTTCTTCAGGCCGACAAGGTTGTTATCGGCCATTACCCTGATTTCCATCATTTTCACATCTCCGGTATCCGCCGCGCTACTGGAAGAAGTCATAGTCACCGCGCAAAAGCGCCAGCAGGATGCCCAGGACGTGGGTATCTCGATCAGCTCTTTTTCCAATGCGCAAATGAGGTCGTTGGGTGTGACCGATGCAGCCGATCTCGCCGACCTGACTTCCGGCGTAACGATCAACATGGAATACGGCACCGCGCCGCTGTTTGCCATTCGCGGCGTGAGCGTCAATGACTTCGCGGCAACGACGCCGCCCGCGGCCGCCGTGTACCTGGACGGCGTGTACAAGGCATCCAATATCAACAGCGGTCCGCAGATGTTTGACATGGAAAGGGTCGAAATCCTGAAGGGACCGCAAGGCACGCTCTGGGGCCGCAATACCACCGGCGGCGCGATCAGTATTACCAGCGTCAAACCCTCCCAGGAAAGCGACGGTTATATAGAGGTAGGATACGGGACCCATGATCACATACAGGTCGAAGGCGCTGTCGGTATGGGGCTGAGTGATGCACTGTCCACCAGGCTGTCTTTCCGTTACATGGAAAGTGACGGCGCATTCGATTCGGTAACGAACGATGAACACGGCGCCCTTGACAACGTGGCTCTCAGGGGGCAATTGCTGCTTGAGACCGGCAACTTCACCGGCCAGCTCATCGCGCATTATGCGCAGGACAAGGGCGAGATAGAACCCACGGTCGCATACATCCTCGGAAGTTGCAGCCCGGCAGCCGGCATCGTGACGACCATTGGCGGCGTTCCCGTGGCAGGTGATCCCGAACACCCTTCCTGCGGAAACAGCACCAAGGCCACGAATCCTTTTGACGATACCGTACAGACAGACTGGGATTCGGATAAAAACAACAAGTTCTACGGCGTGACCGTCAAGATGGATTGGGATATCGGCAACAATATGAGCATCCATTCCACCAGCGCTTATGACGGTTTTGAACGCCTTGACGGCCTGGATTTCGAGGGAACGTCCACCATTTACGGGCGCCAGATATATGACCAGGAGTTTGACCAGTACAGCCAGGAACTGCGTCTGGAAGGCCAACTGGATAACGGGTTCTGGCTGTTGGGTTATTATTTTGACAACAGCGAGATCAAGGACCCCGCCAACCTTACCCCGGTCGGCGCGGCTTATGACTCAATTCCCGCCGATTTCAATGCCGTTCTGACAGGCGCGCCGCTGCAACCGGGTGATGGCAGCAGCAGTTACTTCGGCGGTTTTCCGTTCGATCTGGAAACCTTCCAGGAGACCACGGTCCATGCTGCCTTTGCGCACGTGGAATATGGAATTGTGGAAAACCTGAGGCTCATCGGCGGTGTGCGTTACGAAGATGAAAAAAAGAAGGGCAGACACGCCGACCTGGCCGCATTACCCGGCGCCGGCCCGGTCAATGACGCAATCGGCGTGGCCTTCGGCGGAAACCGGGCCGAACAGGAAACATCTTTCGAAGACGTTTCCTGGAAGGTGGGGCTGAACTACCTGCCGACCGCTGACATGATGCTTTACGGCACCTACTCGGTCGGCGTCAAGAGCGGCGGCACCGACCAGGCTTTTGCCGGGTTCAACAACCCTCCCTTCGGCAAGGAAACGCTCAAGGCCCTGGAAGGCGGCATCAAGTGGGATGTAACGGACAACTTCCGCTTCAATGCCAGCGCCTACTGGTATGACTACGAGGATATGGTGCAGCGGTTTTCCGTTTATATCACCAATGAATTCGGCGACCCGGTCGGCGCCGAGCGGCTGGATAACGTAGAGGCTGCCGACGTGTACGGCCTGGACCTGGAACTGACCTTTGCGCCGGCAGAGAGCCTGGAGTTTCTGGTTACCGCTACCTTCCTCGACACGGAAGTGGATGATAAAGTGGCCAGCGCGGGGCTCATAGATAGCGACGGCAGCGGTGGGCCGAGCGCAGGCGATACCATCGTGTCTATCGACGGCAATGAATTGCCGTTTGCGCCGGATGTCTCGATAACCGGTGTGGCCCGTTACCTCATGCAACTGGATAATGACTACAGCGTAAGTCTCCAGATGAGCGTCAGCCATACCTCCGACCATTTCATCTCCATTGAAAACGTGCCATTTGAAGAGCAGGACCATACCAAGCTGGGCGCGCATGTCGCGTTGATGGGACCAGGAGACAGGTGGTCGCTTTCCGTCACCGGGACAAACCTGACCAATGAATTCCACGCGATAAACGGATTTCCGTCTGCGCTGGGAGGCCGCGGTTATTATATCAATACCCCGCGTACCGTGATAGGCAGGCTGAGCTATAACTTTTTCTGACAGGAAGCTTCTTCAGCGGCTACCTTATCCACTGCCTTGCCGGTTAATTCGATGATTTGATCGATGTCCGCGGGACTGACAATCAGGGGCGGGGCAAAACCAAGAATGTCACCATGGGGCATGGCCCGGGCGATCAGGCCATGCTCCAGGCAGGCTGCGGCAACCCGGGGCCCGACCTTCAGGGAGGCATCGAAACGTTCTTTTCCCGCCTTGTCCGCCACGAACTCCAGCGCCCCGAGCAGACCTTCTCCGCGCGCCTCTCCGACCAGGGGGTGATCGGCAAAGGTTTCCCGCAGGCGCTGCTGGAAATAGGCGCCGGTCTTTAATGCGTTTGCAACAATGCCTTCCTGCTCCAGGATATCCAGGTTGGCAATGCCCGCCGCCATGGCCAGGGCATGGGCGGAATAAGTCCAGCCATGGCCGATGGGTCCGAACTGCTCGGAGCCCTGCTCAAGCACTGCCCAGACCTTATCACCGACGATCACGCCGGATAACGGCAGGTAACCGCTGGTCAGTCCCTTGGCTATCGTGATGAGGTCAGGTTCAATACCATAGCGTTCACAGCCGAAGTCGTATCCGATGCGGCCGAAAGCGGTCACCACTTCGTCCGCTATCAGCAGGATATCGTACTTTTTTAGCACTGACTGGATGGCAGGCCAGTAACCTTCCGGAGGTGGGATGATGCCGCCGGTGCCCATCACCGGTTCGCCGATGAACGCGGCAACCGTGTCCGGCCCTTCGTCGAGTATCAGTTTTTCCAGTTCCTCTGCACAAAAGTGTGAAAACTCCTGCTCGCTCATGCCTTCATCCGCCCCGTAATAATAATGGGGCGTCAGCGTATGTCTCACCGTGTCTACAGGCAGGTTGAAATGAGACTGGAACACCGGCAGGCCGGTCAGGCTGCCGGTCATGATGCCGGAACCGTGATAACCGCGCAGCCGTGAGATAATCTTGCGCCTTTGCGGGCGTCCAAGCACGTTGTTGTAATACCATACCAGCTTGATCTGGGTCTCATTGGCATCGGAACCGGACGTCCCGTAATAGACCTTGCTCATGCCGTCGGGAGCCATTTCAATGATCCGTCTGGATAGTTCGATGACGACCTCGCTGGAATGGCCCACATAGGTGTGGTAGTAAGCGAGCTTTTTTGCCTGGGCATGAATCGCATCGGCGATTTCCATACGGCCGTAACCGACATTGACGCAATAGAGTCCGGCAAAAGCATCCAGTAATTCATTGCCCTTATTGTCCCTGATGTGAATACCTTTCCCTGAATCCATGATGCGAGGTGTTCCCAGGGCGCCGCTGGCATGTGCCTTCAAATCGGTAGACGCGTGGAACACCGTTTGCCGGTCCAGTTCCTCCAGGCTCAGGTTGTCGTCAAATTGCTTGGGCAAGTTCGGTCACCAGTAAATTTTCACCAGGATAATTATGTCATTCACCGGTTGCTTTGCACAGTCCTGAAAATTCAGGGGTCGGAGTAAAAATTCTGACGAATTTCTTACTCCGACCCCTGAGGCTTAGATCCCTTGATATTATCCCCGCATCAGGTCTGGACTCCTGTTGCCTGAATATGGTATAAATCCGCTCCTCAGTTTGTAAAACTGCATTTGCGGACCGTGGAAGGAAGCGCCGGTTCGTGTCTTCTTGAGGGTGATGCCCTGGAAATCCCTGTACTGAACGGCAAGACCGTGTAAATACGTCGCGCTGTTTTCAATTATGGAAGCTCTGTATCAGTCAGAGCGCTCGAACTAACAATACCTGGAGAGACAGACTATGCCCGGTCGAAATTATTTACATATACCCGGTCCGACGATCGTGCCCCAGCGCATTCGTAACGCCATGGCGATAGAACAGGAGGATATGCGTGCGGAGGATTTCCCCGAATTCACGCTGCCGTTGTTTGACGACCTGAAAAAGATTTTCAAAACGGAAACGGGACGGATATTCATCTTCCCTTCCTCCGGCACCGGTGGGTGGGAAGCCGCGATTACCAACACCTTGTCACCCGGGGACAAGGTCCTGATGTCGCATTTCGGCCAGTTCAGCCAACTTTGGGTGGACATGTGCCGGCGTCATGGCCTGGATGTCCACGCCCTGGAACTGGACTGGGGTGAGGGTGTTCCCGTTGACCGTTATGCGGAAATACTGAAAGCCGATACCGACAGGGAAATCAAGGCCGTGTTTGCCACTCACAATGAGACCGCTACAGGCGTGAAGAGTGACGTAGCCGGGGTCCGCAGGGCGCTGGATGAGGCGGATCACCCGGCACTGTTTTTTGTCGATGCGGTGAGTTCCCTGGGTAGCCTGGATTTCCGTATGGATGAGTGGGGAGTGGACCTGGCTGTCAGCGGCTCGCAGAAGGGTTTTATGCTGCCCACGGGACTCGGTATCGTCGGCGTCAGTGAAAAAGCGCTTGCCGCGCGCACGGACGCAACCCTCTACCGCACCTTTTTCTCCTTCGACGACATGATCGGGGCCAACGACAACGGTTATTTCCCCTATACTCCCAATACCATCTATCTCAGGGGGCTGCGGGAATCCGTCGATATGCTGATGGAGGAAGGCCTGGATAACGTCTTTGCCCGCCACACCCGTATGGCTACCGCGGTACGCAAGGCAGTGGAGGCGTGGGGCCTGTCCCTGGTCGCCAAAGATGAGAAATGGTATTCCGACACGGTCAGCGCAGTGCGGGTGCCGGAGGGTTTTGACGGTAATGCAGTGGCGCGCCACAGCTATAAATACTATAACGTCGCGCTGTCCATCAGCCTCGGCAAGATTGCCGGCCAGGCATTCCGCATAGGACACCTCGGTGATTTGAATGAAGTGATGGTATTGACTCCGCTCAACAGCGCAGAGATGTCGATGAAAGATATGGGGATTGATATTGAGCTGGGTAGCGGCGTGGCCGCCGCGCAGGAATACCTGCGCAATACCCGGCAGGCTCGCTTCTGATGAGTTTTACTCAGTACCCGCCAGCGCCGGTGCGGTTGCAGCGCAGTGAACTTGCCGTGCCCGGATCCAACCCCGGCATGTTCGAAAAAGCGGCCCGTTCCGCCGCGGACTTTATCTTCCTGGATTGCGAGGATGCGGTGATCCCTGATGACAAACCCCGGGCCAGGAAGAACATCATCGAGGCGTTGAACGATATCGACTGGCAGGGAAAAACCATGTCGGTGCGCATCAATGGACTCGATACGCATTACATGTACCGCGACGTGGTGGATATCGTCGAACAGGCCGGCGCCAGGCTCGATACCGTGCTGATCCCCAAGGTGGGCACGGCTGCGGACGTCTACATGGTGGATTGCCTGCTGACCCAGATTGAGGACGCCACAGGGATTGAAAAGAAAATCGGCATAGAGTGCCTGATTGAGACCGCGCTGGGCGGGGCCAACGTCATGTCCATCGCACAGTCCTCGACGCGCCTGGAGGCCCTGCACTTCGGGGTTGCGGATTATGCGGCCAGTATGCGGGCGCGCACCGTGAACATCGGCGGATTGAACCCGGATTACCAGTGTGACGGCGCCCTGGGCGACCAGTGGCATGCCGCCCTGGTGAACATTGTCACCGCATGCCGGGCCTGCGGATTGCGCGCCATAGACGGTCCGTACGGCGATTTCAACGATCCGGAAGGATATATTGCTGCTGCCAGGCGGGTGGCGGCGCTGGGTTATGAAGGCAAGTGGGCGATCCACCCCAACCAGATCGAGCTGGCCAACGACGTGATGTCGCCCCCGGAAGCCGAAGTGACCCGGGCCCGGCGCGTGCTGGAGGCGTTGCAGGAAGCGGCGGCGCAGGGCAAGGGCGCGGCGCAACTGGACGCCAAGATGATCGATGCGGCCTCGGAACGCATGGCAAGAAACATCGTACGGCAGGCTGAATTAATTGAGAGGTAACAAGTGTGGAAATTCATGAATATCAAGCAAAGGAAATCCTGACGGATTTCGGCGTACCCATCCCCCGGGGGGGACTGGCGTACAGCCCGGAACAGGCTGTATACCGTTCCCATGAAATCGGCGGTGATGCCTGGGTGGTCAAGGCACAGATACACTCGGGCGGGCGCGGGAAGGCCGGCGGGATAAAGTTCTGCCGGGACGACGAGGAGATCTGGGCGGCTGCCGATGAACTGCTCGGCAAGAGACTGATCACCAACCAGACCGGCAGCGCCGGCAAGATCATTCACCGTTTATACGTCGAGGAGGCGCGCGAAATTGCCAATGAATATTACATCGGGTTTGTCCTGGACCGGCAGAAGGAGAGGATCTCCATCGTTGCTTCCTCGGAGGGGGGAATAGAGATCGAGGATATAGCCAGTGAAAAGCCGGATTCACTCATTCGCGTAACCGTTGAACCGGCGGTGGGCATGCAGCCCTTCCAGGCCAGGGAGATTGCCTTCAAACTGGGCATCGATAAAGCCCTGAGCAGCCAGGCGATTACAACACTCCTGGGTTGCTACCGGGCGTTCCGCGACCTGGATGCCACCATGGTGGAAATCAACCCCCTGGTCGTGACCACGGACAACCACCTGCTGGCGCTGGATGCAAAAATGGGATTTGATGACAACGCCCTGTTCCGGCGTCCGAATATTTCTGAATTGCGGGATAAGTCACAGGAAGACCCCCGGGAAATGAAGGCGGCGGACCGCGGCCTGAGTTACGTGGGACTACAGGGGAATATCGGCTGTATCATCAACGGCGCCGGTCTGGCGATGGCGACCATGGACATGATCAAACACGCCGGCGGGGAGCCGGCCAACTTCCTGGACATAGGTGGCGGGGCTTCGCCGGATCGCGTGGCAAAGGCCATCAACCTGATCCTGGCAGACAAGAACGTCAGGGCGGTACTGGTGAATATCTTTGCCGGGATCAACCGCTGTGACTGGGTTGCCGAAGGGATAGTTCAGGCGCTGGGCAAGATTGAACTGACGCTGCCCTTCGTGGTCAGGCTGTCGGGCACCAACATGGAAGAGGGCAGGGAAATACTGAAGAACAGCGGCTTGCCGATCATCATGGCGGGCACCCTGCAGGAAGCGGCGGATAGGGCGGTTACCGCGTGGCAGGACTACGAGAAAGACCAGGGTCAGGAGTAGGAGAGCAGTTATGTCGATTTTAATAGACGAAAAAACAAAGGTCATAGTCCAGGGCTTTACCGGCCAGATCGGCACCTTCCATTCCCGGGACATGATCGGTTACGGCACCAATATTGTCGGTGGCGTTACCCCCGGCAAGGGGGGGACCCGGTACCTGGACCGGCCCGTGTTTGACACGGTCAAGGATGCGGTAGCCGAGACCGGCGCCGACAGCAGTATCATTTTCATTCCGCCGCCGTTTGCCGCCGACGGCATCATGGAAGCCGCGGACGCCGGCATAAAGTATTGTGTCTGTATCACCGATGGTATCCCCGCACACGACATGATCCGGGTGAAGCGCTATATGCGCCGCTACCGGGTGGAAGACAAGATGCTGCTGACCGGGCCCAACTGTGCCGGCACGATCAGCCCCTCCAAGGCCATGCTGGGTATCATGCCGGGGCATATCTACATACCGGGCAGGGTGGGCGTTATCGGCCGCTCCGGCACCCTGGGATACGAGGCCGCTTCGCAGATGAAAGCGCTGGGAATCGGGGTATCGACCAGTGTCGGTATCGGCGGCGACCCCATCAACGGCAGTTCCTTCAAGGATCACCTGGTACGGTTTGAAGAGGATCCGGATACCGATGCCGTGGTGATGATAGGCGAGATCGGGGGGCCGCAGGAAGCGGAAGCGGCCGAGTTCTACCGGGACAACATGAAAAAGCCGGTTATAGGATATATCGCGGGCCTGACCGCGCCCAAGGGTAAACGCATGGGGCATGCCGGCGCCATTATTTCCGCATTCGGCGAGAGCGCCGCGGAAAAGGTGGAAATCCTGCAGGAATGCGGCGTGACCATCGTGCCCAGGCCGTCTGAATTCGGGAACACCGTAAAGGCAGTGCTGGATGGAGAGACAACATGAGTAAACCCAGGGTAATAGTCAGCCGCAAGTGGCCGAAAGAGGTCGAAAGCAGGATGCAGGAACTCTTCGACGTGCAGTTGAATGAAACGGACGTTCCCATGACGGTCAGTCAAATGCACGGGGCGCTGCAGAACGCTGATGCCTTCTGCCCGACCGTCTCCGACCAGGTCAACGCGGCGGTCCTCTCAGTGGATAACCTCAAGGCCAGGATTATCGGCAGCTACGGGGTGGGTTTTAACCATATCGACCTTGACGCCGCCAGGTCCCGCGGGCTGGTAGTGACCAATACGCCGGAAGTGCTCACCGATTGTACGGCCGATCTGGCCATGACCCTGCTGCTGATGACTGCGCGCCGCGCCGGCGAAGGTGAACGGCACGTGCGCAACAGGGAATGGACCGGCTGGCGCCCGACCCACATGATGGGCACGAAGGTGACGGGCAAGACCCTGGGTTTGATCGGGATGGGCAGGATCGCAAGGGCCATGGCGCACAGGGCTTTCCACGGATTCGGTATGAGGATTATCTTCACGGACCCCTATCCGCCGCCGGATGAGGTGGTCGCTTCACTGCAGGCGGAGGCGCGGGATACCGTAGAGGATGTGCTGCGGGAGGCAGATTTTGTCTCCCTGCATTGTCCCGGCGGCAAGGAAACCTACCATTTAATCAATGCTGAGCGGCTCGCCGTGATGAAACCCGGGGCGTTTCTCATCAACAGCGCCCGCGGCGACGTGATCGACCAGTCCGCACTGATTTCGGCCCTGGAAACGGGCGCCATCGCCGGCGTCGGCATGGACGTTTTCGAAGGAGAACCGGCCGTGCCCGATCAATTATTGTCGATGGAGAACGTAGTGCTTTTCCCGCACCTGGGCAGCGCCTCCAGGGAAACCAGGGTTGCGATGGGCATGCGGGTCGTGGAAAACCTGCAGGCGTTTTTCAACGGTGAAACGCCGCGCGATCGCGTTGTGTGACAAAGAGTTCTACTTCATCATTCGAATTTCCTGAACAGTCCTCGGTAGCGGGACTGGACTCGGCGGTTGCCAGTTATGCCGGCAACCTCATAGAACTGCTGGCGGAGTTGTTGCGCCAGGTCATCAGGCAGAGAAAGCCGGAGATACTCCCGGTTTTCGAGGGAGAGCAGGCCCTGCCGAGGGATGACGACGAGTTGTTGCTGGCCGGGTTGCAGGCCTGGGGGATCTGGTTCCAGCTTCTCAATATCGCCGAAGAAAACGCGGCCATGCGCCGGCGCCGGGCGACTGAAAGTATGCGCGGACTGGAACATGTCCCCGGCACGTTTGCCAGCGTAATTGCCCGGGCCAGTGCGATGGACCTGTCCCGGCAGGAAGTCCAGGACTTGCTGGACCGTATGAAAGTGACGCCGACCGTCACCGCACACCCCACGGAGGCAAAACGCGTAACGGTCCTGCAGATTCACCGCCGTATCTACGTGATACTGTACCGGCTGGAAGCTACGCGCTGGACCCCGCGTGAACGGGAAGCGCTGGAAGAACAACTCCGTAACGAAATCGACCTGCTCTGGTTGACCGGGGAGTTGCGTCTGGAGAAACCTTCCGTTGTCCAGGAAGTTAAATGGGGCCTGCATTTCTTTGAGCAAACCTTGTATGAACGCGTTCCGGAGACCCTGGAAAGACTTGACTGGGCCCTGGCAAGGCATTACCCGGGCGTAAAATTTTCCACCCCGCCATTTTTCCGCTTCGGTTCCTGGATAGGGGGTGACCGTGACGGTAATCCTTCCGTCAACAACACCATTACCCGGGAAGCCCTGTTGTTGAACAGGAATGCTGTTTTACAGCATTACCAGGCAAGTTTGAACAGGTTGTTCTCCCAACTCAGTGTATCCATTCACGCGATACACCCGCCGGCCGCATTTATAAAACACCTGGACAGCTTGCTGGATGGAAGCGGGCGCCGGAGCAGCATCGAGAAGCGCAACCCGGGTGAGATATTCCGGCAGTTTGTTATCTGCATACTGGAAAAGGTCAGGAATACCGAGAAAAAAAACACGCTGAGCGAGTTCAGTTATGCCGATGCCGAGCAGTTTATCCGGGACTTGAAAATTCTTGAGCAGGGACTGCAGGCCGCCGACTGCGCAGACCTGGCAGACTCGCAGGTAACCCCGCTGCGGCGCCAGGCCGAGGCGTTCCGGTTTTGCACGGCGCGCCTTGACGTAAGAGAAAATTCCACGGTCATAACCAAAACGCTGAGAGACATCTGGCAACTTCGGCAGCAGGGGGAAACACCGCCCCCGGCGGATGCGCCGGAATGGCTCGCCTGGATACAGGCGGAGTTGTCCACACCGGTCGATCAACTCCCGCATTTCTCCCTTGCGGACAGGCAATCAGCCATGACTTTCGGCCTGTTCCAGTTGATTGCCGAAACGCAACGGACCCTGGACAGGGATGCGTTTGGCGGTTTTATCCTGAGCATGACCCGGTCGGTGGCGGATATACTGGGCGTGTACCTGCTGGCCAAGTATGCTGGGGTATTCAGCGACAGCCAGGCGGTGGAAAATTCGCCCCTGCCGGTCATACCCCTGTTCGAGACCATTGAAGACCTGCGCAAGGCCCCCAGGATCATGCAGGTCCTGCTGAAAACGCCGGTTGTCCGGCGCAGCGTGAGGGAACAGGGCGGTATCCAGGAAGTCATGATCGGTTACTCCGATTCCAACAAGGACGGCGGGTTCCTGACGGCGAATTATGAATTGAGCCGCGCCCAGACGGAACTGACCAGAACCGGCGAAAAATGCAGGATTCCCATCGTTTTCTTTCATGGCAGGGGCGGATCGGTCAGCCGCGGCGGCGGGCCGACCAGGAGCGTTATTGCTGCGCAACCTGCGGGTTCCGTAAACGGCAAACTGCGGATTACGGAACAGGGCGAAGTTGTCTCTTCCAAGTACGCCAACCACGGTACGGCGCAGTACGAAATGGAGCTGCTTGCCGCCAGTGTCATGGAGCATACCCTGAAATCCATGACGGAGGATCAATTCAGACCCGACCCGGAGTTTGAGCAGGCCATGGACGCGCTGTCCAACCTGGCTTACACCGAGTACCGGCAGTTGGTGGAGGAGACGGGACTGGTCGATTATTATCAGACGGCAAGCCCGGTGGAGGAACTGGGCAAGCTCAGGATCGGCTCGCGGCCGGACCGCAGGTTCGGTGTCGGTTCGCTGGACGACCTGCGAGCCATTCCGTGGGTATTTGCCTGGACCCAGAACCGCCACCACGTCCCGGCCTGGTATGGGCTGGGCAGCGCCGTGGAGAAGTTTATCAGGGTCAGGGGCAGTGAGGGAAAGAAACTGCTGAAGAAAATGTATAAACGCTGGCCGTTGTTCAGATTGATTATTGACGAGGCGGAAAAATCCCTGGCCTTTGTGGACACTGACGTGCTGCTCCGGTACGCCGGCCTGCTGGAGCAGGAAATCATCTCCTCGAAAATCCTGCAGGAATACAGGCAGTCCATAGCAGGCGTGCTCATGATAACGGGCGAAAAAAAACTGGCGGAACAGTTCCCCCGTTTCAGCAGGAAACTGGATCGCCGCGGCGATATCCTCAAACAGGTCGGCCTGGCCCAGGTCGAACTGGTCAAACGGTTTCGCGAACAGGGCAAACAGTCAGACCTGGTTGCGCTGCTCCTCTCCATCAACTGCGTCAGCGCCGGCCTGGGGTGGACGGGGTGACCTGGCACGGTGATCCGGGGTCGGACCAGTCCGGATTGATATGACCTACTGATAATAAAGGACTTTTTTATAAAAAGACCTGCCAGATCAGGCTTAGGCTACTGTTTTTGTAGGTCAAAACGGGGCTCTAAGGAGAAAGCATTGTTCACAGGTTGTCAGCAGAACACGGTGAGCACGCCCGTATACCCATACAGCCTGTTGTGAAAAATCTCACCGTTAGCGAAGAAGCCGACCAGGGGCAATTCGCCCAGTTCATCCCGGATCATGGTCAACTCTTCCGAGTTGGGACCGAACTGGTAGCGCCCGCGTCCGGTGCAGGAGTAATAGACCGCGCCGCGAGGTTGCGAGCTTAACCGGCCTTTTACGTCTGCCAGCATGCGCTGCATGTCCTGTCTGGCCGTGTTGCCGTCGCGCCGGCAGAACATGATCTCACTGCCCTCCGCCAGCATGTGGCCTACGGCAATGAGGCGGTTACCCTCGTCGATGCCGACCAGGTTGCGCACCATGTAATCGCTGGTATCGGATCCGGGGATCGGAAATCCCGCGAAAATATAGCCCGCAACCCGTTGCAGGTCCCTGGCTATCACTTCACCCACGTCTTCCATGAATACATCCAGGGCAGGCCGGTTGTCCAGTTCAATGATGATATTGCGCTCGCAGGCAGTGATGACGTGCCTGGATGAAAAAGGCGTGCAGCCCTGGGTATGACCCGTCGCCACGGGCACGTCGCCGGAGAACAGCACGCCGGAAACGCCGCCGGATACGACTGCGTCGGCCACCTGCACGTTCACGTCTGCGGATGAACTCAGTCCACCCACGAAAAAAGCATTGGGAATGTTCTGCGCCAGCGCCGAGATCAGGGACGGGACCTGCATATTGCCCGGGTCGCAGTGGAGAATGCCGAAATAGAATTCGTGGTTTTTGAGCCAGTCACCGGCGCTGGTGATGAAACCGTCGACATCCCCGGTCTGTACGGGCAGGGGCCTGAACGCAGTATCGGGAAATTCCGCGATCATGACGGCCAGAGCCGGTTGGTCGTAATACTCCTTGCCGGTGGCGCTCACACCGAGTCCGACGCTGCCGCACCAGTGTGTGATGCCGGTACGCTGTCTGAGCGTGTCCAGTATGATCCCGAGTTTCGGAATGAGGGTGGAAGTGGCATAGATAAAGCCGAGGTTCGCCTCCTCAGGAACCTGGCCGACCTGGTCCAGGCAGTCTTTTACCAGTTGCCTGGGCTGCTGGCCGCCGCTGTGTCCGAATAGAAACTGTTGCATTGCCGAATATATGTTACACGAATAACCATTCTGTGCCTGTATCGCCTGCCTTAATCCAGGTAATCCAGGGGTCAGAGTAAAAATTCTGGCGAATTTCTTACTCTGACCCCAGCATTTTTTTGCGAATGCGGGGCCGGGTGTCAGTGATGCCGTAATGCCTGGTGAGGTAATCGAGAATGACCAGTTCGGCTTCTCCCAGGTCCCACAAACCGTGTTCCGCCTGCATCTGGCGAATAGTATCTTCCCAGCCGTTTCTGTCCATCCGGTTCTGGGTGACGATTTGTGCCGAATGGCAGGCGGCGCAGTGGGCATTGGCAAGTTCCCAGCCCCGGTCGATCACGAAGCCTGTGGCCTCATCCACGGCTTTGACCTCGGCCCGGGAAATTCCGGAGACCAGCAGGGCTGAAATCACCGGCAGACAAATGGTCAGACCACGTAAACGCCGATGCGGTGGCATGAGTTGTTCAGGTATCCTTTCGGGTTCCAGCCGGGGATGACCATGGGTTGCGATTCGCCCTTGCTATCCACAGCCCGCGCCCAGACTTCGTAGTAGCCAGTGGCGGGAAAACTTACCTGCGCATCCCAGTTCTGCCAGGCCAGGCGATTGGCGGGGGGCTGCAAGTCGGCCCGGCGCCAGGTACGGCCGAAATCGATTGAGATATGTAATTCGGCGACTTCCACGTCGCCCGCCCAGGCGTGGCCGTGCAGCGCCAGCGGATGTTGCAGCGGCGTTTCTGTTCCGTTCTGCGGAGAGGTGATTAACGATTTGACCGGCATGGCTTCGATGATGCACATGTCTTCGTCAGCGACTTTGGTCCCCGGCGCAACCGGGTTGCAGGGCATGCGGTAGGACTTGCCGGTCATCTTCGGGCCGTCATGAATGATATTGCGCACCGCTATGCGCGTCAGCCATTTTCCGGAGGTCGAGCCCGGCCAGCCGCCGAATACCAGGCGCAGGGGATAGCCATTCATCGGGTGCAGCGCTTCACCGTTCATGCCCCAGGCGATCAGGGATTCATCTTCCAACGCCTTGCTGACGGGCACGCCGCGGGAAATGGGGATTTTCCCCGGTTGCCGGCTCAGGTGGACGTCAGCGCCGTAATACGCGACGTACACGGCATCGTCATTGACACCGGCGTCTTCCAGCACGTCCCTGAGGCGCACGCCGTTCCATTGCGGGCAGCCCACTGCGCCCAGGGTCCACTGGTTGCCGGAGGCAGGAGGATAATACTCGGCCCTGCCGTTGCCGCCGCATTCCAGTGTCAATTGCAGGTCGTGGCCGGCAAATCTGCGTTTCAGGTCGGATATGCCGTATGACTTCGTTGACCCGGCTGATTCACCGTCCACGGTCAGGGTCCAGGCATCAGCGTCGGGGTTTTGGGGCGGGAAACCGTTATTGCGGATGAATAACCGTTCCACGGGCGTGACGTCATCATTCAGCAAATGGGCCGGGGTCTCTGCATTGAGCGGGCGGTCATTCAGCACCCGCAGGCCGCTCTTGCCTTCTATGACAAACGGTTCTTCCGAATCGGCAAATACGGCCGGTATCAGGCCGGCGGGCATATTATGGTGAAAAACGACTTCTGCCCCTATAATTCCGGAAAAACCGGCCAGTCCCTTGATGAAACCGCGCCGGGTCAACGGGTCGGAACGTCTGCCCCATACCAGGAAATCCGCTCTTTCCGGATCAGACCTGAACAATTCATGAATACCGGTTTCTTTCTTCATTGGGATTAAATTCTTGGTATTTCGCATCGTCACAGAATTATAATACATGTAACACTAGGCTTCCTATAATGTAAAACTTCCCCGGGAGGAGGGTCGATCATGAATAATCCAAGAATGCCGTCAAATGTGCCTGATTTCGTCACCAGCCACCTGCGTCAATATCTTGATACGGGCGGAGAGGAAGGACACCTGTGGGATTCCACGGGTATGGGTGATCACGGTGGGATTCCCACATTGCTGTTGACTACTATCGGGAGAAGCTCCGGGCAAGGAATCGTTACTCCGCTGATCTACGGCAAGGCCGGTGACGCTTATGTGGTGGTGGCCTCAAAAGGCGGCGCCCCGGTTAATCCGCACTGGTACCTGAACCTCGATGCGAACCCGGAAGTCGAAGTGCAGGTTATGACTGAACAGTTCAAAGCCAGGGCCAGGACGGCTACAGGGGAGGAACGCGCCGGACTCTGGGACCTGATGGTATCGATATACCCCACCTATACGCAGTTGCAGGGCAAGACGGAACGAGAGATTCCGGTTGTAGTCCTGGAAAAAGATTAGTGCAGGCGTTGCTCGCGGGGCAGACTGCGTCTGCCATGGCATCATGACGCGCCCGGTAAAAGCCAGTATCGATACCCGGGCCCTGCGCCATAATTACCTGGTTGCCTGTGACATCACGCCCGGTTCCCGCAACATCGCAGTCGTCAAGGCCAACGCCTACGGGCATGGCGCTGCCATCATAGCCCGGGCCCTGGATGACCTGGTCCCGGCCTTTGCGGTTGCCGGTGTCGACGAGGCGCTTGAGTTGAGGGATGCAGGCATCCGCAAGCCTGTCCTGTTGCTGGAAGGACCGCTCACGCCGGATGAAGTAAGCATAGCGCCGGAACAGGATTTCTGGTTGATGGTCTGCTGCAGGGAACAGGTTGAAATGATTTGCGGGGCGGATATCGGGAGTCCCGTAACGGTCTGGCTCAAGATCGACTCCGGGATGCACAGGCTGGGAGTCACCGAAAATGAATTTCACGCCAGCCTTGCGGCGCTGTCGGAAAGCGGGAATACCCTGCCCGGTATAACATTGTCCACCCACCTGGCGGACGCGCACAATGTGTCCGGGCGGGAAACCGCTGCCCAGGTCGATTTTTTTCAGCGCCTGGTTTCAGGCCTGGACAATCAGGTCAGTATAGCCAACTCTGCCGGTATCCTGCACTGGCCGGCGACCCATGGCGCCTGGAACCGTCCCGGTCTGATGCTTTACGGCGCTTCGCCTTTCCCGCAGCCCCAGGAAAATGCCGGGCGCCTGGAGCCGGTCATGACACTGCAATCCGCCGTTATCGGGGTGCGAAAAATTGATGCCGGCGAATCAGTCGGTTATGGAAGCCGATGGACTGCGCAGCGGCCTTCAACCATTGCGACTGTCGGTGTCGGTTACGGTGATGGCTATCCGAGAAGCGCGGTTGACGGCACACCGGTGCTGTTGAACGGCAACAGGGCGCGGCTTGCCGGCAGTGTGTCCATGGACATGATTACCGTTGATGTCACCGACCTTGATGAAGTCAATATCGGTGATCCTGTTGAACTTTGGGGCAAATCATTATTGCTCGGCGAAGTGGCGCAATATGCCGGTACGATCGGCCATGAACTGGTTACCCGCGTGTCCGTGCGGGTACCCAGGGTCCCTGTGGGATAGATGGGGTCAGGGGTGATTTTACTCTGACCCCTGAATTTGCTTGTGTTAATATTGAGCTGCGGCCTGCGCCGGTCTCCCCGCGGCGCGAAGTTGTGAACCCCGTCAGGCCCGAAAGGGAGCAGCGGTAACAATGGATGCGGGCGCCGGGCCAAGAACGGTGCAGGGCGCTTTCAGATTCAGGAGTGTTAAATGAGTTACCAGGTTCTCGCGCGAAAATGGCGGCCGCGCCTGTTCAAGGATATGGTCGGGCAGGACCATGTTCTGAAAGTGCTGGTCAACGCACTGGATTCCGACAGGTTGCACCATGCCTACCTGTTTACCGGCACCCGCGGGGTAGGCAAGACGACCCTGGCGCGTATCCTGGCAAAGTGTCTCAACTGTGAAGCCGGAGTCGGTTCCGAACCCTGCGGCCAATGCGGCGCCTGTAGCGGTATCGACGAGGGCCGCTTTGTTGATTTGATCGAGGTCGACGCGGCATCGCGGGCCAAGGTGGATGAAACCCGGGACCTGATGGATAACGTACAGTACGCGCCGACGGTGGGCAGGTACAAGGTGTATCTCATTGATGAAGTGCACATGTTCTCGAAACACAGCTTCAATGCGCTGCTGAAGACACTGGAAGAACCTCCTGCCCATGTAAAGTTCCTGCTGGCGACGACCGAACCCAAGAGGATTCCCATCACCATCCTGTCGCGCTGTCTGCAGTTCAACCTCAAGCACCTGGGTGTGGAACAGATTGATGCCCAGTTGAATAAAATTCTGGTTGAAGAAGAGATACCGGCAGAAGATTCCTGCACCCGCCTGATTGCCGTTGCTGCCGACGGCAGCATGCGCGACGCGCTCAGCCTGCTCGATCAAGCCGTATCCTACGGCGATGGCCGTCTTGAGAATGTCCAGGTCAGGGACATGCTGGGCACGATAGATGCTGAAGAACTGGGCGCCCTGCTGGCGCATATTATCGAGCAGGATGGCGCTGCCATGTTTGACCGGATTAACAGCATGGCGGAACTGTCACCTGATTATGACGGCATGCTCTCCGGCCTGTTATCCATCCTGCACGATACCGCGGTCGCACAGGTGCTGCCGGATGGCTCCGACCTTGTTGACGAGTCCTGCCGCGAGTTTGCCCGCAGACTTGACAGGGAGGCAGTCCAGCTCTATTACCAGATCGCCCTGAACGGGCGCAGGGACCTGCATATGGCGCCGGACCAGAAAACCGCGTTTGAAATGACCATGATCCGCATGCTGGCATTTCAACCCTGGGAGGCATCCGGCGCTGCGGAAAGCGAAAGCGGGCGTGTTCCCGGGGATACCGGTCCGGCTACGGCAGGGCCGGAAGGCAAGGGCGGGAGCGAAACCAGGCCCGCGCTCGTGAGCAATGACGACTGGCATCAACTGGTTGCTTCCATGACGCTTGACGGACTGACGAAAGAACTGGCGTCACACTGTACCTTGCAGGAGCACCAGGGAGACAGGATACGCCTGATCCTGCACCCCGATCAGGAACACCTGGCTGCAACAAACCAGAAAGACAAGCTGCAGGCTGCGCTGGGGCTTTGTTTCGGCGCACAAACCAGGCTCGAGGTGTCGGTTGAAGAGGCCGCGGATGAAACGCCGGCACAAAGGAAAACCCGCAATGATCATGAGACAAGGCAAGCTGCCCTGGAAGCTGTTGAAAATGATCCGGATGTCAAACTGTTCATGGATACGTTTGATGCAACGATAGATAAGGATTCAATAAAACACATGGGGTCAGAGTAACGCGACAAAGAGGACGGATTTGAAATCCGTCCCCGCCATGTTGAGAAAGAGGAGAGATGAATGAGTAGTGGTTTAGGTGACATCATGAAACAGGCCCAGAAAATGCAGGAAAGCATGCAGCGGGCGCAGGAGGAGATTGCAGCCACGGAAGTACAGGGTGAAGCAGGCGCCGGGATGGTGAAAGTCATCATGACCGGCAGGCATGACGTGAAACGTGTTGAAATAGAGCCTTCACTGCTGAATTCGGACAAGGTGATGCTGGAAGACCTGATCGCCGCCGCCGTGAATGATGCCAACAGGCGGGTGGAAAAGGCCACCCGTGACAGGATGGCGGACGTCACTTCCGGAATGGGCCTCCCCGCAGGCTTCAAGCTGCCGTTCTGAGATGCCCGACGGACCTGTGAATGAAGCAGGCTGAACCACCCAGCTTGAGCGCATTGATCCAGGCGTTGTGCTGTATGCCTGGAATCGGAAAAAAATCAGCCCAGAGAATCAGTTACCACCTGCTGCAACGGGACCGGGACGGAGCGAATTCCCTGGCGTCGGCATTGACGGATGCGATGGGAAAAATCGGCAGTTGTGAAAGGTGCCGCAATTTCAGTGAAACTCCGTTATGCGCTCTTTGCCGGAGTGACAAGCGTGACGGCTCGTTGCTGTGCATCGTGGAAAGTCCGGCGGACGTATTCGCAATGGAGGAGGCGGGCTATAATGGAAAGTATTTCGTATTGATGGGACACCTCTCCCCCCTGGATGGAATCGGCCCGCAGGAACTGGGACTGGACAAACTGGCCGCGTACCTTGCCGGAGCCCCGGATGCCGACGCGGGTGGCGAGATCAGGGAGGTGATTCTGGCCACCAACTCGACTATGGAAGGCGAGGCGACCGCGCACTATATCAATGAGATCGTACGGAAATATCGAATCCGCGTGACCCGTATCGCTCACGGCGTACCGCTGGGCGGCGAACTGGAATACATCGACAGCAATACACTCTCCCACGCCCTGGCCGGAAGAAGCGAGGTTCCCTGAATCCGGGTTATCCTGATGCCAGGTGAGCTATCCTGATGGGCGCCGGCGGATGTGAATCGTGAAAAGCCGAATACATCGGGTCAGGAGTCAGGGTGTTGGCATTTTCCTTGTAGAGTTTGACCAGGGCATTGATCAGGCTGCCGGGCTGTACCTGGGCCCTGGCGAAATCGTCGGCTTCAAACTCATGTTTACGGGAGATGGATGAGAATACCGGTTGCAGGAAGAAGGTGAAGGCCGGCGCCACCAGTACGAACAGGGTGAGGGCAATATAAGTGGAGGGTTCACTTACCCCCAGGCCGGTATAGAACCACGGTTGTCCCAGCAATGCGCCCAGTATCGCAAAGCCTGCAAGAAAAGTCGCCCCCAGGATCGTGAGCCGTTTTTTTATGTGGCCGCATTTGAAATGTCCCAGTTCATGCGCCAGCACCGCCTCTATCTCGTCGTAGGACAACTCGTCAATCAGGGTATCGAAAAAAACGATCCGCTTGTTCGCCCCAAGGCCGGTGAAGTAGGCGTTCCCATGGGTGGAACGGCTCGAACCGTCCATCACGAAGATGCCGTTACTGGTAAATCCGTTCCGGTTCAGTAACGCGGCGATGCGGGTCGCCAGTTCAGCATTGTCCAGGGACCTGAACTTATTGAACAACGGCGCGATGAATGCCGGGTAGGCCCAGACCATGACCAGGTTGAAACCCAGCCAGGTGAGCCAGACATACAGCCACCACCAGGGACCGGAGTTGTCCATGAACCACAATACCAGCATGATCAGCGGCGCGCCTATCGCCAGCGCGAGCAGCGTATTTTTCAACAGATCGGTAATAAACAGTTTGAGGGTCATCTTGTTGAAACCGAACCGCTGTTCCAGGCTGAACGTACGGTAGAGGGACAACGGCAGCTCCACCAGGGAGGCGATCAGCATCACTGCCAGGATGAAGACGGTCCCTGCCCACAAGCCCGGCAGGTTGTACGTGCGGATAAGCGAATCAAGCAGGTCGAGGCCGCCTCCCAGGGTCCAGATCAGCAGCAGCAGTGAAGACACGCCCAGTTCCGCCAGCCTGGCGCGGGTCTTGGCGCAGGTGTAATCGGCAGCCTTCTGGTGTGCGTCAAGAGGGATCTTGTCCGTGAAGCTGTCCGGCACCGCGTCCCGGTTCGCCCTTATGTGGCGAATATGGCGGGCACTCAGGCGCCATTGAAGAAAAACGCCGGTGATCAATGCTATGATAAGCGCGTAAGTTAAACCATTCATCTGCCGGATTTTAACCCAAATGGCCCATTCGGAAAACAACCTTATCTGGATTGATCTCGAAATGACCGGCTTAATCCCGGAACAGGACTGCATCATAGAGATTGCCACCGTGATTACTGATTCCCGGTTGAACCTGCTGGCAGAAGGCCCCGTGATGGCCCTGACCCAGCCCGAGGCCGTTCTGGCCGGCATGGATGACTGGAACATGAACCAGCATACCCGCTCCGGGCTGCTGCAACGGGTGCGCAGCAGTGAATACAGGGAGTCGGATGCCGAGAGACTCACCCTGGAATTTCTGCACGAATACGTGCCGGCCGGGGTTTCCCCCATGTGCGGCAACAGCATCTGCCAGGACCGCCGCTTCCTGTACCGGCACATGCCCGAACTCGAGAAATATTTTCATTACCGCAACCTGGACGTGAGTACGGTCAAGGAACTGGTGAAACGCTGGACCGGCAACCCGGATCCGTTCGACAAGGAATCGACGCACCTCGCCCTGAACGATATCCGCGACTCCATCGATGAATTGCGCCATTACCGGGAACTGTACTTTAACTGTTAGCTACAGATTTATCCGCAGATGACGCAGATTAACGCAGATGATATTTGGGGCCAGCAATGCAGGGGTCAGAGTAAGAAATTCGCCAGAATTTTTACTCTGACCCCAACTATCCGTGCCGTAATAGAGAACACTTAATGTCGGATTATGACGTCATCATCGCCGGCGGCGGTCACAACGCCTTGATCTGCGCCGCGCTCCTGGTCAGGAACGGCCTGAAAGTCCTGGTTGCCGAGCGCAATGACTGGGTGGGTGGTGGGGTGGTTACCCGGGAAGTCACCCTGCCCGGATTCAAACACGACATGTTCGGGTCTTCACACGTCTGGATCCACCTGAACCCGGATTTCAGTGAGCTGCAACCTGAACTTGAAAAGCACGGCCTGCAATACATCTGGTCGGAAGACCATATAACCGGCCACCCGAACAAGTACGAAGGGCAGGGGATCATAGTTTACAGGGACGTGGACAAGACCTGTGACACCATCGCGCAATATTCCCGCAAGGATGCCCGCCGCTACCGGGAGATTTATGAGGAATTCGGCGAAATAAAAGACGGAGTGATCAAGGGCATGTTTTCCCCGCCGGCGCCCCCCAGTTATCTGTACCAGGCCATGGAAAACAGCCCCGCGGGGTTGAAACGCCTGCGTGACTACCAGTTGAGCTCCCGGCAGTTCACCCTGGAGAACTTCGAGAACGACCACGTGCGCGCCTTTATTCTCGGGTGGGCGATGGCGCCCCAGACCCTGCCGGACCAGTTGGGCACCGCCGCCGGCTTCTACGTCATGATTCCCAGCATCCATTACTACGGGCAGGCCATTCCGGAAGGCGGCAGCGGGATGCTGTCGGTAGCCCTGCAGCGTTACGTCGAAGCCAACGGCGGTGTGGTGCTGACTGGAGCGACCGTCAGAAAATTTATCGTGGAAAATAACGAGTGTATCGGGTTTCGCCTTGAGGATGGTACCGGGATCACCGCAAGACAGGCGGTAGTTTCCGAGTTGGACCCTTACCAGACCTACCTGCACGGATTCGATGAAGGCGTGCTCACGGAGGATTTTCTCGACCTGGTGCGTAATTTCCGCTTCGGGGACGTGACCATCGCCCGGGTGCATTACGCGTTGAACGAGGCGCCGAAATTCAAAAACGGGACAGACATGGACAAAACGGCCTTCCAGCGCATCTTCGGTACGCTGGCCGATATCGACAAACAATATAATGAGATGGCCATGGGACTGGCCCCGACCGATCCGTTTTTATGGACCGCCGCCTGGACCACCATGGACCCGACCCGTGCGCCGGCAGGGAAACATACGCTGATCATGGATACCTTCGTGCCTGTGGACCTGGCCTCCGGCGAGGACTGGGAACAAACCGGTTCCGCCTATGTGCGCAATACCCTGCTCAAGCAGCTACGCAACTACACGACCAATATGGATGATGACAACATACTGGCCGAGTACGTGGAAACGGGACCCAGCCTGGCCCGGGCCAACCTGTGTTTTTACCGGGGCGTCACCACCGGCGGCGAACGCACCCTGGCCCAGATGGGAGCGTTCCGGCCGTTTCCAAACTATGCGGATTATCGCGGCCCCATAAAGAAATTCTATATGACCGGCCCCTCCTGCCACCCCGGCGGGGGTATCTGTGGCATGGGTACCATAGCCGCCAACGAAATCCTCCTGGACCTGGGTCTGAGAGAGGAGGAAGATGATTTTGACTTTTAGGAAATTGAACCCCGGGGACGGAATTAATTCCGTCCCCTGAACCAACAACGGGTATTAACCATGTCTGAAAAAGCGGAAAGAATTGCGCCCTATACGGCGCTGGTTGTTCAGCCTGAGGTCACCGTCGTGAAAAAACGGGAAGACATCAGGAAAAACCTGGACCGGGTCTGCAACCTGATCCACTTCGGTGTGGGCTATTTCTGGGAGCAGCCGGTGCGCCTGGTGGTATTGCCCGAGTATTTCATGCAGGGCGTGGGGACGCCGGGCAAGGGTGAAAGCCGCATCAAGGACCAGATGGACAAGGTGGTCACCATTCCGGGTCCGGAATCGGAGCAACTGGGAGAAGTGGCCAGGCAATATGGCTTGTATATCGTTGCCGGCGGCGTCTGTGAGGAACTGCCGGAGTTCCCGGACCGCTGGTTTAATACCAACTTCATCATCGGACCGGAAGGCGATATCGTGCTCAAATATCACAAGTGGCACATTCCCGCCTATATCGGTCTGGGCACCAGCCCACATGACCTGTTCGACGAGTACTGCGAGAAGATCGGCGGTGACATCAAGGACCTGTTTCCCGTGGTCGATACCCCGATCGGCAAGCTGGGCACCATGACCTGCCATGACGGCTGCACCCCGGAAGTATCCCGCGCCCTGGGCTATAACGGGGTGGAGGTGATCTGCCATCCCGGCGCCATACAGGAGGTGGAAGGCGTGTCCGAACCCTGGGATTTCTGGATGTTCACCCGGCGCGCCCGCGCCCACGACAACATGTGTTACCTGCTGGGTTCCAACTGGGGCAAGGTCAACTACGAATATTACCCCAGGGCGTTCTGTCCCGGTAATTCGTTCGCCATCGATTATACCGGCATGGTACTGCGTCACATGCCTTACCCCGAGGAACAGGTGCTGGCGGTCGGTATCGATATAGAAGCGTTGCGGCATCACCGCACGAAGACCATCCATAATTGCTGGGTAGACCTGCGCACCGAGGGTTTTCGCCAGATCTATGACAAACCCATCTATCCGCCCAACCGGTTCCCGGCGGGCAAAGCGCCGCGCAGCCTGTCGGAAAAGGTATCCATCTGCAAGGAGGTGTTCGATGACCTGTACGCCCGCGGCCAGTTCACGCCGCCGGCGGGCTATGCGCCGGATGAGATTTCCGGGTTACTGGAACAGCGTATCGCCTACGCCCAGGAAACCGGGCGCCTGAAGAAGAGTTGACACCATGAGGGTACGCAGCAAGCTGGCGGACGTCGAATTCATGTTCGGCGAATTCGAATACAGAAAGGATCACCTCATCATCCACAGCGCGCCGGATCAGGCCATGCAGACCAGGGTCTATGTCAGCCCGGATGATATCGTCATCGCCCTGAAGAAAGCGCTCTCCAATCCCCGGGTCTGGTTGTACTTTGCCGGGTTCCCATTTTTCCTGATTCGCTACCGGCGCCGTCGCAAAAAGGAAAAACCGGGGTCAGAGTAAGAAATTCGAAGAATTTTTACTCTGACCCCATCAATACAAGAGAACAGCCTGTTCGCCCATGATCGATAAACGCCGGAACCCGCCTGGCTCCTGGCGCGGCGTCAGGGCGGCGTTAATCATTCCTGGACTTGTGGCGGCATTCAGCCTGCCCGTCTCTCCCGTGTCCGCGCAAACGCAAGCATCAGGCATGGAAGAGATCGTCGTGAGTGCGCGCAAACGCGAGGAAGCACTGCACGAAGTCCCGAATGCAATCACCGTACTGCAGGAAGAGGACCTGCGTCAACGCGGGATCACCGAACTTAACCAGATCGAGAAATTCGCTCCCAACGTGGTTCAGACAAACTTCGGCCAGGGCAACACGGGGCACGCGGCCGTATTCATGCGCGGCGCCGGGGTGCAGGATCACATCATCACTACGGACCCGTCCGTGGGCATCTACCT
>JAJDUB010000051.1 GCA_022826885.1 Gammaproteobacteria bacterium
CTGGTGAGGGCGACGCGTTTTGGTGAAACGGAACGGATATTTGATTTCGGCGGAGGTTTTGAGCCGCAGCAGGTCTATGGCGCCGAATGGTCCGTCGATGCCGATATTGAATATGCAATCAATGATCACTGGAGTATTTCGGCAGGGGGAAATAACCTGCTTGATGAATACCCTGACTTGTCGATATTCGACATCAGCTATTTCGGCAACCTGCCGTACGATGTTCTCTCGCCTATCGGCGTTAATGGCCGCTTCGTTTACGTGAGGACAAATTTCAGTTATTAGAAAGGGGATAACATGTCCGGCCTGGCAAGAGTGGTCTTACTGTTTCTTTTTCCAATAGCTGTTTGCGCCGCCGCGGACAATCTATCAAGCCCTGATTGTGAATTATTCTACGCGGTATTCCCGAACAGGGATGCGGCCGGCCAGGTCGAGGGAAAAGTGTTTGACGCGGTTTCCGGATTGAACTGGGGACAACGCAAAGCGATGTCCCGGACCGAGAGTAAACGTCTTGAATCAATCCTTGCTGTCAGCCCCGGTCTTGTTAACAGAATAAAGCTTGGGGATATCCTGGTTACCCAGGGTGGCTACCAGGGCGTATCCGGCATTTCCATCAATGCCCGCCTCAACCTGGTCGCCGATGCTGCCGGCAAAGACGTTATTTCCCTGGCATCGATGATCGGGTATATCTATTTTCAGGACAGCGTTCTTTTGTTGTGTCACGTGCCCGTTGATGAAGGTATAAAGCCTGCCGTCATACACACTGTGCTTGACGCCGGCAGTAAGGATTACCTGAATCCGGTGTCCGCGCGGTTACTGTTCGGCATGATGATGGGATACCTGAACAGGGTTGAATCTGTCGGCTATACCTATGAGCATGCCAACGATATCTTTCGCGTACTGGAATTCGACCGGGCGGACCAACCCAAGAAAAAGGCATTATCAAGCATAGCGGGGCATTTGGATGATTTATCAGGAGGGAAGGTGAAACTGGATATACGGAGCGCCGACGTATTTGCGTTTTCCACGGGAAATAAATGGAAGGAGTTTCCACAGGGAGGTAACTACGTCAGGCGTTTCCCCGACGACGTGGACAAAGAGTTGATAAAGGCGGAACAAATGGTGTTTATCAAAAAGCTGGGAAGCGAGTATATCCCGCATCAAACACGGTAGCCGGGGCTACAGTCAAAATTCCGGGTATGCTCTCCAATCGTCATTACGGGCTTGAGCCCCAAACGTTATTCCGGGCTTGACCCGGAATCCAGTAAACAAACAAGCGCCGCAGGCGCACCTTATAACACCGTCATTCTACATACGGAATAAACCGTCCCAGGATAATCACTCCAACCCAAAATATAAGAGACAGCGTGGAAACCGTCTTGATGGCCGCCCCCGGGTCTTGCCCTCCTGCCGGCCCGGCATCCCTGTGTACGGTCAGAGCGAAGTACAGCGCGTTCAACCCGGCCAGGATGATAAACAGCATCTTAATCCTGAAGGCAATGTTCGGGTAATAACGGAACGGGTCGCTGAAAAAGAACATGGTTCCCGTCACCAGGTTGATGCCGAAACCGGCCAGGGCCAGGGGCAGGAACCGGTACACCGCGGCAACCGGGAAGTTGCGGACGAAGCCCAGCAGCCTGCAATCCACCACCAGCAGGGAGCCGATGAGCAGCGATAACCCCATGAAATGCAGGATCTCAGCTACGGGAAACAGCCAGACGCTGTCCCGCATCACCTGGCCCAGCGCCGAGGTCTCGATACTTAGCAGGAGATCGTACACAGGCTTACGTCCCGTTCCCGAGCTCGATATAGGCGATGAGCCGCCCGGCGATAATCACGCCGGCCCAGAACGCCAGTGAGCAGCCCGCAACCAGTTTTGCCCCGGCGGGCATCCCGCTACCGTCTCCCGGAACGGAAGCAGCTTCCCGCAGCGCCCGCACAAGCATCCATAACGACACGGCGCCCAGGGTGATAAGCGATATCTTGATCCAGAACACAGGGTGGTAGAAGAACTTCACGGGGTCGCCCGAGAATAGCGCCAGGCCGGTCACGATATTCAGGGCCAGCCCCGCCCAGGCGACGGCGGACAACCGGGCGAACATCGTGAGGGACACGGCGCGGGCAAACCCGAGGATGCGGAGACAGATCATCGTTACCGTCCCTGCGACCACGGCCATCCCCACCGCATGGCAGGCCAGCACGATCGGATAACCCCAGATGGACCCCGCTACCCAGGTCCCCAGGGCGCTGTCTTGCAACCAGGTTAAAAAGTTCATGAAAAAGAATGAGGATTTTACCTGGCGTAGCAGGTTCCCGCCAAATGCCAGGGCGACACTGATAACCAGGCAGGTAAAAGCCTTGAAGGCATCCTGCCGTCAAAAAAGAAGGTATCATATCAATAAAACCACTCACGCGAATGACAATGTGACTTCTGGGATATAACTATGGCAGGAACACGCGATGTCTCCGGCTGGCGTTCCCGGTTCCCCGAACTCGGGGTTGAACCGCTCTCTATCGAGCCAATCGTATCGGGTGACCTGTTTGAACTTGAGCGGGAGAGAATTTTCAAACGGGTTTGGCTGAAAGCCGGCCGGGTAGAGGAACTACCCGAACCGGGCTGTTTCAAGGTGAAGCGGGTCGATGTGGCCGGGACGTCTGTAATCCTGATCCGGGGCAAGGACGGTACCATCCGGGCATTTCATAACGTCTGTCCGCACCGCGGTAATCGCGTGATCCCGGAAACGGACAATGAAACCTTCGGCAAGGCGCGGGCGGATTACCTGACCTGCCGCTTCCACGGCTGGGTGTTTGACAGCACCGGCGCGGTCCGCAACGTACCTTCCCTGGAGAAATTTCCACCCTGGTTCGACCAGTGTGATTATGGATTGAAGCCGGTCTCATGTGACGTCTGGGAAGGCTTTGTCTTTATCAACCTTGACCCTGAACCGCGCCAGGGTCTGATCGATTATCTTGACGGGATGGCGTCACACTTCGCAGGTTACCCGTACCACGAGGGTACGGCCCATTACCGTTACACCGCGGAGTTCAACTGTAACTGGAAAGTTGCCCTGAATGCCTTTACCGAGGCCTACCACGTAGAGACCATTCATGCCAACACCTTGCCCTGGTACGCCAAAATAGATCACGAAGACCTGAAGTTTTTTGGCCCTCACAGGACATCGACGTTGTACATGCGACTGGTTGAAGGGGCCAAGGTAGCCGAGCCTGCCCCGATAGACGGGTTGGCCTTGAGGATAATGCAGAACTCGCCGCGGCAACGGTTCGTCATGGATAAATTGCCGGCTGATATCAATCCGGACAGGCGCGGGAATTTCCTGTTTGAATTGCCCACCTTCTTTCCCAACTTCATGATACACGTCTATTCGGGGGGTGGCGGTGACCCCGGCATGCTGTATTTCACACACCAGTTCTGGCCGTTGGCGGTGGATAAAACCCTGTGGGAGACCACCCGTTACTGGCGGACTGCGGCTAATGCGAGTGAATATTTTGCCATCGCCTATGCAAACGCCATCCACAGGAATGCGCACCTGGAAGATACGGCAACCATGGAAGATACCTTCGCGGGTCTGCAATCGGGTGTGCTGGAGCATATGCCGTTGATGGATGACGAAGTCATGCTCCGGCACCAGGACCAGGTGTGGCATGAATATATGGGCCTTGAGAAGAACCGGACATGACTGAGCAATATCGCTTACCCTCCCGGTTCACTGAACTCGAAAACCTGGCGGAAAGATGGGCCCTGCCGACGGAAAACCAGCGCTCGGCCAAACGCTGGTCGGCTTCAGCGGAGGAGTTTCAGGAATTCTACGATGCGATGGTCCCTCTCATCAAAGAGATACTGGCTTACCTTGATCAGTTCTCACTGGATGAAATGCCTGAAGATGCGTTAGCACTCTTTCACCTGTCACTGGCGTTGGCCGAATCAGCACCCCATGTCGAATTCTACAGAGGCGCGGCAAAAGTCCCACACAGTTTTGACGCGCGTCGCATGCTGGCAACAAGGGGAGATGCGCCCGACCCCAATCATGATATGAGCCCGGAGCAACTGGCTGCGTTCAAACCTCAAGCGCCTTAGCGCACAAATATGTAAGAGAAATTGTTATTATTCGAAAAAATACCATACAAATTGACATATCTTTAACAAAAATGATGGGTTGACAACCCTGTTCCGCCTCTATTACCCCTGTGCTACTATAGTTCGCCCTCAGGAGAGATGGCCGAGTGGCTTAAGGCGCACGCCTGGAAAGTGTGTATACGTTAATAGCGTATCGAGGGTTCGAATCCCTCTCTCTCCGCCAGTCTTGCAATATTGCCCGCAATGCTTTATAAGCAGTTTATTATTTACTGCTTATAAACTACCCGGGTAAAATAATGCGCCACACGTCCCTGATGCCCAGCGCCCAGGTTGCCTATTCGGACCTGCTCGCCGCTGTTCTTACGGCGACCGTCCCGGACAGGGGAATCAGCTATTTCACGCGACGGGTGAATGAGCGTGACTATTGGTACCTGCAACACGTGGTGGGCAGTGACAAGCGCTCCCTGTATCTCGGGCCGGATACTGCGGAGTGGCGCCGACTGATTGACCGGTGCAAGCAGCGGCAGGATGAGGACAGGCCAGCGCGAACGAGCAGAAAGCAGATGGTTGCCGTCTGCGCCGCCTCAGGCCTGCGCACCCTGACGGCCACCGAGGGACGCGTATACGAGGTGCTGGCACAGGCCGGGTTGTTTGCGGCGGGCGCCGTGGTCGTCGGCACGCACGCGTTCCTCCACATCGGCAACATGCTGTGCGTGCGTTGGGAGAAGCCCGCGGCACAGACCCTGGACATCGACATCGCCCATAGTCAATCCATCAGTATTGCCTCGCCGGATGATGAAGGCATACAAGGAATCCTTGACGAAGCGGGCATGGGTGTTCTCCCGGTCCCTGCGCTCAACGCCAAACACCCGTCAACGAGGTTCAGGTTGAGAAACAGGGATGTGACAGTATCCTTGCTGACGCCCATGCTGGGCAAGCCATCCGGCAAACCGGTCCTGCTCAGTGGACTGAACGCGGCCGCAGAGCCGGTGCGCTATTTGGATTACCTGTTGGATAACAGCCAGCCGGCTGCCGTACCGATCCGCGATGGCCTGCTGGTCCGGGTGCCGGACCCCGCCAGGTTTGCCCTGCACAAGCTTGCCGTCTCGCAACGCCGCCAAGCGGCCTTTGCCGCAAAAAGCCGTAAAGACATCGCGCAGGCCGCGGCGGTGCTGGAGGTCTTGAATGACCTGCGCCCGGGCGATGTCATTGCGGCGGGGGAAGCCGCCCGGCTGCAGGGCAAGAGGTTTGTCAACCACATTCTCGTCGCCGCAAAGCGGCTTGACGACGGTTTGGGCATGCTGGTGCGCGAAGCCGTGGAAACGCCTCAACAGGCAGTGCCGAAGCTTGGCGGATCGTAACGCACCATAGGCACTATCTGGCTCTCCGCCAATTTTACCCGGGTCCCCACATTCGATTGTCCCTTCCCGAATTCTGTGAGTAAAATGGCAGGTATCCCCAACCTTTGAAGGTGTGTCATGAAAAAGCATCGGTCAGCCAGTCTTGTCGTATTCTCCCTTCTGTTTATTCTCTACTGCGTCAACCCTGCCGCTGAGGAAGCGGATCAGCCGGTTTCTCTCGAACAGCAGGTTGAGGGACTCTGGATGTACACCGCCCTGGTTACCCCGGACGGCGAGGAATTGCCGCTGGAAGGTGTATTCCTGTTCAGGAACGGCGTTTTTGTGCAGTACGCCCAGTACACCGGTGAGTCGTCCCGTGAGCAGGGCGCGATGGCCCATGCGGGCCCTTACTCGGAAGGTAACGGTTTCATCCACCTTGCGGCTGAACAGACCATCAGCACGGCGCCGTCAGAATCCCCTCCGCTTAATTACCGGGGGCTCACGGAGCACGAGGTTGATGTCAAGCGCACGGGTGATGAACTGACATTATCCTTCATGCGTAGTGGAACGATGCAAAAATTTGTGCTGGCCGGACCCGGTGAAGGAGAAGTGTACAAGCTGGAAAACGGCGCGCTGGCGCTCGTTGACGGTTATCTGATCCTTGTCAGCGGTGATGAGAACGGCGTTGAAACCGGTTATGGCCGCTATGAAGCGGAAAATGGCGCCATCGGGCTTAATACGGCCTACTGGACCTCAGCGAATCAGTCTTCAGCTTCCAACGCCAACAATACCGGCATGAATGCCACGTTCGACGGTCAGAGCCTGGCCCTGGAGGACGGCCGGCGGTTTAATGTCCTTTCCCCGGCCCGGCACGAACTGGAAAAAAAGACGTGGAAGGAAGTCGAAGCAGCCCTGAACAGTGGGATAACCACCGCAATCATTACTATCGGGGCGACTGAGCAGCATGGGCCGCAACTGGCCCTGGCGACCGATTCAGCCTCCGGCGACTGCCTGGCGCGCATGGTTGCGGAACGGGTAGGGCAGGCCCTGATCACGCCCAACATCCGGGTCGGCATCTCTCCCCATCATATGCATTTCGCCGGGACGATCAGCGTGAGGAAACCGATACTCAAATCCCTGGTCTACGAATACGTCCACAGTCTCGCCTGGCACGGGTTCCGCCACATCGCCATTATCCCGACCCACGGCACCAACTTTCCCATGGCCGGGGAACTGGGGGAAGAACTACGCGTGCTCTATCCCCATGTGAACATTTTTTCCTACTCCGATGCCGATGCCTACCTTGGGTCGGCGGCCGTTATCTCGGAACGCCTGGGGATCGACCCTGCAACGGCCGGCACGCATGCCGGCCTGTCGGAAACAGCTTTTATGCTGGCCTGCGAACCGGAACTGGTTGACCTGGAGAGCGCCGAACAGGGCTTCATGGGCGATGCCATGGCGATGGGTGAAAAACTCAACCGCGACGGCACCCACAGCATCTCGCCGATAGGCGTCCTGGGCGACCCGCGCGGCGCCACTGTCGAAGCGGGCAGGGAATACCTGGAAAGCCGGGCTGAGCTGCTTTCCGACTATGTCATGGAGCGGCGTGAGGGATGGACGCCGGAAATCCCTGGCTATCTGCCTTACGGCGGTCTGCCGGAGCCGGAAGGCGACCTGGCGGACGCCATTAAAACCCGCCGGAGTGGAGACTTCGACGCGGCACGACAAATGCTGCAGGAGAAACTGCAGGAACAACCCGGTGACCCCATGATAATCCTGGAACTGGCCAGGGTCGATACCCTCGAGGACGAGATCGATTCGGCCAGGGCAGGCCTTGAAACGTTGCTTGCTGAAACAACCGGCAATGAGACGCTGGAGATGATTCACGACGAACTGGCGCTGATTTCCACCTACCAGGGCAGGTTTGCCGAGGCCGCAGAGCACAAGCTGGAAGCCAAACGTCTCCGGGGCCTGCGTAACGATCCGGCGGGTGAAGGGCTCAAGCTGTTCTACATCGCTTATTTCCAGGCCGAAACCGGCCGGGTCGATGAAGCGATCGAGAGCTATGGGCAGGCGCTGGAACTGGCGCGGGACCCGAGTGACATCAATCTTGATATCGAGCACCTGGTCGGCCTGGCCCTGGTCAAGAAAGGGCGGTTGCTCGATGCCGCCCAGCGCCTGCGGGTGATCGGCGACTCCGTGAACGACCCCGAATTCCGCTCTCATATCCGCCGCTTCTATCACTTGAACGGCGAAATCCTGCTGCAACTCAACCGGCCGGAAGATGCGGCCATGAACTTCCAGGCTACATTGAAGATATACGACCATCCTCTATACCGTGAGAGCATGGCCCGGGCAAAGTGGCAGGCCGGAGACCTGGAGGGCGCCATCGCCGAAATGGAAAGGCTGGTCACTCTTACCGATGCCAGGCTGGACATTCCCATCCATTATGTAAAAGCCCACTATCAACTGGGACAATTGTATGAAGAGCAGGGCGACGAGGACCACGCCCGGGACTGGTACCGCCGCTTCCTGCAGTTCTGGGGGTCGAGCGACATGGATCTCGAGGAAATCCGGGAGGCGCGCAATAAATTATCGGTTGATTAAGACACTGTTGACTTAATCCGGGAAATCCTCAGGCAAGGCGAACGCAACGATGGCGTCGCTCAGTTCGGTTTCGAAGGTAGGGTAACCACCTGCCGCAATGACAACAAACTGGCGGTTGCTCTCACCATGCAGATAGGTCATGGGCGTGGCATTGCCCGGCGCGGGAAGTTCGGCGCTCCATAATTCTTCGCCCGAATGGAGATCGTAGGCCCGGAACCGGTTGTCGATACTCGCCCCGATAAAAATCAGTCCTCCCCCGGTAATGATCGGTCCGCCCTGGTTGGGTGAACCCCATTTTTTCGGTGAACGGAACAGCCCGAATCCGAACGGTTTGCGGCCGAAAGGGATTTGCCAGCGTATTTTACCGCTGGAAGTATCGATCGCCGTCAAGTTGCCCCATGGCGGGGGATTGCACGGGATGCCGAGATCGGACACCAGGGTTTCCCGTATCCAGACATAAGGCGTCCCGGGCATCGGTGCAGCCGAGCTGCGCCCGGCTGTTTTTTGCCGCCCGCCCGACGCTTCGAATTCCTTGCGGGGCGCCAGTTTTTGCGACCTCAGGACATTCGTGGAATTGACGACTGCCAGGCCGGATTCCGGGTCATAGGCAACGCCTCCCCAGTTGCTGCCCCCGGAGTCGGAAGGGAAAAGCACCGATCCGTTGACGCTGGGCGGCGTATACAAACCCTCATTTCTTAATGCCAGGATCCTGTCGCGGCACTGTTTTCTGTCCCAGGGTGTCAGGCCCCACGCATCATCCGCCGTGACGGATTGCGCAGTAAACGGCGGCGGCGCCAGCGGCGCCGGTTGCACGGGCGAGGATGTCTCGCCCTCCACGTCCGACTGCGGGACCTTCATCTCCTGTACGGGAAACAGGGGCCGGCCCGTGTCCCTGTCCAGTATGAAAAAGAATCCGGTTTTGGTCGCCTGCAGGACCGCCTCTGTCTTGTTGCCGTTGCGGGTCACTTCGACCAGGGCCGGCATGGACGGTAGATCGTAGTCCCACAGGTCGTGGCGTACCGTCTGGTACGACCAGACCTCTTCGCCTGTCAGGGCGTTCAGCACCACTACGGCATTCCCGTGAGGTATGTGTTCGGAGCGGTGTTTTCCATACGGATCATGGCTGGGGCTGCCGGTCGGCAAAAAGACCCAGCCGCGCCGACTGTCGATGGATATGGGCGCCCACGTGTTTGCGCCGCCGAGGGTGTCGCGCAAGTGTTCCGGTATCGGGTTCCAGTTCCATAACTCCCGGCCGCTGCGCACATCAAATCCCCTGACTATGCCGTCCGGCGCATTGGCCCATTCGCCGTCAAGGATCGTGGCCCCGACAATCACCACATCCCGGTAAATTGCCGGTGGAGAGGTCAGGGAGATGCTGCCCTCACCATGATAGTCAAACGAGTTCAGGTCGACCTGGCCGTTGTTGCCGAAGTCCTTGCACGGTCTGCCCGTGTCTGCATCAACGGCAACCAGGCGCCCATCGCCGATGCCGCTCAACACGCGTTGACCGCAAACCTGCTCCCGGTCCCCTGTTGATTCTTCCGACCAGTACGCCACGCCCCTGCAATAGCTCCCTCTTGAATAGGTATTCTTCCTGTCAATTCCCGGATCATGGCTCCATTCCTCGGCCCCCGTTGCCGGGTCCAGCGCGACGATGCGATTAAACGGCGTGCATAAATACAGCCTGTCATCGGCCAGTATGGGGTTTACCTCCAGGGGGGTCACTGCCGTGCCGCCGGCGCCGTCCGAGACATCGCCGCTGTGGTACGTCCAGGCGACCTTGAGTTCCCTGACGTTATCCCTGTCAATCCGGCTGAGCGGCGAATACTGCCCGCCTTCCGGAGCGCCGCCATAGGCGGGCCATCCGTGCAGGTCGCCGTCCGCCGGTATATGACCCCGGCTATTGCCTGGTTGCCCGCTGGTTTGCTCCTGCGATGGGAGATTGCTGCTGCCTGCCAGTAAAATAACGATAATAACCGCATAATGAGTAATGCAGGTTCCGGCTTTTGCAAGTAACGGCGCAGGATTAAACATAAGGAATCTCTCAGGTACCCTCCCGTCGAACAATGGTAAAGTATATCGTGAATAAGTCCATTCACACCTATGGGAACCGGCAACCGTGAACCTGAACGGTTTCGATCATTTCTGGCAGCAGGCAGTGGATGTCATGTGGGGACTGCCGCTGGTTTTCCTGGTTGCCGGCTCGGCATTGTATTTCGCTTTTCTCTGCCGTTTATTGCCGTTCCTGCGCCTGCGCCACACTTTCAACCTGTTGCGGGGCAGGTACGACAATCCCGGCGACCCCGGAGAGATACCGCATTTCCAGGCGCTCTCATCCGCGTTGTCCGGCACTATCGGCATGGGCAATATTGCCGGGGTGGCCATTGCCATCAGCATGGGCGGGCCGGGCGCCATCTTCTGGATGTGGATGGCGGGCTTACTGGGCATGTGCACAAAATTCTTCACCTGCACGCTTGCCTGTATGTACCGGCGCCAGGACGAAGACGGCATTGCCCAGGGCGGTCCCATGTATTTTATCGAAGTGGGGCTGGGACGCCGGTTCAAGCCCCTTGCCCTGATGTTCGCCGTTTGCGGGATGATGGGTTGCCTGCCCCTGTTCCAGGCCAACCAGTTCGCCGGCCTGTTGCAGGCCGAGTGGGGTGTTGACCGGACGATTACCGGCCTTGTTGCAATGGTTTTTGTCGGATCCGTGATCCTGGGCGGCATCAGGCGCGTCGGCGCTGCGACATCCCGGTTGGTGCCGCTCATGTTCGTGCTCTATTTTTTCTCGAGCATGCTGGTGATTGTCTCCCATTACGAGGTAATCCCGGCCCTGTTCGCGGAAATATTCAGCGCGGCCTTCGGCGGCCAGGCAGTGCTGGGCGGGGCGGTGGGGCTGACATTCAAGGAAGTACTGGTGACCGGGGTCAAACGCGCCGTATTCTCCAACGAGGCGGGACTCGGCACCGAGGCCCTGGCCCACGGCGCAGCACAGACCAGGGAACCGATCCGGGAAGGCCTGGTCGCCATGACGGGCCCGTTCATCGATACGATTATTGTCTGCACCCTCACTGCCCTGGTGATACTCAGCGCCGGCATCCCGCCGTCGGGCAATGGTGTCGTGATGACGGCAGACGCCTTTGAGCAGACTCTGCCTTACCTGGGCAGCGTCGTCCTGCTGGTCACTTTTTCCCTGTTCGCCGTTTCCACCATGATAAGTTATTCCTATTACAGCGTGAAATGTGCGCGCTATCTGCTAGGCAAACGGACCGGGGGTCAGTACGTATATGTTTACCTGTTGCTAATCCCTGTTGCCGCGAACTGGAGCCAGACTACGGCGGTCAATATTATCGACACGGCGTTTGCTTTGATGGTTATTCCTACGCTTACGGCGACGACATTGCTTGCACCGAAGGTTGTGGAAGAGATGCGGCGTTATTTCAAGGAGGCAGGATGATGCTACGATATACTACGATTTCAGTTTCGAAATAAGTTCGATGTCATTCGACCCCGACCGCCCGCTATCGATATTCGCCTATGCCTATACCTCTGCGGTAGGCGTTGCGATATTTATGTTCGGGCCGCTCATTATCGGCGCCTACGTTGACATCGAAGGGATGACGGAGACGCAGGCCGGTTATCTTTTTTCCCTTGAAATGGCGGGTTATGCGCTCAGTTCAGTGCTTGTGTTTGGCGTCATCACCCGTGTTAACTGGCGTCATATCCTGTTTGCCGGGGTGTTCATCACCCTGTTGGGCAATATCACCTCGATGTACTTGCACGGTTACGCTGAACTGGCCGGCTTCAGGTTCCTGGCGGGACTCGGCGCCGGCCTGTTAATGAATGTCACCATAATTTCCATCGGTCTGACCAGGAATTTTGACCGTAACTATGGCTTCTGGGCAGTGACGCAGTTAATAGTCGGCGCTGCCGGACTGTATTTATTGCCCGGTCAGATATCAGAATATGGTCTTGCCGCACCCTTCCTGGCCGTCAGCATTCTTGCGCTGCTCGTATTACCCCTGGCTGAAAGCTTTCCGGAACATGGCAGAGATGCCGGCGCCACGCCGGATAAACACAACAGACTGTTCCTTGGCCTGACAGGCCTGCTTGGCATATTCATTTACTATGGCGGGCAGGCAGCAGTTTGGGCTTATTTCGAGCGTATCGGTATGGCTGCGGGTATTGACCCCGGCAGCGTGGGAAGTATTCTGTCGGCCTCCATAGTGCTGGCCATCTTCGGCGCGTCCCTGGCCACCTGGCTGGGGGACAGGCTGGGTCGTCGCCTTCCTGTCGCGGCGAGCATGATATGTTCGGCAATCGGCATAAGTTTCCTGTGGGGCGTGCAATCCGTTTATCCCTATATCATCGCAGCATGCCTGTTTAACGCGGCCTGGTATTTTTGCCTGCCGTACCTGTCGGCGATCATCGCCAGTATTGATTCAAACGGCCGGATGCTGGTAGGCCTTGCAATTGTGTTCCCGTCATCACTGTCCGCAGGCCCGGCGCTGGCAACATACGTACTGAATGATGCGGGCTACAGTCCGGTGCTCTGGATTGGCTTGCTATCATTACCCGTCGGATTAATAATTATGTGGAAAGCTGCCGCGAGGAACAGCGCATGACCCTGACGCATAACCAGTTCGTGACACCGGAACAACTCGCCAAAGTCAGACTGCCTTTGGAAGAGGCCTGTAACCTGCCCCAGGCCGCCTACGTTTCAGAACATATTTTCAGACAGGAGGCGGAACAACTGTTCCTGAAACACTGGGTCAATGTGGCCCACGTCAGCCAGGTGCCGAATACCGGTGATTATCTGTGTGTCGATGTGTTCGACTATCCCCTGGTACTGACACGCGACAAAAATAATGACATTCATCTTTTGTCCCGTGTCTGCCAGCACAAGGGAACACTGGTTGCCGCCGGCAGCGGCAATGCAAAACTGTTCGTTTGCCCTTTCCATGCCTGGACCTATGAACTCGACGGCCGGCTGAAAGCGGCGCCATTGATGGATAAGGTCAAAAACTTTGATCGGAAGAACTGCCGTCTGAGGGAAATGCGCGCCGAGATCTGGGAAGGATTTATATTCGTCAATATCAGCGGCGACGCAGAACCGCTGCATGCCCAGTTGACGGGTTTACAAAAGATACTGGCAAACTGGCACATGGCGGACCTGGTCCCGGCACATGAGGCCTTTTATTATGATCAACGTCAGAACTGGAAGATCAATTCTGAATCGTTTCTTGAGGCCTACCATCATCTCGGCGCCCATGTAAAAACGTTTCAGCCCACCTATCCGGCAGCAAACTCTTATCCAATTGCAAGCACGGGCAGGTATTCGGTCCTCAGCTTTGGCCCGGCGCAGGCCGCATCCGCAACCAATATTGACGGCGGTTTGGATCTGCCTTTTATCGAAACTCTCAGTGAGGCTGAACGGATGGAACCCATGGTGGTGTTCGTCTGGCCTAACCTGCTGCTGGGAATTGGCGCCGACCAGGTCGCTTATTACCGGTTAATGCCAACCTCTGCGGAAAGCCATGACCTCTGGCTGAATGACCTGATGCCGCGCAGCACGGTTGCAGACCCGGAACTCGAACAGGCGATCCGGGACCGCGTGCAATGGGCAAGGTCCGTGCATGAGAATGACGACATGCCCGCTTTTGCACGTTGCCAGTCCGGTATTCGCAGCCCGTTTTATGAGCAGGGCAGGTTGTCCGTCCCGTACGAACGTTGTCTCTGGGAATTCAACCAGTGGTGGGCGGAACGGTTAGGCGAGCGAATTATAAAGGGATAGGAAATTCAAACCGCGTCGTTGCCGTTCCCGGGGCCATTTATTCAGGCGTAACGAATATCGGACTCGACCAGGCCGTCGCCCCGTCTTCCTGCAACACGCGTACCCAGTACGCAGTTGTCTGCTCCTGTAATATCTCTTCTGCCCAGGTGAACATAACCTTCCGGGGATAATCACTTCCCGTTTTTCTGACAACTATCTCCCGGTCAACGCCGCCGATGGGGTAAACCAAATCCCTGTCACTTATTTCATTCAAGGGTATCTCCAGGTTGATGGTATTTGTTCCTTCGCCGGCATCATCAAATTGACTTCGTGAGTTAACCTCCGATTCAAACAGTAATACTTCACTACCCGGTATATCCAGGTCCAGGATCACGCCGTCCTCGTCTCCGGCGGTAAATGTATCGAAACGGATTTCATTTTTACTTTCCTGAACGAGTAACTCGGTGGGATAGTCGAGCCGGTACCGATAGCTCTCCTTAATCGTACCGCCTTTAACCTTTATGGTTCCCCGCCAGGTGGTTTGTCTCGCCCTCTCCCGTGAGGCCGCGCCGCGCCAGATCAGTTTGATCCTGTCCCTGTTTTTTCCTGCTTTCGGTCTGTGGGTATAGGCTACCTCCGTACCGCGAAATAGCTCCACGCGTTCGATACCTGCCGTGCCGCCGGTTTCCACGGTAAAAACGGGTGGTTCAGTCTTTTGAATTTCTTCGCCGAGCCAGTGGTTGCCGGTTTTGAAACGCAGTTGCATACGCTCGCCGGTCGTGCCGTAGACGCGCCGCGCCTTGAAGGCACGCCACAGGTCCTGCCTGTCAAGACCTTCCGCATAAACGCAGGTGATGCCGCCGTGTACCGCAAACAGGCGGTCACCGGGTATGGAGTCTCCGGGTTTGCCATATACATCGTCACTGCTTGCCGTAAACCCGGCTTTAAGGCCGCGGGTTAATGCTTCTTCAAGAAACCATTCAAATTGTCCATGGTCCGAATAGATTTCAATGAACGGCATCATTTCAGGATCAAAAAAATCCAGGTTGGCCCGGCGCCCGCCGATGTGCGGCATGAGAAATACGTTGTCGGGGGTGAGCGACCTGATTAACGAAGCAACCGTGTAGCGGTCCGTCCTGTGGTCGTAGCCCCGCAGGTCCTCCTCCACGTAGGCGCTACGATACAGCGGCTGCTGTTCCGCCAGGTATATGACATTGTGATCGCCACCCCGTCCCGTGGTTCCCGACCATTCGTAGCCGGGAAACACGATAAAGCGGCCAGGCTGGTTGAATTCCCTGCTGGTTTCCTGGATCCCGTCCCAGGTTGCACGGGTCAGGTGAAAATCATTAACGGCCCAGGACATGAAGTCGATGCCGGCAAAGCCGCGGGCATAGGAGGCATACTGGTGGAGACTGGACGAGCCGCGAATATGCTGGCCGTGCAAATCGCCGCAATACGGCCTGAGACCGGCATCATTTTTAACGGTCATTACGTTGGTTTGCGCAGACAGCTTGCCGTTCTCGTTGTCCGAAAGTTTGATTATGTGTACTCCTGTTTCCGGGGCGACGACGTCTTCAAATCGATGATATCCTTCATCGTTTTCCGAAAAACGATACGTCTCCGGGAGGTTTCTGAATCCCTGCGCGGTAATCCGGACGGTCCCGGTGTAAGACTTGGCCGGGTTGCCCCATTGATCCTTGGCTTTGACCAGCAACCAGGTCTGACCGCCTGAGGTAACTTCAGAAGGCCACAGGGCTTCCAGCCTGACGGTTTCTCCACCGAGGATGCGTGTTCTGGGTGAATCTTTCACCCTCACAGGATTGACTGCATTCAGCGGATCGACCATGAAACGAAACTCATGGGCGAGATGCGATGTGATAGTGGGAGCCCGTATGCCGGGACTGCCGCCGCTTCGATCGCCGAGCGAGATAAAAACCTTGTCTCCCCGGACCAGGTTCCCTTCCCGGACGGTAATGATTATGCCGCCCCAGTAAGGTCTGGGCCCCGCATGACGTGAATTCCTGTGAGCGAGCACCCGCGCATTCCCATCCGTACGAACCGAGACATAATTTGCAGCCTGCGGATTGTCGAACTGAAACGGGCCCCAGTCCGCAACGGCATTGAACAGGAGGAAGATTCGCCCGCCATCATCCACGCCCAGGCGCCCGACATGATAAACAAGTTCCCAGGCGCCCCATTCACCAGCCCGGATGTCTCCCTGGTTCGACAGGCTGCCGTAACCATACAGGTCCCGGTTCAAGCCTTTTCCCTGGGGTCCGAGATCGAGTTCGAATTCTTCAGTTGCCGAATCCACCGGGAGCACATCTGCATGCACAGGCGCGGGCAGGGCGACATACAGGGCAATCAGGATTGTCATTGTTGCGGGCGGGAGGTTATTGATGAATAAACCATGCATTGAGTTTGAGAGGTTTGCAGGCTTCATGGTCGTAAACAATCAACACACATAGTAATACAACTTTAGACAAGTTATCCGCATTCTGCAGTCAATGCCGCAAAATCGGGTATATTTACGGGATGTTCGACATCAACTTCATACCCCATCCGTTGCAGGGAACTCCCTACGGAACGGCGCTCGACCTGGCCGTTCTGCTGGCAATCGCCTGCTGGGTTTTGTCGGTGGTGACGCGGGAATATTCCTGGGTCGACCGTATCTGGCCGATTTGTCCGGGTATTTATTGCCTGCTGGTGGCGGCAGATGCGGATTTCAGTTCGTTCCGGCTCAATATCATGACGCTGCTGGTGCTGGCGTGGGGCGCCCGCCTCACCTTCAATTTCGCGCGTAAGGGCGGTTTCAGGCCTGGGAATGAGGATTACCGCTGGATGGTCATGCGGGAACGCCTGGGACCCGCCGGGTTCCAGCTACTGAATTTCACGTTTATCGCGCCGGGGCAGATGTTGATCGTCTGGCTGTTTACCTCTCCCATCCACCAGGCCTGGACAGGCCGGGACCAGCCGCTGAATTACCTGGATGGCGTCGCCGTCACGCTTTTTGTTATCCTGTTCGTGATCGAGGCTGTGGCTGACGAACAGATGTGGAGGTTCCAGCAGGAAAAGAAACGGAAAATCAAGGCCGGTGAACCCGTGCTGCAACCGTTTATCACGCACGGGTTGTTCAGGTATTGCCGGCACCCCGCCTATACCTGCGAAATGGGTATGTGGTACGTATTCTACCTGTTCGCGGTGGCCGCAACGGGCCAGTGGGTCCACTGGACCGGTCTCGGCATCATTGCGCTCACCCTGGTGTTCTTCGGCTCAACCCGTCTCGCTGAATCTATCTCCCTGACCCGCTACCCGTCGTACCGGGACTACCAGGCATCCACCCCGCGGCTCATTCCGTTCACCCGTATCGGTTGTATGATGCCGGGTACCAAGTCATAGATCATGTGTATTTTCCATTGATAAAAGTGGAGAAATTTATATGAGTAAAACAAACAGTATATTGATTATGTTTATGGTAATTATCGGCAGCATGGCAACACCGCTATTTGCTGATGAACCAGGTTCTGCAGAGTATCTCAATTCAGGCGAAGTATTCCCCGCCGGTATTCCCCTGTCCGAAGCAGTCCGGGTGGGCGACACACTTTACCTGTCCGGACAGGTCGGCATAATGCCCGGCACAATGAAACTCGCGCCCGGCGGGCTGGAAGGAGAGACCCGGCAGACAATGGAGAATATAAAAACAAGTTTGCAGGCACACGGCTATTCCATGAACGACCTCGTCAAGTGCCTGGTGATGCTGGCGGACGTGTCCCAATGGGCAACGTTCAACGAGATCTACAAAACCTATTTTGACGAGCGCTATCCGGCCAGGAGCGCATTCGGCGCCAACGGACTCGCTCTGGGTGCACGGGTTGAAATTGAATGTATCGCTGTCCAATAAAACTCCTGCTCGCCATCGGCTTCGGCATGTTCCTGGGCGTGCTGAGCGCCAATTCAATACCGGTCATGCTCGGTGCTCTTATCGATGGCTTGGCCGTGAATGAAGCCGAAGTCGGGGTCCTGGGAACGGTTGAATTGCTTGCCGTGGCGCTCGCGGCCCTGGCCGCGGCGCCACTGGCCGGGAAAGTGTCCAACAGGAGATTGGCCGTATTCGGTTGTTTGCTCGCAATTACGGCGCAATTTCTCAGCGCGGCTGTGGACAGCCTGTACCTGCTGACCGGTTTGAGATTCATCGCCGGCGCCGGCCTCGGCCTGGCTTATGCGGCTGCAGCCATGGCTGCAGCGGCAACTGCGAACCCTGACCGGGTGCTGGGTTACAGTGTTACCGCCGGGTTGCTGGCGATGGTCGTCCTGCTTCCCGGCCTGGTCTCGGTGGTTGCGGCTGTTGGCTATAAGGGTGGATATGTTGCCCTGGGCGTACTGGTCATCTTGCTGGTGCCTGTGATGGGTTGGCTGGACCGGGGAAAAACGCGCCAGGCGCACCCGGGCACGGCGCCGGCGTTGCCGCGGCGGTCCCTGTGCGGACTGCTGCTGTGCATTGCCTTGTTCAATATCGGCTCCGGCGCCATCTGGAGTTTTTCCGAGCGCGTCGGTGTGCAGGCGGGCTTAACTGCCGAGGAGGCGGGTTTTATCATCGCCACAAGCGCCCTCAGCGGTGTGGTGGGGGCCCTGTTTGCCGGATGGCTGGGTGACAAGTGGGGGCGCAGGCGACCCGTTATTCTCGCCCTGGTGCTGGCGGGATCGGGGTATATACTCCTGGGAGAAGCGGCGAACAACGCGGGCTATATCGCCGGTATACACATTTACATGGGCACCTACATGTTCCTGTTCCCCCTGATGATCGGCGCCGGCGCGGTCATGGACGCCGGCGGCCGCGCCGCCACACTGGCCGCGGGAACCATCTCGCTGACCTTTGCCCTGGGCCCGGCCTGCGGCGGTTATGTTGCAACCTGGTTCTCCTACGCGGTCATAGGCTGGTTTTCCTGCGTCCTGTGCCTGCTGGCCGCGTTGGCATTTATGTTGGTCAGGCCGGCAGACGGATACCGTTTAAATACCAGCGGATAAAAGTAGCAACCTTTGCCTCATGCATGGAATAGGGTCCGGGCCGGTAGCGGCTTGACATGATCCCGGCGTTATTGTCCTCGGTGATCTTCTTGTCCTGTTTTGTTGTCACGTCCCAGACCCAGACCAGGTTTTCCGGGTCGTAATCCACGCCTTCTTCGGCGTCACTGCGCACCAGCCAACTGAACTGCACGTCGGTATTGACCGCATCACGCGGGGTGAAGCGCACCATCAATGCAAAATCGTTGAACGCAAGGACGTAATTGGTCGGGTTGAATACGAAAGCGGTTTCACCGCGGTCGTATTCCCTGAATTTCCCCATCAGTTTTTTGCAGCCTGGTTTGCCGTCCCGGGTCTCCGAGGCAAAATTCCTGTCATTGATAGGGACCCTGGAGAGTTGCGCTAGGTCCAGGGAATGCTCATCCCGCTCGACTTCAGGCACGGGATGACCCATCGCCAGGGTTTTTTCCGTCCATTCGTCCAGTATGGGCTGGTATTTCTCCATGGCTTCCTCCGGACCTGAACCCGGGCCCGCTCCCAGCGCCAGTAACTGGTCCGGGGGATGGACGCTGCAATATTCCGGGTGCGACGGGGCGCAGTGGTAGCATTCGAGGAAGTTTTCCACCACGAGTTTCCAGTTGCAGTGGTTCGGGTAATCGCGTTTGACCGCGATCTTCGCGTCCCTGAAGCCATGAAAATCCATCATTTCATCAAAGGGTGCATACTCCTCGGCAAAATCGGGCGGAGAATCCTCGGACAGGCACACGAAGATAAAGCCGTGATAGACGGTGATATGGCACTTGTGCAGGTTATGTTGACTCCTGTCAAATCCGGCCGGCATCAAGTGCGGCGGACGCAGTTCGCCGTCCAGGTTATAGGTCCAGGCGTGGTAAGGGCAGGTGAGCAGTCTTTTGTTGCCTTGCTGTTCCAGGCACACACGGGAGCCGCGGTGCCGGCATACGTTAAAGAAGGCGTTAATCCTGGCGTCCGACTCGCGGATGATAATGATGGACTCGTTGCCGATGTTGAACAGGAAATAGTCGCCCTTGTCCGGTATGCGGGATTCATGGTCGACCAGCAACCATCTGCGGGACAGCAGGCGCTCCATGTCACGTTCGAATACGTCCGGCGACCGGTAAAACGGCTGTTCCAGGGAGTAACCCTCCCTGTAGTCTGCGACCATTCGGTCAATATCTGTCTTGATCACCGCGTTCATACCTGTTTCATCTCCGGATCTTCGTTAAGGAAAAATTCTCTAACGGGAAACCAGTATTGTCAATCCACGAGTGTGGCTGTATTCTTCAGGGGAGAATATATAACGCATGCAAACCTGCCCATGACAGCGGTAACAGCACCGGCAGGCATTATACGGAGTCACACAATGAACGATATGTCAGCGCCGGTTGGCGGGAATATCCTGAACCTTGAACCCTACTGGTTGCCTTATACCGCGAACCGGGCCTTCAAGAACGACCCGCGCATCATCGAGTCTGCGCAGGGGTTTTATTACCGCACCCGGGATGGGCGGACTGTCCTGGATTCCTTTTCAGGGTTGTGGAGCACCGGTCTGGGACATTGCCATCCTAAAATCGTCAAGGCGGTACAGGACCAGGTCGCCAGGCTGGATTATGCCGCGGCCTTCCAGGTGGGCCATACCGGGGCGTTCGAGCTGGCCGAAAAGGTAACCGATTTCGCGCCGGATGGGTTTGACCACGTGTTCTTCACCAATTCAGGCTCGGAGGCCGTCGATACCGCGTTGAAGATCGCGCTGGGCTGGCACCGGGTTCGAGGCGATGGTACGCGGATCAAACTTATCGGGCGGGAGAGGGGCTATCACGGCGTAAATTTTGGCGGCATGTCGGTAGGCGGTATTCCGGGAAACCGCAAGATGTTCGGCAATGCCATGCTGCCGAACGTGGATCATCTGCCCCATACCCTTGACCTGGAACATAACGCCTTCAACAGGGGCCAACCCGGGTGGGGCCTGCACCTGGCTGATGAACTGGAACGGATTGTTGCATTACATAACGCGGAGAATATTGCAGCAGTGATTGTTGAACCGGTTGCCGGTTCCGCCGGGGTGCTGGTGCCGCCCAAGGGCTACCTGGAACGCCTGCGGGAAATCTGCACCCGGCACGGTATCCTGTTAATCTTCGATGAGGTGATCACTGCGTTTCAGCGCATCGGCACGCCATTCGGCTGTCAGAGGTTCGGCGTGATGCCCGACATCATCACCACGGCCAAGGGCATCACAAACGGGGTGATCCCCATGGGCGCGGTGCTGGTCAGTGATGCCATCTACCAGAGCTTTATGAGCGGCCCTGAACACGCCATCGAGTTTTTCCACGGTTATACCTATTCCGGACACCCGGTGGCCGCCGCTGCCGGCCTGGCCGCGCTGGACAGTTATGTTGAGGAAGACATCGGCTCAAGGGTCGCTGAACTGGAGCCCTTGTTTGAAGATGCGATCCATGCCTTGCGGGATGCCCCGCACGTGATCGACATCCGCAATTTCGGGTTGATGGGCGCCATCGAGATGGCCCCGCGTCCCGGCGCGCCGGGCGCCCGGGGCATGGAGGCCCACGTGAAGTGTTTCGAACAGGGCCTGATGGTGCGCCATAGTATGGATACGCTCGCGTTCTCGCCTTTTTTGACGTTCACGCCGGAGCTGCTTGAGCAGACCTTTGGTACGGTGCGTAAGGTGCTTGGTACGATTGATTGAAGCCGTAATTGTGGGGTCAGAGTAAAAATTCTGGCGAATTTCTTACTCTGACCCCGAAGGGTACTAACTCCTAACCCAGGGCCTGCTCGGCTGCGCGTGCTCCTTCTTCCGCGGCTGTGCCCCAGAGTTGGGCGCCGGTGAGTTCGGAATGGCCGAATGAAATGCGGCCGTGCGGTTCGCGGATCACGTCGCTGGCTGACGGTTCGCCGTGTTTGCCGTAGTAAAAACCGGGGGGCGACACCACGTAGGCGTGTCCCCAGCGATTTGAGACGATGCCGGCGATATCGCGTTTGGCATCGAAGCCGTATTCTGAAAACATCTTCGTGAACTGTTCCCGCACACCCCGTTCCACGTCGGCATAGGACAGCGCGAACAACTGCATGCGGGCAGTAGTCGCCTGCTGCGGCATGGGTATCCCGGGGTTACAGAACGAGTTGTACATGGTCAGCACCGTGGGTTTATTCGGGTCCAGGGGCATCGGTTCGTTGCCGTCGATGATCATCTGCCGGCGCAGGCTGAAGAACCAGCCGTAGCCTTCGAACCAGCGCACTGCAGTCGCGCCCAGTTTCTCCAGGAACTTCCAGTTGCGTAGCGCCACATTGACGGTGTGCATGGGCGCATGGTGGAACGTGGCCATGGCTTCCTGGTATTCTGGCGGCAGGTCCTTGCACACCAGCCGGTTCACCCACTGGCCGCTGGCCATGACGACTTTTTTCGCCTTGACCTTGTGTAGCTTGCCGCCCTTGTAATAGATGACGGATACGCTCTTTGCCGAATTCGGGGAACCGTCGTGCATCACGCCGGCCACGGTGGCGGACAGGCGCATGCGCGTCGGTTGTCCTGCCTTGTCCAGTTCCTTCCAGTTAATGCCGTTGAACAGCACTGCCGACAGGGAGTTATCCCCTTCGATGGCTCCGGGGATCATGGCCTTGACGAAGTGTCTGGCAATACCGGTGTTGCCGCCGGGGAAACTGGCCAGGTATACGTAATCCGAAGGGTCTTCCAGGCCGGCATGGCGCTTGTAGGTAATCACGCCGGGCTGGACGAACTCGTAGGCCGAATACGCGGAAATGGCGTCCGCGCCAAGTCCGCACCCCATGGCCGCGGTCTGCGGATTCAGGTAAGGCGTCACGTCTTTTGAGACGCCTACGTAGCGGGTCAGAAACTCCTCGTAGGTCATGGTGTCCAGCCAGTGGTGCCAGTCCTCCTTCCGGTACGGTACATCCTTGTAAAGCTCCATCTGCAGCAGCTCGCGCTTCAAGTTGTCCGCAATCGGCGCGTCCCTGAAACCGCTGTTCCAGGGGTTCAGCACCATGCCATGGTTTTCGTAGTAGTGAGCCAGGTCCGCGTGTTCCCAGGCGATGTGCATGGGGCTGTAGACGTCCCTGGGAATATTCAGGTCTTTTTCCAGGTTTCTGGCAGCCTGGTATTTAAACTCCTGCGGCAATCCCAGCTTGTCCCAGTAGTCATGGTGCCAGCCGATGGGCTTGGTGCGGTTGGGCGGGAATACGCTGCCGTTAGAGCCCTGGGGCGCCCACAGGTGGACGCCGTCCACTTCAAATTCGTTCTGTTTGGCCTCGCCCCCGAACATGGCATGGTTGTCCATGATCAGCACCGAGGCGTCCGGCCGGTCCTCGTGGAACCGGTACGCGGCCGCAAGTCCGGCAAAACCGCCGCCCACTACCACCAGGTCATAGACTTCGCCTGAATCAACGGCGTCCTTGAAGGCTTTTTCGAATGTGCCGTTGCGGATGCCGTGGCCGTCGTTGATCACTTCATGGGTGTTGCCGTTGGCGGTGCTGTAATCGCCTATGCCGCCGGGACCGGTCCACTCCGGACCCACGCCGGTCAGAGGAACCGCAAGGGTCTGGGCGTTCGCGCTGCGCACCAGGGCCGGGGCATTGGCATACAGCAACCCGGCGCCGGCGCCGATCAATGTGCTGCCGATAAAATCACGGCGGGTGATATCTGCGTCGAAGCCCAGCAGCCTGTCTTCGCGGGTGTTATTCATTTTTGTCATATAGTTCCCCCTGGAACCGGAGAGATTATCTGCTCGATCCATAGTTTACCACGTTAGGCCCTAAGCCTTAACCCTGCATCTTTTCCCGGTACGCGCCGGGAGACAGTTGATATTCCTGCTTGAAGCGCTTGTTGAAATGAGCGGTGTCCTGGAACCCCCAGTAGAAAGCGATGTCGGAGATCTTCCTGTTTTTCATGTGCGGGTTGGACAGGTCCCGCGCGCAGAGGTCCAGGCGCTGGTGAAAAATATACCGGTTGACCGTATCCGCGTCCTCGTTGGCATTGAACAACCAGTGCAGGTAACGGGAGGACATGCCGCCGGCCTTGGCGATCATGACGGGGGACAGGTCGGGGTTGCGGATGTTGGCCTTGATGTATTCCTTGATATGGTGCAACTGGGTGACGCGCAGGGGCGTCGGATCATGCACGTTTCCCATTTCCAGGGCATTGATAAGCACGCCGATGGTTGCGTCAATCAATGCATAGTTGTCCTTGCAGCCCCCGTCGAAAACCGATTCGCGCAGTGATTTGACGTAATTGGTCAGCAGCAGGCCGCTGTTCGATTGCCCGTCCAGCGAGTGGCGGATGGAAAACCAGGACCGGGGCAGCCAGGACTGGAAGCGCGGCAGCGGCATCATTATGGAAATCTTGTGCAGCCGGTCCGTGACCTGGAAAGTCATTGGCCGGGTGCTGTCCCAGACCAGGAGATCGCCGGGCTTCAGGAGAATGTCCTCACCGTCGAAGTTGATATATTCCCGGCCCTCGAGTACGGCCTGTATGGTCAGGGTCTCAAGGCCGTCGGCCCGGATACTGGCGCGGGTTCGGGTTGCGCCGCAGGGATCACAGGTGCATTCGATGACCTTCAGGATCGAATCATCGTAATGCTTGACGCTACTGAAAAAGTCGGGAGCCACCGGCCGATCCATTTCCCAGCGCCCGTATGCCTCATTGAGGACACTGGCCCAGGCGTCGAACCGGTCACCCTTCGCCAGGCTTTCCGTGGACCAGGTACCGATGTGCGATTGTGATAAATTATCTGCCATTGCTCCCGCCGCAAGCCTGCCCGGCCGGTGTGCCGGATTGCCGCACCCACCGGTACGGCCGGCGGGCGTGTATTTTTTTAACAACACGGATCAGGTGATGTTGACAAAACATTGAAGTACCTTCAAATAGCCATCGTAAATACCGATCTATACAAGTTTAGCCGGTTTTCGCTCAAATCCAAGTAAAATTGCACGGAAGTCAAGGATTTAACCGGGAACAATTCCCGGATCCCGCCTCTTGCACGGTGGTTGCACGTTCAGACAGCTACAGTTTCGCCGGGGAACAAGCCGGTTTCGATGTTATCCGGTACATTTCCATGACTAAAATACAACAAAGATTTTCGAATATCCGATAAGGGGGCAAGTAAATGAACAAATACTATTTTACGGGTTCAGGGTTTGGAACGGCAATGCTGGCAATCGCGCTGTTCACCACACCCGCAGGTGCCCTGTTGACCAGCCAAACCGTTATGGCGCAGGGTGAGGCGCTGCTCGAGGAGATCATCGTTACCGCCCGCAAGCGCGAGGAGAACGTGCTGGAAATTCCTGAATCCCTCACTACATTCACCGGGGACATGGTGGAGAGCGCCAATATCAACGGCCTGGAGGATATCGGACTGCTGGTGCCGAACCTGTGGATGAGCCGGCGCCTGGACGGTTACCCCAACGTTTCCGTTCGCGGCCTGGGGGGATTCGGCAATACCCAGGGGGTCGGGTTTTACCTGGATGACGTGCAGTTGTTCGGGGATGCTTCGTCCCGCTTCGGCAATTTCGAACGAATCGAGGTGTTGAAAGGGCCGCAGGGCATCCTCTATGGCGGCGCCAACATCGGCGGCGCGGTCAAGTTCGTCACCAGGCGGCCGGACCCCGAAGCCTTTTCGGGTCGTGTGAAAGCATCAGGCGGTGAAGACAATTACTATGACGGCGAGATCCAGTTGAATATACCGCTGGGCAATGATTGGGCAGCGACGCTGTATGGATTTGCCATGACTGATGATTCGTACCTGCACAACCCCAACACCCCGCGCCTGAATGGCGGGGTTCCGAACGTTGATCCCGACGTGGGGCATACGGAGAAATACGGCGTACGCGCGGCCGTGGCCGGCAATATCAGCGAACAGATTTCGCTTTACGCCACCCTGCGTTATAACGAGTACGACGGGCCCAACAACATCTGGAACCGGGAGAGGGACGGCAATCTCACCCACTCCAATATCATCGACACCAGCTACAATGCGGCCCACGAGCGGGACACCGTCGCAGGCAGCATAGAACTGACCTATGATTTCGGCAATTTCGACGCCACATATCTTACCTCGTATACGGATACGGACTCGTACCGGGAGACCGATCTTGATATCGACCAGGAGTTCGTGCTGGACCTGACCCGGTCATGGCCGGTCGAGGTATGGACCCAGGAATTGCGCTTTACTTCCACGGATGACAGCCCCCTGCAATGGCAGGCCGGCGCCTACTACCTGGACTGGAAGAGGCACAAGTCCGGGGAACTTCCGGTTCCCTACGGCTTCTGCTTTTTCCTGGACCCCAGTTGCAATCCCAACCCGGATGATCCGCTCCCGTACCCGCGCATTGACGAAGACCCTCCGGAGGATACGGTAGTCGTGGTGGTTCCTTTCGAGAACCTGCGCGAAAAACGCGAACAGGTGGCTGGTTTTGCCAACTTCAGCTACCGGATGAGTAATATTGAGATTGGTGGCGGTGTGCGCGTGGACCGCTGGGATTTCGACGCTACCAACCATGACAGTGACTCCTCCGGAAGTCAGTCCAACACCGAGGTATTGGGCCGTGCGTCCGTCTCCATGTTCTTTGATGATGACCGGTCCATGGTGTACGCGACGTTCTCCCAGGGTTTTGAGCCGGGGAGTTTCAATGCGTTCGACCTGGAGGGACAGAACGCCCTGTTCGATATCGAGCCGGAAGAGGCGACACAGGTTGAAATCGGCTACAAGGGGAGGTTGCTGGATGACCGCGTGGTATTGACCCTGGCGGGTTTCTATATTGATTACGAGGGCCGGCAGTTCGAACTCCAGACGAAAAACCCCCAGACCGGTACCGTGCTTGAGGGCATCTTCAATATTGGCGATTCCGAAGCATGGGGTCTGGAGGGCGATATGGTTGTGTCCATGCATGAGAACTGGACCCTGTCCGCCGGGTTCGGCTATGTGGACTCGGAATGGGTTGGCGGCACTGAATTCACGACCCCGACCGATTATCTCTCCGACCTCTCGGGAAGGAGACCGCCCAACACCGTAAAATGGAGCGCCACCGCGGCACTGGATTACGACCAGCAGGTGAGCGATGACATGCGCCTGTTCGGGCGCCTGCAACTGCGCCACAAGGGGGAGGCTTCCACCAATGCCCAGCTCTGGGATTCACCCGGGGATGATTTTCCGTTCTGGACAAACCCGGATTTTACCGTCGTGGACCTGGGCGCCGGGGTGGAATGGAACAACTGGGAGTTCGGCATTCACGTGGAGAACCTGTTCGACGAGGACTACTACATCGACGTGCAGGAATTCCCGAACTTTGCGGGCAGCAAACTGTCGGGGGCGCCGGGCTATATCATTATCGGCACCCTGGAACAACCGCGCCGCGTGGTCGGTTCGGTGCAATATCACTTCTGATGGACAGGTTACTGCGCAGCACGTAATACCTGGAGAGCATTATGCCGTTACCGCAAGACATCAGCCCCGTCAACAGCGAACTGATGGATTCGCTGTGTAAAACCGATGATATGGACTGGATCCCTATGGAAGCGGACCCCGAGCGGGGGTTTATGAAAGTCCTGTGGACGGGGCCGGAGACCGGCGCCTGGGCCGCGCTGTTCCGCTGGTATAAAGGCTACGTGGCGCCGCCCCATAAACACCTGAGTCCGGCCCATGTGTATGTCCTGTCCGGGAAGTTGCAGGTGCGCGACGGGATCCTCGAAGCGGGCGACTACGTGTACGAACCGAACGGCATGGTCCACGGCGCGACAACGGCCTTGGAGGACACCGACTACCTGTTTATCTGTAACGGGCCGGTGCTGTTTTTCGACGATGACAACTTTACCAGCTACCTGGGCTGGGAAGAACTGGAGCGCATCCAGGAACAACATGAAAAACAAAAGCCGGCTTAATATAATAAGTTAAATCAGAGTTTCACAAACAAACAAAACCTGAACAAGTAAGGAGGTAATAACATGAACCCAAACAAGTATGATCCCGTGGAAGGACGCTCCGTCCAGATCGATGAAGTCGATTGGGTGGAATTTCCCGGACCGTTGAGCCAGGGCGGTATCCGCTGGAAACTGTTGAACGTCGCGCCGGAGCTTGGCTCCTGGGCGGCCATATATGATTGCCCGAAGGGCTCCTCTTTCGCCAGTCACGTCCACGTCGGCCCGGGAGAATATTTCCTGACCAAGGGCCACATGGAGGTCCGCGGCGGCGAACACGACGGCGGCGTCAGCGTGAAGGCTCCGGCCTATGGCTACGAAGCCTGCGAGGCTTTTCATGGTATGACGAATTTCCTGGAAGACAGCGAGTTTTACATGACGTTCCTCGGCCCCCTCAACTTCGTCGATGAGGAAGGTAATACCATCGCTCTGGTGACCTGGAAGACCGTCCAGGAAGCTTGGGACGCGGCGCAGCAGGCAAAAGAAGGCTGAGACAAACCCGGAGTATAAGGGGGAGCAGTAAGGGGGGAAAGTCAGGGGGACGGATTCAAATCCGTCCCCCGGGCGGATTTTGATCCATCTCATCTCACCATACCGGCCTGCGCCGGTGCAGCAGTATTCCGCAATGACGTATTTTGACTAATCCCGGTCGTTCCTGGGATAATGGCCCGCATCCCCGGTCCTTATGATGCGTGTCTGTGCCATCTCCCATCGGGAATAAAAATCCATGAAATCACACGCCAGGGTTGTGGTCATCGGCGGCGGTGTTGTCGGTGTCAGCACCCTTTATCACCTGGCCGGGAAAGGCTGGGGTGACGACGCCGTGCTGGTGGAAAAAGCGGAACTGACCTCCGGTTCCACCTGGCATGCGGCCGGGTTGCTGCCCCTGTTCAACATGAGTTACAGCGTCGGCCAGATCCATAAGTACTCGGTGAACCTGTACCAGGAACTGGAGGAGGAAACCGGGCAACAGGTCGGCTTCAGGCAGGTGGGCAACCTGCGCTTGGCTATGAACCGGGACCGCATGGATGAATATTACCAGTACGCGGCTACGGCCCGCACCATCGGCGTACGTACCGAATTCCTTACACCGGAGCAGATAGGCGAAATTTGGCCCCTGTGCAATACGGACGGACTGGTCGGCGCGCTGTTCCATCCTGAAGACGGTTATATCCAGCCGGCCGACCTGACCCAGGCTCTGGCAAAGGGCGCGCGGGCGCGGGGCGCGGTCATTTACCGTAACACCATGGTTGAAGGCATCGAGCGCACCGCTTCCGGCGAGTGGCGGGTAAAGACCTCCGGGGGTGATATCACCTGTGAACACGTCGTCTCGGCGACCGGTAACTATGCCCGCCGCACCGGCGCCATGGTCGGCCTGGACATACCGGTGATGCCGGTCGAACACCAGTACATCGTAACGGAGTCCCACCCGGATTTGACGGACAGGGCAGGCCGGGGTCTGCCGGAAATGGCCGTCCTGCGGGAATCCGATGGCTCCTGGTACCTGCGGGAAGAAAACCAGGGGTTTATCCTGGGACCTTACGAGAAAGGCGCGCCCTGCTGTTACCCGGACGGACCCGCTGACGGCGCCGAGTACGAACTGTTCCAAGAGGACATCGAGCGCCTGGAACCCCATATCGAGGCGGCCATGAACCGGGTGCCGGCCTTTGCCGAGTGCGGCATCAAACAGGTTTACAACGGCGCTATCGCTTACACCCCGGACGGCAACCCCATCGTAGGCCCGGCCTGGGGCCTGAGGAACTTCTGGCTCAACGAAGGTCACAGCTTCGGTATTACTGCGGCTGGCGGCGCGGGCTGGCAACTGGCGGAATGGATTGTTGAGGGTGAACCGGGTATAGATATGCTGGGGGTTGAGCCGCGCCGTTTCGGTGATTACGTCAGCAAGGATTATTTAATCAAAAAGAATGAAGAAGCCTACTCTCACGTGTTCATCATCCATTACCCTGATGAGGAGCGGCCGGCGGCCCGCCCCCTGAAGACTGCCCCCTGTTATGGGCGCTTGATGGAAATGGGCGCCGTGTTCGGCCAGAAGTTCGGCTGGGAGCGGGCCAACTGGTTTGCCGGTGACGGCATGGCGCAGGAAGACCACTGGTCGTTCCGCCGTTCGCGCTGGTTCGAGGCCATCAGGAAGGAAGCTTTGCATGTCAACAGGGCAGTGGGACTGCTGGACATGACGCCGTTTGCCAAGTGCCGGATCTCCGGGCCGGGCGCCGCGGCGTTCCTGGATTACATGGTCGCCAACCGCCTGCCCGCAAAGACAGGCCGTATCCGGCTGTGCCATGCGCTTAACCGTAACGGCGGTGTCCACTCGGAATTCACCATCACTCGCGAGGCGGAAGATTCGTTCTACCTGGTCTCTGCCGCCGCATGGCAGAGACTGGACCATGATTACCTTGCCGGATACATGCCTGCCGACGGTTCGGTGAACTACGAACACCTGACCGACAGCATCGGCGTGTTCGTCGTTACCGGCCCACTGGCGGGCAAACTCCTGCAAAGGGTGTCCGCCGATGATTTCTCCAATGGGGCATTCCCGTTCCTCTCCGCCCGGCAGGTGGAAATGGCGGGGATACCGGTGCATGCCTTGCGGGTCAATTACGTCGGCGAACTGGGTTGGGAACTGCATCATCCCGTCGAACGCCAGAACGAGTTGTTCGATGCACTCTTCGCAGCCGGTGAAGACCTGGAATTGCGACCCTTCGGCATCCGCGCCATGGATTCCCTGCGCCTGGAGAAATCCTATCGCATGGTGGGCACCGAGTTATCCATTGAGTATTCCGCGTATGAATCGGCGATGGACCGCTTCGTATTTCCTGACAAGGGGGACTTCCTGGGTCGGGAACAACTGCTGGCCGGCAGGGAGCGCGGGCTGAATTACAGACTTGTGACCCTGGAAGTCCAGGACACCGATGACGCCGATGCGCTGGGCAACAACGCCTTGACCAGGAACGGCGAACTGATCGGGCGCGCCACCAGCGGCGGTTTCGGTTTCCGGGTCGGCCAGTCCTTGGCGCTGGGCATGGTCAGACCGGAATACGCACAAGCGGGCATCGATATGGAAATTGATATCCTGAACAGGAACTACCGGTCCGTCGTGATCCCGGAGAGCCCGTTCGATCCGGACAATGAACGCCTGCTGGACATAAATGACGCGAATTGATTAGCGTATTTGACATGTTTTCCATCGGGATTGGGCCTTCCAGTTCCCATACCGTTGGCCCCATGCGCGCCGCGCTGTCGTTCGCCCGGCGCCTGGAAGCGATGAACCTGCTAAGCCGTGTAACCGGACTCAAGGTGGATCTGTACGGTTCCCTGGGCGCCACCGGCAGGGGGCATGGCAGCGATACGGCCGTGGTCCTTGGATTGCTGGGTGAAACGCCGGAAGCAACGGATCCTGATGAAACAGACAGCCGGCTTGAACAGGTGCGCGCGACAGGATACCTCAACCTTCTTGAACAACGGCTTGTCAACTTCAACCTTATCACGGCCCTCGTCTTTCATAAAAAGGAACGCCTGCCCCTGCACGTGAACGGTATGCGTTTCCGTGCGCTGGACCAACATGGAGAAACGCTGCTGGAGAAGATCTATTACTCGGTGGGCGGCGGTTTTGTGGTGGACACGGATGAGCAGGGCGAACCCTCGTTGCGGGAAGATGCCTCCATAGCGCTTCCTTATCCCTTCCGCACGGCAAAGGAACTGCTGGAATTGTGTGACAGGCATAAGCTGGGCATCAGCGCCCTCATGCTGGAAAATGAAAAACGCCTGCGCACTGAACAGGATATCCGGGCCGGGTTGCTTGCTATCTGGAAGGTCATGCAGGAGTGCGTTGACCGTGGTTGCCGTACCCACGGCATCCTGCCGGGTGGTTTGAAAGTCCGGCGCCGCGCCGCGTCGGTGAAGGAAAAACTCCTGCAAAGACAGGATGATGGCGCCGGCGCGTTCGAGGCGATGGATTGGGTGAACCTGTATGCCCTGGCCGTCAATGAGGAGAACGCCGCCGGGGGCAGGGTGGTGACTGCGCCCACCAACGGCGCGGCCGGCATCATTCCCGCGGTGCTGCACTATTACCACCGTTTCTGCGAAGGCGCTGGTGACGACGGAGTCGTGAGGTTCCTGCTGACCGCTGCGGCAATCGGCACACTCTACAAACTCAATGCGTCCATTTCCGGCGCCGAGGTAGGTTGCCAGGGTGAAGTGGGTTCGGCCTGTTCGATGGCAGCCGGCGCCCTGGCCGAGGTATTGGGAGGTTCGCCGTCACAGGTGGAACAGGCTGCGGAAATTGCCATGGAACACAACCTGGGCCTCACTTGTGACCCTGTCGGAGGACTGGTGCAGATCCCGTGCATAGAGCGCAACGCCATTGCATCCGTCAAGGCGATCAACGCCGCGCGCATGGCATTGTTGGAAGACGGCCAGCACTATGTGTCGCTGGACAAGGTGATTAAAACCATGCGGGACACCGGCCGCGACATGAAGACCAAGTACAAGGAAACGGCCCGGGGCGGGCTGGCAGTGAATGTAATAGAATGCTGAAATGACCCGGCAGAAATATTCCATCTTCTCCCTGCTGCGCAATGCCGTCTCCCGTAACGAGAACTGGCAACAGGCCTGGCGCAGCCCTGCGCCTCGGAAAAAGTACGACGCGCTCATCGTCGGCGGTGGCGGGCACGGCCTGGCGACCGCGTACTACCTGGCGAAAGAGCACGGGATGCGCAACGTCGCCGTGCTGGAGAAGGGATGGATCGGCGGCGGCAATACCGGGCGGAACACCACCATAGTACGGTCAAATTACCTGTGGACGGAAGCCGCGCTGCTCTATGAGAAGTCGTTGAAACTGTGGGAAGGGTTGAGTCGGGACCTGAATTACAACGTCATGTTCAGCCAGCGCGGCGTTTATAACCTGGGCCACAGCCTGCAGGACATGCGCGATATCGAAAGGCGGGTCGGAGCCAACCGCCTTGACGGGATTGATGCGGAGGTGGTCACGCCTGAGCAGATCAAGGCCGCCATACCCATGATCAATACCTCTCCCCGGGTGCGTTATCCGATCCTTGGGGCCTCGCTGCAGCGCCGGGGTGGAGTTGCCCGCCACGATGCCGTGGCTTGGGGGTTTGCCCGCGCAGCCGATGCCTTGGGAGTCGATATTATCCAGCAATGCGAGGTCACCGGCATATACCGGGACCATGGCCGGGTAACCGGCGTCGAGACCCGCCGCGGCCGCATCGAGGCGGACCGGGTCGGCGTCGTCGTCGCCGGCCATGCCAGCGTGCTGGCAGGGATGGCCGGGCTGCGCCTGCCGCTGGAGAGCCACCCGTTGCAGGCTTACGTGTCGGAGCCCCTGAAACCGGTACTGGATACCGTAGTCATGTCCGGCGCCGTACACGGTTATATCAGCCAGTCGGACAAGGGCGAACTGGTCATCGGCGCCGGCATCGACGCCTACAACGGTTACGGCCAGCGCGGCAGTTTCCACACCATCGAACACGCCATGCAGGCCATTATTGAACTGTTCCCCGCGTTCAGCCGGGTGCGCATGCTGCGCCAATGGGGCGGGATCGTGGACGTCTCGCCAGACGCCTGCCCGATCATCGGCAAGACCCCCGTGCAGGGCCTGTATTTCAACTGCGGCTGGGGCACCGGCGGTTTCAAGGCCACCCCCGGCTCTGGCTGGGCCTTTGCCCACACCATCGCCCGTGACGAACCTCATGACCTGAACGCCCCATTTTCCCTGGAACGCTTCACAACGGGCGCTCTCATTGATGAACACGGCGCGGCCGCGGTGGCGCACTGAGCAAGGCAATTTACATGCCGTGTAGCAAGGTTGGGGTACTGTTTTCAAGACACGCTGTGAATACATCCCTGTACGCTTTATCGGCAACCATCCTGGTTGCCGACATTCTTGAAAACAGTACCCCAACCTTGCCAGAGCCCGAGACAAGATGTGCTGTTGATTAACTGCCCCTGGTGTGGGCCGCGTGATGAGAGCGAATTCGGTTATGGCGGAGAAGCCGACATCGCCCGGCCGGCCAACCCGGACGCCCTGACTGACGAAGAATGGGCAGACTACCTGTTCATGCGCAAAAACCCCAGGGGACTGCACCGGGAACAATGGGTGCATGAGCACGGCTGCCGACGTTGGTTCGTGCTGGAGCGTGATACCGTAACTTATGAGATCACGGATGCAACCTGACCGCCTCTCCACCGGTGGCCGCATCGACCGCTCCCTGCCCCTGACGTTCCGCTTCAACGGCCGGACCTGCCAGGGCTATGCTGGCGATACCCTGGCTTCCGCCCTGCTTGCCAATGGTATCCGCGTTGTCGGGCGCAGTTTCAAGTACCATCGCCCCCGCGGCATTATGGCCATCGGCGCGGACGAACCCAACGCCATCGTCCAGTTGGGAACGGGAGCGGCCACCATACCCGGACTGCGCGCCACGGAAGTGGAATTGTATGACGGCCTGGTCGCCACAACGGCAAGGGGCTGGCCCGGCCTCAAATTCGACCTGCTGTCCGTCAATGAATTTTTCTCCCCGCTGCTCAGTGCCGGGTTTTATTACAAGACCTTCATGGCGCCGGGGTTCCTGTGGCGCTGGTACGAACACGGTTTCCGACATGCCTCCGGCCTGGGCATCTCGCCTCGGGAGACCGACCCGGACAGCTATGAACATTACAACGCCCACTGCGACGTCCTGGTGGCTGGTGGCGGGCCGGCGGGGCTGATGGCGGCCCTGGCGGCGGCCAAAAGCGGCGCCAGGGTCATCATTGCCGATGAACAGGGCGAGATGGGCGGCAGCCTGCTGAGTGACGGCGCCACCCTGAACGGCAACCCTGCCGGTGTGTGGCTGGGTAAGGCGCTGGATGAACTGCAGCGTTGCCCGGAGGTTATCATCCTGCCGCGCAGCACGGTGTCCGGCTATTACGACCACAACTTCCTGACCATACTGGAACGTTGCCGGGATCACCCCAATCAACGGGACGCGGAAGGGGTTCGGCAACGCCTGTGGCGGGTTCGCGCAGGACGCGTGATCCTGGCCCAGGGCAGTCATGAGCGCCCACTGGTATTTCCGGACAATGATCGTCCGGGGGTGATGCTGGCCTCCGCGTTGTCGGGATATATTCGCCGTTACGGCGTCTGTCCGGGCCGGCGTGCCGTGATTTTTGCCAACAACGACGGGGCATACCTTACCGCGTTGGACCTGGTGCAGGTTGGGGCGAGCGTCAGCGCCATCATCGATTGCCGGGAGTACGGCGCCGGCGCAGTCGCTGAACCGTTGCGGGAGGCCGGCGTCGATATATACCAGGGCTACATAGTGACCGGCGCGTCGGGCAGGAACGGCGTGCGTTCGGTGCAGGTTGTCCCCGTGTCCGCCGACGCCGGCGCCGTAAAAAGCGGGCGCAAAATCATTCACTGTGACCTGCTCGCCATATCGGGTGGCTGGAACCCCGCGGTCCACCTGCATTCCCAGGCCGGCGGCAGAATTCATTGGGACGATGTCCGCAGTTGCTTCATTCCCGGCGCGCCCCGGCAGGATCATGTGTCAGTGGGCGCGTGCAACGGCAGTTTTTCCCTGGATGCCTGCCTGGAGGAGGGGAAGCAGGCGGGACAGGAAGCGGCGCGCGCCTGCGGTTTCGAACCGGCCCCGTTCTCCACGCCGGAGGTCGGGCGGGAGAGACCCGGAGAAGCTCACCCCCTGCAACCCTTGTGGCGGGTTCCACTACCCCGATCGCCCCGGCGTCATCCGAAGCAGTTCATCGATTACCAGAATGACACCACCGTGGCGGACGTGTACCAGGCGGTGCAGGAAGGCTACCGGAACGTGGAGCACGTGAAACGCTATACTGCGCTGGGATTCGGCACCGACCAGGGCAAACTGGGGAATATAAACGGCATGGCGGTACTGGCCGAGTGCCTGGGCAAACCCGTCGCCGAGGTGGGCACGACCACTTTCCGTCCGCCCTACACGGCGGTGTCCTTTGGCGCCTGCGCCGGCGCCGCGGTCGGCGATCTCTATGATCCGGTGCGCAAGACCGCGCTGCACGACTGGCACGAAGCAGCCGGCGCAGAATTCGAAGTGGTGGGGCAATGGTTGCGCCCCTGGTATTACCCCCGGGCAGGGGAGGGGTTGGACGAAGCAGTGGCCCGGGAGTGTCTTGCCGCGCGCAGGTCGCTGGCGATCATGGACGCCTCCACCCTGGGCAAGATAGAGGTTCAGGGTCCGGATGCGGCGACCTTCCTGGAGCGTATCTATACCCATAATATCGCCCGGATTGAGACCGGACGCTGCGCTTACGGCATCATGCTTGGCGAAGACGGCATGGTCATGGACGACGGGGTGATGGCGCGCCTGGGCGGGCAGCATTATTACCTGACTACCACCACGGGCGGCGCTGCCCGCGTGCTGGGCTGGCTGGAACAGTGGTTGCAGACGGAATGGCCTGAGTTGAAGGTATACCTGACTTCCGTCACCGAACGCTGGTCCACCATTGCCCTGGTCGGGCCTGACAGCAGGAAACTGTTACAGGGCATGGAATCCGATATCGATTTCAACCGGGAGGATTTTCCCTTCATGTCGGTACGCTCCGGTTCACTGGCAGGGTTCGCCACACGGATATTCCGCGTGAGCTTCAGTGGCGAACTGGCCTATGAGATTAACGTGGAGAGTGATTTCGCCCCTGCCCTGTGGCAGACCCTGATGGCGGCAGGTCAGCAATACGGCATTACCCCTTACGGCACTGAATCCATGCACGTGTTGCGCGCAGAGAAGGGATTTATCATTGTCGGCCAGGATACTGACGGTTCCGTTACGCCCCTGGACCTGGGGCTGACATGGCTCCTGTCCCGGGACAAGGACTACCTGGGCAAACGTTCCCTCGCTAGGCCCGACTGCCGGAGGCCGGATCGTAAACAACTGGTCGGACTGTTATGCGAGGAAGGTCCTGAAGCATTGCCTGAGGGTGCGCAACTCGTAGAACAACCCGGCGGAGAACCCCCTGTGGCCAAACTCGGCCACGTCACCTCCAGTTATTACAGCGCCTGTCTCGGTCATCCCATTGCCCTGGCGCTGGTCAGCGCCGGTCGCGCACGCAAGGACGACGTTATACACGCCGCATTACGCAACGGTCGTTGTGTAAGGGCCAGGATAGTTTCCCCGGTATTCCATGACCCGGAAGGAGAGCGGCAACGTGCCTGATCAGATGCAGAGACAGCATGCGTTGGCATCTTTCCTAAACGGGAACAGTGTACCGGATTCGGGTACTTCCGGAATGCGCCTGGAAGTGCGGCCCCACTACGGTTACCTGAACCTGCGCGGCGATCCCGATGATGAACGGTTCCTGCAGGCAGTACAACAGAAGCTCGGACATTCCCTGCCTGGTGTTCCGAATACGTTTACGAGCGCAGATCACACAGTCTTCTGGCTAGGACCGGACGAATGGCTGCTGTCTACTGCCCTTGGCAGGGAAAAAGAAATAGCCGGGCAACTGGCAAAAAACCTGGCAGGGCATTGTTATTCACTGGTTGACGTAACCGGCGGTCAACTGTTAATCCGCCTGTCGGGCGAACATGTCCGGGGGGTGCTGGCCAAAGGCTGCACCCTGGACCTTCATCCGCGCATCTTCAAAGTGGGCCAATGCGCACAGACCACACTGGCAAAGACATCCATGCTGATCGCCCTGATTGACGATACACCGACCTTCGATATCGTTCTGCGCCGTAGCTTCGCCGAATACGCGGCTCGCTGGCTGCAACACAGTACCAGGATTTGAAATCCGGATGTTACAATTATGATTTTGAGATAGAAGAATGGGGAATTTACCTGGGTTATAACTGGTCATTCGGATTTGGTTTGAGTGATTGAAACATGGACCCGATAGCCAGTGTCCTTGGATTTGATGTGTCAGATCTCCGGAAGCGCTGCTTCCAACCGGCGAATTAATTCAGGAATATCGTCAACGATTGTCTTATAAAGTAGTTCGTGGTCAATATGCCCATATTCATGGGCAAGGATATTACGCTGTCCGATGATTTGATGCCAGGGAATATCAGGTGAGGCTTCCTTCCCGGCGGCGGATACATGCCGCGCCGATTCGCCGATGATCTCTACTATTCTTTCCGCCGCCCTCAGCATGACCCGATTTTCCAGAAAAGCCGCAAGGTCGTAATGCTCCATCATTTCGACAGCTTCATGGGCAGCTTGCAGCATGTCCCATAGGCAGGCGGCATCCCTGTCTTCAAGCGGCATACAATAATTCCAGATCTTTTTCTATTTCACGACGGCGGTAGGGATTCTTCAATATTGCCGGAGTTGCGATATCCACTTTACGACCACCAAACAGGGAACTGAAGGCATTATTGATGGCAGTCATGCCTCCCAGGGATGGCGCCAGGCCTTGCTCAAACTCGATCAGCAAATCGATATCGCTTGAGGGAGTTAACTCTCCACGGGCGGCTGAGCCGAACAATGCCAGTCGTTTGATATGATAACGTCGGGCCAGTTCCGACAATACTATGCGGGGAACCGGCGCAAGGCCGCTGGGAAGCGGGATATCATCGGAATTCACAACCGGATATGGAGCCTTGTAGCCGGCAGCGCTGTCCCGAATCTCCAGCCTGCTTTGATGGCTCTCCGGTTGAACGATCACATCGAGTCCTAATGCGTCCATTGTTTTCAAGGTTTTGCCGATTTCAGCAGTTTCTTTTCCGCGTTCAAGCTCTGACAAAAATCGTATGCCAAGTCCGGTGAGCGCGGCCGTTGTCTTAAGGGACAACCCGCGGCTTTTTCTATGCCGGCGAACCAGGTTGCCCAGGTCTCCCATACTTCGTATTCGCCCATATTGAGCAGGGATATCTATCATAGATCAACCAATATTTTACCGAACAGGATAAACTATAACAGAATAATTCAATATTTCAATGAATAATATACTGTACGGTATAATTTCATTCGCCAACAGCAGGCGCCAACGGGTCTCCCTGGTCGGTTTCGTCCATGGCTTCGGCCACGATGACCTGGGAGGTCTGCATCATGACCGCCATGCCGTGGGATTGCTCTTCTGCGGTGAGGGGCGCCCGCACCGACATGCGGTACAGGGTGAATACGGCCATGAACAGGTACACCAGCGCGACGAAGTAATACAGGCCGCCGGGGCCGAAGAACTTCATGACCTGGGTGCTGAGTATGGGGCCGGACAACCCGCCAACGCCGTTGATGAAAATAATGCTGCCGCTGGCGGACAGGATCTGTTCGCCGCGTACATGGTCGTTGATATGTGACATGGACACTGAGTAAAAACACATGGCCGCTCCACCTACCAGGAACAGCAGACAGGACAGCAGCCACAGGCTGTCCAGGCGGGCGGCAAGGGGCACGAACAGGGCCGCGCCGGCAGCCATGACCGACAACAACAGCAGGGTGCGGCGGCGTTCCTGGAGGTCCGAAAGCCGGCCGACCGGCAACAGCAACACCAGTCCGCCGAAGGTCAGGATGCCTACCAGGTAGGCGCTTTCGGAATCGGAGAAACCGCTCTGGGCGCCGAACACAGCAGTCAGCCACATCACCGCGCTGAAGCTCAGGCCTTGCACGAACACACCCATGGCCCCCAGGGGAGATAGCCTGATCAACCTGTCCAGTTCAAGGTGTTCGGCATACGCGATCGCGGGGGCGGAGATATTGCTCAACAACATGGGTACGATAGCGACTGACAGCACCACGGAAGCAAGGATGAACAACTCGAAACCCATCGGGGAGGCCAGGTTGATCAGGAACTGTCCGCCGATAAACCCGAGAGTGATAGTGAACATGTACGCGGCCAGCAGGCGCCCCCGGTTGTCATTATCGGTAATCGTATTCATCCAGCTTTCAGAGACCATGAACAGGCCGGACAGGCAGAAGCCCGTCAGCGCGCGCAACAGGAACCATATCAGCGGGTCCACGAACGCGGAGTGCACCAGGATGACTGCGGATGCGATCGTGGCCAGCGCGGCGAAGACGCGGATATGTCCCACCTGTTTTACCCACTTTGGCACGATGCGCGCGCCCAGGAGAAAACCCGCGTAATAGGCGGACATGATGAGGCCGATCGTGTCCACCCCGAAGTTTTCCAGTGATGCCCTGAGGCCGAGCAGAGTGCCCTGCATGCCGCTGCACACGGCAATCAGAGCGACGCCGAACAGCAGGCTCCAGACCAGCAGCAGTTGAGGTTTCTTCGTTTGTCCGTGGAGATTCTTCATGGCCCGCTGAACATGGCAATATCAGGTTGAAAGAGTACTGGGGCGGCGGCAATTGTCCATTAATTCCGCCCGGAGTCAAGCATAACTATAGAAGCACTGAATTACCTGGATTTACAAGTTGTTACAGGTTATAGTGGCACCGGAAAAAACTTCGGATAATCAGGCAGATAGTGACTCCTCCAAAACAGTACGACAGCCGTTACCGGGCTGGTCGGGATAACGTACGCATATTCAGGATGGAACTGCACAACCCGGTGTTTTTTATCACCGCATTCCTCACCGTGGCTTTTGTTATCGGGGTGCTGGCGCTTCCGCAGGACGCGAAGGTTATGCTTGATCAGGCAAAGAACTGGTCCATCGAAAACTTCGATTGGCTGGTAATGATTTCCGGCAATTTTTTTGTTCTATTCTGCCTGTTGCTGATCGTGCTGCCGTTCGGGAAGGTGCGCCTGGGCGGTCCCGCGGCTCAACCGGAATTTTCCACGTTGTCCTGGTTTTCCATGCTGTTTGCCGCCGGCATGGGTATCGGACTCATGTTCTGGTGCGTGGCCGAACCGGTGGCCTATTACACGGACTGGTCCGGAACGCCGTTGAATATACAGCCCCGTACGCCCGAAGCGGAGGCTGCCGCAATAGGCGCCGCATTGTATCACTGGGGACTGCACCCCTGGGCCATATTCGGCGTGATGGCGCTGTCCCTGGCATTTTTTTCGTTCAATAAAGGCCTGCCGTTGCTGACCCGGTCCATTTTTTACCCGTTGTTAGGGGAACAATGCTGGCGCTGGCCGGGCCATATCGTGGATGTGGTGGCCGTGTTCGCCACCATTTTCGGTCTCGCCACCTCCCTCGGCCTGGGCGCGAAGCAGGCGACTGGGGGGCTGCACTCCGTGTTCGGCGTATCCAACGACCTGGCGACACAATTGATGCTTATCGCCGTCATCACGGCAATTGCCATCATATCGGTCGTGCGCGGCCTGGACCGCGGCGTCAAGGTGCTGAGCAACTTCAATATACTGGTTGCCCTGTTGCTGCTGCTGTTCGTCACCGCTGCCGGTCCCACCCTGGCGTCCATAGCCGGCATCGGGGAGAACCTGTGGAACTATGCGAGACACTTCGTACCCCTGAGCGACTGGACTGGCCGTGAGGATGATACGTGGTACAAGAACTGGACCGTATTTTACTGGGCCTGGTGGATCTCGTGGTCGCCATTTGTCGGCATGTTCATCGCGCGCATATCCAAAGGCCGCACCGTCAGGGAGTTTATCATTGCGGTGCTGCTCGCTCCGACACTGGTCAGTTCCATCTGGATGTCGGTATTCGGCGGCATCGCGCTGGACCAGGTCATGCACGGCACAGGCGCATTGGCCGGCGGTATCAGCGACCCCTCACTGGCGCTGTTCCACATGCTGGAAAACCTGCCGTTCACCATTATAGCCTCACTGGTTGCCGTGGTCCTGGTGCTGACCTTCTTTATCACCTCGGCGGATTCCGGTTCACTGGTCCTGGATATCATCACGGCGGGCGGGAGACTCGATTCTCCCCGCTACCAGCGCGCTATCTGGGCCGTACTGCTGGGCCTGATTGCGGCAGCCCTGCTCATCGGCGGCGGCAGCGACGCCCTGAGCGCGCTGCAGGCGGGGACTATTACCATGGCCGTGCCGTTTACCCTGGTACTGCTGCTGGCCTGCCTGTGCCTGGTGCTGGGGTTGTGGTCGGAGAAAGGGGAATGACATTCCCGGCTTTCAATGAAAGTTTTGTAATGGTATGATACAACAAGAGTTTTTTCCCACACACTGACCGTGACAGATACTCCATCAGCTTCGCAACCGTCCCTTGACAAGAAAGTATTCCTGCCGGCCTTTATCCTGATTATTTTCGTCGGCATACTGCTGGTTTTGAAGCCTGAACAGGCAGAATTGCTTCTTGGCGATGCGTTAAAGGCCGTGACCGGCTATTTAGGCTGGTTGTACCTGCTGGTCGGCGTAGCCGTTATTGCCGTTCTTGTCTGGCTGGCATGCAGCCGTTTCGGACGGGTTGTTCTGGGCGCCCCGGGCGAAGTCCCTGATTTTTCGACACCAAGCTGGATCGCCATGATGTTCACTGCGGGCATCGGCATCGGCATCACCAACTGGGCGTTTGTCGAACCGATTTACTATTACCAGTCTCCACCTTTAGGGATCGATCCCCGTTCGCCGCAGGCTGCCGAATGGGCGCACATGTACGGCCAGTTTCACTGGTCCTTTGTCCCCTGGGCGATCTACGCGCTGCCGGCGTTGCCCATAGCCTATTTGATGTACGTCCGCAAACAACCTTGTTGCAAGATAAGCACGGCAAGCGCCGGCGTACTCGGCAGCAAGAGCTCCGGTTGGCTGGGAGTCGGTATTGATGTAGTTGTTATTCTCGCTATCATCGGCGGCGCTGGAACCAGCCTGGGACTGGGCCTCCCCCTGGTCTCCGCTTTTATTGCCCGGTGTTTTTCCCTGGCGGATACGCCCATGCTGCATTTCGGTGTCCTGGGAATCTGGACCGCGGTGTTTGGTACGAGTGTTTACCTTGGGCTGGAAAAGGGTATTCGAATCCTGGCCGACTTAAATGGCGTGTTTGCCATCCTCTTCCTGGCCTTCGTGCTGATCGCCGGGCCGACCGTGTTTATCCTGAACATGTCTACCAACAGTATTGGCCTGATGCTGGACAACCTGTTCCGCATCAGCTTCTGGATGGATCCTGTAGTAAAGAGCGGATTCCCGGAAGACTGGACCGTGTTCTACTGGGGTTGGTGGATTGCCTATGCACCGATGGTCGGACTGTTCGTGGCGCGCATCTCCAAAGGGCGCACCATCAGGGAAGTGATTGTTGCCCAGCTGATATGGGGCAGCCTGGGCTGTATGTCTTTTTTCGCCATAGCCGGCGGCTATTCCCTGCACATGGAGATGAACGGTATTCTCGACCTGTCAGCTCTGCTGGACGAGTCAGGTATACCCGCCGCGGCCGTTGCCGTAGTCAGCAGCTTGCCGGGAGGGACCGTTATGCTCTTCATATTTACACTCTTGTGCATCATTTTCCTCGCAACCACCCTGGACTCCGCCGCTTATGTACTGGCCAGCATGAGTACCAGGAACCTGGGCGGCGAGGAGCAGCCTGCACGCTGGAACCGCTTTGCCTGGGCCTTCGCCCTTGCCGTCACTGCGGTCGGACTGATCGCGGCCGGTGGGTTGAAGACGGTACAGACGTCAACAGTGATCGCCGCATTGCCGCTGTTGCCGATTCTGGTTATTTTGCAGCTATCACTGTTAAAATGGTTGCGCAAGGATTTTGGTAAAATACTCAGGCCGGCAAATTACGCGCTTGAACGCCGGCCGGATGGTAAAACGGAGGTGCGCGAAGTTTAACCGGAGGTAGTGCGATGGCTACGAAACAGCCACTCCATTACGGTTTCCTGCTGACGCCGAACTTTACCTTGATCGCGTTTGCCTCCGCGATCGAAGCGCTGCGTATGGCAAACCTGACCACGGAGCAGCAGTTGTATCGCTGGTCCGTCCTGACTCTTGACGATGAACCCGTCGCTTCCAGTGCCGCCCTGGAGATCCGGCCGACGCTACCGTTCGAGCAGGCAAGAAAACTCGACATGCTGTTCATCTGTTCCGGCGTGCATGTCAAGGACGCATGGAATCCGTTGCTGGGCCGGTCCTTGCGCCGGCTGGCCGCAACCAGCCTGGAGCTGGGGGCCCTGTGTACCGGGACCTACCTGCTGGCGAAATCCGGTGTGCTGAACGACCACCGTTGCACGATACACTGGGAAAACATAGGCAGCCTGCGCGAGGAATTTCCCCAGTTGAAAGTCACCGATGAGCTGTTCGAGATTGATCGCAGACGTTACACCTGTGCCGGCGGCACCGCACCGCTGGACCTGATGCTGTTCCTGGTGCGCAGGGACTACAATCGCGAGATCGCGGCTGCCATTTCGGAACAGTTCACCATCGACCGGGTACGAGACCTGGGCGAACCCCAGTATATTTCAGTACGCAGCCAGGCGCCCGGCGCGCCGGACTACCTCAATGAGGCCGTGCTGCTCATGCGCAACAATATCTCCGAACCGTTGTTCGTGGAAGAGATTGCCAGATATCTCAACGTGTCGACGCGCCAGCTCGAACGAGCGTTCCAGCAGCATTTCCACCACTCCCCGAGCCATTATTACCTGAGGCTGCGCCTGACCGCCGCCCGCAACCTGTTGCGCCACACCGGCACCACCGTGCGCGGAATCGCCATAGAGACCGGGTTCAAGTCCCTGCAGCACTTCAGTAAATGTTATCACGAGTATTTCAAGATCAGGCCTACCCAGGAGCGGGCCAGGTATTCGGAGTTGTAGATATGAATTTTGAAGTCGTCATCACTTGTGCGGTAACCGGTGCGGGCGATACCGTCGGGAAACACCCTGAACTGCCGGTTACCCCGAAACAGATCGCAGAATCGGCCATCGATGCGGCAAAAGCCGGGGCGGCCATAGTCCATTGTCATGTGCGCGATCCGGAGACCGGCGAAGGGGCGCGTGACGTTGCCCTGTACCGGGAAACGGTCGACAGGATTCGATCCAGCGGCACAGACGTGGTCATCAACCTGACTGCGGGGATGGGCGGAGACCTGTTCATCGGGCCGGATGAAGCGCCGACGCAATTCGGGAAAGAAACCGATCTTGTGGGCGCCATGGAGCGGCTGCCCCACGTCGAGGAACTGCTGCCGGAAATTTGTTCCCTGGATTGCGGTTCGCTCAATTTCGGTGACGGCAGCCTGGTCTATGTCTCCACGCCGGACATGCTGCGCCGGGGAGCAAAACGCATCCGGGAACTGGGAGTGAAGCCGGAACTGGAGATTTTCGATACCGGCAATCTCAGTTTTGCCCTGCAGATGCTCAGGGAAGACCTGCTGGAAGCTCCGCCGTTATTCCAGCTCTGCCACGGCATTCCCTGGGGGGCGCCGGCGGACGCCGGTGTTCTCAAGTCATCGGTCGACCAGTTGCCCGCCGGCGCCAACTGGACGGCGTTCGCCCTGGGACGTTACCAGATGGCGTTCGCAGCCCAGGCCGTGATCCTCGGCGGCAATGTGCGCGTGGGCCTTGAGGACAACCTGTACCTGGAGAGAGGTGTATTCGCCAGTAACGCGCAACTGGTGGAGCGCGCCCGCAACATCGTCGAACTGATGGGCGCCCGGGTGCTGGGGCCTGATGAAGCGCGCACGAAATTCGGCCTGGTCAAACGCGCCTGATTCATTGCCGGGAGCGGTCATTCGTCAAGGATAATGACCAGTAAAATCAATACTCTTGCTGTTATCGGTACCGGCGTGATTGGCGCCGGCTGGGCGGCGCGGGCGCTGGCGCACGGCATGGACGTGGTGGCCTGGGACCCCGGCGCGGGCTGGCAGGCCAGGCTGGAATCCGCCCTGGAGAATGCCTGGCCGGCGCTGGAAAAACTCGGTCTTTACCCGGGAGCGAGCCGGCAACGGTTGCGTTGCGCCGCCTCTCTGGAACAGGCCTGCGCGGCAGCCGACTTCATCCAGGAGAGCGCCCCGGAGCGGTTGGAGTTAAAGCGCCGCCTCCATACCGAAATGGATGCCTGCGCCGGCGCCGGGGTCATTATAGCTTCCAGTACGTCAGGGTTGTTGCCGACCGAATTCCAGGCCGGCTGCAGCCGGCCGGAACGGGTTGTCGTCGGACACCCGTTCAACCCGGTGTACCTGCTGCCGCTGGTCGAGGTGCTGGGCGGGAAAAAGACGGCATCTGAGGCTGTCGACCACGCCGCCGCGTTCTACTCCGACCTGGGCATGTACCCGCTGCGGGTACGCACCGAGGTCGAAGGTTTCCTCTCCGACCGCCTGCAGGAGGCCCTGTGGCGGGAGGTCCTGCACCTGGTCAACGATGGCGTGGCCGACACCGGTGAACTGGACGCAGCCATCATTTACGGCCCGGGACTGCGCTGGGCTTTCATGGGCACCTGCCTGGCTTTCCACATGGCGGGCGGGGATGCCGGCATGCGCGCTTTCATGAAACAGTTCGAACCGGCGCTGAAACTGCCGTGGACGAAGCTGGAAGCGCCTGAGCTGACCGCGGAACTGATAGACAAAATGGTTTCGGGAACCAGGCGTCAGGCCGCGGGCCGCACAGTGAAAGAACTCGAGCGGTTACGCGACGACTGCCTGATCGATATCATGCGGGCGTTGCAGCGTTACCGGGTTGGCGCCGGCGACGTGCTTGCCAGGGAGGAGGAGCGAATAAGAGCTATGGGGTCAGAGTAAGAATTTCGCCAGAAATTTTACTCTGACCCCGGATTTCCCGGGTTTCAGCGCCCCTTCCACACCGGTTTGCGTTTTTCCGTGAAAGCGCGTGTGCCTTCCTGCAAATCCTCGCTGGCGTTGAGCGTATTCACCGAAGGGATGCCCTGGTTGTTCACCAGGCGCAGGGCTTCCTGTTCCGTGAGCTTTTCGGTCATGCGGATGGTCTCCTTAATGGCGGCGAAGACCAGCGGCGGGCCGTCGGCCAGCAGTTGCGCGGTTTCCCGCGCCCGGTCCATCAATTGCCCGGCAGGCAGCACCTCGTTGACCAGTCCCCAGCGCATGGCTTCACCCGCGTCGAACCAGCGTCCCGTCAGGAGCATGTCCATGGCAACATGGTGGGGGATGCGGCGGGGCAGTTTGATGGTGGCGGCGTCGGCAAGCACGCCGACGTTGATCTCGGGCAACGCGAACCGGGCATGTTCTGCGGCATAGATGAGGTCGCAGGAGAGTGCCAGTTCGAACCCGCCGCCGACCGCCATGCCGTTGACCGCGGCAATGACCGGTTTGTTGAGTGCGGGCAGTTCCTGCAGGCCGCCGAAACCTCCGACGCCGTAGTCCGTGTCCGGCGCTTCGCCATCGGCCGCGACCTTGAGGTCCCATCCGGCGGAGAAAAAGCGCTCACCGGCCGCGGTTAGGATCGCCACGCGCAGGTCCGGGTCGTCGCGAAACCCGGCGAACACGTCGCCCATGATCTTGCTGGTGGCGGCGTCGATGGCATTCACTCTGGGCCGGTCCAGGGTGACTTCCAGGATGGCGCCGTTGCGCCTTGTGTTAATGGGATTGCCTGTGGGCTCGGTCATGTCGGATATTCCTTATTCAAGCGTCAAAGGGCCGGAGCAGGTCGCGGGCGATGATATGGCGCTGGATTTCACTGGTGCCGTCCCAGATGCGTTCAACCCGGGCATCGCGCCAGAAGCGTTCTATCGGCAGGTCATCCATCAGGCCCATTCCCCCGAAGATCTGCACCGCCTCGTCCGTCACCCGGCCCAGCATTTCGGTGGCATACAGTTTAGCCTCTGCGATCTGGCGGTTGGCATCCAAATTCTGGTCCAGGCGCCATGCCGCGGCAAGCGTGAGCCAGTCCGCCGCGTCGATCCAGGTCTGCATGTCGGCAAGTTTAAAGGAAACTCCCTGGAATTTGCCGATGGGTTGTCCGAACTGGCGGCGATTCGCGGCCCACTCGACACAGAGATCGAAGCAGCGGCGCGCCCGCCCGACGCACATGGCCGCAACGGTGAGACGTGTCGCTGCCAGCCATACATTAGCGAGGTCAAAACCGGCGCCTTCCTCGCCGAGCACCTGGGCCGCGGGCACGCGGCAGTCGTCGAACACCAGGATATTATTGTGGTAACCGCGATGGGAGACGGAGTTGTAGCCGGGGCGTATCTCGAATCCCGGGGTTCCCCGGTCAACCAGGAAACAGGTGATGCGTTTCTTCCGCCCTCGCACCGTCTCATCCTCGCCTGTGGCCGCAAAGGTGATCACAAAATCAGCGATGTCAGCGTGGCTGATGAAATGCTTGGTACCATTTATGACGTAATCGGCGCCGTCGCGACGGGCAAAGGTCTTCATCCCGCGTATGTCGGAACCTGCGTCGGGTTCACTCATGGCCAGGGCGTCGATTTTCTCGCCGCGCACGCAGGGAAGCAGGTAGCGCTCTCGCTGTTCGGCTGTGCCGGCGCAGAGAATGTTGGAGGGACGGCCCCAGAATACCGACAGCGCCATGGCGGCGCGGCCGAGTTCGCGTTCCAGCAGGGTGAAGGTCAGGGTATCCAGCCCGCCACCGCCGAATTCCTCCGGTATATTCGGCGCGTAGAACCCGAGTTCGAGAACTTTGTCTTGGATCCCTCGCCCCAGTGCCTCAGGCACCCGGCCGCTGCGTTCCACTTCATCCTCCAGCGGATACAACTCCTGTTCGACAAAACTGCGCACGGTGTCCACCACCAGTTGCTGTTCGTGACTCAGACCGAATTCCATTGCCACCTCACAGGGTTATTTCCGACCCGGCCGTATTACATTGTTTTCCGGGCGATAAGTTCATATGCTCCTTCGGAGATCATGCTGGGCGCCTGCCGGATCGTGCGCGCCGCCGTATTCTTGCCCAACGAGCGCCGCAGTGCAACACTGAATACCTCCCAGTTGGTCCGAAAGAAGCCGGGGTCGGGTTCCGGGAGTTGATCCCTGATGGCCTCGTGCAGTTCGGGCAGCGCATGGAAGGGCACCTGCGGGTAGAGGTGGTGCTCGATGTGATTATTCATGTTCATGTACAGAAAACGTCCCAGGGTGGAGGTCCGGAACGACCTGGTCGAATCGATGACCGACCAGGAATCTTCCTGCAGTTCCACGTGCTGGATGAGGGTAAACAACAGCATAACGGGAGCCGCGATAAGGCGCGGCAATATGATATACCACAAGAGCCAGAGATGGCCGGAGGCGACCAGGACGGCGCATGCTCCGTAGATCACGACGAACAGGCGCGCATTCCGGGTCATTTTCGGGAGTTCGCTGTCCGGCGCCACCATACGCATCATGGCCGTGTAGTTCTTCGTCGATAGCTGCCATAACACCTTGATATGAAACCATAAAAGGCTCGCGCCGGTAAATTCCCCCAGCCATCCGCGCAAGCTCATCGGTGTATCGAACGGCATCTGGCTGTCCCTGCCCACGTGCCAGGTGAATGTATGGTGGTTAGTGTGGGTGTAGCGGCGATGCAGGGGTTCCTCCATGTACACCAGTGACGTGATCCAGAGCACCAGTTCGTTCAGCCGGCGTGTCCTGAACGCGGTGCCATGGGATGTTTCGTGGCTGATTGCATAGACGGGAACCGTCAGGAACACGCCGTGCACGAACATGGCTGGCCAGACCCACCAGGTTCCGAGCGCTGACCTGACAAGCAGTCCGGTACAGGCCAGCGCTATCAGCCACTGGGCCAGGTAAATCAGACCCGACCGATCAGACCGGGCGGCAAGCGACCGTAGCCGCTTGCGGTCGAGCGTAATACCGCTGGACGCCGCGTTTGTCGCAGTGAATGCTGTCATTCAGCGTAATCGTCTCCTTCCTTGTCCAGTATTGCCTTCAGGTCGTTGAAGTGGCGTTCTGCCTGGTCCGGGTAATGGCATTCCAGTTCCCGGGCAGTTTTTTCGGCTGTCACGTCGGGTATCACACGCAGATCTCTTCCGGTCTGCAACGCCTTGATATAGGTCTCGGCGGCACGTTCGAAGTAATAAAGACGGTTGAACGTGTCGGCTACGCCGGAGCCGATCACCAGGATGCCGTGGTTGCCCATGATCATGACTTTCTTCTTTTGGTCGATGAGCAGCGCGGCGCAGCGTTCCCCTTCCTCTTCGAAGGCCAGGCCGCCGAAGTCTCCGTCGATCACGTAGCGGTTGTGGAACGTCGCGGTATTCTGGTCGATGGCCGGCAGGGCGCTGTCGGCAAGACAACTCAGCACGGTCGCGTAAACCGAGTGCGTATGCATTATGCAGCGGGCATGGGGGCAGCGGCGGTGGATAGACCCGTGCAATCCCCAGGCAGTCGGGTCTGGCGCATCAGGCCGTTCCAGCACTCCGGGGTCGTCGGCGTCCAGCAGCAGCAGGTCGCTCGCCCGGATGAGAGAGAAATGACGCTGGTTCGGATTCATCAGGAAGCGCTTGCCCGCAGCGTCCACGGCCAGTGAAAAATGGTTGGCTACGGCCTCGTGCAGGTTCAGCCTGGCCGCGCAGCGGAACGCAGCGGCAAGGTCGGCGCGCTCCTGCCGGTAAAGTTGTTCCGGAAATGGCTGTATTTTCATTTGAACCTCCGCATCGGGAATTCTCCGGATATTAAGCTGAAATATAGAAGAATCAACAGCAAATGATCGAGTAGATTCGAAAAACAGACGACACAAGTTTATGTGCAGGCGACAATGCCGGTAAATCAGCTATCCGCTACGCCAGGATAATGATTTAAAATCTGCGCGCATCCAAGATCTCGCCAGGTTTTAGACGATGCCGGAACAACAAGACTGGTTCAAATGTGATATCGACAGGAAGATGCTCAAGGCCCTGTCTAAGCGTGCAGACCGCCCGGCAATCCTGCATTTCGGCGCCTATTACACCATCCTGGCCGGCCTGGGAGCGGCTTTGGTCTACACCTGGGGTACCTGGTGGGCGCTCGGCGTCATGTTACTGTACAGCGCCCTGTGGTCCTTCAACAACGCGGCAGGCCATGAAGCCTGCCACGGCACGCCGTTCAGGAGCCACGGCCTGAACCAGGCGCTGCTTTACCTGTGCAGTTGGATGCTGAGCTGGGAACCGGTATCGCTGAAGTGGGTGCACGCCAGGCATCATACCCATACTTCGGATATAGGGAACGATGCGGAATACCTGTTGCCGAACCCGGTGCGCTGGCTCGATATCCTGAGCCTGGCCTGCGGCTGGAACCAGGTATGGCATTACAACAAGGAACTGGTGCAACTGGCTGTCGGCCATGCTAATCATTTTATCAGGGTATCCGTCCCCGAAACCGAATTTCCCAAGGTGTTTCGCAATGCCCGGCTGTTCCTGGGGAGCTATATCGCCATTATCGGCATTGCCGTCTGGATGCAGTCGTGGCTGCCGATTTGCCTGCTGCTGCTGCCCCGGGCGCTGGGCGCGCCGGTGCACGGGGTATTGCGCATCACCCAGCACGGCGCCCTGGCGACCGGCATCAAGGATCACCGTTTTACCACGCGCACCATGTACCTGAACCCGGTGTTGCGGTTCTTTTACTGCAACATGAACTACCATGTTGAACACCACATGTTTCCCATGGTACCGTTCCACGCACTGCAACAACTGCACGAGACTGTCAGGGAGCAGATGCCTGTCCCCAGCAGCGGGGTCATCGGCGCCATGGGGGAAGTGTTTGCCACCAAATCCAGGCAGAAAGAGGATCCCGGATATGTATTGCAACCGGTTTTTAATGGGTAGCCAGCACGTCATTCCCGCGCAGGCGGGAATCCAGTAAAATAAATCGTCGCCGTAGGCGGCACATTATTCATGTGAAAAGATAATGACCGAACAATGGATAACCGCATGCGCCGTCGATGACATCGACACGGAAGACGTCGTCCGTTTCGACCGCGGTGGCAGGACTTATGCCGTTTACCGGACATCGGACGACAGGATCTACGCCACTGACGGACTTTGTACCCATGAGGAGCAGCACCTGGCGGAGGGATTTGTCATCGATGACATCATCGAATGCCCGCTGCACCAGGGACGTTTCCATATCCCTACGGGCAAGGCGAAAGGCGCGCCTGTCTGCATTGATCTGAAGACCTATCCGGCCAGGGTAGTTAATGGCAAAGTCCATATTCTGATCGGTGATCATCTCCCATAAACACAGGTTCATATTTTTCGCAGTTCCCAGGACCGCGACCCATGCCCTGCGCCAGGCCCTGAGGCCGTGCCTGGGAGTTGGCGACTGGGAACAGCAGGCGTTGTTCGGCAAACAGAGCATCCCGGTCCCGGGCATCGCCGCCATCGGGCACGGCCATGTGTCCTTCCGACAGTTAAGAGAGAATCTGCCGGCGCAGACCTGGTCGTCCTATTTCAAGTTCGGTTTCGTCCGGAACCCCTTCGACCGGTTCGTCTCCACCTGTTTTTTCCTGAATCGCCGCAACCCGGGATTTACCGGACATGAAGTCGGGTTCATGCGCCAGGCCATCAGTAAAGAGCGGTTTCGGCAACGTATCCTGGCAATGCCGCAATACCGGCTGCTTACGGATGAACGCGATACGCTGATGATGGACTACGTCGGCCGCTATGAAACCTTGCAGCAATCATTCGATGAGATCTGCCGCCGTATCGGCATTGTCCCATCGACGCTCGGTCGCAGGAACGAATCCCGTCACAGGAGTTACGCATGTTATTATGACGAGTCCCTGCAGCAGGCGGTCGCAGACTGGTACCGCATGGATTTCGAACTGTTCGGTTACGATGCGGGAAAGATTGCCCCCGAGCCGGCTGCAAGCGGGGAGGAGACACCGGATACGCCATGAAACTCGCCAGACCCTTCATACGCCTGCCCCTGGACTTCGACGCGGCGCGCCTGGCGCAGGAAGCTGCGCAACTGGAAGCGTCCGCCTGGCGCCCGCACCCGCTTGGCCTGAAGGGAAATTCGGCGGTTGCGCTTATCTCCCGGGGCGGTGGAGATAACGACGAATTCGGGGGCCGCATGACTGCCACCCCGCACCTCGGCGGATGTCCATACCATCGGCAGGTCATGGCGAGTTTCAACGAAGTGCTGGCCCGGTCCAGGCTGATGAAACTGGATGCCGGCTGCGAGGTGCAGAACCACGTCGACTTCAATTACCACTGGTATACCCGGGTGCGCATACATATACCCGTCATAACAAACCCGGAGGTGGTGTTCCACTGCGGCGATGAAAAACTGCACATGGCGCCGGGAGAGTGCTGGATCTTCGATAACTGGCGCCGGCACAACGTCGTCAACGGCAGCGGGCAGGACCGCATACACCTGGTGATCGACCTGTCCGGCTCATCCCGCTTCTGGGGCATGGTCAGGCAGGCGCTCAAGGCCGGGCATGGTAACGGTGGGGCGCGGTTCGAATCCCTGCCGTATGAGCCGGGCAAAAGGGTGGAGATCCTTACCGAGAATTACAATATCTCTCCGGTCATGGCGCCGGGAGAAATTGACGCGCTGGTGGCAGACCTGGTGCGTGAATTTGCAGACCATCCCGGTAACGATCCCGGCCTGGTGGAGCGCTACAGGTTGATTCTGACCGATTTTGCCAGCGACTGGCGCGAGACCTGGCACCGCAACGGCATCGGCAAGCAGGGACTGCCCCATTACCGGCGTCTGCTGGACCGGGTAAAAAGCGAACTGCACCCGGAGCGGCGGGCGTTGCTCATTTCAGCCAACGATATAGGCGTGAACCCCGTGATTGTCCAGCGCATCCTGCGCGCGGCGCTGGCGCCTGAAGTGCGGGAGCAATTTTTTGATGAGTCGGGGACAGAATTAAATTCTGACCCCATGAAAGACCGAGGTAAAGGTTATGAGTAAAGTAAATTTCACCGCCATGGTTCACGGCACCCGTGAGGACTACGACCTGGTATTCGCCCACGATGTTGAAAACGGCTCACACCAGGCAGAGCGGGTGATCGGCTGGATGCGGTCCATGGATGGGGATTCCCCGTATCACGTCACCCGGCTGGAACACTCACTGCAAACCGCCACGCGGGCGGAACGGGATGGTGCCGATGAAGAGACCGTGGTATGCGCCCTGCTGCACGACATCGGCGACGTGCTCGGTCCCCACAACCACTCGCAACTCGCCGCGGCCTTGCTGCGCCCCTACGTCAGCGAAAAGAACCACTGGGTCGTCCTGTACCACGGCCTGTTCCAGGGCTATTACTGGATGGAGCACTACGACCGGGACAAAAACGCCCGCGACCGCTTCAAGGACCACCCGTACTACCAGGATTGTGTCGACTTCTGCGCCAACTGGGACCAGTGCTCATTCGACCCCAACTACCCGACGCTGCCCCTGGAGCACTTCATCCCCATGATTGAGCGGCTGTTTGCGCGCAAACCGCAGACGTTCATCTGAATCTTCAGCCCCCGACAGTCATCATAAAAGTGTCCCTGCGGGACAGTTTCTCACTGGATTCCGGCATTCGCCGGAATGACGATACAAAGACTACGTCATGCCGGGCTTGACCCGGCATCCAGTCACACTATGTCGCCGCAGGCGACTCTTTATAACCGAAATAACCGATCCAGGGTTCCAGCACAGGCAGCACCGGCTCCAGTTCAGCGCGGTAGCGCTGCCAGCGGCCCTGCGCTTCGGTATACAGCGGTCGGGTCACCTGGTTGTAGCTCGCGGTGCTGATGAGGGAGCGGTCCAGGGCAGTGCGTTCGTGCTCCAGGATGCCGGGATGCCAGGGCATTTCCAGAAAGTCCAGTATCTGCCGGCAGGTTGTTTCCGCATCCGTGACGAGGTCTTCGTATTTCACCTGGAGCACGTTCAGTTGCAGCAGGCCGGTGTACTGCTGCCACAGGCCGAAGACCCGGTCATACAGGTGGGCGCTGTCCTCCAGGGTGAAGAAGCTTGCGTTTGCCGGGGTTTCGTAGAAGGTCTGCATGTAGCAGCTTAACACGCAGTCCGCCGGGTGGCGCAGCATGAGTATGAACCTGGCCTCCGGAAATACGCGGTGGATTTCACCTGCGTACACGGTGTTGAGGGCGAACCGGTCTACCGGCATGACACCGTCTTCCGGCCTTGCATGACGCGCCAGAGCGTCGAAATAGGTCTTCCTGAGGCCTTCCACATCCCGGTCCTGCAGGTTCGCCAGTGTTTGGAGACGTTCATCCGAGTCTCCCGATAGCCGGTTAACCATCACACCCACGGCGTCGGATTCTTCGGCAACCCGGATGGACGGGTGCCCGCGCAGCAAGGTATCGAGCAGGGTAGTGCCGGAGCGGGGGAAGCCGATGATGTATACCGGGTTATCGATACCTGGGGTCAGAGTAAGAATTTCGCCAGAAATTTTACTCTGACCCCTGAATTCGGAGGTGATATCCGGCCACTGGTTGATGTTCCCGGCAGTGAAATACCGTCGCCGTTTTTCCACAATTTGCAGGAATTCTGACTTGTCAATTCCTTTGCCGTCACTTATTTCCCGTGACAGGTCATTGGCTCTCCCGGCGTATCGGATGGTTGCGGGGGTATCGTCCAGCCTGTCGCAGATCAGGGTCAGGCGGGCCAGGCGCGTCCTCTCTCCGTGTCTTGTCCAGACGTCCGCCGCGGTGATGGAAAATGCTTCCAGCAATGTTCTAGCCCGTTCATAATCGCCGTCAATATCGGCCAGGATGCCTTCGTAGAGCTTGACCGTTTCGTGCAACCCCGGGACCTTGCGCGCCCTGGAAATGGCGTCCCGCAGTCTCTCATGCCTGTTACTCTGCTCGAGAAAGCGCAGCAGGCCCATGTGCGCGGGCAGGTAAGTTTCTTCAATGGCTATGGCTTTTTCAAAGTATTCCTCCACCTGGTCGGGTATGCGCAATTCCCACAGCGCCTTTGCCAGTGAACACAATGCCTGGTGATAAACCGGGTTGATAAGCGTCGCCTGCTTGTAGTAGCCCGCAGCTTCCGCCAGGCGGTTCCGGTTTTCATAGACGATACCCAGGTTGAACCAGGCCTGGGCAAGTTGTGAATCGTGTTTGACCGCGTTGTGAAAACTGTTGGCGGCATCCTCAACCTGCCCCGACCGCAGGCAGGCAATGCCCAGGCTGTTATGCACCTTGGCCAGGTCCGGCCTGATGGCCAGCGCCGCCCGGTAACTGCGGATGGCGGAGTCATAGTCCTGCATCTCCAGGCAGGCCGAACCGGCCAGGCTGTGCAGCGCCGGCTCATCGGGCCAGGTCTTGAGCAGGGCCTGCGCCTGTTCCAGTAGCGTCCGGTATTCGCCGGCCCGGTACAGGTCGAACAGGGGTTTGATCGTTGCCGGGTCGGGTTTGTTCATAAAATCATCCGATAGCTGGGGTCAGAGTAAAATTTCTGGCGAAATTCTTACTCTGACCCCGAATATCCGTAAAGCTCTGGGCCCAGCGCCTCCTTCAGGGGGTCCAGCCAGGGTTCGAAGTTGCGCCATTGTTCCAGGCCGCTACGGTAGATGGGTTGCCTGACCTGTTCGGAACTGGGCGTACGCACGCTGCGTTCGGTTTCATGGAAGTTGAGGCAGGCCTCCTCGAAGGGCAGGCTGCAGAAGTCCAGGATGCGCCGCACCTGGGTTTCCAGGTTGTCGACCACGTCCTCGTGCATCACCCGCAGCACGAAGCCGGGGATCACCCGGTCCCAGTGCTCCATCAGCCGTACGTAGGCGCGGTAATAACGCCCCACTTCACGCAGGCCGTAAGTGAACTCCTGGCCCTCGCCGAACAACTGCTTGAAGCAACTGAAGCAGCAGGCCATGGGGTCGCGTCGGGCGTCGATTACCCTGGCATTGGGCAATATCAGGCGGATGAGGCCGATATGCAGGAAATTGTTCGGCATCTTGTCGATGAACAGGGGCGCTTCACCCCGGTAAACCCTGGTGTCCTCGATGTATTGTTCCCCGAAGCGCCGGAAATAGTCTTGCTCCAGTTCGTGCAGGATGGCAGGGTACCGGGATGTCTTCTCGGGTTCACGCCCGCGCAGTTTCTGCGCCAGGGCCAGTATGTTGTGCAGTTCCATGGTACCGTCCACCATGCTGTGGGACGCCAGGATCTGTTCCAACAGGGTGGAACCGGAACGGGGCAGGCCGACGATAAATATCGGGTCGCGGCAGTCAAGTCCGACACCTTGCCGGCGCGCAAACAATTCGCCGGTGCAGGTCTCAACCTGTGCTTCCACGCGCGCCTCCATCTTTTCAATCCTGTAGCCGGTCTGGCGCAGCTTCAGGCCGTTGCCCTTTTCATAACAGGCGAAGGCTTCGCCGTACTCCCCGCGGTCTTCCAGTGCCTTGCCGCCGGCAAAACACAGGTTGATCCGGTCGGTGAGCGCAACACCGGGGGCATCCGCGTAGCGCCTTATGCCGTCAATCTCCTCGTCCGTGAATTTATAGGTCTTGGTGTTGGCAAGGCTCCAGTAGGCGTCGCCGTAATCCGGCCTGCGCCGGTAGGCTTCGCGGTAGGAGCGGATGGCCTCGTCCAGCAGGCCCACGGTCTTCCGGGCGTGACCTGCCTGTACGTGCAGTTCCGTACGGTAGGGGTGGGCTTCCAGCACCTCCCGGTACAGGGCAATCCCCTCCTCGAACCTGCCCAGACCTACGAGCGTGGTTGCCAGGGTGCTTTGGAAGCCCGGGTTACCGGGTTCCTGTTCCAGCAGCAGCTTTGCCTGTTCATGGGCTTTTTCAAAGCGGGTCTTCCGGATCAGGATGTTGACGTAATCGATGCGGGCCTGCACGTGGTCCGGCGCAAATTCCACGCAGCTTTCCAGCAGGAACTCCGCATCGTCGTAGATGCCCATCCTCACCCCGATCTCGGCCAGCAGGCGCATGGCCTCGATGTGGTGCCTGTGTTTTTGCAGGTAGTCCCGGCACAACAGTTCCGCCTTGTAAAGTTTGTTCTCGTGAACCAGGTCGAGGACGTTGACCAGTTCCGGGGGCAGCCGGTTGAGGAAATCCAGCCGATCCCGCGCCAGCCGGGCCTGTTCCGTCCTGCCCATGCGTTCCTCGAGATTGACGAGCGCATTCAGGCTGGCCTTCAGCGCCGGGTTCAGTTCAACTGCCCTGGAGTATGCCGGGGCGGCGTCTTCGCTACGGTTGAGGGACAGGAAGATATGGCCGCGTTCCTGGTGCGCGCGGGCATGTTCGGGATTGCCGGCGAGCAGGGTATCCAGGGTCGCCAACGCCGCCTCGCGCCGGTTGTCATACCGCTGCGAGACCGCCAGCAGGTACAGCGCCTCTACCCGGTCGTCCTCATCCGGTCCGGATGCCAGGAAACTTTCCGCCGTTGAGATCGCATCGCCGAATCTGGCGCTTTGAATCAGTTGTTTTGCAGTGGTGAGCTGTTCGGGAGAGTCCACGGTGAACTGTTATTGGGGTCAGGAAGAACTATTTTAAGGAAATATGGGGTCAGAGTAAAAATTCTGACGACTTTTGCTCTGGCCCAACTGACTCTGGTCAGGCAAGTGCGGCAGCGTCCTGAAATCAAATCCGTCCCCGTTACAGGGGGGAGGTGCGTCCGGGGACGGATTTGCAGCATCGGGGACGGATTTGCCCGTCCCCTTACAACATTACTCGGGGGGCTCCGGCTTAATCGCAGGGCACCGGCAACATCAGTTATAGTCGTAGGAGAACCGGACACCAAAGGTGCGCGGCCGGTTGGTTACCACCTTGGGCACGTACTGCAAGGTGTCGACATGCAGTTCGGCCCGTTCGTCCGTCACGTTGTTCACGAACAGTTCCGCGCCCCAGGTATCACTCCTGAAACCGACCGCCATGTCCAGGAGCACGTAATCATCCTGGACGTACCTGCCGTTCGGGCAGGCAACGGGAGCGTCGTAAGTGCCGCAGTTGCCGGCAGCAAAGTCGCCGCCCTCATTGGCAATCTTGAGTCCCGAACCGCGGCCGCCGTGGGTGCGCCTGAGCGTGTCTTCAACGGCGAAAGCGCTGCCGGCGATGCCCGACTTGCTCTCGCCGGTGTAGCTGAGGCCGCCGGATATATAGGCGGTAGATCCGCCCAGGGCCGGCAGGTCGAATTCATAGCGCGCCCGCAGGTTGCCGGAAAAATCCGGGGTAAACGGCAACTCACTGCCGACCGGTACGGAAATGCCCTCCAACTGTGCGTTGATACGGGTAATCTCGCTGTCGACGAAACTGAAGGCGCCGGCGATGGTCAGGTTGTCCGTCGGCGCCCAGGTGAAATCACCGTCCGCGCCCAGGATCTCCGCATCTCCAACATTCTCGATAAACACCAGGAAGGCGACGTTGGCCGGATCGAACCGGGATACCTGCAGGTCGTCTATCTCTGAATAATAGCCGGTGGCGTTCACGCGCAGGGTGCGGTCGAAGAAATCAGCCTTGATGCCCCACTCGTAGTTATCCATCTTGTCGGTCAGGGCGACTGCCGGCACACGGTAACCCTCATACGGACCGGTTTGCCTGTTCGAACGTTTACCGGCGTTCCGGTTTGTAACAGGTGGGCGGAAGCCCTGGCCGAAGGTGGCGAACAACAGGATGTCGTCGGTCGCCTTCCAATCCAGCGAGGCGCGGAAGATGACATCGGATTCGTTCAGGACCCCATCACTGCCCAGGTCGTTCACGTTCAGGGAACCGTTCTGGATGTCTGCCAGTACCTCCTCTGCACTGGAGCCGAACATATCCCCGGTACCGCCACGACACCTGGCGGCATCAGGCCGGCAGGCGTCGGCATTGACGGTCGATAGGGCCTCCAGCGTACCCGTGCCCAGGGCGGCAAGCCGGGCCGTTACGTTGTTGCCCGAGGTGGCGCTGCCGGCATCGAAACCGCCGCGCCCGACACTGGAGTCACAGGGTACATCATCGCCGTTTACTACGCCGTCAAAGTCCTTACAGCCGAAGGAGAAGCTACTGGCGCCCTTGAAATCGAAGTCAATATCGTACCAGCGCGCGCCGAAACTGGCGGTAACCGTCGGCGTGATGTCAAAATCAAGCTGGCCGAACAGGGCCATCTGCTCGGTCTTGCGGGTGTAATCATTAACGAAACTGACCCTGGGATTGAACGGCACATTAGGGTCGGCATTCGTGCCCGGCACCTGGTCGCCTATCATACCCAGGGGCAACCAGGAACCGTCTCCGTCGTCCTGGGTGGCCGCGTCTTCAAAGGAGGCTGTACCGTTGGTTGTCTGCTCGTCAAAGAATGCGCCCGCGGTTACTCGCATGCGGTAGTCTTCCGGCATGGAAACGCGGAACTCCTGGGTTACGCGTTTGCTGTCGTTATTGTCGATATACTGCGCTTCGGGGTCGTGACATTCACTCACACCTACCGTGCCGCCATGACCCACAAATCCATTGCCGCCCCAATCCCTGACCGGGGCGCACAGGTAGTACACCTGGTAGCCGCCGCCGGCGGTATAGTCTGTGTAATCTATATAAGCCTCCATCTCACGGTCCAGGTAACCGACGGTATAGATCATATCCAGCATGCCGATGCGTCCGTTAAGGGTCAGTGTAGTCAGGCCGAAATCATCCTCGCTGGTGTCGCGGGTAAAACGGGTTGTTCTGCTCTCACCATCCAGGTTGGGATCGTAGGCGAACACGCCATCCGTCTCCAGGGATTGCTGGGTATGCTGCACCAGCAGGCCGAAATTATCCGTGGGTTCGTATGCCAGGCTGATGCGTCCACCGATATATTCGGCGTCGTTAAAGTCCTCCTCCACCAGCGCGCTGTTGTCCGCGGCTTCGACAGGGCTGTCCGGATGAATAAATCCTGCTGAAACATTTGCAGTGTTTCTGTTAAGCACTTCAACAAGCCCACCGTCATTGGTTTCAAAACCGCCGGGGATGACATTGCCGCCGCCGTCCAGGTTGCTGATATTGTCGATCCAGCCGGCCTGGTCGTCATGGTAGGCGGCAATGCGCACGGCCAGGTCGTCCCTCAGGGCCACGTTCAGGTAAGCCTCCTGGGAGTTGCTGACGTCCCCGCCCCTGGTGGTGGAAACATCGGCGCTGGCGCCGGCCTGAAATTCGCCCTGTACCGGTTTATTGGTAATCAAGCGCACCGTGCCCGACTGGGAACTGGCGCCAAACAGGGTTCCCTGGGGTCCCGGCAATACCTCGATACGGTTGAGATCCGTTGCATAGACATCAAGATTGCGTCCGCCGAACGCGACCGGCATCTCATCCACGTACAACGCCACCGCCGGCGCCGATCCCTGGATTGCAGATATGGTGACTTTCGATTGCTCGGTAGCGGCGCCGCGGATGTAGAGCTCGCTCTGTCCCGGTCCCGTGCCCATGGTGACCACGTTGGGCAGGTACCTGACGTAATCATCGAAGGTGCTGATGCGCAGTTCCTGCAGGTCCTCGCCCTGCAGGGCGGAGACCGATACCGGGATGTCCTGGGTGGATTCGGCGCGCTTGGTTGCGGTGACTATAATTTCCTCGATCTGGGCGTTGGCGGGAGAACTGACTGCCGTTGCGGCGAGGGCTGACAGGATCGCGTAATTCAGCTTGTTGCGTTTGAATTCGGCTTTATTGGACATGCTCTATACCCCTGGTTTGTGCCTTATTATTTCATTATAGGAAAGGGCTGTTTTACCACAATCCCTGAACCGACATTTATTATACTCTATGCGACATTGTTGGAAATTTGAGACGCCGGCTCACGTGTGACGGAAATTCCCGCCTTTCCTGCGCAACACCTGGAGACGGCTCTGCAAATCGTCCCGGCAGATGTAGCAGCCCTGTAAATGCCGGTAACCGCTATCCGGGTCGAATTCGCTGCGCGCATGCATGATGCGATGGTTGTCGAATACCTGGCAATCGCCTTTGTTGAGGCGGAACCGGTATTGCATCTCCGCGCTGGTGACGATGCCGAGAAACGCCCGGTGCGCACGGTAGAACTGTGCCTGCAACGCCGGTTCGATATCCACCGGTCCCAGCAGCGCCGGATGCAGCCGTGTGCCGATGATGTTGCCGTCTTCATCGGTTTCTATCACGCAGCCGCGATTCACGATATGCCGGTCTTCGGCGACGTAGGTGAACGTGACCTTATGGGTGCTCAGCAGCTTGAAAGCCGCCAAGTCCGCCTGTTGCAGTTTCCTGGCCGAAGCGATGGAATCGACCATGATGCTGTCCCCGCCCTGCGCGTCGTTCCGCAGGCAATGCAGGAACTGGACGCCCGGCAGATGCGTACGGCTGGGGAGGTCGTTGTGCGGGTACAGCGCCCGCGGCGTATAGGCCAGGTTTTCCGGGTTCGGTTTCGATTCCACATCGAACCAGCGGCCGAAGTGGGATTCCTCGATGAAGGCGATGCGTTCGGCCAGCCTGATCACGGCAAGATGCTCGGACGGCACGCCGGTGACCAGGGCTACGCCCGTATCATCGATATACTCCAGCATTTCCAGCAGGGCGTCGTCGCCGGCCATCACGCCGGCAAAGCCGACGGACACGCGCGTGATGTCGAACTCCGCGGCGCTCCAGGCCGTGCAACGTTGCTTGCGCGCCAGGCGCGCCTCCCGTTCGCTGCGGTGGCGGTGCAGCCAGTCCCAGCTATAGAAGGTTCCGTCACAGGCGGCGCTGTGATCGGGCCAGGTGAGATGCAGCCCGCGGGCGTCGCTGCTGACCTTATCGGGAGTGATATCCAGGGGAATCGCCATGAAATCGGCGATACGCTCCCAGGCATCCTGGTGCGTGCATTGCGGGCAGTGGCAGTTTTCCCGCAGCCAATAGTACAGGTAGCGGCTGCAGTCGCCACCCGGCCAGGCGATCACCAGGCCGTCCGCCTGCGGTTTAACCGAGGGCACCTGCTCCCGGATGTCCTGAGATGTCATTGCCATGGCGTTGCCTCAAACGGTTGGTTTCAGGAACGATGCTGATAATAGCGGACAAATATGCTCCCGGTTACAAATAAATTAACCAATATGTCGCATTTGGATGCAACAATGTCGTGCTTTCATATACACGAAATTGCGGTCTAATTCAGACTTCCGCGAAATTTCCGGCGTCCGGGAGACATGACAGTGACGATTCAAGAAGCGGCGGTAGACAACTGGGTTGAGGACCAGGAAGAAGAACTGGTCCTGTCGGAACTCGACGATTCCGAGTTGGTGGAGCAGATGCACGACGACCTGTACGACGGCCTCCGGGACGAGATCGTCGAAGGCACGGAGCTGCTGCTGGACCGGGGCTGGGCCGCAGACAAGGTGTTGAACGAAGCCCTGGTCGGCGGCATGCAGATAGTCGGGATCGATTTCCGCGACGGCATCCTGTTCGTGCCGGAGGTGCTGCTGGCGGCCAACGCCATGAAGGGCGGCATGGAGGTGTTGCGCCCGTTGCTGGCGGAAACCGGGGCCAAGCCCATCGGCAAGATGGTGATCGGCACAGTCAAGGGTGATATCCACGACATCGGCAAGAACCTGGTGGGCATGATGATGGAAGGAGCCGGTTTCGAGGTTATCAACATCGGCATCAACAACAGTGTCGAGGACTATTTTGCCGCACTGGAGCAGCACAGACCGGATATTCTCGGCATGTCGGCCCTGCTTACCACTACCATGCCCTACATGAAGGTCGTCATTGACGAGTTGGTGTCGCAGGGCATCCGCAACGACTATATCGTCATGGTTGGCGGGGCTCCGCTGAACGAAGAATTCGGCAGGGCGGTCGGCGCAGATGCGTACTGCCGTGATGCGGCTGAAGCCGCGGACACGGGCACGCGCCTGGTGACGACGCGCACAGCCGTCGCTGCGTAAACTCCGGCACCCGTCATTCCAGCGAAGTTTATCCCGGCGAAAGCCGGGACCAGAATCCAGTGGAATAATGTGTCGCCATAGGCGACACTTTGTAATACTGGATGCCGGGTCAAGCCCGGTATGACGGACAGGGTGACCTGTCATTCCAAACGCAGGGGGAAAACGATGGCAAGACAATCCGGTGGCAGAAAGGCGCGCCGGGCGCTACGCAGCGCGCCGTTGGCCGATGCGCTCAAGCCCGTTCATCCCGGTGAGGCGGGCGGCCGTTACCGGCCGCTGAAAGACGCTGACGTCGCGGCCGTAAACGAAAATATCTTCAGGATCCTGGAGGAAGTCGGCTTCAGCGAGGCCACGCCGCACTGCATAGAGACCTGTACTGCCGCGGGCGCAGTGCTCGGCAGCGACGGCCGCCTGAGAATGCCGAGATCCGTTGTCGAAAACGCCATGGCGCTGGCCCGGCGCAACCTGGTGCTGTACGGCCAGGACCCCGGGCACGACCTGGACCTCAGCGGCAGCCGGGTACATTTCTCCACGGCCGGGGCGGCGGTCATGGTCGCCGACCCGGAAAACAACCTGTACCGCGAGTCGACGGCCCAGGATCTCTACGACATGGCGCGCATCGCCGACACCTGTGAGCATATACACATGTTCCAGCGTACCTGCGTCTTGCGCGACATTGCCGACAACTACGAGATGGACCTCAATACAGCCTATTGCGTGGTCATGGGCACCGGCAAGCATGTCGCCTCGAGCTGGACCGAAGCCGCCCACCTGGAAAAGACCCTGGAAATGCTGCACGTCATGGCCGGCGGTGAAGCCGCGTGGCGGGCCAGGCCGTTTGTCAGCCAGTCCAACTGCTTCGTGGTGCCGCCCATGAAGTTTGCGCAGGAATCGCTGGAATGCCTGCGGGTCGCGGTCCAGGGCGGCATGCCGGTGCTGCTGCTGTCCGCAGGCCAGGCCGGCGCCACCACGCCTGCATGCCTGGCGGGCGCCGTTTCCCAGGCCTGGGCCGAATGTCTCGGCGGCCTGGTGTACGTGAACGCCATCGAGCCGGGCGCCCCGGCCATTCTCGGCGCCTGGCCGTTCGTCTCGGACCTGCGCACCGGCGCCATGAGCGGCGGTTCGCCCGAGCAGGGCCTCCTGTCCGCGGCCTGCGCACAGATGGGCCTTGTCTACGACCTGCCGTTCGGCACCGCCTGCGGCATGACGGATTCAAAATTCCCGGATTTCCAGGCCGGCGCGGAACGGGCCGGGACAGTCCTGTCCGCGGCGCTGGCGGGCGCCAACCTGGTGTACGAATCGGCAGGCATGTACGCAAGCCTGCTCGGCACCTGTCCGGAGAGCCTGCTGCTGGACAATGACGTGCTCGGCGCGGCCCTGCGGGTCACGCGCGGCATTGAGGTGAACGCGGAGACCCTGGGTTTTGATGAAATCAAACAGGTGTGCACCAGTGGAGTGGGTCATTACCTGGGTTCGGACCGCACCCTGAAGGTTATGCAGAGCGAATATATCTACCCGGATTTCGGCGACCGCACCAGCCCCACCGTGTGGGAGGAGAGCGGCAAGCCGGTCATGTTGCAGAAGGCCATCGAGAAAAAGCGGGCAATCCTGGCGAGCCATTTCCCGAAGCATATCAGCGACGAGGCCGACCTGGAGGTCAGGTCGAGGTTTCCGATCTTTCTGTCCCGGGAAGCCATCGGCAGGGCTTGAGCTGAATAAATCCAGGGGTCAGAGTAAAAATTCTGGCGAATTTCTTACTCTGACCCCGCCTGTCATTTTTACTCTGACCCCATCCATCCCGGCCGGTTTGCATGTCCCCGGTTTGCAGGGGTAATCAGCAACGTATGCGCCTGTTGTCGGGGTCGTACATGGGGCGCAGCGAGGCTTCGGCCGGGACGCGTACGCCCGCCACCTCGATCTCGAAGCCGCCTTCCAGCAGTTCCCCGATGTCCTGCACCTGCGAGGTATCGACATAGCCGAGGCCGATGCTGCCGCCCAGGGTGTGGCCATAACTGCCGGAGGTGACGTGACCGACAATCCGGCCCCGATGCCGGATCGGTTCGTTGTGGTAGAGCAGGGGCTCCGGGTCCAGCAGCCTGAACTGGAGCAGGCGCCTCTGCAGACCCTGTTCGCGCTGCCTGAGCAACGCGTCGCGGCCGATGAAACCGCCCGGTTTGTCGAACTTCACCGTGAACCCCAGGCCCGCTTCCAGCGGCGTATCCTCGTCGGTGATGTCGTGGCTCCAGTGCCGGTAGGCCTTCTCGATGCGCAGCGAATCCAGCGCGTGGTAACCGGCATGGGCCAGGCCCAGAGCGTCTCCGGCAGCCGTGATGTCATCGTAAACGCCGGCGACGAACTCGGTCGGGATATACAGTTCCCAACCCAGTTCACCGACGAAAGTGATGCGCGAGGCGCGCACCCGGGCATAGCCCAGTTCAATCTCCCGGCTGTTCGCAAACCCGAACGCCTCGTTCGACAGGTCCTCAGGCGCCAGCGGCTGCAACAGCTTGCGCGCGTTGGGCCCCATCACGGATATTACGCCCATGGCTGAGGTCACGTTGGTGAGCACGCAACGGGCGCCGGCAGGGATGTGCCGTTTCAGCCAGTGAAAATCGCGCACTTCCGTGGCCGCGGCCGTGACGATCAGGAAACTGTCCTCCTCCAGGCGTGTCACCGTCAGGTCCGCCTCTATCCCTCCGTCCTCGTTCAGCCACTGGGTGTAGACGATGCGGCCGGGCCGTACGTCAACGTCATTGGCGCACACGTAGTTCAGCGCCCGCGCCGCGTCCGGTCCTTCCAGGCGGTACTTGGCGAAGGACGACTGGTCGAACAGGGCAACGTTTTCGCGCACCGCGCGGTGCTCCGCCGCCGAGTATTCGAACCAGTTCTGGCGCCCGTAGCTGTATTCGTACCGGGCTTCTACGCCCGGCGGCGCGTACCAGTTCGGCCGCTCCCAGCCGGCAGTCTCGCCGTGGCAGGCGCCGGCGGCCTGCAGGCGCTCGTAGAGCGGCGATTTGCGTACGCCGCGGGCGCTTTCATACTGGCGGTAGGGGTAGTGCCTGGCATAGAGCAGGCCCAGGCTCTCGGACACGCGCTCGCGCAGGTATTTGCGGTTCCCCTGGAACGGCATGTTGTGGCGCACGTCCACCTCCCACAGGTCCGCCGGGGGGCGCCCGGTGCGCATCCATTCCGCCACCACCTTGCCTATCCCGCCCGCGGATTGCAGGCCGATGGAATTCAGACCTGCAGCAACGAAGCAGTTATCGAACTCCGGCGCCTGGCCCAGGTGGTAACGCACGTCGGGCGTGAAGCTCTCCGGGCCGCAGAAGAACTTCTGGATGCCGGCCGCTTCCAGGGCCGGCACCCGCGCCATGGCGTCCCGCAGCACCGGTTCGAAGTGGTCGAAATCACCGGCGATCTCGTCGAAACAGAAGTCCTCGGGAATGCCGTCCATGCCCCAGGGCCGGGCGCGGGGCTCGAACGCGCCCACCAGCAGTTTGCCGGCGTCGTGCTTGTAATAGGTGCAGGTGTCGTAATCCCGTATCACCGGCAGATCCTCGTCCAGGCCCGCGACCGATTCGAACAGCGCATAGTAATGCTCGCAGGCGTGCAGCGGCACGTTCACCCCGATGCTTGCGGCCAGGTCCCGGGTCCACATGCCCGCGCACAGCACCACGTAGTCGGCTTCCATGTCGCCGCGTTCGGTGCCGACACCGGTGACCCGGCCGGCGCCGGTGCGGATTGACGTGACCTTCACGTTCTGAAAGATGTGGGCGCCGCAGGCCCGCGCGCCCTTCGCCAGGGCCTGGGTAATATCGACTGCGTTGGCGTATCCGTCGGTAGGAATATGAATGCCCCCGATGACGTCGCCGGTATACAGCAACGGTATGTGCTCGCTGATTTCCTCCGGCGTGACCACGTCCACGCGCAGGCCGAACACCTGCGCCATGGACGCGTTGCGTTTCAGTTCCTCGAAGCGCTCCTCAGCAGTGGCGATCGACACAGACCCGCATTGCCGGTAGCCCGTGGCCTGCCCCGTTTCGGCCTCCAGCCCCTGGTACAGTTCCCTGGTGTAACGGGCCAGCCGGGTCATGTTCATGGAGCCGCGCAACTGCCCGATCAGGCCGGCTGCGTGCCAGGTGGTCCCCGATGTGAGTTGCTGGCGTTCCAGCAATACGACTTCCATGGACTGGAATTTGGCCAGGTGATAGGCGATGGAACAGCCGATCACGCCGCCGCCTATGACCACCACTTCGGCTCGTGGGGGGAGTTCCGACCGGCCGGCTCCTGTATCCGGCATCACAGCCTCAGCCGTTCATTGGCGGGATCGTAGACGGGATCTTTCAACACCCGCGCCGGGCGACGTTCTCCCAGCAGGTCGACGCCCAGTTCCGTGCCGGGTTGCGCCAGGGCCGGTGGGACGTAGCCGAAGCCCAGGCTTTTGCGCACGTAATGGCCGTAACCGCCGGACGTCGTCACTCCGACACATTCATCACCGTGGTACAAGGGCTCACTGCCGCGCACGTCGGAGTCGGTGGCATCCACTTCGAAATACACGAGTCGCAAGGGAACCAGGGGGACGGACTTAAGTCCGTCTCCGGAGCCGTCCCCGGTGTCCCCAGCAATCCGGGCCTGTTGCTCCAGGGTGGCCCGTTTCCCCGTGAAGTCCTCCTTATCCAGCCTGAGAAAACGCTTCATGTCCGCATCGATCATGGTGACTTCATTGGTCAGTTCCGCGCCCCAGCCCCGGTACCCCTTCTCCAGGCGCAGGCTGTTGACCGCATACAGCCCGAAATCGGTCAGGCCGAAGGCCGCGCCTGCCTCCTGCAGGGCATCGTACAACTCCTCCAGGTGTTCCATCGGCGGGTGCAGTTCCCAGCCCAGTTCGCCCACGTAGTTCACCCTGAGCGCCCGCACGGGCCTGCCCGCAATGCTGATCTCCCTGCCGCTCAGCCAGCGGAATGAGCCGCTGTCCAGGGGTGCGTCCGTGAGCCGGGCCAGGATATCCCGCGCCGCCGGCCCGGCCAGCACCAGCACGCCCCGCTCATCGGTGACGTTGGCGATCTGCACCTGTTCCCCGGCACGCCTGCCCTGGACCAGGTGATCCAGGTCGCGCAGTTCGGCGCCGGCCGCGGACAGTACGTAGAAATGATCGTCGGCCAGGTGCGTGACCGTCATCTCGGCCCCGATCCGCCCGCCTTCGGACAACAGGTGCGCCAGCACGATGCCGCCGGCATCCGGCATCCGGTTGGCGCAGACACGATCCAGGAAGGCGCGGGCGCCGGCGCCGGTCACGTCGTACTTGGCGAAACCCGATAAATCCAGGATGCCGGCCCGCCCGCGCACCGCCAGGCACTCGTCCCGCACCACGTCGAACACGTTGTTACGCCGGTAGCCGTATTCCTCTTCACGGCCGTCGGGGGAGAACCACTTGGGCCGTTCCCAGCCGAACGTCTCGGTGTACACGCAGCCCCGCGCCTTGAGTTTTTCGTACAGCGGACTGGTGCGCCGCGGGCGCGCCGCGGGCAGTTCTTCGCCGGGGAGGGGGGTGAAGTAGGTCATGCTGTAATCCTGGCGCCCCTTGTCCTTCATGTAGCTCTCGTCGGCAAAAGCGCCGAAACGGCGCGGGTCGAAGCCGGTCATGTTGATCTCCGCATCGCCGTGCAGCATCCATTGCGCCAGGTACTTGCCGCACCCCGCGCCCTGCGCAATGCCGAACGAGGAACCGCAGCAGAGCCAGAAGTTCTTAAGTCCGGCGACCGGTCCCAAAAGAGGAGGGCCGTCCGCGGGATGGGGAATGGCGCCGTTGACGATGCGTTTGATGCCGGCGTTTTCGATGATCGGCATGCGCTCCAGCGCCCGCTCGAGCCAGGGCATCAGGCGGTCGAGGTCATCGTCAAACAGTTCGCTGTCGGCCTCCCATTCCGGCAGGCCCCGCGGCGGCCAGGCTTCGGCCAGGTTGGCGTGCTCGTAAATGCCGATGAGCCCGGACTTCTGTTCCTGTCGCAGGTAGGCCGAAGCATAGGGGTCGCGCATCACCGGTATCTCTTCCTCCCGGTCGATAAATTCCTGTATCGGCCCGGACACGAGATAGTGGTGCTGGATATTGCAGATCGGCAGGTCCGCGTCCACCATCTGCGCCACCTGCCTGGCATAGCAGCCGGCCGCGTTCACCACACTTTCCGCAACGATGACGCCGTTTTCGGTCACCACTTCCCATTCGCCGGAGGGCAGGGGGTTGATGTCGATGACACGGTTGTGCCGGACAATCCTGGCGCCCATGTTGCGCGCGCCGCGCGCCATGGCGTTGGTCAGCCCCGCCGGGTCCGCGTGGCCGTCGTCCCGGGTCCACGCCCCGGCCAGGACGCCATCGGTGGAGATGAACGGGTTGAGCTGCCGGATCTTGTCGACGCCGATGATCTCCATGTGGAAGCCGACGTTGTCCGCAATCCCCTTCACGTGTTTGAACCAGTCGATATCGTGCTCCGTCAGGGCAAACCGGACGCTGCCCGAGGTATGCCAGCTTACCGATTGCCCGGTAAGGTCCTCCAGCTTTTTATACAGGGAAATGCTGTACTGGTGGATTTTGGCGAGGTTGTAATTGCCGACAAAGTTCGGGCACTGGCCGGCCGCATGCCAGGTCGAACCGGAGGTGAGTTCGCCTTTCTCAATCAGGACTGCGTCAGTGCAACCCTCTTGGGCCAGGTGGTAGAGCAGTCCGACCCCCATGATGCCGCCGCCGACGATGACGATACGCGCATGACCGTTCATACTGTGCTCCTTCGCAAGTCTGGCATGAGTTATCCGGCAATTTTACTCTGACTCCGATATATTTATCACCTGCCCACAGGGTTACAATTGCGACAGGATCAATCATCAATCCGACATGACAGACAAAATTATCACATTCCTGGAACGCCGCTTCCGGCTCGCCGAACACGGTACCGAAGTCCGCACCGAGTTGCTGGCGGGTTGCACCACCTTTGTCACCATGGCCTACATTATCTTCGTCAACCCGCAGATGATGGCTGCCGCGGGCATCGACCAGGGCGCCAGTTTCGTTGCCACCTGCCTGGCCTCGGCGCTGGCCTGCCTGATCATGGGCCTGTACGCCAACTGGCCGGTGGGGCTGGCGCCGGGCATGGGCATGAACGCATTCTTCACCTACACGGTGGTCGGCAGCCTGGGCTATAGCTGGCAGGTGGGACTGGGCGCGGTGTTCCTTTCCGGGGTGCTGTTCGTCATCATCAGCGTTACCCGCCTGCGCCGCTGGATGCTGAACAGCATCCCCATGAACCTGCGCCTGGCCATGGGTTGCGGGGTGGGCCTGTTCATCGGGTTTATCGGCCTGCAGAACGGCGGTATCGTTGTAGCCAGTCCCGCCACCATCCTCACCCTGGGCGACCTGACCCGGCCCGAGCCCATGCTCGCGGGCGTCGGTTTCCTGCTCATTGCCGGCCTGGGCGTGCGCGGCGTTCCCGGCGCCATCCTGCTGGGCATCCTGGCAGTGACGTGTGCAGGCCTGTTCGCCGGCCTGGTGACCTGGCAGGGGCTGGTGTCCGCGCCGCCGGACATGGCCGCGACCTTTCTGCAACTGGATATTGCCGGCGCCCTGGACGTGGGCATGATCAGCGTGATAGCCGCGTTCCTGTTCGTCAACCTGTTCGACACCACCGGCACCCTGATGGGCGTTGCCCACCGCGCCGGCCTGGTGGATGGGCAGGGGACGGTGCGCAACCTGGACCGGGCGCTGAAGGCCGACAGTTCCTCCAGCGTGGTCGGCGCCTGCCTCGGCTGCACCCCGGTGACCAGTTACGTGGAAAGCGTGGCGGGCATTGCCGGCGGCGGCCGCACCGGGTTGACCGCAGTGGTGGTCGGCATCCTGTTCCTGCTCGCCATATTCCTGGCGCCGCTGGCGCGCATGGTGCCTGAATTCGCCACCAGCGGCGCCCTGGTGTTCGTGGCCCTGTTGATGCTCGGCGGCATGCGCGACCTGGCCTGGGACGACGCCACCGAACTGCTCCCGGCGCTGCTCACCATCGTCGCGATCCCGCTGACCTTCTCCATCGCCGACGGCATCGCCGTGGGCTTCATCACCTACGTCAGCGTCAAACTGGCGAGCGGCAAACACCGGGAGATTTCAGCGGGCGTGTGGTTCCTGGCGCTGATCTTCCTGGCGCGCTTCATCTTCATATAATATACTCCCGTACACTTGGAGAGGCAGGAGAGGAACGTGAGCGAGGCGGACAAAGACAACGGCAACGGCGCAGGCCAACCGGAGTGTGATCACGGCGGTATTTTCACCATTCCCACGCCCCATCCCATCATGGGCGCGTGGCGGGATATTTCCTACAGTCCGGTGCGCGATAAAATCTGGTCCGTCAGCGAGGGGATCTACCGCTCCATCTTCCTGGAAGGCGACAAGGGCGTCATCGCCTTCGACACCCTGACCACGCCCGGCACCGCCAGGGCCTATGCCGGCGCCATTGGCCGCGTGTTCCCGAGAAAGCCGATCCACACCATCGTCTATTCCCACGACCACCTGGACCACACCGGCTTTGCCGCGGACATGGCCCCGGACGCTGACATCATCGCCCACCGCTTGTGCGCCGACGTGGTGGCGGCGCGCAGGTCCGACGGCCAGTTGCCGGCCACGGAAGCCTGGGACGGTGAACGCAAGTCCTATGAAATCGACGGGGTGTACTTCGAACTGCTGTACCCCGGCCCGACCCACGGCGACGGCAATATCGCCGCCTGGTTTCCCCAGAGCAAAATCCTGTTCATGGTGGACACCGTCATCCCCGGCGTCGGTTATACCTTCTTCCCTGACTGGCACTTCAAGCCCTACGTGCCGAGCATGAAACGTTTCCTGAGCCTGGACTGGGACATGTTCATCCCCGGCCATTTCTGGATCACCGACCGCCAGGGCTTCATCGACAACCTGGAATACTACGACCTGATGGCCGATTTCGCCCAGCAGGCCATTATCGACGGGCTGGACCCTCATGATTGGGACCGCGTATGCCGCTACACCGAAGAGAAGCTGTCCGCCTCGTTCGGCAACCTGTTCCGCTTCCACGAGTACTGTGCCATGAACCTGTCCAGGTACATGCAGACCTACCTGACCGGGGGCTGGGGCATCGAAGGCAACATGCACCCGGATACCACTCCGTTTTAGAGTAGTATGGTTATGAGAGAAAACAGGGGATTATTCACGACGGACGAGGCCCAGCCGTACCTGGCCTTCGAACCGGACATGCAGGTTGAACGCCTGTCTGAGCGACTCTGGACCATCAGCGACGGTACCTGCAGGACCATTTTCATCGAGGGCCGGGAAGGCGTGGTCGCGTTCGATACCTTCGGGACGCCGGGCCGGGCACGCGCCTACGCCCGCGCCGTCGGCGAGGCTGTGCCGGGACGGGAGATCACTACGGTGGTCTATTCCCACGACCACCTGGATCACGCCGGTTTTGCCGCCGACCTGGCGCCGGGCGCAGAGATCATCGCCGACGAGATCTGCGCCAAGGTCGTGAAACTTCGCGAGGCCGAGGGCCAGCTCCAGCCGACCCGGGTGCTGACCGGCGCGGAAAACCGGATCAACGTGGATGGCGTGGACCTGGCGCTGCTGAACCCCGGTCCCACCCACGGTTCCGGCAACCTGGCCGCCTGGTTCGCCGAGGAAAAGCTGCTGTTCTCCTCGGATACCATTCTGGCCAATGCCCGTTACGGGCTGATGCCGGATATCCACCTGGCGAATTTCGTCAGGTTCATGCGCGGCTTCCTGGACCTGGACTGGGACAGGTTCGTGCCCGGGCGCTATGGGTTGACGGACCGGGCCGGGTTCAGCCGCGGCTGTGATTACATCGAGGCAGTGCAGGACGCCTGCCAGCAGGCATTCGTGGAATTCGTTCCCATCTGGGCGTATGAACCCATGCGCGGTTACGTCATGAACAAGCTGGCCGACCGTTTCGGCGACCTGGACGGCTTTGCCGAACACGTGGGCCTGACGGCCATCCGTATCGTGCACCATTACCTGATGGGCGGCTGGTCGCTGGAAGATACGCCGGAACCGGGCTATATCCTGGCCGACGCAGTACAACTCTAGCCGTATGGCCCAGGAAATGCGGGCCAAGCCATCCGGAATCTTCTACGGCTGGTGGAACGTTGCCACCGGCTTTGTCGGCATGGGTTTGAGTTACGCCATGTTCACCATCTTCGCCTTCGGCGTCTTCGTTAAACCCCTGGAAGATGAATTCGGCTGGACCCGAGGTGAATTGTCGCTGGCCATTACCATGACCAATTTCGCCGTCGTCATCGCCTCGCCCTGCCTGGGCTTCATCATCGACAGGTTCGGCGTACGCAGGGTTCTGATCCCCTCGGTGATAATGATGGGCCTGACCGTTGCCTCCATGGCCCTGCTCAGCGCTGATTTATGGCATTTCTACGCCTTGTACTTCCTCATTCCGTTCCTGGGCGCGGGTACGCTGCCGCAGAGTTACTCACGCGTCCTGATCGCCTGGTTCTCGCGCCGCCGCGGCATTGCCCTGGGCATCTCGCTGGCGGGCTTCGGTGTCGGGGCGATGCTGGTGCCCATCGTCGCGCAGTTGATGATCGAGAATTACGGCTGGCGCATGGCGTATGTCGGTTTTGCCGCGGCCGTTTTTGCCCTGGCCCTGCCGATGGCGGTATTCGTCATGAAGGAAACCCCTGAAGAAATGGGATTGCAGCCGGACGGCGGACCCGCGGTTGTAAGCAGGGGGGCAGGCTCTGCGGCTGATGATGGCGACGGTGCGAAACCTGCGCTGGCTCCGGTAACCGGATTATCCTGCCCGCAGGCAGCACAGACCCGCAGTTTCTGGCTGATCCTGTTCTCGTTCATGCTGGTAGGCATCGGCATCACCAGCATCATTGCCCACCTGGTGCCGATGCTGACGGACCGCGGCGTCGCGCCGGCTACGGCCGCCCTGTGCATGAGTTCCCTGGCCCTGGGCCTGATCGCCGGGCGTGTCCTGGCCGGTTTTCTGATGGACTATTTCTTCGCGCCCTACGTGGCGGCCTGTTTCCTGCTGGGCCTTCTGGCCGGTATTATCATCCTGGCTACCGGCACCAGTGGCGGCCTGGTGTTCGTCGCCGCTGTCTGTGTAGGCATGGCGACCGGGTCGGAGATCAGCGAGATCGCCTATATCTGCAGCCGCTACTTTGGCCCGCGTGCATTCGGCCTCATTTACGGCCTCATGTTTGCCGCGTTTCAACTGGGATCCATGGCCGGTTCACCGCTAATGGGGTTGTATCACGACCGGGCCGGTGATTATATCGGCGCATTATGGGTCGTGGCAGGTATTGTCCTGGTGGGGACCATATTGATTGTCCTGCTTGGTCCCTACCCGAGGGGTTTCCCGGATGACGGGGATATGAAATCCGCCGCACGCGATTCAGCTTAAACAAACAGGAGCACAACCATGTTATTTATCTGTTATTTTGAGATCATGCCGGAAAAAATAAAGGAAGTGACAAAAGGCACCATACGGCATTCAGAACACGCAGGCGAAGGTACCGGCGCAGTAAAGGTAATTTTCGAAGGCCAGGCTGCATCCCACTGGGGCATCGCCGCGTTCGAGGCGGACAGTTCGGAGGCGGTATTCCGTTACATCCGCCCCTGGTGCCCGGTAAACGGAAAGATCCTGGTGGAACCGGCGCTGCGCGTGGACGATGGCGAATTCGCCGAGAAATTTCCCAGGGAGATACTGGAGGAGTAACTGCATGGCCGGGGACGGATTCCAGGTCCGTCCCCGGCAAAATCAGCGCTTGCTGTATTGCGGGCGCTTCCTGGCCTTGTGCAGTCCGACTTTCTTGCGTTCGACTTCGCGGGCGTCACGGGTGACAAACCCGGCCTGGCGCAGCGTCTTGCGCAGGCTCTCGTCGTACTTCATCAGCGCCCGGGTGATGCCGTGCCGGATTGCCCCGGCCTGGCCGGATATCCCGCCGCCACTGACGGTGACGTTGATGTCGAAATTTCCCAGCATGTCGAGCTTTTCCAGGGGTTGCTGAACGATCATCCTGCCGGTTTCCCTGCCGAAATACTGTTCCATGGTGCGGTTATTAATGACAATATTGCCGCTGCCTTTCTTCAGGAACACCCGCGCGCTGGAGCTTTTCCTGCGGCCGGTGCTGTAATAGATCTCGTCTGCCATGATGGTGTATCCGGTTGTGATGGTTGCGTTACAACTCCAGCGGTTTCGGCTGCTGCGCGGCGTGGCGGTGATTGCCGTCGGCATAGACCCGCAGCTTGCGGAACATGTCCCGTCCCAGGGGGCCTTTGGGCAGCATGCCCTTGACCGCTTTTTCAATGACCCGTTCCGGCTTCGAACGGATCAGTTTATCGAAGGTGATGGACCTGATGCCGCCGGGGTAACCCGTGTGGCGGTAATAGGTCTTGCTGCTTGCCTTGTTTCCCGTCACCTGGACGTCTTTTGCGTTGATCACGATGACGTAATCCCCGGTGTTCATGTGCGGCGTGTATTCCGGTTTGTGTTTACCGCGCAGCCGGCGGGCGATTTCCGTGGCAAGCCTGCCCAGGACTTTGCCCCTGGCGTCGACGACGTACCAGTCGGGCTTGATGTCTGCCGGTGTTGCGGTATAGGTTTTCATCAGGATCCGATTAATTCCGGTGAAAAGAGCGCAATCTTACGGATTATCCGTTTTTATGTCAATAACGATGTATGGGGTCAGGGTAAAAACTCCTTGTCAAGTACGAACAGCAAATGAATTTTTACTCTGACCCCTGTATTTCGTTAGAATGTAAAGGTTATGAACAGCCGGGATTATACTGCCCTGGATCATTTGATCATGGGGTTTGAAAAAGTTAAGGGAGCCGCCCCCCGTTCCCACGGGGGCGCGGCAACGACGAAGGATGCGGACAGCTTGCGCAGCGCCGCGCTGATGCGGGTGAACCACGCCGGAGAGGTGGCGGCCCAGGCCCTGTATGCCGGTCACGCCGTTGCGGCAAAGGACGCGCGGGTGCGTGACGCCATGCTGCAGGCTGCCGCGGAGGAGGGCGAGCACCTGGACTGGTGCGAGGCCAGGGTCAGGGAACTGGACAGCCATGTCAGCTACCTTACCCCGTTATGGTACTTCGGTTCGTTCGCCATTGGCGCCGCGGCCGCGGCGGCGGGCGATAAATGGAGCCTGGGCTTTGTCATGGAAACGGAGCGCCAGGTGGTCGAACACCTGGACAGGCACCTGGAACTGTTGCCGGAACAGGACCGCAGGAGTCGCTCCATATTGCAACAGATGCGCCGTGATGAAATGCAGCATGCGTCCGTTGCGCGGGACGCGGGCGGCGCCGAGTTGCCGCTGCCGGTGCGGATACTGATGCGCGGTTGCGCAAAGGTGATGACCGGTACGGCCTACTGGGTATAACGGCGAATCTGACGGAAAAGGGAACTTTTGCCCTTGCTGCCTTCTAATAGGTAACCACTGTTTCTTTGAACATTACTATGTATAACATTGATTTGGACAGATCTTTGCGAACCTGGATTTTGAACTTCTGTTACGGCCTGGCGCTGACAGCGGCCCTGGTGGTTACCGGGCCTGCCCGTGCGGCGCTGCCCGGCGCCGTGGAGGGGCAGGAACTTCCCAGTCTTGCGCCGATGCTGGAACAGGTAACGCCGACCGTGGTCAACATCGCCACCGAAGGGCGGGTGCAGGTGCGCCAGAACCCGTTGTTTTCCGATCCGTTTTTCCGGCGTTTTTTCAACATGCCGGACCAGCCGCTGGAGCGCAAGACCCAGAGCCTCGGTTCCGGCGTCATTGTCGATGCCGAACGCGGCCTGGTGCTGACCAACAACCACGTCATCGCCAATGCCGTGCAGATCACCGTCACCCTGCGTGACGGGCGCCATTTTGATGCGGAGATAGTCGGTTCCGACCCGGCAACGGACGTGGCTGTCATCAAGGTGCCGGCGGAAAACCTGACCGATATCGGGGTTGCCGACTCGGATGACCTGCGGGTGGGTGATTTCGTAGTGGCGATAGGCAATCCGTTCGGCCTGGGACAGACGGTGACATCGGGGATCGTCAGCGCGCTCAGCCGCAGCGGTCTCGGCATCGAGGGTTACGAGGACTTTATCCAGACCGACGCGTCCATCAATCCAGGCAATTCCGGCGGCGCGCTGGTCAACCTCAAGGGTGAACTGGTGGGCATCAACACGGCCATCTTTTCCCGCAGCGGCGGCAACATCGGCATCGGGTTTGCGATACCCATCAATATGGCGCTGCAGATCATGGAGCAACTGCTCGACACGGGGATGGTGGAACGGGGCTTCATCGGCGTGCAGGTGCAGGACCTGAACCCCGACCTGGCTGAGGCTTTCGGGATAAAGAACCAGAAAGGCGCAGTGGTGAACAGCGTGATGCCTGATTCCCCGGCGCAGGAAGCCGGCCTGCAACCCGGGGACATTATTGTCTCCATCAATTCAAAACAGGTGAAAGCGGCTTCCGACGTCAGGAATCACATTGGCCTGCTGCCCGTAGGTGAAGAGGTCATGTTCGAGATCCTGCGCGCTGGCGCCAGGCAGACCCTGAAAGCCAGGATAACCGCCTCCAAAGAATTCAAGCTGGCCCAGGGAACCCGCAACCCGCGCCTGCAGGGGGTGACGCTGGGCGATATCGAGGAGGACCACCCCTATTTTAACCGGGTCAAGGGCGTGGTGATCATGGCGGTCGAGCGCGGGTCCCGGGCCTGGTCCGCCGGGTTGAGAAAAGGCGATATCATCACCTCCGTCAACCAGCAGGCGGTTCCGGATCTGCAGTCATTCAGTCAACTGGTGGACGAAATGGACAGCACGTTGGTGCTGAGGGTGATCAGGGGGGATGCTGCGGCCTTCCTTGTTATTAAATAATTTTTAACTCCTTCCCGGGAATGTCGCATTGCCGGATGATCCGGCTGACAAGCTGCACCAGTTGTTTTTTCGGATAGGTATTGCGCCAGGCCAGGGCGATGTCCCGTTCCGGCACGGGTTTTGCGAACGGCCGGTATTCGACCAGCCTGCCCAGGCCGTCCTGTTCCCGTATCGCGGTGGACGGCAATACGGTGACGCCGGAGCCGGCCGCCACCATCTGCTTGATCGTTTCGATGGAACTGCCTTCCAGGGTCTTCTGGATCTTGTCCTTGGAAAAAATGTCGCCTTTACAGGCGGGGCAGGCGTCCATGACCTGGTCCCTGAAACAATTGCCTGATTTGAGCAGCAGCAGGGTGTCCTCCACCAGGTCGTCTGCCCGGACCTGTTTCCTGCGCGACAGCCGGTGGTTTTTCGGCAGCATCACCGTGAACGGCTCCCGGTAAAGCACTTCCAGCGTGGCGCCCGGCTGCTCGAACGGCGTCGAGATGATAATCATGTCCAGTTCCCCGCGCTTCAACTGCTCGGCGAGGTTCAGCGTAAAGTCCTCTTCGATGATGAGCGTCAACCCGGGCGCCTCACGCCCGAGTACGGGGATCAGGTGCGGCAGCAGAAAAGGCCCGATGGTGTAAATGACACCCAGTTTCAGGGAGCCTTGCAACTGGTCTTTCTCCGAACCGGCGATGGTCCTGATGGCGTTCACCTGTTCCAGCACGGTAATCGCCTGTTCCACGATGCGCCGGCCTACGGGGGTGATGGTGACGTCATGGGGGCGCCGTTCGAAGATAGTCACGTCCAGTTCGTCTTCCAGTTTCTTTATCGCCACGCTGAGCGTAGGCTGGCTGACGAAGCACGCCGCGGCGGCCCTGCCGAAATGCAGTTCGCGGGATACGGCGACGATATAGCGTAACTCGGTCAGGGTCATCGCGCTCGTCAGATGGCGGCCCGTGCCCGGTGTGGCGGGTATGGCCCGGCCGCGCTGGCGGCGCCGTGGATCGTTCTCAACAGGTCGAGGTCGACGAAATGGCGCCCGTATGCCGCGCCTGCCGCCACCTTGAAGGGCTTGTCCGGTTCTCCCAGGTGGTTCAATACCAGCGATGCCCCGGAAAAATCATTGTCGACGGTCAGGGGATGGGTGGTGATGACCGTATGTACGCCGGCCGCCAGTGCGGCGAGGTTGCCGTTTGTCGTGTCTTCGACGGCGAGGCAGTGTTCCGCCTTCAGTCCCAGTTCCGACAGGGCGCGAATGTAGACGGCCGGCGAAGGTTTCTTCTCTGCAACTACGTCGCAGGTAACCACCACCGGGAAAAAGTCGTTGCCGGCGCTGCCGAAGGTCCTGCTTAACAGGGTATTGACGTTATCGGTGGAGGAACTGGTTGCGATTGCGAGTTTCAGGCCGGCCGCGCGGCATTCCTGCACCAGGCGGCGGATGCCGGGGCGCAGTTTTATGACGTCGGACACCAGTATCTGCCTGTACAAGGTGGATTTTTTTTGATGCACGGTGTCCACGGTCCGCTGCAGTTCGGCGCCGGCCATGCCGGCTTGCTGCAGGCAGTGGTAAATTCTTTCCCTGCCGCCGGAAATGGAGAGCAGTTGCCTGTACTCGAGGCGGGACCAGTTAAGAGGGCAGGCATGTTCCCTGAAAGCGAGATTGAAGGCCCGGCGATGCAACTCTTCCGTGTCGGCAAGGGTGCCGTCCATGTCGAAGATGATTGCCTTGAGATCGCTCATGCTTCGAGCAGATTATACGCAACCTGCCGGGCCTCATCAATATCCTGCGCCAGGCGCTCCTCCGGCACCTGCTGCAGGATGTTCAGGGTACGGAGAGTATCGGCAATGGCGTCCGGAATGCCTGCCACGATGACCTCGGTGTGTTTTTCGGCAGCGACGTGCATCAGCCGTTCCACCACTATGGCGGCGCTGTCGTCAAGGTAAGTGGTTTCGGCGAAATCGAAGATCACCACCTCATGGTCCTTGATGTCTTCGCCTATGACCTCGACCAGTTTCCTGGAGGACGCCACGGTGAAGCTACCCCTCAGCGCAACCATGCCCACCCGCGCCGAGTAGGGATCGGCCAGGGTCATATCCTTGTATTGTGAGAAAAACGTCCGGTCCAGCAACGGCACCGAGATCACGCTGTCGAGTTCCAGGGTTTCCAGTTGCTGCGCGTGCGTCATGCCCGCGGCGATCAGGCCGATGGCCACGGCCGTGACCAGGTCGACGAACACGGTCAGGCCCAGCGTCAGCAGCATGACCAGCAGGTGTTCCCGCCGGATACGGTGAACCAGGGTCAGGAAACGCCAGTCAATGACGTCCCAGCCTATCTTCACCAGGATGCCGGCCAGGGCGGCATGGGGGATCGGCGCCACATACCGTGCAAGACCCAGCAACAGCATCAGCAGGAGTATGGAACGCAATACGCCCGACATCGGCGTCGAACCGCCGGCGCGTATGTTGGTCACGGTGCCCATGGTAGCGCCCGCGCCCGGCAGTCCCCCGAACAGCCCGGCAACCATGTTGCCTATACCCTGGCCCACCAGTTCCCGGTTCGGTCTGTGCTGCGTGCCGGTCAGCGAGTCGGCAATCAGCGAAGTGAGAAGGCTGTCCACGGAACCGAGCAGGGCGAGAATGATCGCCGGGTGCACGGCGCTTATCAGGAAATCGACTGAAGGAACAGTAAACTGGAGTTCCGGCAATCCCATGGGTATTTGCCCGATAACCGGGGCGTCAGTCAGCCAC
>JAJDUB010000053.1 GCA_022826885.1 Gammaproteobacteria bacterium
CGGCGCCGGAGGCCGCGGCAATGGAGAGGTTCCAGATGATGGGTAATATCAGCAGCGTCTGGCCGATAATGATGGCGCTGATGGTATATAACAGGCCCAGGTGGCCCAGCGCTCCCTGCCTGGTCAGCAGTCCGTACAGCAACAGGCCAACCACCACCGTCGGCAGGGCCATCAACGTATTCAGCACCTGCTGCAACAGACGCTTTCCGGGAAACTCCCGCAGCACTACCAGGATCCCCAGGGGGATGCCGACCAGCGACGCCAGCGCCACCGCAACAACAGAGATATGTAAAGAGGTCCAGACGACCGTGTAGACTTCCCGGTCAAAACTGAAGATGAGCGCCAGGGCGGCGCCGAACGCCGCGGAAAAATAATCCACCGGAGTTAATCCCGCTTCTAGGCGGCCGTGAGCCCCAGGATTGCCAGCAATAACGCGATCAGCGCCAGGATGAAGGCAAAGGTAGTGCGCTGTTGCTGCCGCTGCAGGGAAGTGGCCAGCGCCTCATTCTGGCGGGCCAGTTGCTCGATAAGCTTGAGTTGCTCGACGCTGGCTTCATCCATCGAGTCCAGGCGCGCATGCAGCCTGCCGATAACCTCTTCCAGGTTGTCCACCGTTACCGGGACCTTTTCGGCGGAGGCGGGCGCGCCCTGTTCCCGTTCCCTGATCAAATCGACCAGTTTGCCGGCGGCCTGGATGATCATGGGAGCGGAATTCAGGAGCGTACCGATAGTAAACGGATTCATGAACTTTTTAATCACTATGACATTAAATGTAGGGAATTATGCGCATCTGCGCTTGAAAAATTCTATCTCATCCCCATTTTTTGTACCAGTACTACAGATTAACCCATACAACGTAATTGGAGGTGACAACATGGTCAGATTAATCACAAGCCCGGTTGACAGCCTTTTCTCCTTGCAGAGATCGCTGTCGGATACGATGTTGAGCGGCAGGCCCGGTTCGGGGCTCAGCAGCCGCGGCGACTTTCCGCCGGTCAACGTATTCAAGACGGATGACGAGTATGCAATCGTTGCCGAACTGCCCGGCGTAAGCAAGGACAATATCGATATCAAGCTGGAGAACCGCCGGCTTTCAATCCAGGGCCACATCGATAACGATAACCATGAAAACTTCAAGCCGGTCTACAAGGAATACAACGTCGGCCGCTTCAGCCGCGATTTTACCTTGTCGAGCGAGATCGACACGGAGAATATCAAGGCCAGCGTCGCCGACGGCGTGTTGACCCTGGTGCTGCCGAAAGCGAAGGAAACCCGGCTCAGGAAGATTCAGGTAAACTGACCCCCCTCGGCGCAGTTGGCGTGACCGGGGACAGATTTTAAATCTGTCCCCGCGTTCCGAAACCGTATAATATCCGGGAAATGTCGAACAAATCCGAGATCCTCCGGCTCAAATCATATATTTCCCGGCATATCATAGGCCAGCAGAAGCTGGTGGACAGGTTGCTCCTCGCGCTGCTGGCGGACGGGCACCTGCTGGTCGAAGGCGCGCCGGGACTGGCCAAGACCCGCGCCATCAAGGTGCTGGGCGACGGCGTCGAGGCCGATTTTCACCGGGTGCAGTTCACGCCCGACCTGCTGCCCGCCGACCTGACCGGCACCGAGATATACCGGCCCCAGGACGGTTCTTTCCATTTCCAGCGCGGACCGCTGTTCCATAACCTTATCCTGGCGGATGAAGTTAACCGGGCGCCGGCCAAGGTCCAGTCGGCCTTGCTGGAGGCCATGGCCGAACGGCAGATCACCGTCGGCAGGGAAACCTACCAACTGCCTCAGTTGTACCTGGTCATGGCGACCCAGAATCCCATCGAACAGGAAGGCACCTATCCCTTGCCCGAGGCGCAACTCGACCGGTTCCTGTTGCACGTGGAGATCACCTACCCGGAAGCGGCTGAGGAACGGGCTATCCTGGAACTGGCCAGGCAGGAAGCCCACCGGGGATACGAACAGGCGGAATTATCGCCGGTAACGCAGGAAGCAATTTTTGCCGCCCGTGATGAAGCCCTGGATACCTGGATGGCGGAGAACCTGGAGCAATACCTGATCCAGTTGGTGCTGGCGACCCGCAGCCCAGCCGCTTATGGCGACGACCTGGCCCAGTGGCTGCAGTATGGCGCCAGTCCGCGTGCAACCATTGCCCTGGACCGCTGCGCCCGCGTTCATGCCTGGCTCAATGACCGGGATTTCGTCGGGCCGGAAGACGTGCAGGAAGTGGTCTATGACGTGCTGCGCCACCGTTTGATACTGAACTATGAAGCGGAAGCCGAAGGCATCACCACCGACCATGTGATCGGCGAACTGATCAGCCGCATCGCGGTGCCCTGAACCGGGAGGACAGGGGGACTGCCGGTGACTGTTGTTCGGAAGAGGAATGTTATTGAACGTTGCTGATCCGGTCAGGGTATCCGTGCCGGCCCTGGTCGGTCTGAGCCGGGCCGCGGCCTCCATCCGGCTGGGACGCGGCAGGATTCTTTCCAGGCAAAGCGGTGATTACCAGTCTCCGTTCCGGGGCCGGGGCATGGAGTTCGATGAGTCCAGGTTATACCAGCCGGGCGACGATATCCGCAACATTGACTGGCGGGTGACGGCCAGGACCGGCAAAACCCATACTAAACTGTTCCGCGAGGAGCGCGAGCGCCCGGTATTCGTCTGGATGGACTTGCGCAGACCCATGCATTTCGCCACCCGCGGCAGGTATAAATCAGTGCAGGCCGCGCAGCTTGCGGCGCTGATTGCATGGAGCGCCCTGAACAACGGAGACCGGGTGGGAGGAGTGATATTCTCCGAACATGAACACCACGAGTTAAAACCCCAGCGCGGCAAAACCGCGGTATTGCGCCTGATCAACCGTATCGTCAACGATGCGGCCTGGTCGCTCCCGGCATCCGCGGGAGGCGACAGGCAGTCACTGGAGCATGCCTTGCAGCGCCTGCGCCGGGTGGCGCGGCCGGGCAGCCTCATATTCCTGATCAGCGATTTTCGCGAACTTGACTCCCAGGCGGAGATTCCCCTGGCAAGACTGTGCCGGCATAACGAGGTGGTCATGCTGTTCGTCTACGATCGGCTTGAGGAGGAGTTGCCGCCGCCCGGCCGTTACCGGGTGATCGACGGCGGCCGGGAGTTCCTGCTGGATACTTCGGACAGTCACCTGGCCGGACAGTACCGGCAGCAGTTCCGTGCGCGCCTGGACCGTTTGCAGCATCTGTCGGCCACCAACAGGATTCTCCTGCTGCCGTGCAGGACCGATGCCGAACCGTCATCTCTTTTGCTCAGCGGCCTGAAACCGGGGGGGCGCGGAACAAAGGCCAAACCCCCCGGAGCGTGATCCTGTGCAGTTTCCTGACCCGTCAACATTGCCGCTCAGGGAAATACATCTCCCGGAGAGCGTCGGCTGGTGGCCGCCGGCGCCGGGATGGTGGCTCCTGCCCGTTCTCCTGTTGCTGGGACTTGCCGCAGCGTGGTTCAGCCGCCTCCTGTACAGACGCCGCAAATATTCCGCCATCAGCATGGCGAGAAAGGAACTGGCCGCGATCCGTTCCCGCTATGCGGCCGACACCGATGCCGGGCGCTGCGTCCGATCCGTATCCGGCCTGTTGCGGCGCGTGAGCATCAGCGTCTTTCCCAGGGCCGAAAGCGCCGGACTGACCGGCGACGACTGGGTGGCGTTTCTGCAGTCGGGCAGCAAAGACTCCACCCCTGCTCGTCATACCGGACAGGGATTGTCCGGTATCCAGTCACAGGGAGGTGAATTTGAGACTGAGCAGTTGTCAGAGGATAGAGAACAGTACGCGGGGAGCGCCTTACCTGAGAACATAGGCAGGTTATTACTCGAGGCGCCCTATCGCCGGCAGGTTACAGGAGAAGAGGTAGCATCCCTCATGAGTTTCTGCTCTGACTGGATTGAATCGGTAGCCCGGAGCAAGCGATGATCGGTTTCGAGTGGCCCTGGCTGGCGCTGTTGTTGCCGTTGCCGTATTTCATTTACCGTTACGCGCGGCCCTGGAATGCCGCAACCGGCTCCGCACTGCGGGTGCCGTTTCTGGATGATTTTGTTGAAACCGAACCGGATGCCGTGAAAAAGGCCCGTGCCTGGCCCCTGTGGCTCGCGCTGGCGGCCTGGTCCCTGCTGGTGTTTTCCGCGATGCGGCCGCAATGGCTGGGTGAACTGGTGGAAGTGCCCGTTACCGGCCGTGAACTGATGCTCGCAGTCGACCTGTCCGGCAGCATGGAACAACAGGATTTCGTGCTCGGAGGAAGGCGGATTGACCGCCTGACTGCCACCAAGCTGGTTGCCGGCGATTTCATCGAGCGCCGGGTCGGCGACCGGATCGGCCTGATCCTGTTCGGGGAACAGGCTTACCTGCAGGCGCCGCTGACATTTGACCGGGAGACGGTGAAGACCTTGCTGTCCGAGGCCGTGATCGGACTGGCCGGCAAGGCAACCGCTATCGGAGACGCCATCGGCCTGGCGGTGAAACGCCTGCGCGAGCGGGATGCCGGCCAGCGCGTCCTGGTGCTGTTGACGGACGGCGCGAACACGGCCGGCGTCGTGGAACCGCTTTCCGCAGCGCAACTGGCGAGCCGGGAGGGGTTGAAAATTTATACTATCGGCATCGGCGCGACGGAACTGCTGGAGCGCAGCCTGTTCGGCACCCGCACGGTCAACCCGTCGGCGGACCTGGACGAGGCGGCCCTGGGGAAGATCGCCGAACTGACCGGCGGCGCCTATTTTCGCGCCCGCGACCTGGACGAACTGGAACGGATATACGCCCTGATAGATGAAATGGAACCCGTTGAGCAGGACCCGAAGAAGTACCGGCCGCGCAAAGCCCTGTACTATTGGCCCCTGGCCGCGGCGCTGCTGCTCTGCGCTTTCCTGGGACTGGTGAAAACGCGGGCATGATTGATCTGGAACTGTTTCACTTTTTACGGCCGCAATGGTTTATGGCCCTGCTGCCGCTGGCGCTGCTGGCCTGGTTCATGTTTTTCAGAAAAGGGGCGCACAGCAACTGGGAAGCGGTAGTGGACGAAGGCCTGCTGCCGTACATTCTGATCAGGGGAGCCGGCAGGACGCGGCGCGCGGCGATAGTATTGACCGTGACGGGCGGGCTGCTGGGCATTGTCGCGCTGGCGGGCCCAGCCTGGGACAAACTGCCGCAACCCGTGTTCACTTCGCAGGATGCCCTGGTTATCGCCCTGGACCTCACGCTCTCCATGGATGCCAACGACGTGTCGCCCAGCAGGCTGGAACGGGCGCGTTACAAGATCAGCGACATTCTGGATCAGCGCCTGGAAGGCCAGACTGCCCTGCTGGCCTATTCCGGGGCAGCGTTTACGGTGACGCCGCTGACCGATGATGGTGAAACCATCAGGTCGCAGTTGAAAGCGCTGGATACCGGCATCATGCCGGTAACCGGTAACCGTACCGACCAGGCCGTTACCCTGGCGCTCGACCTGCTCAAACAGGGCGGTATGAGGCGCGGCCACGTGCTGCTGATCACGGATGGCGCGACGCCGGCCTCTGCAGGAGACAGCGTGGCGTTATTGCGAAACGAGGGTTACCGCCTGTCGGTACTGGGCGTGGGGACGCGCCACGGCGCGCCGGTGTTGTTGCCCGATGGCGGTTTCCTGCAGGACCGGGACGGCGAGATAGTGATTCCCATCCTGGATGAAGGCGCATTGCGCGGGCTCGCCGGCTCCGGCGGCGGTATTTATGTGCGTCTCACCAAAGACGATCAGGATACCAGGCAGTTGACCGGGTTCTTCTCTGCAGCGCAAGCCGCCGGCGAGCAGGCAGGCGCCGAAATTACCGCTGATGTCTGGCGTGAGCAGGGCCCCTGGCTGGTATTGTGCCTGCTGCCCCTGGTTGCGCTGCTGTTCCGTCGCGGTTATGTGCTGGCACTGGCGTTGTTCCTGTTCCCCCAGCCTGAACCGGTGGCTGCGCTGGACTGGGATGACCTGTGGTTGCGCAGGGACCAGCAGGGGCAGCGGGCAATGGATGCCAGGGATTACGCGGCGGCGGCCGAATTGTTCGATGACCCCGCCTGGAAAGCCGCGGCGCAGCACCGCGCCGGGGATTACCGGGGCGCCCTGGACAGCCTGGAACCGCTTGCCGACGCGGAAAGCAATTACAACAGGGGAAACGCGCTGGCGCGCCTGGGGCGCTACCACGAGGCAATTGCCGCCTATGACCGGACCCTGGCCGAGCGGCCGGATCATGCCGACGCGAAATTCAACAGGGAGTTGCTGGAAAAGGAACTGGAGCGGCAACAGCAACAGCAGCAGGACCGGGAAGGACAACAGTCCCGGCAGGGGCAGGATCAACAGGACCAGGGGGACCAGACGCCCGGGCAGGAGCAGCAACAGGCCGGTCAGGAACAGCAAAATGATCAACCCCAGCCGCCTGAGACAGGTGAGCGGCAGGACCAGGCGGACCGGAATGAAACGCCGCAACCGGACACGCAGGAACAGGCACAAAGGCAGCAACAACAGGAACAGGGCGAGCAGGCGCGGGATGAAGGTCCCGAGCAATCCATGGCCCGGGCTGACGACCCGAGGACTGCCGAGGAACAGCAGGCCACCGAGCAGTGGCTGCGCCGGATACCGGACGACCCTTCCGGACTGCTGCGTCGAAAGTTCCACTATCAATACCAGCAGCGCAACTATGAAAGGAACCGGGATGACCAGACGTGGTAAAGTCCGCAACGTCCTGCTTGCAATAACCAGCGCCCTCCTGCTGTTTCCCGGCTTCTCCGGCGCCGCCGACATTACCGTCCACACGGACCGGAACCCGGCCGTATTGCAGGAATCCTTCCAGCTGATCTTCGAAGCTGTCGGGGGAGTGGATGACGATCCCGATTTCTCCCCCCTGGAAAAGGATTTCCAGGTGCTCTCCACCAGCACCAGCACCAGCATGAACATCGTCAATACAAAGATCACCCGCACCAGACAGTGGCGTCTGACGCTGATGCCGGTGAATGCCGGCAACCTGGTCATCCCCGCCATCTCTTTCGGCAGGGACAAAAGCCCGCCGGCTTCATTGACGGTAATACAGGCAGGGACCGGCGCGCCCGGCCGGGACGCGCCGGACATTTTCATAGACGTGGAGGCATCCCCCGGGTCGGCTTATGTGCAGGCTGAAGTGATTTACAACGTGAAGCTTTACCGTGCCGTCGCCACTTCCAATGAGACCCTGTCCGAGCCGGACGTGGGGCAGGGGAGCGCGATCATTGAGCTGCTGGACGCGGACCGGAGTTACGACACTTTTGTCGAGGGCAGGCGTTACGCCGTCTTTGAAAGAAGCTACGCGATCTATCCCCAGGTCAGCGGCAAGCTATCGATCGGGCCCGTCCGGTTCCAGGGGCAGTTGTCCGCGGCCTCGCCCTTCAGTCTCGACCCGTTCGGGGCCGCAGGAAGGACGATCGTGAGGCAATCCGAGGCCGTCGAGTTGCAGGTCGAGCCGATCCCGGCCGCTTATCCGTCCGGACACTGGCTGCCTGCGGTTGACGTGGAAATCACCGGGAAATGGTCAAAAACCCCTCTTGAACTGTTGCCCAATGAACCGGTCACCCGCACCCTCACGCTCACGGCGCGTGGTCTGACCGCAAGCCAGTTGCCGGAAATGCAGGAACTGCTACCGGACGGCTTCAGGCAATACCCGGACCAGCCGGAACTGGAGAACCGCAAGACCGCCGAGGGAATTACGGGAGTGAGGCAGCAAAAGAATGCCATCATCCCGGCGCGTCCGGGTGAATACACCCTGCCGGAGATCTCCCTGCCCTGGTGGAACACGGAAACGCAGGCCCTGGAATACGCGGTATTGCCGGAACGGCGGGCGCAGGTTACGGCAGCCGCGCCGGATGCAGCAATCGATACGCCGCTATTCCCTGCCCCTGACATGGACGCGCAGGTCCGGGAGCAGGCAGCGCCGGAAACCGGGGAAATCTCCGCAGCCCCAACGGATGCTTCTCGGGGTATTTCGATCTGGCAATGGCTGACCTGCATCCTGGCCGTTGCCTGGCTCGCAACCCTCGTTTATATACTGAAAAACCGTAATAGTTCGCGCGCAGAGAGCCACCCGACACAGACGGAGAATGTCGGGGAAACCCGCAAGGCCCTGGAACGGGCCTGCCGTGACGATGATCCGGAACGGGCTAAAACAGCCTTGCTCCAGTGGGCGAGAATACGCCCGCAGGGATCACCGGCCTCCAGCCTGGGCGACCTGGAGAAACAGGTCAACGAAAAACTGGCCGCCGAAATCCGCAACCTTTCACGCCGGCTGTATTCCCGCAGCGCGGAACCCTGGCGCGGCGATCCGCTCCGGCAGGCCTTTCTGGAGGAAGAAAAATCAGCCGCCGCCAATACATCTCCGGAGCCAGGTAAACTCGAACCGTTATTCAGGTTGTGATTTAAGGCACGGATAGGGACAGATTTAAAATCTGTCCCCCGTCCATCACTGCCTACAATTTTACAAACTTCATGGTCATCCTGTCGCTTTCGCCTATGGCGGCGTACCTGTCCCTGTCCTCGTCACCCAGTCGATAAGTCGGCGGCAGGGTCCAGACGCCTTCCGGGTAGTCTTTGGTATCCTTCGGGTTGGCGTTGATCTCCGATTTATCGACCAACTCGAAACCGGTGTCCTCCAGGAGCCGGATCATGTAGCTCTCGGGGACGTAACCGCGTTCGGCGGTTTCCTTCGCCTCACTGCCGGCTTCGGCGCGGTGCTGGACCACGCCCAGGATACCGCCGGGTTTCAATACCCGGTACATTGCCCGGAACACGTCCTCCACGCCGCCGAAACGGATCCAGTTATGGGTATTGCGGAACGTCACCACCATGTCGAAACTTTCATCCTCGAACCCCTCCAGATAACTCTCTCCCTGGAACAAGCCGACTACCACCTTGCCGTAATGTTCCGGGTCGGAGTCGAATTTTTCCACCAGCCCGTTATGCATGTTGCGCAGGTATTCGACGGAATGCTCGGGGCCGAAACTGGCGACTGCGAGCAGGCCGTCATCCTTCAGGTACGGCGCCAGTATTTCCGTGTACCAGCCTCCGCCGGGCAGGATTTCCAGCACCTCCATATCCGGCTCGATGCCGAAGAACGCCAGGGTCTCCCCGGGGTGGCGGTAAACGTCCCTGGCGACGTTTTTCGCATCACGGTGCGCTCCGGAAATCGCCGCGTCCAGCGGGTCCGGGCCGTTTTCGGCGCATCCTGAAAAGACTACTGTGAACAACAGGAAACTGATTACTCTGCGCACAATTTTTTCTCCTATAGTATTGACGTCACCTAAACATTACTGTGACATTGTTAAAGGGCAAGTCTGGTTGCGTTCCATATTTCAATGTACCAACCAGTTTCTGTTATTCCAAATTTTCTCTAGAGAAATAGTTATCAGGAATTCCCGCTTTTTTAGGTGTGGGATACGCCTTTATATCCGGCACCTCATCCTTCTTCAAATATTTTCTTGCATCTTTGGTGAATACGGTAACCATGCCACTGGCAGCACATCTGATGCCCACTGGACGAGTTGTGGTAATGTTTTTATTACTTCCTGTTACTCCATACCAAGGTTCCCCGCGTAATCCCTGCCATTGAGCGAGGTAGAACAATGAACCGAATTGGCGAGGCGGTGGAGGTAAGGTGTCAACACCGCCAGGCCAATTTAAAGCCGGCAATTCCCCGTTTTCAACACGACCAGCAAGTTCCAGATTTGTTTGTTTTAATTGTAATCCTATTGAGTGACAAATTTTCAGCGCATCTCCCGTGCTTATTTGTTTATCCGAGAGGTATTTCTTACTATCCCCGGTAAACACTACAAGCCAACCTGTACGGGTACACATAAGAGGTATTTCCTGTGAGGGTGTTATATCCAGGTCTTTACCGGATAACCCTTGTAATTGAGCGAGATAGTACAAAGTGCCGTATTTCGCATTTAATTCTTTATTTTTCTTGATGTCCTTTGCGTGCTTGCTGTTAATATCAATAAGTTCGCTTATGCCTCCAGCCCAGTTTAGGCTAGGTAATTGACCATTCATCGCTCTGCGGGCAATCTCTGGTTTATTTCGGCGCCATTCACGCCCGTTTTCCCAGCAGGTAATCAATCCGCCGTCATCACCATTCCAACGTTCATCGTAGGGCAATTCCCCCCGGTTTGGTTCTGAAAATTTTCTAGTGACTTGCTGTAATTCGGGAAGACTCATAAGACGATATTCTGTACTTCATTGATCTTTCGGGTTATTGCTGCTGTTCTTTCTCTGCTGCCAGGGTTTGCAGGGGAACAGGTGGTTGATGGTTGGCTATCAGTGAGAGAAAATCTGTCTCGCTGATGATTGTTATATCGTGTCCCCCTGAAATTAACTCTTCCGCTTTAATATGTTTACTGCTTTTTCCCGAAGATGATTTAATTGCATGAGATTTTTGAATCCCGCTGACTAATATTGTTGTTTTCTTGGAAACGGAAGTACTAACCTTACAACCCATAAATGATGCGTAATTTGCAGCCTCAGGGCGAGACATTTGTAACTCTCCTGTGAACACGAGCACCTCTCCGAAATGTTCTCCATCAGGATTACCTTCCCTCCTGACACTTTCATATGTTTGTCTTTCTCGCTTTTTCCTGTAGAAATTATCCTTTTCGAATATGCGTAGCCAGTGTTCTACATCGACGTTGTGTTCACGACAAGCTGCAAGAGTGATCTCTGCTGCAGCTACTGCATCCTCTAATGCATCGTGATGCTTGAATTCATATCCGATGAAATGTGCTACGTTTTTAAGTCGATATCCCCGCTGACCAAACTTCTCTGGCCATGCACGACGTACTACCTTGGCGCTGTCCAGCCAATAGACCTGTAATTGGTCCAGTCCGTATTTATCCATAGCTGTTTCGAAGGCGCTACGGTCGAAGCTGGTATGTGAAACAAGCACCTGACCCCTAAGGCGTTTTCGTAGCTCCTCCCGGACTTCCGGCAAGGTGGGAGCATTTTGGGCCTGTTCTGGTGTGATCCCGTGTATATTGATATTAAAATCGTCAAATTCATCTTCAGGATCTACCAACGTACTCCAGCGATCATCTATTTGGCCATCAATAACGTGAGCTATTCCAATCTGGCAGATGGTTGAACGATCACTATTAGCAGTTTCAACATCCACGGCATTAAATGTCATCCCGCATCCAGCTATATCTTCCAGAGACAATTCTTGTTTACCCCTTTTTTCACGCAGGGTTGTAATGGTTGTATCAGGGTCATTGAGCGAGAATTCAAAGCTAATCATTGTTAATATTTTTGGTAAATTTCAGGCTGTTTGGCTGCACTGAAAAATAAAATAACAACTGAATCCAGTTTGTAAATTGAGAGTTATATAAAATCACACATCAACATGTTGTGCATATGCATCTGACTCCAATCTGTTTCTTTTGATTCCTGATCGTGACCAGTGTTGGTCCATTTCCTGAAGAAAAGAGGGGCGCACCAGTTTTGCCCTCTTAACTAGCCAGTTATCACTCTCATATCTGATGCAGATACCTTCTGCTGGTTGGTTGCCAAGCTTTGACCCTGCAAGTAACAATTTTATTTCAACAAGAGTGAAGCGACCACGGGCAAGAAAGGGAACCTGTTCAACTTGTATTTCCCGTAATAACTTGTCGCGTCTGTGGAGAGCCAGAAAGTTACCGGTTTGTTTATCATAGAGATCAAAACCCAGAAACCAATCAGGCAATCGGTCGTACTTAACAGAATGTTGGGCGTAACACCATTCACCAAATAGGATATAGCGATCACTGATTATGTCGAAAAGATTTTCCGTTCTTGGAGTTAACCAACCTGCAAGTCTTTTCCATTGGCCTGAACCAGGAAGACGCAGGTAGTTTCCTCTGTTTTGGGCACGTATATTCCCATCGGAATCAAAAGAGATACCAAGATTTGCTCCGTCAACTTTTTCCTCTATGACAAGTTCATGTTGTAAGAATTCATTACGCTCAGTTTCTGACATGATCTTATCTCCCCTCACTGACCTGTCTTCGAGCAGTGCCATGTGTGGGGTAGAAGGATACTTGAAGAAATCAGGCGATTTCATCGGTTCATTTTATTTGCGTATTTCTTTTTGACAAAGTCCGGACAGAGGAAGCGAACATCAATCCCAACCTCACTCAAAGCGTCTTTCCATCCCCACCATTTGCTGTCAGTTGCCTGAAAAATCGGCGGTTTGTGAGTGCCAGGATGTGCGTTAGCAACTGCTACGAACTTTCGATCATCTGTATCAAAATCGACCAAACCATCATGGTCAGGAAATTCTTTATATGTACTATTGAGACGATTAATTGAAATACGTGTGACTTTATCAGAGTCCCACTGGAAGTTATGGATCCATTTGATGAATTTGTCTCCTTGTCCCTGCGTTCTCGTAGCGGAGAGTTGCCTTGAGTATTCTTCAACTATTTCTCCGGTGTCATCAATCACTAAACCGCCATTGTTGACAACATGTTTAATGGCTTCAAAGCAGGCATTTATACAGTTCAACGGAATATCATTATTATTGTCATTGCTGGTTGCAAGGTTGGCGATTATTGGCACGTTGGTATCAACCACACACTTATCAGGAAGATCGTTCATTCGTCTCTGGTTCGAGCAGAGGTTTCCTGTTCTAACCGCCTCTTCAAAGCCCATTTTGCCTGTTGCGTGATATCCCCCATCTCATCTCCGAAAAAGTGTTCCGGCCAATTCCGGATATTTCCGAAAATATCGATTTCTAGAGGCTCCAGTACAAGTTGTTTACTTGAAATATTTGCAAAATAAGCTGATACTTTATCCTGTTCTATTTCTTCCTCGGCGATCCGTCGCTGTAGTCGCCTAAGGAAATGTTCTGAATGAGTTTCAATTATCAATTGAATATTTCTATCCCTGCCATTTTCTCTTGAGTTAATCACATCGATCATTACATCTGCCAAAGCCGATTGAGCACGTGGATGAAGATGAATCTCCGGTTGTTCCATAATGATGATAGAACCGTGTGGAGCGTAGAAACATTGCACAAGGACAGGTAGCACTTGGGAAATCCCGAAGCCGACATCCGGAAGATCGACCCAGTCTAGTGAAAGTTTGGTTTGTAGTTTGACTTCATACACCTGACTTTGACCAGAAGAATTAATCTTGAATTCCTCGATCAGTTCCATTTCTTTAAGCTTCAAAGCAATTATCTCTTCTAGGGATTTTGACCGGCGTTTAAAGCCGAGACTGATCCAGCGTTCCTTGGCAGCTAGAATTGCGGCGACTGTATTTTCACCTGAGTATCCAACACTATCCGGTTCAACCCCGGCCCACAAGTAGAAACGTTCGGCTTTGGTACGGAGCGGTCCAAGATAGTAAAGCGAGCGAAAGAATTTTTCATGTTGCAAATTGAATGCCTGAATAAGGTCTGTATTTTGATAGTAAGCAAATACTTCATCGGGGAATCCGTAAAACCGTACTGGAGCACCTGGATGCCAGACGCGTCCTTGTCTGCGTTTTAAAGGGTAATTAGTTGCTTCAACCTGATATTCAGATTTGGTCATGGTCCGGCGTTTCATTTGTATTGACAGACTGGCCTCATTGTCATACATCAAGTCATATTTTAGAGTTGTAAGGACTGGAGTGGATTGAGTCTCTTTTGATTCGACTTCAGCATGAAAGGCAAGCCTGTTTCCAGAAAGAGCTTCTTCAGATTCAGGTTTTTTGAGCTTCAATGAATCTGGTAACGACCAACTGTAGTCAAACTGTATTATGTTCTCAAGGTCACGCCCATATACCATTTCTTTGTAAGAACCAAGTTGTACCGCTGAGTTTGGCCCTCCTGGATAAAACACCGCCTTTCGGTCAGGCGATTCAGCCGTTTGCTTCAACATCATCAGGAACTGACCGATACTCGATTTGCCGGAACTATTAGCACCGAAAAACAAAGTAATAGGGGCCATTCGAATAGTTCCGGTATCCTTCCAGGCCTTGAAATTTTGAATTCGTAGACTTTTCAGCATAGTAATTGTGTGTCTCTCATATTTTCGGTAGCTGAAACTCTGTCGGAGTAACCCAGCGATACTTTAATAAATCAATTTTATCATCCTTTGAGAAAACGACACCCTCTGTTTCCAGCAGAATCCGTTGCAAATGATGTCCCTCCGATCCCGTTCGTTGGCTTATCCTGCCCTGACTATTGATGATCCTGTGCCAAGGTATGTCGTCGCCATCCTGCAGGGCCGCCATAGCATAGCCTACCTGCCTTGCCGAACATTTCCCTGCCAACCCGGCTATCTGCCCATAGGTGGCGACTTTACCTTCCGGGACCCGACGCACCCAGTCATAGATTCTAGCGTAGCTGGTCATTGGCAAATGTCTGGGCTCGCAGTGATTAAATTTAGTTTGAGGCTGATTCTTCTTTCAAAGATTGAACGAAATAGTTATGTCGCTGTTGTGCTTCCGTTGTCCATGGTATTTCATTATTCTTTATCTTGGCAGAGATGGCTTCCATTTTCTGTCGTGTTAGGGGAGGGTTTGTTGAACTGGCAACCGAGAGTGAAATATAGTCGTACAAGTCTTCTAAATTCATGCATACGACGCCCCGTACTCGCCACTTCTGATTTATATTTGCTATTTTTTCATGCTCCTCATACGGTAAGAATTTGTCTTTGGTTTTCATTTCGGCATCACCTGCGAATACGACAATTGGCCGGATCCATGGGTAATTCAGGATGTTGAGTTTAAGGAAATTCTTTGTGTGGCCCTCGTTTTGCAGTAACGGATTGTAGAACTTGAATTGAATTGACTTGGTTTCAGTCAGGTATGACCGGCTTGTAGTTGCAAAGGATTGTGTCCATTGTTTTCGGCCAGGGCTCCCGAATATCCATCCATCCATATTTTTTGTTTCAATCAGAAATACTGCCCATGGCGATATCAGAATATGATCTATCTGCGTAGTGTTTTTTCCGGAAGGTATCAGGATATTGCTGAGCAATATCCATTCAGGATACTGTTCATTTAACCATTCATTGACTAATTGTTCACCATGCTCTCCCTTTGAAGGTGTAACTTTACCGGGTCGGACAGGGTAATCTGACCACGGGTTGTCGCAGTCGTTTGCGGGCTGTTCGGATGTTCCGGTGTTAGCCTTTCGTTTTCTTAAAAACCACAATCCCAGAATGAGAACGACAATACCTGTGATCCAAATATCCGGGAATGCATCCGGTGCCGTGTCAACAATTACCCGTTGATCAGCTTGCGCCAAATCAAGAATTTTGTCCCTCCAACCTGGCGCTGTGTGAATAATGAGCTTTTGATCAGCTTGTATAAAATCAGAATTTTCGATTCGGTTCCAATGTTGTAATTCTTCTATGCTGACACTATACCGGCTTGCAATTTCTGAAAGTGTTTCTCCGTGTTCAACGCGTATTGTTATGATTTCGTTGGTTTGTTTTTGATCCAATCTACTTCTCCAGTCTCCGCTAAATGGTGAAGAGTGTTTATTGCCCAACGGAAGCTGATTTTACTTAAGTCTTACTCTGATCCCAAATATCCTCCTCGGCTTTATAATACCTCTCTATCTTGGCCAGTTCTATCCGGTAACCGGCATACCATTTTGCCCGACCCAACTCCTGGGCGGCCCGGTGTTCCGGGTGCGCTTTCCAGGCTTTGACGGCTTCAAGGTTCTCCCAATAGGAAATCGTGATCTCGCGGTTTCCCTCCATACAATGATATTTGCCGATATACCCGGGTTGTTCCTCAACCAGTTCGTTCATCCTCTGCGCCGTGTCTTCATAACCGCTCAGGTCGGCAGCCATCTCGGCGGTAAAAATCACGGCGTAATAGCCATCCCCTTTATCTTCCATCAGTCCGTAGCCACCTCGCCGTCTCCGTAATCAAGCGCCACGCCCGTTCCACGTGTTCCAGTTCGGTGCGCGACTGGCCGATGCACAAACGCAGGACAAAGAGGTCGTTGAGCTTGGTATGGGTAAGGAACAGGTCGCCGCTGTCGTTGAGTTCATCCAGGATCCGCTTGTTCAGTTCATCACTGCCCCGGTGCCGGAAACACACCAGGTTGAACGGCGCCGGCGCGACGATTTCAAACTGTTCATCGGCTTCTATCCACTCTGCCAGTTGCCTGGTCAGTTCGATATGCCGGCGGATATGGTATTGCAACCCCTCCACGCCGTAGTAACGCAGCACGAACCACAGTTTGAGCGCCCGGAAACGGCGTCCCAGCGGCACCTGCCAGTCCCGGTAGTCGAACACCGCGCCGCTCGCCGTCGCCTCGTTCAGCAGGTACTCGGGCAGGATGGACAGGGCATTGATCAGGGCAGCGCGGTCGGCTACCCAGAAGCAGGAGCAATCGAAGTTGGTGAACATCCATTTGTGGGGATTAAAGCTGTAACTGTCGGTGTATTCGATACCGTCATGCAGGTAATGGTATTCAGGGCAGATGACCGCCGTGCCGGACATGGCGGCATCCACGTGGAACCACAGGCCTTCCGCAGCGCAGATCCTACCGATATCCGCAATCGGGTCGAGCGCGTTGGATGAGGTGGTGCCCAGGGTGGCGCAGGCGAATATGGGCCGCAGCCCGGCGGCCTTGTCGGCCCTGATTTGCTCCGCCAGTTTTCCCGCGTCAAGTGCGAAGTGCTCATCCACTTCAATCTGCCGCAGGTTGGCGCGGCCCAGGCCGGCGATGCCCATGGCCTTCTCCAGCGAGGAATGGGTCTGGGTCGAGCAGTAAGCCACCTGGCTGCCGCCGCAGCCCTCCCGGTTGGTGCGCAGGCCGGAGTCCCGTTCCCGCGCCGCCAGCAGGGCGCACAGGATGGCGCTGGAGGCAGTGTCCTGGATAACGCCGCCGCCGCTGGCCGTTGAACGGTACCTGTCCGGCAACCCCAGCAGGTCCGCCAGCCAGTCCAGCACCCGGGTTTCGACTTCGGTGCAGGCGGGACTGGTGGACCACAGCATGCCCTGCACGCCGAGCCCAGCGGACAGCAGGTCCCCCAGTATCGCGGGACCGGAGGTGTTGGCCGGAAAGTAGGCATGGAAGTGGGGGGACTGCCAGTGGGTGACGCCGGGCAGGATCTTCTCATCGACATCGCGCAGTATTGCCTCGAAGTCCTCGCCCTGCACCGGCGCGGCATCGGGAAGAGAGGCTTCGATCTCGCCGGGCTTCACCTGTGACAGGACCGGGTACCGGTCCACCTTTTCATGGTAATCGGCAATCCAGTCGATCATCTCCTTGCCGTAGCGCCGGAAATCCTCCACCGACATGTGATGGCTTCGCCTATTCATCCGTAACGCAACCCAGCGAAGCGGACTTCACGCTCCGGATATACTTGTACAAGGTGCCGCGTTTCGCCTTGTATTCGGGCATCACCCAGTCCGCCTTGCGTTGCGCCAGCTCCTCATTGGTGAGGTCCACGTTTATCTGGTTGGTCCTGGCGTTGATGGTAACAACATCCCCGTTCCTGACCAGTGCAATGGGTCCGCCTTCCTGGGCCTCCGGTACCACGTGCCCTATGATGAACCCGTGGGAGCCGCCGGAAAAACGGCCGTCGGTGATCATGGCGACATCGTCCCCGAGACCGGCGCCCATGATGGCGGAGGTCGGAGTCAGCATTTCCGGCATGCCGGGTCCGCCCTTGGGTCCTTCGTAACGGATTACCACCACGTCGCCTTTCTTGATCTGGTCCTGTTCCAGCGCCGCCAGCATGTTTTCTTCCGAGTCGAATACCCTGGCGGGCCCGCTGAAGATCTCGCCTTCCTTGCCGGTGATCTTCGCCACCGCCCCGCCCGGCGCCAGGTTGCCTTTCAGGATGCGGATATGCCCGTTGCTTTTGAAAGGCTTGTCCAACGGCCTGATCACGTCCTGCCCCGTGTCCAGCGCCGGCAAACCGGCCAGGTTCCCGGCAATGGTTTTCCCCGTGACCGTCATGCAATCGCCGTCTATCATGCCGTGTTCCAGCAGGTACTTCATGACCGCAGGCACGCCGCCGACCTTGTGCAGGTCTTCCATCACGTAGCGGCCGCTGGGTTTCAGGTCCGCCAGGTACGGGGTGCGGTCGCTGACGGCCTGGAAGTCGTCGATATCCAGCGTCACGTCGACGGACCTGGCCATGGCGATCAGGTGCAGCACCGCGTTGGTGGAGCCGCCCAGCGCAGTGACCACAACCATGGCGTTCTCAAACGCCGCACGCGTCATAATCTCGCGCGGTTTCAGGTCCATCTCCAGCAGGTTTCTTATAGCCGCGCCGGCCTGCCGGCATTCATCCAGCTTGTGCGGATCGACCGCGGGCGTCGAGGAACTGTAGGGTAACGACATGCCCAGCGCCTCGATCGCGGAAGCCATGGTATTGGCCGTGTACATACCGCCGCAGGCGCCCGGCCCGGGACAGGCGGAACGTACTATGGCGCTGCGGTCCCCGTCGTCAATCCGCCCGGAGATGAATTCACCGTAGCTCTGGAACGCGGAGATGATGTCCACCTTGTCACCGTTATGGTATCCGGGCTTGATGGTGCCGCCATAGATCATGAGCGAAGGCCGGTTAAGACGGCCCATGGCCATGATGCAGCCGGGCATGTTCTTGTCGCAACCAGGGATCGAGATATTGGCGTCGTACCACTGGGCGCTCATGATGGTTTCGATCGAATCCGCAATCAGGTCCCGGGACTGCAGCGAAAAACTCATGCCTTCCGTACCCATGGAAATGGCGTCGCTGACACCGACTGTGTTAAAACGCATTCCCACCAGGTCCTGGGCATCCACGCCTTCCTTGACCTTTGCCGCAAGGTCCAGCAGGTGCATATTGCAGGTGTTGCCCTCAAACCAGACGCTGGCAATCCCCACCTGGGGTTTGGCCATGTCCTTTTCCGTCATGCCGGTGCCGTACAACATGGCCTGTGATGCGCCCCGCGATTTTTCCTGGGTTATCCTCGCGCTGTAACGATTCAATTGATCAGTCATTTTGTTATCCCTGATTATTAACTGGAAAGAGTACTAGGTCTGTAATTTTAATTTCATCTGCGTTAATCTGCGTCATCTGCGGATAATTCACGTCATCTGCGGATTTATTATGATAACACTACCTTCATTCAAAGAGTCTTTCGCCGCGCTGGTGGCGGCGCCGACGGTAAGCAGCATCGACCCGCGCCATGACCAGGGCAACCTTCCCGCGGTGGAACTGCTTGCGAACTGGTTTGCCGACCTGGGTTTCAGTATCGAGACCATGCCCGTCGGCGGCAGGCCGGACAAGGTCAACCTGGTGGCCTGCCTGGGCAGCGGGAGCGGCGGCCTTGTGCTGTCCGGGCATACCGATACGGTGCCGTATAACGAACCCGCGTGGCACCAGGACCCCTTCCGGTTGGCCGAGAAAGACGGCCGTTTTTACGGCCTGGGAACGTCGGACATGAAATGCTTTTTCCCCATCGTGATGCAGGTATTGCAGTCTCTCGATCTGAAAAAGATAAAACGTCCCGTCATCCTGCTGGCAACCTGCGACGAAGAATGCACCATGGCCGGCGCCAAGGCCCTGGTCGATGCGAACCGGGGTCTGGGACGCCATGCGCTCATCGGCGAACCGACCGGCCTGCAACCCGTCATCATGCACAAGGGGGTCATGATCGAGACCATCACCCTCAGGGGGCGGGCCGGACACGCCAGCAACCCGGCCCTGGGCAACAACGCCATGGAAGGTATGCATGAGGTCATGAAATCCCTGCTGCAGTGGCGCGGGCAACTTCAGGAGAGCTTCTCCAACATTAAGTTCGATGTGCCGGTTCCCACCCTGAATTTCGGTTCCATCCAGGGGGGCGACAGTCCCAACCGGATCTGTGCCGAATGTGAACTGAAGATTGATCTCCGGTTACTGCCGGGCATGCAGGTTGGCGATATCCGCAGCAGTTTGCGCCGGTCTGTGGAAGAGGCGGTAGCCGGACGCGGCCTGGCCGTGGAGTTTGACGAGGTCTTCCCCGGCACGCCCCCCATGGAGACCGACCCCCAAAGCGAAATCGTCAAGGTGGCGGAAAAACTCACCGGCCACGATGCCGGTGCGGTCAATTTCGGCACGGAAGGCCCTTACCTGAATTCCCTGGGAATGGATACGGTGGTGCTGGGACCGGGAGACATCGACCAGGCGCACCAGGCCAATGAATACATCGAGCAGGACCGCATACAACCCATGCACGACCTGCTGGAAAGAATGATCGCGCACTTCTGCATGTCATAAAAATGAACAATTCGCAATTCGTAAACTGGTTCCGGTCGGCCTCGCCCTATATCCGCATCCACCGCGGCAGGACCTTCGTCATCCAGGTCAGCGACCGGGCGCTGCGCAGTGACGCTTTTACTGCGCTGGTGCACGACGTGGCCCTGCTTACCAGCCTGGGGATCAAGCTGGTGCTTGCTTTCGGCGCGCGCGCCGCCATTGAGGCCGCTCTCGATGAAAGAAATCTGGATTCCAGGCACCACGACGGGATCCGGATCACCGATGCCGGGACCATGGACGTCGTCAAGGAAGTCGCCGGTCGCTTGCTGCTGGAAATACAGGCCAGGCTCTCCATGGGCCTGGGCAATACGCCCATGTCCAATGCCGCGATCAGGGTAAACACGGGAAATTACGTCACGGCAAAACCCCTGGGAGTGATCGGTGGGGTGGATTACGAATTGACCGGCAAAACCCGCTGCGTTGACGCGGACGCCATCAACGCCAGGCTGAATGACGGTGAAATCATCGTCTTGCCGCCGTTGGGTTATTCCGTCACCGGGGAGGCCTATAACCTGTCCGGAGTGGCGCTGGCGGCGGATGTGGCGGTTGCCCTGCAGGCGGACAAGCTGATTTACCTGGTGGAAGCGGGTGAACTGGCCGCAATGACGGACGGCCGCAAGGTCAGCCAGTTGAACCAGGATGACGCCCGCGAGTTGCTCGGCCGGACAGATGAACACACGGACAGCTACCTGTACCTGAAACACGGTCTTGAAGTATGCATCAACGGTGTGGAACGGGTACACCTGCTGAACCGGGAAGAAGACGGCGCCATTCTCAATGAACTGTTCACCAGGGACGGTTCGGGCCTGATGATTACCACTTCTCCCTATGACGTGACGCGCAAGGCCGACGCCGGTGACATAGGGGGCATACTGGACCTGCTCGAACCCCATGAACAGCATGGCGCCCTGGTGAAACGGTCCCGGGAGAAACTGGAACTGGAAGCGGACCGTTTCACGATCCTGACCCGGGACGGCGTCATCATCGGCTGTGTCGGCCTGTATCCCTATCCCGATGACGGCATGGGAGAAGTCGCCGCCCTGGTGGTCCACCCTGAATACCAGGATGCCGGCCACGGCAACCGGTTGCTGGATGAAGTGGAGAAGGAGGCAAGGACACAGGGCCTGGACAACGTGTTCGTGCTGACCACCCAGGCGCAGCACTGGTTCCTGGAACGGGGATTCCTGGAATCTTCACTGGAAGACCTGCCTATGGAAAAGCAGGACCTGTACAACTACCGGCGCAACTCCAAGATCCTGGTTAAGAAGCTAACCTGACTTTACCCAACAGGACCAATCACCGTCTTGCTGCCGTCAGGACGGAGTTCTACTACCATGTTGTTTTCCACGATGATTGCATCAAAACCAAGCCGGCGTTTCCTGTCCAGTTCTTTGGCGACAGCATATCCAAGAACTTGTCCGATGAATTCAGAATCCACGTCCTCTATACGGCGTTTCGCAGGCCGTTCATGGACAACGCCTCTTATCTCATACGCTTCACGTTCCTCTTTTATTTCCATTTTCTCGCTCATCTTTGTTTGTGCCCTTAGTTGGTTAAACAATTCACCGTTTGCCACTATAACATCTTTGCCAGCCTGCCGAAAAATTAACCGCCTATCCTCCGTCGAGTTGTCAAGACATTCAGTTTCAGTACACAGGGGCGCATAAAACCTGAACAGATTTTCCAGGGACCTGGGATAACGCCGATGAATGTCCTGCTCAGGGATATTGTGTCCTCCTTGTTGTACTCGCCGCCTGACCCGGTTTACCGATGCCTCCACACCGGGCAACCAGAGATAAATGAGATTAACGCGCCAACCCTCTGCCAGCATACGGCGCACTCTTGACAAGTGAGACTTGCCGGAGAGGGTTGTCTCAAAAGCGAAATTTTCTCTTGATTCAATGGACTGCTCGATTTCCCGCAGAAACAGCTTGCCGGCCTCGACCTGTTTCGTCTGCGCGCGGAACGGCGCCAGTCCGGTGGCAATCATATCGGCATTGAGGAAAATATGGCAATCGACCAGGGGGAGGTACTCCAGCGCAAAAGTGGTTTTCCCCGCCCCGTTAGGCCCGGCGATGATTGTACAAATCGGTTGTTTCATCGTGTATTCTGATAATTTATCCGGCAGGTTCTCAAGGACGCAGACTGAGGCAGTATCCGATACAAACAATACAGGCAAATCCGTCATTTGCGACTGCCCATATTATACCAACTGTCATGCAAAAAACCTGTTCCTTCAGAGCAAGCGGCTTGGTGCAAGGCGTATTTTTCCGCCAATCAACCCAGCAACAGGCCGAGTTGCTGGGCATTACCGGATGGGTCAGGAATCGACCGGACGGAAGCGTTGAGGGACAGGCAACTGGAGAAGAGAAAATGCTGGAAACTTTGCGTGACTGGCTCACCCGCGGCCCCGCCGCGGCAACGGTGCTGAAGCTGGAATGGGAAGAGGTGAAGCTACAACGCTTTGATGGTTTTGGCATTCGTTAAGTATGCAGACAAAAATATTGTTCGAGCTTTTGAACAGGCAGAGAGAGTTGACATAAATTGCCGAATGTGACACATTTGTACACATGAAACAAATCAGGATTCGTGATCTTCATATCAAAACCGGCGAATGGGTGCGTAAAGCTGCACGCGGTGAGGGTGTTGTCATCACTGAGCGAGGTCGCCCCATGGCTTCTTTGATACCGTTTGATGAGGGCAGTCTGAGCCGGTCATTTCGCGACCGTCAAACACTTCCAGAGTTTGATGCTTTGCCTGAAGTCTCTGGCGAAGCAGCGGTGTATATTTCCGAAGATCGTGACCGTTCGTGACTTATTTCGATACCGCTTATATATTGAAATGCTACGTAAAGGAGCGCGGTTGGGAAAAAGTGAGGGCGCTCGCTCATCAGAATGAACGCATTATATGCTCCATTTACGGCCGGTTGGAACTTCATGCTGCTCTCCACCGTAAACTGCGTGAAGGAGAACTTACACAAGAGCAGTTGAATATCACCTTGCGACAACTGAGTGTGGACGAATCGACAAGACTGTGGGAATGGTTGCCGTTGTCGTCAACTATCATAAACGCAGTGACCGACACATTCTCCAGCTTGTCACGACACGCATTCCTGCGGACAGGTGATGCGGTTCATCTGCTTTCGGCTAAAGTTTCAGGTGTCACGGAAATCTACAGCAATGACAAACACCTGCTTGCTTCAGCGCCATATGTCGGTATGACAGGCCGTAATGTGATTGAGATGAATGAAGCTACGTCCTGAAAGAATGACCGACACCCACGTCATCACGTAACCGGGGTGGCAGCCTCACAACTCTGTTCAATTTTACTTAATTCCGGCTTATTGTTCTAAAGTTGTGAGGCTTGATTGTTGTTGTCATTGACAAAATAAGGTTTGAAGCCCGGAGTGAATTTCTCCTTGAAACCCTCATCGTCCTGGATGATGAAATACGCGTCTAGTTCGTTTTGTCTTGCCAGGTTGAAACCCCGCTCGGGACCCAGGACGAGCAGGCCAGTGGCCCAGGCGTCGGCCAACATGGCTGACGGGTGCAGCACCGTCACCGAGGCGAGCCTGTGGGAGACCGGGCGGCCCGTGCGGGGGTCAATTGTGTGTGAGTAGCGGACGCCATCCTTCTCGAAATAATTCCGGTAATCACCGGAGGTTGCCATAGCCATGTTTTCCAGCTTAATGATTTTCCGCACACCGTGCTGTCCGGCCACGGGTTGTTCAATCCCGATTTGCCAGGGAATATTTTTGTCGTTCACGCCCCTGGCGCGGATCTCCCCGCCGATCTCCACCAGGTAGTTATCCAGTTTCAGCCGCTCCAGGAAGTCGGCGATTTCATCCACCCCATTGCCTTTTGCAATGGCGGAAAGGTCGATCTGAATTCCGCCGTTTGCCTTTTTCAGGGCGGATGCCGCCGGGTCCAGGTGCAGGCGTTCGTAACCTACAAGACGCAAAGCCGCATCGATATGTTCTTCTCCCGGAACTGCGAAATCCTGTTCGGGTCCGAATCCCCACAAGTTGACCAGGGGACCGAGGGTGACGTCAAACGCCCCTTGCGTCAACCGGCTTATGTCTTGCGCCGCCTGTAACATATGCATCAGCGATGTGCTCACTGTGAGCCAATCAGTGCCGTCGCTCCCATTAATCCGGGACAGTTCCGACTCGGGCAGGTAGGTGGACATCTCCGTGTTGACCCGGTTGAGAATGGTGTTGAACTGCGACTGCAAGCGCGGCCTTGTGAGCGGTAATTGCGCGGCATGGACCAGGACGGACCAGGAGGTGCCCATTGTGAGGCCGGTAAATTCATGCAACTCTTCCGACCGTTCCGGCGCGCATGAAGACAACAAACAGCCAAACAGCCAACAGGTAACAAGTAACAGGGACCGGCCAGGAGGTGATTCAGAAAGACCGGCGTGAAACGGGATTTTCATAAAGCTTGTAGTCCCCTTTTGCCTGCTGGGAACAGACTTGAAGTCTGTCCCTGCCCCCTCAACGGGACGATCCCGTCACATGGCGGCAGATTTCCGTTCCCTGTTGCCCGTTGCCTGCCGCGCCGGCAATGAATGCCGGAAATAGGGAATGACCAGCTCAATATCACCCTTCAGGTGTTTGTTCTTCACGCGGTTCCAGTAATCGGCAGTGAGCAGGTCGCCGTGGACTTCCAGGAACAGGGCGCGTAATTTTGCGTCCATGGATAAAAATTTGATGAATTCTTCCGGGAAAATATCGTTCTTGTTGACGTGGAACCAGACGTCCGAGCGCATCAGGTCCTCGTCATCGTCGCTGTCCGGGATGTCGCGGAAGTCGCATTCCGTGACCAGCGCCACTTCATCGTAATCATAGAAGACGACCCGCCGGTGCCGGGTTACGCCGAAGTTTTTCAGCAACAGGTCGCCGGGGAAGATATTGGTGTTGGCCAGGTCCTTGATGGTCTGTCCGTAATCCAGGATGACCTCGTTGGCGTCCGCGCGCTCGACTTCCCTCAGGTACAGGTTCATGGGCCGCACCCGGCGTTCGATATAGACGTGGTCGATAATCAACTGATCTTCGTCGACACGGACGGTTCCTGACGCTTCGCTGAGCAATTCATCCAGCAAGGCCTTGTCGAAGCGGTCTACCGGGAACTCCAGGTTGCGAAATTCCTGGGTGTCGATCAGGCGGCCGGCCCGGTCATGCCGTGAGACCAGCCGGTACTTGCTTTGCACCTCCTCCCTGTTGATGGTCTTGGGATAACCGAAATTGTCCCGGATGATCTTGAATACCAGGTCATAAGAGGGCAGGGTGAACACCAGCATCACCAGGCCCTTGTCTCCTTCAGCATGGACGAACTTGTCTTCCGTGTTCTGCAAATGATGTGAAAATATGCGGTAGCGTTCCGTTTTGCCCTGGCGCAACCGTCCCAGCACCGTGTACAGTTCGTCAATGGGCTTGTTGGGCAGGATCGAATGCAGGAAATGCACCGCGCCGATGACGGAATGGGGGTTGGCAAAATAATAGGACCGGGTGTAACTGAATACGACGCTGACTTCTTCCTCAGACATCAGCACCGCGTCAACCTCGATACCGCTGGAGGTATTCTTCAGGGCAATAACGATGGGGTTGATATGGTCCAGCTGGATGGTGCGGCCTATCAGGTAGGCGCGGGCTGATTGAAAAAATGCCGAGTCGATAAATTCAAACCTGACGAACTCACCATGTTCCCGCAGGTGTGTCTGGTAGTAGCGCTGGACTTCCTGGCTGAAAATCCGGGTATCGGCGCTGATATTCCTGTAAGGGACCTTGAAGGTAAAATCTTCCAGGATTTTTTTGAATGTCTTCTCCAGTGATCCCCAGTAGGGATAGCGGTTCAGGGTCAGGGTCTCCAGCGGGTTAAAGCCTTCATCCGGCGCCGAGGAAACGAATTCGATCTCGGGGTCGGTCCCCACCGTGTCAAAAATACGCCGGGTTGTGGAATTGAAAAAGGTCTTCAGGAATCCTGCGTCGGGCACGTTATACAGGCGTTGTCCGAAGTACCTGCGCGTACTGTGCCAGAGCTTGCGGTCGATGACCCTGGGCCCCAGGTTCTTGCGTAACGAGACGACGATGCGGCGAACGGATTTTTCGTAGAGTTCGACCCGTTCGATTATGTCCTGTTGATGTCCCTCCCAGTCCCGCTGTTCAAAACGGCGCCGGGCCCGTTCCGTGATACGGAAGAAGTTCTCGTTGTATTTCTGGAATCCTTCGTAGATAAATTCCGAGATGCGTGCAATGGTCTGTTTGCGTTGCTCGGCCATGGGGGGATATCCGGGTTACATGTTGGCAATCATCGCCTGGCCGAATTCGCTGCAACTCACCTTGTTCGCGCCCTCCATCAACCGGGCAAAGTCGTATGTGACGGTCTTTGACGAAATCGTATTGTCCATACCGGATATGACGAGGTCGGCCGCCTCGGTCCATCCGAGATAGCGCAGCATCATCTCGCCGGACAGGACCAGGGAACCCGGGTTGACCTTGTCCTGGTTGGCGTACTTGGGCGCGGTGCCGTGAGTCGCCTCGAATACCGCGTGGCCGGTGTCATAGTTGATATTGCCTCCGGGCGCGATGCCGATGCCGCCGACCTGCGCCGCCAGCGCATCGGACAGGTAATCGCCGTTCAGGTTCATGGTGGCAATGACGTCAAATTCCCTGGGCCGGGTCAGCACCTGTTGCAGGGTGATGTCGGCAATGGCGTCCTTGATGAGAACCTTACCCCCCGCCAGCGCCTCTTCCTGCTCCCTGTTGGCCGCCTCCGAGCCGTTTGCCGCGCGGGTGCGCTCCCATTGATCCCAGGTGTAGGTCTGGTCCGGGAAGGAGTTTTCCGCCAGTTCATACCCCCAGTTGCGGAACGCCCCTTCGGTGTATTTCATGATGTTGCCCTTGTGAACGAACGTCACGCTTTTGCGGTTGTTGTCCAGCGCATAGCGGATTGCGGCCTGGACCAGGCGTCCCGTGCCCTCCTGCGAGATCGGCTTGATGCCTATGCCGGTGGTGTCGGGAAAGCGGATTTTGCGGTAATAGTTGGGGAACGCCTCCTTCAGGAGATCAAGAAATTTGCGGTTGTCATCCGTCCCCTGCTCGAACTCTATGCCGGCATAGATGTCCTCGGTATTTTCCCTGAAGATCACCATGTCCACGTCCTGCGGGTTCCTCGTCGGCGACGGTACGCCGTTGAACCAGCGTACCGGACGCAGGCATACGTAAAGGTCGAGGATCTGGCGCAGGGCGACGTTCAGGGAACGGATGCCGCCGCCGATAGGCGTGGTCAACGGGCCCTTGATGGCGACCAGGTATTCCCGGCAGCGGTCCAGGGTATCGTCCGGCAACCAGGAACCGGTCAGTTCGTTGGCCTTCTCCCCGGCGTACACTTCCAGCCAATGGATCTCGCGCTGGCCGTTATAGGCTTTGGATACCGCCGCATCCAGCACCTGCCTGGTCGCGCGCCAGACGTCAGGACCGATGCCGTCTCCTTCGATGAACGGTATGACCGGGTTGTCAGGGACCTGCAAACGTCCGTTCTCAATTGTGATCTTTTGCCCTTCGGGGTATAGCGATCTTGCTGCTGTGGCCACTTTTTAAATCTCCTTGGTTGTCATGCTTTATCGACTTGCCATAATAGCTTATCACATCTGAAATACTGCCCGCGCTTCATCTTCCAGCATGGGGCCGATGACTTCCATGGGCCAGGGGGCAGCGGTGAACACGTCGGCGGCGTGCATGCGCAATGCCGGATCATCCGGGCCGGCATCGAATAATTCGTAAATCCCTTCCATGCCCAGTCCGAACACGACCCGGCGGATGTTGGCCCAGACGATGGCGCCGGCGCACATGGGGCAGGGTTCGGCGCTGACGTACAGGGTGAAGGTCTGCAACTGCTCCGGCTGAAATTTCCTGGATGCGGCCTGGACCATGTTGATTTCCACGTGGGCAATCACATTGCTGTCGGTGACCACCGAATTCTGCGCCGCCAGCAAGGGTTCGCCATCCGCATCGACCAGCAACGCGCCGAACGCGTGGTTGCCCCGTTCCCGCGCCCTGATTGCCTCCCTGAAGGCAATCCGCAGGTAATGTTCATCCACGTTCTCAGCCTCTGCGGGGACGGACTTAAGTCCGTCCCCAGGTGGAAGAAATATCATCTGCGTTAATCTGCGTCATCTGCGGATTAAATACAGCGTTCAATAAACTCATCACCTGTCATCACGTCGCCGAATTGCTGGATGATGCTCTCCAGCGTGGCCTGGTGTTCGCGGTCGGACAGGGTCGAGCAGCAGTCCTCGACCATGACCACGTTGAAATCCATGTCGAAAGCAGTGCGCGCCGCGGTCTCGCAGCAGATATTGGTCTTGGTCCCGGCTATCAACAGGGTCTCGATGGCGCGGCTGCGCAATACCCGCTCCAGTTTCGACGCGCCCGGAGAGAGGCAACCGTAACGGTTCTTCACCAGGTGGATATCGTCCTCATCGACTTCCAGTTCGTGCCAGAGTTTGCCGCCTTCCTGCCCCGGCGCCATGTACTGCATGGTGCGCTCGCGCACTTCGCCGGAAACCATGTTATTGAAGAAGTTCTCCCACTCGGATTTGCCGCCGTTGCAGTGGAATTCGCTGACGATCCAGATCACGTCGCCGCCCCGGTCGCGCAACGCTCCGGCCAATCGGTTGATGTTGCCGATGGTCCCGCGGCTGAGCGGCACCTCGGCCGGCGCACCCGGTTTGCAGAAGGCGTTCTGCATATCGATGACCACGAGAGCGCACTTTGCCGGGTCGAAGCTCTCGTAGAGATGGAACCGCCCGCGCCGCTTCATCACCCGCTCGGCGATCTCTTCACTTATTCCGATGTTGTGCATTTCACGTTACCTTTTTTATCCGCAGATGACGCAGATTACCGCAGATTATTTTTTGATTCATTTTATCTGCGTAAATCTGCGTCATCTGCGGATTAATATTCTGTCATTCAGGTACGGATCGCCCTGCATGGCTGTCTCGGTATCCAGCAGGACGCCGCAATTCGGGCAGGAGAACGATCGCAGCATTACCTCGCCGCCGCTGGCATAGGGTCCGCCCAGGGACTGCAGGGGTGTTTCCTGCAGCGCCGCGCTTTCCTTCCAATTGCCGTCGCTGCCGGCCGGGTTACCGCTGCAATGTTTACAGTTGACCTGTGCGTTCCCGGCAGTAGCGGCCTGCGCGCCGCTCTTCCTGTCCAGCATCAGGCCGGCCCGCTTTTTTTGCGTGAGCGCCGGGTCGGATTCTCCCGTACCGGGGTCGATAACGATACCGTACGCGCGCTCCGCAAACTCCTGCGAAGCCAAACCGTCCCGCACGTCGCGGGCCACATCTTCAGCCGGGCGCAACAGGGGGTCGCCGTAGCCGCCGCCGCCGTTCCACCTGACATAAAGTGCGTCCTTGCCCATCAGCGGGAATACACCCCAGTCTACGACCTGTTGTTCTGTCTCTGTAGTATCCGCGTGTGTAGCATTCTCACCATTGCCAGCCTGTGCTTCATTGTTCTTTATCCACATGTAAGCGTTGGGCGAACCGGGATAACCGCCCGCCAGACCCTCGCTCATGGGGAACTTCGAACCTTTGCCGGAGACCACGTAATGCATCCCGCCGTCCGGGGCATCGTGCGGCACGAAAGACAATTCCATGCCGACGCCGCCGCGGTAACGACCCGGACCGCCGGAATCCTTGAGACGCCGACGGTACAGGTAACGGATCGGGAAGGTGTATTCGACGGTCTCCACGTTGGCCATACGCGAGATGGGGTTGGGGATCTCGCCGCCCACCTCGATGCCGTCCGCCCAGGCGCGGGCGCCGCCGGCCCCGGCGAAGGTCTCGGTGAGGATGCCGATGGCCAGTTTGTTGTGCTGGTTCTGACCGAACAGGAACACGGCAAAGTGGTTGGCATGCCACACGGCCGTGGCTTCGCCGGCGTATTTTTCACTGGCGCTGAGCATCTTGCCGATTGTGGTGCAGGCTGCGTTGTTGACGGACTGTATGGCCCCCACGGTCGCCACGGAAACCGGCGCCGGGCGCATGCAGTTCACGATAGTGCCCTCGGGCGCGATCATGGTGATCGGGCTGATCACGCCTTCGTTCCAGGTTATGTCGTAGCACAGCAACGGGAACAGGGGCGCGAACAACCCGCCCAGCGAGGCCCATTTGGTGCAGTTGATTGCGTACCGGCTCTGCTCGCTGGACCCGCTGAAATCGAAGGTCAGGGTGTCGTCCTGCTTGGTCATGGTCAGTTTGACCCGGCAGACTTCGTCCTTGACGCTCAGGTACTGGCGCGATTGCCATTGCCCGTCCGGCAGTTCGCGCAGGCGGGCGCGCAGTTTCTCTTCAGACCTGACAATAAGCGTCTTGCAGGTCTCATCAACTGTCTCAAAGCCATATTTTTCAATGAGGGCCAGCATCCGCTCCCGGGCGACGTTGTTGCAGGCGATCATGGAATTCATGTCCAGCGCCACCATGTCCGGCGAACGCACCATATTGAGGAAAGTGTCCATGACGGCCCGGTTAATCTCGCCTTTTTCCACCAGCCGTATTCCGGGAGAACTGAACCCTTCCGTGTAGATATTTTCTGCATCGGGGCAGAAGCCGCCGGGGTTGGTGGCGCCGATATCGTACACGTGCACGAAACAGGCGCTCCAGGCCACCAGTTCCCCCCGGTAATGGATGGGAGCCACCAGGTAGACGTCCGACGTATGCAGGGCCGCGGTATAGGGGTCGTTCAGCAGGAACACGTCCCCGGCGTGAATGTCTCCCCGGAAGCGCCGGATGATGGATTTGCATGCCTCCGCGGCGCTGGTCAGGTGGTGCAGGAAACCAACGCCGCCCATCAGCAGCGAACCGTCCGCACGGTACAGGGACACCATCAGGTCATGGCCTTCGTTGGTGATGGCGCTGCCCGACACGTTCTTCAGGGTAATCACCGCCTCGTCCACGACCCGGAACAGGCGGTGGCGGATAATCGAAAAGGTGACCGGATCAATCATGACATGTCAATGATAATATTTCTGTGCCCGTCCATGAAGCCCTGCTGTTCGTCCTGGATTACGATCGTCGTGATCGGCGTATGAATCACTGCCGGTCCGATGATGGTATTACCCGGGCGCAGTTTGTCAAAATCATAGATGTTGGCCTCGGTGAGGCTGTCCCGCCCGCTGACGAATATCCTGCGCCGCCCGGTACGGGCCGCGTCGGGAGAGGAATCGGCCAGTGCCTGCGCGGCGACCTCGGGATGTTCTATCCTGCCCGCCGCGCTGAGGCGGAACCGGGTCATCTCGATCCCCGCGTCACGGTAGGCGGAGCCCTTGCCGTAGCGGTTTTCGTACAACGTTTCAAAATCGTTGACCAGTTGCTCCAGCCCGGCTTCATCCAGCGGCGTGGCAGCCCGTACCGGGGTGATGATTTCATGGACCTGCAACGCGTAACGGAACCCGACGGACCACCTGAAGCTCATCTTGTCTTCCGGGAACCCCTCCTGTTCCAGCGCCTGTCTTGCCGTGCCGATCATGGGTTCAAAAATGGCATTGATCTCCTCTGCCGGGCAGGGGACGGATCTGGTCAGGGTTACGCTGTAATCGTGCATGACGTCGGTGCCGGCCAGGCCGAACGCGCAGTTCACGGACGCGGTGTAAGGTACGATGATGCGTTTCACGCTCAGCTCCCGGGCGAACGCGCTCGCCAGGATGGGGCAGGTGCCGCCGAACGCGTGCAGGACGAAGTCCCGCGGGTCCAGGCCCTGTTCGACGGTGATCTTGTGGATCAGGTCGGTGACCTGTGCATTCGCCACCCGGAAGATGCCGATCGCCGCCTGTTCCGTCGGCAGGCCCAGCGGTTCTGCTATCTGCTCCCGGAACAGCCTGGCCGTGTTGCCTGTATCCAGGGTCATGGCCCCGTTCAGGAAACGCTGCGGATCGATATACCCCAGCAGCAACAGCACGTCGGTCACGGTGGGCCGGCTCCCGCCGAGGCCGTAGCAGATCGGACCGGGATTTGCCCCCGCGCTTTGCGGCCCCACCAGGGGCGCGCCCGTATCTTCCTCAAGGGTGATCAGGCTGCCTCCGCCGGCGCCGATGGAGGCCACGTCGATCTTCGGCACCGAGTAATGGAACCGGTCAATCAGGGGCTCCCTGGCATATTCGATCTCGCCGTCCTGGATGATCCCCACCTTGAAGGTTGTGCCGCCCATGTCCGCGGCGATGATGTTGCTGTCGCCCATGCTGTCGCCGAGAAACTTGCTGCCGATGACCCCGGCAACCGGGCCGCACTCCACCATGTTCACGGCCCGCCCGGCTGCCTGTTCGGCAGGCAGCAGTCCGCCGTAGCCCTGCATGACCAGCACCGGTCCCCGGTAATTGAACTCTCCCAGCAGCTCCTGCAGGTTATTGATGTAATTGCTGACCACCTGGCCGGCATAAGCGTTGATCACGGTGGTCGAGGTGCGCTCGTACTCGCCCGGGACCGGCGCCACCTCGCTGCTGACGGACACGTGGACGTCCGGGTCATGCGCCCTGATGATGGAACGGATGCGCTGTTCGTGTACGGGGTTGGCGAACGACCATAACAGCGCCACCGCCACGGACTCCACCCGATGCTCGTCCAGCAGTTCGCTGACAGCCTGCTCGACCCCGGCCTCGTCCAGTTCCCCGATGACCGCGCCCTTGTAATCCACCCGTTCCGCCACGCCCCGGATCAGGCCGAACGGCACCAGCGGTGCGGGCCGGTCCGTGGCGACCGGGTGTTTGAGACCTTCTTCCGAGAGGCCGGACCAGCGCCCGTAGGCGCCGCGGGTGACCAGCAGGGTGTCCTCGAAACCCGCCGTGGTGATCAGCCCGGTGCGGGCGCCCTTGCGTTCCAGCAAGGTGTTGTCCACCACGGTGGAGCCGTGGATGAACAGGGACGTCTGCCGGAAAATATCTTCCAGGTCCGCCTCCATCACGGCCGCGGCCGAGCGAATGGAAGCGATCACGCCGCCGGCAAAATCCGGCGGCGTGGACAAGGCCTTGCCGATAAAGACGGAGCGCCCGTCCTCGACGATCACCGTGTCGGTACAGGTCCCGCCTACGTCAGTAGCGACAACGAAAGCCATAACCGGCTGGTACTCTTTCCAGTTAATATTGACATGTTCAGCGGGTCGGGAAGCGAAAGAGTACTGGTTTTATTCCATGCCGATGGAAAAAATCTGTTCAAGGTCGTGGCGCGAGTAGGTCTTGAAAGCGATCATGGTCTCGGTGTTTTCAATGCCTTCAATGTTTACCATGCGGCTGGTTACCATGTCCGCAATGGCCTGGTTGGTCTCGACCCGCAGGATGCCGACGATGTCGTAACTGCCGCCCACGGAATAGACCTCGGAAAACTCCGCTATATCGGCCAGGGCCTCTGCGACTTCGTTGATCCTGCCGTGACGGGTATTGATTAACACGATTGCTGTGACCATTTAATTCACCTCAGGATTCTTGGTTGGGTAATGCCCGCAGTTTATGTCTCTGGATCTTGCCGGTCTGGGTCTTCGGCAGTTCCGCAATGAATTCTATCACCCTGGGGTATTTGTACGGCGCAATGGTCTGCTTTGCAAAATCCTGCAATTCGCCGGCCAGTTGCTCCGATGCCCGGACGCCTTCGGCCAGGACGATAAAGGCCTTGATGATCATGCCCCGGGCTTCATCCGGGATGCCGACGACGCCGCATTCGCTGACGGCCGGGTGCGGCAACAGGGCCGCCTCGATTTCCGCCCCCGAGATGTTGTAACCGGAGGAGATGATCATGTCGTCAGTGCGTCCCTGGTACCAGACATACCCGTCCTCGTCCATGGTGCACATGTCGCCGGTGGTGTTCCAGCCGTTCACCACGTAATTTTTCTGGCGCTCATCGGCCAGGTACTTGCAACCGGTCGGGCCTTTCAGCGCCAGGCGGCCCAGTGTCCCCGGCGGCGCCGGTTGGTCGTCATCGCCCAGGATGCAGGCCTGGTAGCCGGGTATTGCCTTGCCGGTGGCGCCGGGGCGGATCTCATCGCCGACCGCAGAAATGAATACATGGATCATTTCGGTCGAACCGAAGATATCGATCATCCTGATCCCGGTTGCCGCCAGCCATTCCTCGTAAGTGGGCAGGGGCAGTTTCTCACCCGCACAGGTGGTTTTCTTCAGGCTGCTGAGGTCAAACTCATCGATGTGGCTCAGGATGGCGCGATAGGCGGTCGGCGCGGAGGAGCAGATGGTCGCCCTGAACTCGCCGATGGCCCGTGCAAGTTCCAGCGGCGGGGCCGCCTCCACCAGCGCCACGCTGGCCCCGGCGTACAGGGGCATGCCCACCAGCATGCCGAGACCGAAGGTGAACGCGACCGGCGGGCTGCCGATAATGATGTCGGAAGGTTCCGGCTTGACCACATACTCGTTGCAGCAGATGCACATGGCCATGATGTCGCGCTGGAAATGGACCGTGCCCTTGGGCTGGCCGGTGGTGCCGCTGGTGAAAGCGATGACGGCCGGATCGTCGGCGGCAGTATCGACAGGGTCGAACGTGGCCGGTTTTGCGGCCATGAGCCGCTCCAGTTCCGCGCCCGCGCCGGCCTCTCCCGAACCGTTGAACTGCACGACCCGTTGCACGAACCCAGTGCTTTCCAGCGCGCCGGACAGTTCCTCCATGAGGCGTTCGTCGCACAGCGCGAACCGGACCTGCGCCTTGTTGATGATCGGTTCCAGTTCCAGTTTGCGCAGCAACGGCATGGTGGCGACCGCGACCCCGCCGGCTTTTACCACGCCGAACCAGCAGGCGACCAGCATCGGGTTGTTGGGCGCGCGCAGCAGGACCCGGTTGCCCGGCGCCAGGCCCAGGTCATCGACCAGTACGTTGGCGATGCGGTTGGACTTCTCATACAGGTCCTGGTAGCTCCAGGTCTCGTTGCGCGTCAGTATCGCATTATTGGCGCCGTAGCCCTGGCCGATCTTTTTATCGAGCAACTCCGCCGCGCTGTTCAGGCGCGCCGGGAGCTGCAATTCGTCGGTGGTGAACAGGAACTCGGGCAACAACTCAGGCGGCGGCAGGTTATCCCTGACGAAAGTATCGACGTGGCTGGTAGGATTATTCACGTTTCTTTCTCAAGCGGGTACTTGCATAATTCCACGATACATATTATTAACCTGTAATGGTTAACTCGTAAAGTAATTACTGCAATCAATTACTGCAATCAAATGCCTGCGGAATGGAGGAACTGATCCGTGACTTTCAAACTACCCGACAGCAATGAACTGAAACAACTGGCCGCTGAACTTAACCTGACGCTGGACGATGACCGGGCGCAGACACTGCTTGAGTACATGCAGCCTATAGCTGAAGGTTATGAATTTATCGATAGCGTTAAGGACGAACTGCCTGTATCGGCATACGACGGACGGGATTATCACTATCCCGAGGCCGGCGAAAACCCTTACGGCGCCTGGTTGCTGAAATGCCATATCAAGGGCGCGGCATCCGGCCCTTTGCTCGGCAGAAAGGTCGCGGTCAAGGACAATATCTTCGTCGCAGACCTGCCACTCACAAACGGTTCGGATGTCCTGGCTGACCTCGTTGCCGATTTCGATGCGACGGTGGTTGACCGGCTGCTCAACGCCGGCGCCGAGATAGCCGGGAAGACCGTGTGCGAATACCTGTGCCTGTCGGGCGGCAGCGCCACTTCCATCGACGGCATCGTGCAAAACCCCCGCAAACCGGGTTATTCCACCGGCGGTTCATCCTCCGGCAGCGCCGCGCTGGTCGCGGCCGGCGAAGTGGACATGGCCCTGGGCACCGACCAGGGCGGTTCAGTGCGCATCCCGGCAAGCTGGACCGGCGTGGTGGGCATGAAAGCGACCCGGGGCGTGGTGCCCTTCAGCGGCGGCGTGCCCATAGAGGCGTCTATTGAGTACATCGGTCCCCTGACTGACAACGTTGCCGATAATGCCCTGTACCTGGAAGTCATGGCCGATGCCGGGGAAGGCAACAGGCCGGACTACACCAGCGCCCTGGGACAAACCACGGCAGGGCTGAAGATCGCCGTGTTGAAGGAAGGTTTCGGCTGGCCGTCTTCCTCGGCGGCAGTTGATCAATGCGTGAAATCCGCCGCTTCACACTTCGCCTCCCTGGGGGCGACAGTGGAGGAAATTTCCATCCCCGGACACCTGACCGGCCCGGCGATCTGGGGGGCGGTCGTCACGGATGGCTTATGGCAGACCCTGAAGCTGAACGGAGTGGGATTTAACCATGACGACATTTATTCGCCGGCGATGTATGAAGTAATGCGGGACTGGACCCGTCGCAACCATGACATGCCGATCAACGCGGCATTGATCCTGTTGCTGGGCCGCCACCTGGAGAAGTATGACGGTCATTACTACGCCAGGGCCAAGAACCTGGTGCGGAAACTACGGGCGGGCTACGATAAGCCGCTACGGAAATACGACCTGTTGTTGATGCCCACGCTGGTCGATACGGCCGCTGAGAACCCGGAGTCACTGGATGACGCAAGCGACGACCAGATCATGCAAACCGCCTTCGGCAACACGCTGAACACCTGCCAGTTTAACGCCACCGGCCATCCCGCCATCTCAATCCCCTGCGGCCAGGTCGACGGCCTGCCGGTGGGCCTGATGCTGGTAGGCCGTTATCATGACGAAAAGACCATCTACCGTGCCGCCCATGCCTTCGAGCAATCGACAGACTGGCGGGAGAGAAAATAATGAGTAATTCCTTGGAAAATCTTATTTTTCCATTCCCGCGCAAGCGGGAATCCAGTAAGTAGTGTCTGTTACCAATACTCAGGTTTACCAATTGGTCTTTTTCGAGTTGGTACTTGATTGGGTAAATGGGAAGCTGCAAGTTCCTTATCTGTAATATGACGACGTGTCCAGTCAGCGAGCCTACTCAACTGCTTATTGGCAGGCCTATGAGTCCCTTTATCAATCGATGTACGGATTGGGAATACCACGCCAATTTTCAATTTGTCGGAAAAGTCTTCTCGTATTGCCTCTAATACTGGCGCAATATCCGAATCATTTGTTACAAAGACAAGTTGTTCTGCGTTTCCCTTGCTCGCATCCCGGTATGCCTCTAATGCGATATTCACGTCAGTTTGTTTTTCTTCCAGCTTCCAGACATCCAGCCGTTGTTCCTTATCAAGGGGTTGTTGGTAGGCTAATAGCTTGGCTTTTTCAAGACTGTAGTAGCCTTTAATAATACAAATCTTTTGGGGATAAAGAATTTGCAGTGCCCGAAGATAAGTCTGCTGAGCAATCCACGATGTCTGGCCTCGCGGAGCCACTTTTGCTTTGATGTCAGCGGTAAAGTATTTAATGGAAACCAGCTTTGTTTGAGGGGTTTGTGGAATCAGTATTTGCTCGAAAAACAACTTATGGATATCCATCCATTTATCCCTGCTATGCTTCAAGCAACCATAGAACAGGTTGTATCCATCGACATAAATAATTGTTTTCATCATACTTTCCCTGTATTGGAAATGGAAAAACCGCCTCAGAGGCGGCTTTTCCGCCCCAAGCCAATATCAGGAAAACTTGGCAAGGGGTGAGTCGTACACAAAGTATCATGTATAGATACGAATTTGTCAACAGCAATAGCAACACATCTGCAAGGAAATTTGCTATTACGTTGCTGTGTTAGAATCTCGGTTGCTTACGTCAACTATTCCAATGAACGAACGAACCTTATTTCTGGCCTGGCAGGACAGGGGTCGCAGCAGCGCATGGTTTCCGATTGGGCGTCTTGATGCCGACCTTGAACGTCCCTCCTATCGTTTCCGCTATATCGGGGGAGCGAAGCGCGCGCAGGAAAAAGCAGGGTTTCCTCTACTCCTGGAATTTCCCTCCCTGGAGGAGGATTATCAGTCCTCACATTTATTTCCGTTGTTTCAGAATCGGGTCATGAATCAGAAAAGACCGGATTTTTCTGATTATCTTCACAATCTTGGTTGCCCTGGGAAGGCTGATCCTATCCAGATTCTGTCGGTAAATGGAGGACAGCGTGTAACAGACGCTTACGAGGTTTTTCCGAAAATCGACAAGGATGATACCGGACAATTCACCTGCCGGTTCTTTTTGCACGGTTGGCAGCGTGTCAGTGATGCTGCTCAAACACGTGTCAATGAATTAAAGTCAGGTGAAAAGCTATACCTGACATTGGAACTGACCAATCCGGCGACCAGGCTGGCGGTACAGATTCAGACGACAGACTATTACATGATCGGGTGGGCGCCGCGTTATCTTGTAGGGGATTTGGCTGCGGCCATGAACGAATCCCCGGAATATACGGCCCGGGTTGTAAGGGTAAACCCCCAACCTGCGCCATCCAGCCAGCGGGTTTTAATTGAGGTACATGGGCGTTGGGAACGCCACGTACCCATCAGCAGCGAGGATTTTACGCCTTTGGTTGACGGCTGAGTGACAATTCTGGTCAGTCTTCATATTATCCGTCCCCATACAGATGAGAGAAATTGCTGCAAAAGAAGCCAAAAACCGGTTTGGTCAGTTACTGGACGCGACCCAGCAGTCGCCGGTCTGTATTACGAAACATGGTAGGGCAGTTGGCGTGATGATGTCGGTTGACCAGTATGAGCGCCTCAGAGGCGCTGCATGGGATCGCTTATCGCAGACAATGGACCGAATCGGCAGGGAGGCTGCTGAAGCGGGTCTTACGAATGTTGAACTGACCTCACTGCTCGCCGGTGAGAGTTGAACGGGCTGTAATCTATACGATTCACAGCAATGGCGGGTCACTCTAAACTTTAAAACAGCAGTTCATCCTGAATGGTTTCCGGAGAAGGAAATGCCTGCTTGGAGTGAGTCAGCCCCATCTCCAGCAGGGCTTCGCACAGTTTGTAGGCCACCACGCCGGGGTTGATGACGGGCGCCGGCAGGTTGTCGCGCAGGAAACGGTGGGACTGGTGCATGGTGGTGGAACCCAGGATGATGACATCGGCGCCGTCCTCTTCAATTGCCCTGAGCCCCTGTTGCTTCAGCTTCTCGAACACCACCTCTTCCTTTCCGGTCAGCAACTCCTGCACGTCCGGGCGGGTGTCGATATGCCTGATGGAGGCCAGTTTGTGCTCCAGGCCGTATTCCTTCAGGGTCTTGCGGTATAATGCCAGCCACGGTTGCCACATGGTCAGGATGGAAAACCGGTGACCCAGGGTGGCGGCCAAGTGGAACGATGCCTGTCCCGGGCCGATGACCGGGATATTCAGGCGCGAGCGCAGCGCGTAAAGGCCCGAATCGCTGACCGTATTGATACAGACCGCGGCGCAGCCCTCTTCCTCGGCCCTGAGCCCGGCCTCGATCACGATGGTGTCCATGATATAGGTATCGTAATAGCTGTCCGCCAGCGACATCAGCCGTTTCGAACCGACGAACTCCACGTCGAACTCCGGGCGGATATACTCCGCCGGTATCTGGTTTTCAATCAACTCCCTGGTGTGTTCGTTCAGGGGCACCGGGAAGATGACCTTGATTTTGTTACCCATATTCCAACTCCGTCAGCCTCTGGCATGATCAACGGGACATTATACGATAGATACCGGGTGCCGGTTGTTCCGATAAGGCAATCGGGTAAAATTACGTCCCATGATGGAAACCTGCATACCCTACGGTGGCTACTGGACCACCCCGTTTGCCAAGTGGCAGGGCAGCCTGGCCCACCTGCACAGCATGGAATTTGCCGCCCATGTCACCCGGCGCGCCCTCGCCGACCGGGGCCTGGACGGCAGCCAGTTCGATTACGGCGTGCTGGGGATGACCATCCCGCAGAAGAGCTGTTTTTACGGCCTGCCCTGGTTGACGGCCATGGCCGGCATGGAACATGTCGCCGGACCGACCGTGAGCCAGGCCTGCGCCACCAGCGCCCGGGCTATGGCGACCGCATCCCGGGAAATCCAGGCAGGCCAGGCCGAATGCGCGCTGGCCCTGACCGCGGACCGGATATCCAACGGCCCGCACCTGTACTATCCGGACCCCCTGGGACCCGGGGGCACCGGGCAGACCGAAGACTGGGTGATGAGCAATTTCAACCAGGACCCGTATGTGAAGTGCGATATGACCCGTACCGCGGAGAATTGCGCGGCGAAGTGGAACGTAACCACCGCCGAGCAGCACGAGGTTGCGCTGCAGCGCTACCGGCAGTATCAACAGGCCCTGGAACTGCAGGATGGTATCTCTTTCCAGCAGAGATACATGCTGTTGCCGCTGAAGGTGCCGGACAAGAAGTACAGGAAGACGCGCTCCACCCTGACGGGAGACGAGGGCATCACTGCGACCAGCGCCGGAAAAATGGCCCGCCTGGAACCGGTGCAGGAGGGCGGCACCGTTACCTACGCCGGCCAGACCCACCCGGCCGACGGCAATGCCGGCATGATCATCACCACCGCGGACAAGGCCCGCGCGCTGAGCGCCGACCCGGCTATCAGGATCGGCATCGTCGCCTACGGCCAGGCTAGGGAGGAGCCGGCGTATATGCCGGCTGCGCCCATCCCGGCAAGCCGGCGTGCCCTGGACCGGGCGGGAATAACGATACATGACGTCAAGGCCGTAAAGTCGCACAATCCCTTCGCGGTCAACGACATCATTTTCGCCAGGGAAATGGGTATAGACGTCATGACCATGAATAATTACGGCTGTTCCCTGATCTGGGGGCACCCGCAGGGGCCGACGGGCATGCGCGCGGTCATAGAACTTATCGAGGAACTGGTACTGCTGGGCGGCGGTTACGGCCTGTTCCACGGCTGCGCGGCCGGCGACAGCGCCATGGCGGTCGTCATACGCGTGGATTGACAATGCGGGTTAAACCATTACCCGTGGCCTTCCCCACCGTGGTCCACGCGCTGGCGGACGCGGCCGCGCGGAGCCCCGAACGGGAAGCCCTGGCGCTGGGCGGGGAACGGCTCAATTACCGGGAATACCTGTGTTGCGTGGCCGGCTTCAGCCTGGAACTCCGGCAACTCGGCCTGGGCGGGCGCCGGGTTGCGCTGCTGATGGGCAATTCCATCGACGTGTGTATCGCCATGTATTCCGTCCATGCCGCGCGCGCCGAAGCGGTGCCCCTGAACCCTGTTTACACGCAGAGTGAACTGCAGCCCATGCTGGATGATGCCGGGGTATCCGCCATAATCTGTGACGAGGCGCTGGCGGGCCTGGTCGGGACGCTTGCGACCGGCGCCGGACAAATTGAACACCTGGTTGCCGTGGGCAGCGGCAACCGCCTGACCGTATGGCGCGACCGCGCCGATCTCGACGCGCTGGACGACCTGCCGGAACCCGGCGACCCGGCCACCCTGCAATTCACCGGCGGCACCACCGGCAGGGCCAAGGGCGCCCGTATCAGCCATCATTCCCTGTCCGTCAACCTGAGCCAGCGTGAGGCGTTGTTCCCCACCCGCGACGACGTGGAGCGGATGTTGTGCATCATGCCGCTGTTCCATTGTTATGCGGTGTCCATGTGCCTGCATGCGATGGTTTACCGGCGCGGAAGCCTGGTGATCCTGCCGCGTTACCATCCCGGAGAGGTGCTTGCCGCGCTGGTCGATGAGAAGATCACCGTGTTCGCCGGCAGCCCCACGGTTTTTACCGGGCTACTGAATTACCCGGGCTTTGCCGGCACTGACTTTTCCAGCCTGTATGTCTCCTCTTCCGGGTCGGCGCCCCTGGCGGGAAACGTCCTGAAGCAATGGGAGCGGATCACCGGCACGCCGATACTCGAGGGTTACGGCCAGTCGGAGGCGGGGCCGGTGATATCGTTCAACCCGCTTAACGGGGTCAGGAAACCGACCTCGGTCGGCATCCCCCTGCCGCAAACGGAGATCCAGGTGGTTGACCTGGAGACCGGCGAGAAAGTGCTGGAAACCGGGCAAAAGGGTGAAATCCGGGTAGCCGGCCCCCAGGTGATGAGCGGTTACCGCAACCGGCCGGAGGAAACGGCCCTGGCGTTGCGCAACGGCTGGCTGTACACGGGCGATATCGGCGAACTGGACGAGGACGGTTACCTGTACATCCGCGGCAGGAAAAAGGAAATGCTGCTGGTGTCGGGGTATAACGTTTTCCCCCGGGAGATCGAGGAAGTCCTGCACCGGAACCCGGGCGTGAAGGAAGCAGCCGTGGTCGGCAGGACGGACGCTTACCGGGGTGAGTTGCCGATAGCGTTCATCGTACCTGTTTCGGGGAACGGCGCGGATGCGGAAACACTGCAGGGTTATTGCAGGGAAAACCTGGCGCCTTACAAGATCCCGGCGGAATTCCGTTTCTGCGAGGAGTTGCCGAAGACCGTGGTAGGCAAGGTGGACAAGGTCGCCCTGACTCAAACGGCAAACCGGGCAGAAGACAACGGGTAACGCAACGTGCCGCAGTACAACAACCCCGCCCTGATCCAGCCGGACCGGGAAATGCCGCGCCGTATCGGCATCATCGGCGCCGGCACCATCGGCCCGGACATCGGCTACTACCTGAAAAGCGCCATCCCGGGCCTGAACCTGGTGCTGATAGATATCAGCCGGGATGCCCTGGACCGCGCCGTCGGCAGGATCTACGCTTATGCGGACAAGGGCGTGGCCAGGAGGAAACTGACACCGGAGCAGGCGGAAGGCGTACGGCAGAACATCAAGGCTTCCGTAAATTACGACGACCTGGCCGGATGCGACTGGGTTATCGAGGCCGCCACGGAAAACATTGAACTGAAGAAACAGATATTCTCCAGGGTGGAAGACATCGCCGGTCGGGATTGCATGATCACCTCGAATACGAGTTCCATTCCCGCGCACTCGTTATTCTCACACCTGCGCCATCCCGGGCGGACCACCGTTACCCATTTCTTTGCGCCGGCCTTCCGCAACCCGGTCGTCGAAGTGATCGACTGGGAACAGGCCGATCCGGGATTTATCCGGCGCCTGCGCCGGCTGTTCTACATGACCGGAAAAGTGCCGATGATCACCCGCGACGTAGTCTGCTTCATGCTCGACCGGATCTTCGATAACTGGTGTAACGAAGCCGGATTCCTGCTCGCCGGCGCTACCCCGGCGCAGGTCGATCACGCGGCGGGCAGTTACGTCCACGCCGGCCCGTTCTTTGTGTTGAACATGTCCAACGGCAACCCGATCATCATCGAGACCAACTCGTTGCAGGCCGAACTGGAGGGCGACCACTACCTGCCCGCCGCTGTTTTCCAGGAAGCAATAGACAGGGGACAGGGAACCGGGAGAGATAATTCAGGACACCCGCAATCTGAAAATGAGGGACAAAAATGGGATGAGACAGGAAAGTGGTTGACCATAAAACCCGGGGAAAACATGGACGCGCCACAGGCTGTAGTCGCGGAAATCCGCGATCGCCTGCTGGGAGTGCTGTTCTCACAGACCGTGGACATCCTGGACCGCGATATCGGCGCCGCCTCGGACCTGGAACTGGGTTGCCGGCTTGCCTTTGCCTTCAGGCAGGGGCCCCTGGAATTGATGCGCGCGCTGGGTGATAAGGAGAGTACGCGTATCCTGGATAAATTCTGCGCGCAAAGACCCGGCATGCCGGGCGCGCAGCGGCCCCTGCGCGCCTACCAGGACTTCCACCGGTTCATCCTGGTCGATGAACTCGACGGAGTGAAGATCATCACCCTGCGCCGTCCCGAGGCATTGAACGCGCTGCACGATGAAATGACTGACGAAATCCTGGCTCTGCTGAAACAGTATGAGGACGACCCGTACACCACCGGGTTCGTCATTACCGGCTACGGCGTCTCGGCATTTTCCGCCGGCGCCGACATCGGCAGGTTCCCCTCGATGCTGGGGGACAGGAAACAATGCATCGAGTATGCCCGGGTATGCTCCAGGTTGCTGGTTTACCTCGACAACTGCAGCAAACCGGTCGTTGCAGCCTTGAACGGCATGGCCCTGGGCGGCGGCCTGGAACTGGCCGTGCGCTGCCATGGAATCGTCGCCGTGAAAGACGCGTGGTTGCAGTTTCCGGAGATCACCCTGGGCATAGCGCCGGGTATCGGCGGCATGGTAATCCCCTACCGGCGCTGGCCGGACGCCGCGCCCGCGTTTCATGGTATGCTGCTCAGGGCTGAAAAAATGACTGCAACGGCAGCGCTCGGATTGAAGGTCATCGACAGGCTGGCGGACACCCATGAGGCGCTGCTTCCCGATGCGATCAGACGGGTCGGTGAACTGGCAGGTAAACGGCGCGGCTTGGCTGATGCGCCCGTCAGTATTGCTCCGCCGCCTGCAGTGGGGGATGAACCGCGCAGCTTCAACGGACAGAGAATCAGCGCCGCGGTATCCGCTGTAATCCGCCAGGCTGTCAGCGACGCGGCGGCCGCCGCGTCCCTGGACGAAGCGCTGGAGCTGGGTTATGCCGCCTTTGCCGAAAGCGCCGCAACCGCAGCCGCCCGGGAAGGCATCAGCGCCTTCATGGAAAAAAGAAAACCTGAATTCATTGATTAGAAGAATGCAGAATACACCGGACAACGATAACAGTAATGTAGAGGTCTATCACCACCGCGCGGACAACCTCCCGGCGCACGGTTCCCATGATGAAGAAGTATTGACGGAGGACCGCGTCAGGGACTACTGGCGCGCCAATGTCCGTCTGCTGCTGATATTGCTGGCGGTCTGGTTCACCGTCTCCTATGGTTTCGGCATCCTGCTGGTGGACTGGCTGAACCGGTTCAGCCTGTTCGGCTTCAAGCTGGGGTTCTGGTGGGCCCAGCAGGGGTCCATCTACGTGTTCGTGATCCTGATATTCGTTTACGTGGCGCTCATCGGCAGGATCGACCGCAGGTTCGGCGTGGATGATGACGATGCCGGGAACAAACGCCGGGAAGAGCAGCCGTGACGACACAGGCGCTCACATACATCGTGGTCGGCATGACCTTTGCCCTCTACATCGGGATTGCCATCTGGTCCAAGGCGGCATCGACCAAGGATTTCTACGTGGCCGGCGCCGGCGTGCGCCCGCTGACCAACGGCATGGCCACCGCGGCGGACTGGATGAGCGCCGGCTCGTTCATTTCCATAGCCGGCATGATCGCCTTTTCCGGTTATGACGGTTCGGTCTACCTGATGGGCTGGACCGGCGGTTACGTCCTGCTGGCGCTGTTGCTGGCGCCGTACCTGCGCAAGTTCGGCCAGTACACCGTGCCGGACTTCATCGGCGAGCGCTATTATTCCCATTCCGCCCGCGTGGTGGCCGTGATCTGCCTGGTGTTCATTTGCTTTACCTACGTGGCGGGGCAAATGCGCGGGGTGGGGGTGGTGTTCTCCCGTTTCCTGGAGGTGGAAATCACCACCGGCGTGTTTATCGGCATGGCGGTGGTCTTTTTCTACGCCGTGCTGGGCGGCATGAAAGGCATTACCTACACCCAGGTGGCGCAGTATTGCGTCATGATCTTTGCCTATATAACGCCGGCGATCTTCGTCTCGTTGCTGGTCACGGGCAACCCGGTGCCGCAACTGGGCCTCTCCTCCGAGGTGCTGGACGGGTCGGGTTTGAGGGTCCTGGAAAAACTGGACCGGGTGCTGGTGGACCTGGGTTTTGTTCCCTACACGGATGGGAGCAAGAGCATGATTGACGTATTTACCATCACCCTGGTGCTGATGGCCGGCACTGCCGGCCTGCCCCATGTCATCGTGCGTTTCTTTACCGTGCCCAAGGTGTCCGATGCGCGCAAGTCCGCGGGATATGCCCTGGTATTCATTGCCCTGCTGTACACGACGGCGCCGGCGCTCGCCGCCTTCGCCCGGCTGACTTTCATCGACACGGTGAACAACACCGCCTATACGGCAGCGCCGTCCTGGGTGAAGACCTGGGAAGACATCGGTTTGATTGCCTGGCTGGATAAAAATGAGGACGGCGTGATCCAGTATGCCGCCGGTGATGCCTTCGAGGGCGCGCCGGCGTTCACGGAGGGGCGGGGCGAACACGGCCAGAAGCTGGTCGGGAATGTCCCGCAGGACAACACGAACGAGGTCTATGTCGATCGCGATATCATGATGCTGGCCAGCCCGGAAATCGCAAATCTGCCGCCCTGGGTGCTGGCGCTGGTGGCGGCCGGCGGGCTGGCTGCGGCGTTATCCACCGCGGCCGGCTTGTTGCTGGTGGTATCGAGCTCCATCTCCCACGACCTGCTCAAGAAGACCTTGATGCCCGCCATCAACGAAAAGCAGGAACTGTTCTACGCCCGTATCGCGGCGGCTGCCGCCGTCTGCTTCGCCGGCTACCTGGGGATCAACCCGCCGGGGTTCGTCGCCCAGGTGATCGCGTTTGCATTCGGCCTGGCCGCTGCATCCCTGTTCCCGGCCATATTCCTTGGCATCTTTGTGCGCAATATGAACCGGGAGGGCGCCATCGCCGGCATGTTGAGCGGCCTCTTGTTCACCGCTGCATACATTGTCTATTTCAAGTTCGTCAACCCCGCCGCCAGCAACCCCGATAACTGGTGGCTGGGAATATCCCCGGAGGGTATCGGCGTTATGGGCATGCTGATCAATTTCGCCGTCGCCTTCACGGTCAGCCGTTTTACCGCGCGCACTCCCGAGCACGTAAAGGCCCTGGTGGATGACGTGCGGATTCCCAGCGGTGCAGGCGTTGCCCACAGGCACTGAATATATATCCGCAGATGACGCAGATTAACGCAGATTAAGAATATAATATTCACTTGTTTAAAACCTTGTATTACATCTGCGTCATCTGCGGATAAAATATGAATATGCCTGAAAATTGCTTTATCGTTGCTGCGTTATACAAGTTTATCGGGCTGCCGGATTTCCGCGAACTGAAACGGCCCCTGCTGGAGCGCTGCCGCGAACTGCGGCTCAAGGGGACCTTGCTGCTGGCGCCCGAAGGCATTAACGGTACTATCACCGGGCGCAGGGAAAGTATTGACGGTATCCTGGACTACCTGCGCTCGGAACCGCGGTTCGCCGACCTGGCGCACAAGGAGTCACTCGCCGCCGGGGCCCCTTTTCACCGCATGAAGGTCAAGCTCAGGCAGGAGATCGTCTCCCTGGGCTTACCGGGTGTTGACCCGGAACAGCTCAGGGGCGAGTACGTGAAACCGGAAGACTGGAATGCGGAGATCTCCCGTCCCGATACACTGGTGCTGGACGTTCGAAACGAGTATGAAACCGGTATCGGTGGTTTCAAAAACGCCGTGGCGCCGAATACCGGGACGTTTCGCGAGTTTCCGGATTACGTTGAGAAAAACCTCAACCCGGAACAACACAGCAGGGTCGCGATGTACTGTACCGGGGGTATCCGCTGCGAAAAAGCCTCCTCGTACCTGCTGTCCCGGGGGTTCAGGGAAGTCCTGCAGTTACAGGGAGGCATCCTGAACTACCTGGAAAAAGTCGACCGCGATCACAGCCGCTGGGAGGGGGAGTGTTTTGTCTTCGACAGCCGGGTCGCCGTCGACCATGAACTTGCGGAGGGAGAGTTTGAGCAGTGTTTCGCCTGCCGCCGGCCGTTGCGCCAGGATGACATGGCCTCGGAAAAATACCTGCCGGGCGTATCCTGCCCGCGCTGCCATGATGATTTGACCCCGGAACAACGGCTGCGCTTCAGTGAGCGCCAGCGCCAGGTCGAACTGGCGGAGAGCCGTGGTGAACAGCATATCGGTACGGCCTGACGGTAACTTGAGGATATTTCCCGCGCGCCTGGCGCGCTTCTACGACGGTGCAAGCCATGGTGATTTTCCCGACTGGATTGACGCATTCAACGGCTTGCCTGAAATCAGCCCGTCGGCAGTCAACCTTGATACGGATACAATCCTCATAGGCGCCGCGACGGACTGCAGCGTATCGCAACGTGACACCATGACCCGGCAACTGCAACGGCTGTTGCCGTGGCGCAAGGGTCCGTTCAACCTGTTCGGCCTGGAGATCGATGCGGAATGGCGCTCCGACATGAAATGGCGCCGCCTGCAGGACAGGATTGCCCCGCTGTCCGGGCGCACCGTGCTGGACGTCGGTTGCGGCAACGGTTATTACGGCTGGCGCATGCTGGGGGCCGGCGCAAAACGGGTAGTCGGAACCGACCCCACACTCCGTTACGTCATGCAGCAGCGCACCATTGCCAAGTACCTGCCCGAAGCCCCCTTCGATATACTGCCGTTCACCCTGGAGACCCTGGTGGCAGACGGGGCGGCGTCCATATTGCCCGTTGACGGTTTCGATACCGTCTTTTCGATGGGCGTGATTTACCATCGCCGCGACCCCGTCGGGCACATTCGCGATCTATTGCGATTTTTGCGCCCCGGTGGTGAACTGGTGCTGGAGTCGCTGATCATCGACGAGGAATACGGTGATGTGCTGAAACCCCCGGAGCGTTACGCAATGATGAGGAATATCCGGGCCATCCCCTCCGTCACCACCCTGAAGGACTGGCTGTCCGCTGTTGGACTCGCTTCCGTCGAAGTTGCCGATGTCTCCGTCACAACCCCTGCCGAACAACGGGCCACGGAATGGACCTTCGAGCAGTCCCTGCCGGACTTCCTGGACCCTGAAAATTCCGGCCTCACTATCGAAGGTTATCCTGCCCCGAAACGGGCGATACTGATTTGCAGGTATAACTGACCGATAGGGGATTACTCCCGCGTTCCGGCAGCCGCACTGCTTTCCTGTATTTGTGGAATGAGTTTCCGGGACTTTGCTATAATCACCCCGAAAAACAAAACATGCACCCGCAGGAGGAATGACATGCCTTTACGTATTGGCGATGAAGCGCCGAATTTCACTGTAGAAACCACAGAGGGAACGATCAATTTCCATGACTGGATTGGCGACGGCTATGCCATCCTGTTTTCCCATCCCAAGGATTTTACCCCGGTCTGCACGACGGAACTGGGATACATGGCCGGACTCAAGCCGGAGTTTGACAAACGCAACACCAAGGTTATCGGCCTGAGCATCGATTCGGTCGATGACCATAACGCCTGGTTGAACGATATAGAGGAGACCCAGGGCCACGCGGTCAACTACCCGTTGATTGGCGACAGCAACCTGGAAGTGGCCAAGCTCTACGACATGATCCACCCGAACGCCAGCGGCACTGCGAAAGAGAGGACCCCGGCGGACAATGCCACGATCCGTTCCGTGTTCGTCATCGGCCCGGACAAACTGATCAAGCTGATCATTACTTATCCCATGAGCACCGGGAGAAATTTTGACGAAGTGCTCAGGGTGCTGGACTCCATCCAGTTGACTGCCCAGCACAAGGTAGCCACACCCGTCAATTGGCGTAACGGCGAAGACGTGATCATCGTACCCGCAGTCTCGGATGAGGCCGCCCGGGAGAAATTTCCGGATGGCTGGAAGGCCCCGAAGCCCTACCTGAGGATAGTGCCCCAGCCTGAATAGGGCTGAATCCTGTATTGCGCGTGATATGTCTGCAAGGACGAGATTACTGACACTGGCATTGGCATTGCTGGCAACGCCGGCCTGGGCAAATGACCCGGCAAACGGCGCTGAGCCGCCGGCTGAGTCTTCCGGTGAAGCACCCGACGCGCAAGTCGCAGACTGGGAGTTGCAGGACTGGGAACTGGACATCCAGCGCTGCTTGTTCACCCAGGCCCGTTGTTCGGGTTCACTCACCATCATTTATGAGAGCCTGCAACAGGCCAGGAAGGATCCCGAGGTCGAGGAGTGGCGCGTGGAATACTGGGAGAAAAGGCTGCGCGACTACTTCGATTACAACATGGACAGGCATGACTGATTAATTAATACTCTTTCCAGGTGATATTGTCATGTTCAGCGGGTCGGGAAGCGGTTGAGCGCAAGGCGCGCCGTGCAGGGAATGGCGAGTCCTTGCCAAGCGGCGCAACGCCGCGGGCGACCGCTTCCCGGCCCGCCCGCAGGGAGCCAAGCAGCGGCGCCAATCCTGCGTTGCAGTCCTTGAAAAGGACTCGCCATTCCCTGCGGACTGCGCCTTGTCTTGGCGCCGCTGCTTGACTCTGAACATGACAATATCACCTGGAAAGAGTATCAGATCGACAGAGCGTACCCGGAGGATCACTTCCGAGCCGATAGGCCCGCTCATGGCGCGGCTGACCGGCACCATGATCATGGGCGTCATTGCCATGATGACGCTGGGTATTGTCGATACCTGGTTCATCAGCCTGCTGGGGACGAACCAGTTGGCGGCCATCGGCTTCATCATTCCCATGTACATGATTTTTGTCAGTATTGGCTTGGGGATAGGCATGGGCATCAGTTCGATCACTTCGCGCCTGATCGGCGAGGCAAGGCATGATGCGGCTGCCCGCTATGTGACCGACGCGCAGATACTGGCGCTGCTGTTGTCGGTGATTATCGCCGTCCTGGTCGGTTTTTCCTTCAAAGGCATTTTCTCGACCATGGGCGCGACGGAACAGGTGTTGCCATACATCAGTGATTACATGTATGTGCTGATCCTGGGTCTGCCCGTGATCATGATCGCGGTCATCAGCGGCAACACGTTCCGCGCTATCGGCGCGATGAAGACTTCCGCTTCGATGTCCACACTCATGGCATTGCTGAACCTTGCGCTTGACCCGTTATTGATATTCGGTCCGGGACCATTCCCGGAAATGGGAATGAAAGGGGCGGCGCTCGCCAGTGTCATCGCCGCGACAACCGTTGCCGTCGTCGCGGTATATATCCTGGCAACACGGGAAAGACTCCTGCTCTTTACCCTGCCGCGCCTGCGCCATATCCGGGACAACTGGGAGGAGTTGCTGCAGATAGGCGTCCCGGCCATGCTTGCCAACATGATGACTCCGTTTGCCGCGGCCATCATGACCGCGATGATCGCCGGTTTCGGGGCCGAAGCCGTTGCCGGTTTCGGGGTTGGCGCGCGCATTGAGACAATTTGCCTGATGGTTGTCTTTGCCTTGTCTGCTACCCTGCCCATGTTTATCGGCCAGAACCTGGGGGCCGGCAAGGGGGAGCGGGCCCACCGGGCATTGTTCGGCTGTCTGAAGTTCAGTATCGTCTTTCAAATTGCAGTCTATTTGCTGTTGATGGCACTCTCTCCCTGGATAGCCCCCGCGTTCAGCAGCGACCCCGACGTGGTCCGGGTGATCAATACCTTCATCTATATATTGCCACTGACCTACGGCGCTCATTCCGTGGTGATCCTGGTCATGGTTTCGCTTAACGTGCTGAGGCGCCCCAGGCTCGGCCTGTTCCTGATCATCATCAGGCTGATTGCCTTGTACCTGCCGCTGGCGTATATTGGCGGCCTGATCTGGGGAATAACAGGCATGTTCGCGGGCGCCGCTGCCGGCAACATCATCGCCGGCATCATTGCATACCGGGTAATAAAGAAAGTCTGTGCCGGTGAAGACAGCCTGTTGCCGGTGACGGCATAACAACAAATCTGAAACAACGAGGAAATGATTATGAGTCGATTATACGGTGACAACCACCGGGCGTTGCAGGAACAGTTTGATTCCCTGCGCCTGGCCGATGCTATCGAGAAAGTTGCAATGGAGACGGAAGTGGTCGGTCCGCACAAGGATTTCATCGAAAGCCGGGACATGTTCTTCCTGAGCTCGGTGGACCACAAGGGCAGGCCCACCGTGTCCTACAAGGGCGGCGACCCGGGCTTCGTCAAGGTGGTGGACAACACGACTGTCGTGTTTCCCAGCTACGACGGTAACGGCATGTTCCTGTCCATGGGGAATATCAGGGGCAACCCGAATATCGGCATGTTGTTCATCAGTTTCGAGGTCCCGCACCGGTTGCGGTTGCAGGGCGAGGCCACGCTTCACGACGATGATCCTGCCATGGACCTGTACAAGGAGGCGGACCTGATCGTCAGGGTCAAGGTATCGGAGATCTTTGTCAACTGTCCGCGTTACGTGCACAAGTATCAGAAGGTCGACCCGTCAAAATACGTACCCAGGACCGAATGTGCGACGCCGCTGGCGGGCTGGAAGCATATTGATATGATCCAGGGAGTTCTGCCGGCCAGGGACCAGGGGCGTGCTGAGAAAGAGGGGGGGATCATCACACAGGAAGAGTGGCAGGGGAGGGTCGCGCAGGGGGACGGTTGATCTGTGTTTATAATGAGTCGGATGAAAGACGGCGGGACAGTATTTTCCAGACACGCTGTGAATACATCCCTGTACGCTTTATCGCCAGCCACCCTGGCTGGCGACATTCTTACAAATACTATGGTGCTGATGAAAGACAGCGGGACAGTATTTTCCAGACACGCTGTGAATACGTCCCTGTACGCTTTATCGCCGGCCATCCTGGCTGGCGACATTCTTCCAAATACTGTCCCGCTGTCTTTCTGCCGGCATTGTTAATGTATTCAAAAACCTTCCGTAGATAAAGTAAGGGCTTGGCGCATCGCCCCGCTTTTCGCCAGGACTTCCTCGTATTCCGTCGCCGGGTCGCTGTCGGCTACGATGCCGGCGCCGGCGTGATAGCTGTAACCGCCGTTCTCGAAGATGATGGTGCGTATCGCTATGGCCTGGTCCATGTTGCCGTAATGGTCGAAGTAGCCTACCGTGCCGCCGTACAACCCGCGGCGTACCGGTTCGAAGCCGTTCAGCAGTTCTATGGCGCGGATCTTGGGGGCGCCGACCAGGGTGCCGGCGGGGAAGGACGCGGCGAATAAATCAAACGCGTCCTTGCCCGGTCGCGGGGCGCCGCTGACGCCGCTGACGATGTGCATGACGTGGCTGTAGCGTTCGATGGACAGGTAAGGTTCGACCTGGATGGTACCGGTGGCCGCAAAGCGTCCCAGGTCGTTCCGCGCCAGGTCCACCAGCATGACGTGTTCGGCAATCTCCTTGGAATCATTGAGCAGGCCCCGTTCCAGTTCCCGGTCCTCCTCGGTGTTCTGTCCGCGCGGTCGGGTGCCGGCAATGGGCCGTAGCGCCGCCATGCCGTCCTGCAGCTTCACCATGGCTTCGGGTGAGGAACCGGCTATCGTTCGGCCGCCTATCTCGATATAGTACATGTATGGCGACGGGTTAATCAGGCGCAAGGCCCGGTAAACAGTGAATGGATCGATGTCACATTCGCCGGAGAAGCGGTTGGCCAGCACGATCTGAAAGATATCGCCGTCACGTATTTTTTGCTTGGCATCATAGACCAGTTGCATATAGTCATTCCTGGTAAGACTTGCCTTTGCTATTGAACAGGTGTCCCTGGAGGTGAGCGCCGGGACCGGGCCGCGTAAGGCCGCGCTGATCTCTTTCTGCAAGGCCAGCCGTTCCGATTCCGGCCCGGCGTGGAGCAGCGCCACCCGCCGGGTCAGGTGGTCGAACACAAGCAGGGAGCGCGGGGCCATGTATGCGGCCCGGGGATGATAATCCCTGGCAATCGTATTGTCGGGAAACTGTTCCAGTTCGTGGATCAGGTCAAAATCGGCGTAGCCCACCAGGCCGCCCTGGAACGGGATCTCTTCCACCTGGGGGGATAATTCCGGCGCAGCCTGTAGTCCCTCCCGCAACGCGGCCAGCACCTCGGCGCGGCCGGAAAGCCGGGGACTCGTCCTGCCGTTCACGGTCAGGTGTTGCGGTCCAAGATGCAGGTCCAGCACACTGCCAAGACCCAGGAAGGAAAAACGCGCGACCTGTTCGCCCCGCTCGACGCTTTCCAGCAGGAAGCGTGCGCCAAGTGGCTTCAGTTTCAGGAACGCCGATACCGGCGTATCGAGATCGGCTGCTATGTCAAAAGGCGGTCTCATGGGTCCCACAAGTATCAGCGTGTCAGCAACCTGATCTGTTCAGCCCTGTCGGGGTATTCCTCAAGCAGTGATTCCCTGTTTCCGGGAATGTAATCTTCCTCGATAAAACCGGGCGCCATGGTGGTGCCCATAAGCGCGAACTCGCCTCCCGGCACAAGACGGGACCCCTGCCAGACACCGGCAGGGACGGCAAACTGCACATGTTGTCCGTTCAGGATGTCATGGCCCAGGGTGACGACCTCGCTTTCTCCGTCCTGCCTGAGCAGGAGCAATTCAACCGGGTCGCCGAGGTAGAAATGATAGATCTCGTCCGCCGGCAACCTGTGCAGCGCTGAGAAGGAGTCCGGGTCCGCTGACAGCAGGTAGAGGATTGCGGTGGAACGCGGTTTAACCAACGGATGTTCCGGATCCGGCGCGGGCACGGCCACGGTCTCGTCCGCCTGGTAGGTTTGCCTGAAGTGCCCGCCTTCAAGCGGCAGGACTTCGAGCCCTAATTTGCGGGTCAACGTTTCGGCGGTTAATTTTTTCACGATGCCAGGAAATTCCGGGAAACAAAACAGTATACTTGTGACAGGAGCAGGGCGACAGTACCTTTCCGACAAATTATGTCACCATGTAACATGAACCATTTTATACCGGAGTAATCAGAAATGCCGGAATCACAGAATGATTTATTGGACCTGAGCGGCAGCACGGCCGTGGTCACGGGAGGGGCGGGCGGCATCGGCGCGGCGATATGCCGGGTACTGGCGCAGGCAGGCGCCCACGTATGCATTCATTACCGCTCCAGTGAGGCCGGCGCGCTTGCGTTGAAGGAGCAGATTGAACAGTCGGGAGGAAGCGCCGGCACGGTCCATGCAGATGTCACCGGCAAGGCCGATATAGAACGGTTGTTTGACGCCGCCGGCAGTGAGACCGGCAGGGTGGATATACTGATCAACAATGCCGGGGTCTACCCGACCTCGGCGTTTCTGGACATCAGCGAAGACGAATATGAACTGATGATGGATGCCAATGTGCGTTCCGTGATGTTATGCACCCAGGCTTTCGCCAGGCGTATCACGGAACGGGGAGGTGGCGGCGCGGTCGTCAACATCGCATCGATTGCCGCCGCCGGCGTGCTGGATATGCACAGCCATTACTGTGCCTCCAAGAGTGCGGTGGTGATGTTCACCCGGGCCGCGGCCAGGGAACTGGGCGCCCATGACATCCGCGTCAACGCGGTATCGCCCGGTCTTATCTGGCGGGAAGGACTGGACGAGGGCTGGCCGGAAGGGGTGGCCAGTTACAAACAGGCCGCCGCGCTGCGCAGCGTCGGTCAGGCGGAGGACGTCGCCAACGCCTGCCTGTTCCTGGTCTCTGCCGCAAGCAAGTGGATAACGGGTATCGACCTGGTCGTCGACGGCGGCGTCCTGACGGACAAGCTGTTCTGAGTCCGTGAATCCGATCGCCCGCATCATCGACCATACCCTGCTCGCGCCTGACGCCACGCCGGAAAAGGTGGCGCGGCTGTGCCGGGAAGCGATCGAGCACGGGTTTTATTCCGTCTGCGTCTCGCCGGTCTTCGTTCCCCTGGCCCGCGACAAACTGGCAGACTCGCCGGTCAGGGTCTGCACGGTGGTCGGTTTTCCTGCGGGCGTGAATGAGCCTGACGTGAAAGCCTATGAAACGCGTCTGGCAATCAAGCGGGGCGCAGACGAAATCGACATGGTGATGAACATCGGCGCGGCTAAAGCGGGAGACTGGGAAAAGGTCGGTTTTGATGTGGAAAGTGTAGTGAAAAGCGCCGGGGGGAAACTCGTCAAGGTGATCCTGGAGACCTGCCTGTTGACCGACGCGGAAAAACTGCGGGCCTGCGAGGTCTGTGTCGCCGCAGGCGCCGGTTTCGTCAAGACGTCCACCGGCTTCAGCCATGGCGGGGCCACCGAGGCGGACGTCAGGCTGCTGCGCGCTGCCGTGGGACCGGACGTCGGCGTGAAAGCCAGCGGCGGGATCAGGGATTACGAGACCGCCTGCCGCATGGTGGAGGCGGGCGCCACCCGCCTGGGCGCCAGTTCAAGCGTGAAAATTATCTCCTGAAACGGCTGTTTCCAAGGCAAGCTCGATCATATCCGTGAAGCCCGATTGCCGCTCTTCAGCGGTCAACCTCTCATTGTTGGTAATATGGTCGCTGACCGTACAGATCGCCAGTGCCCTGGCGCCGAATTCCGCGGCGAGCCCGTAGATGCCGGCAGCCTCCATTTCTACGCCCAGCACGTTGTATTTTTCCATCAGCCCGAAGATCTCCGGCTCCGGCGTATAGAACAGGTCGCTGGAGAAGATGTTGCCCACGTGAAAGGAAAGCCCCCTCTGCCCGGCGACGGTCACCGCCGCCTGCAACAGCCGGTAATCCGCGATCGCGGCAAAATCATGGTTCCTGAAGCGGATCCTGTTCACCTTTGAATCGGTGCAGGCGCCCATGGCAATGATGATGTCCCGCAACCCGACCTCCTTGCTGACCGCGCCGCAACTGCCGACCCGGATCAAACGCTTCACGCCGAACTCGTTGATCAGTTCGGTGCAATAAATAGAGCAGGAGGGGATGCCGACGCCATGGCCCATGACCGACAGGGCCTGCCCCTTGTAGCTGCCGGTAAAGCCCAGCATGCCCCGGACGTCATTCACCAGGCGCGGCTGGTCCAGGAAGTTTTCCGCGATGAATTTTGCCCGGAGCGGGTCCCCCGGCATCAGCACGGTTTCGGCAAAATCCCCGGGTTCGGCGTTGATATGCGGCGTTGCCATCTCAGTACACCAGCAGGGAGACGAACAGGCCTGCCAGCACCGCGCTCATCAGGTTGGACAAGGTGCCGGCCAGCACGGACATGAAGCCCAGCGCGGCGATGTCCTGGCGCCGTTCGGGGACCAGGCTGCCTATGCCGCCCAGCAGGATGGCGATGGAAGTCAGGTTGGCGAAGCCGCACAGGGCGAAGGTGGCGATGACCTGGGTGTGTGGGCTCAGGGTAGCGCTGATCTCGCTGAAACTCAGGTAGGCGATAAACTCGGTCATGATGAATTTCTGCCCGATCAGGCTGCCGGCCGCGGCGGCCTCGTCCCAGGGCACGCCGATCAGCCAGGCCAGGGGCGCCAGCAGCTTGCCGAGGATGCCTTGCAGGGTCAGCCCTTCATACCCGAACCAGCCGCCGACCCCGCCCAGCAGCCCGTTGATCAAGGCGATCATGGCCACGAACGCGATCAGCATGGCGCCGACGTTGGCCGCCAGTTTCAGCCCGTCGATGGTGCCGTTGCCGATGGCTTCAAAGATATTCACGACTTTCCCCGGGCCGCTGAACTGAACGTGCTCTATATCCTGTTCCGAGCGTTCGGTCTCCGGCTTGATGATTTTCGCCATCAGCAGGCCGCCGGGCGCGGCCATGAAACTGGCCGCGATGAGATATCCCAGGTTGATGCCCATCGCGGCATAGGCCGCCATGATGGCGCCGGAGATGGCTGCCATGCCGCTGGTCATTACCGCGAACAGTTCCGACCGGGTCAGGTCCTTCAGGTAGGGCCGGATAACCAGCGGCGATTCGCTGTGGCCGATGAATATGTTGGCGACCGCGCACATGGATTCGGTCTTGCTGGTGCCGAGCAGTCTGTGAATGCCGCCGCCCAGTATGGTCACCATTTTCTGCATGATGCCCAGGTAATACAGGGTGGACATCAGCGCGGAAAAGAAGATGATCACCGGCAACAGGTGGAATGCGACAGAGAATCCGCCATTGTCCCTGGCCAGGTCGCCGAACACGAACTCACTGCCTACGCGGCCGTAATCGATCACGTTCTGGACGCCCGCCACCATGGTGTTGAGGAATGCCTGGCCTAGCGGGAAGTAGAGGATAAGAGCGGCAATGGCCGCCTGTGTCAGGAACGCGGCAACAACGGTTTTCAACCGGATCGCGCGCCGGTTTTCGGACAGCAGCAGGGCCAGGCCGATTATCACTGCCATCCCGACAAAACTCATCAGAAACTGCATTTTTTATTATTGTCCCCTTCGGTAGTTGTTATAAGATTACGGGAAAACGGGATTAAGGCAAAATGAAATCAGCACAATCCTTCAGTTTCGTACTACTGGTCTTGTCCGTCATTTTCGGAAACGGCGGCGTCACGGCCGCGGAACTGGACGCCCGGCTGTATTTTCAATCAGTACGGCGCGACCCGGCATTACTGAGGCATTTCCTGTACGCGTTTCCCAAGGGGGGCGAACTGCACAATCACCTGGACGGCGCCATCTATGCGGAAAGCTACATCCGCTGGGCCGCCGAGGACGGCAAGTGCATAGACCTGGAAAGTTATTCCGTGACGTTTGCGCCCTGTGATGCGCAGGCGGGCCGGCCCGCGGTCAGCGCTGTCCGTTATGATGCGGACGTGGTGAACCGTATCATCGACGCATTCTCGATACGCAACTATGAACGGCGCGAAGTATCCGGCCACGACCAGTTTTTCTCGACGTTCCGGCGCTTCGTCCCCGCGGGCGTCGGCCGCGAAGGCCACATGCTGGCCGAATCGAGCGCCCGCTCCGCCCGCCAGAACGTGATCTACCTGGAACTGTTGCAGTCCTGGGGCATGGAACAGGCCCGGCAACTGGCGGCGGACGGCGCGGAATTCAACCCCGGCCGGCCCCTGTCGGAATTGATCCGTCACCCCGGGATCGAGGCGCTGGCGGCTGCGACAATCCTCAAGCTGGACGCCATTGAACAGCAATGGCGCACAGTCCTGGCCTGCGGGCAGGAACACGCGGACGCCGGTTGCGGCGTGACCGTCCGCTACCTGGCCCAGGTGATCCGGACGTTCCCGCGCTCGCAGGTGCTGGCCCAGACCCTGCTGGCTTACCATCTCATCGAAAAAGACCCGCGCTACGTGGGCCTGAACTTCGTGGCGCCCGAAGACAACCCCGTCACCCTCAGGGACTACCGCTGGCAGATGGAAATGATCGGGGAACTGGCGGGACATTTCCCTGCGGCGAAGGACGGCATCACGCTGCATGCCGGAGAGGTTGACCTGGGCCTGGTGCCGCCCGAACACCTGGGCTGGCATATCCGGGCGGCGCTGGACCTCGCCGGCGCCCGGCGCATCGGTCACGGTACCGATATTCTTTATGACCCGCAGGCAACGCAACTCATGCAACGCATGGCGGAACAGGGCATCCTGGTGGAGATCAACCTGACCAGCAGCGAGGCCATCCTGGGCATAACCGGCGACCGGCATCCCATCCGGGCGTACATGAAATACAACGTGCCTGTTGCCCTGTCCACGGACGATGAAGGCGTCGCCCGCATCGACCTGACCCACGAATACCAGCGCGCGGTGGAAACCTACAAACTCAGCTATAACGATCTCAAGTACCTGTCCCGCAACGCCCTGGCCTACAGTTTTCTACCGGGCGAAAGTCTGCTCGAATCGACGTACACGGGTAAAATCGTAGACCAGTGCGATTACGGCCGCGCCGGGACCGGTGCTGATGAGGGACTGGAGGAAGACAAGGTCGAAGCCTGCCTGGAATTCATGTTCCGGAACGAAAAAGCCAAATTACAGGCGGAACTGGAACGGCGCTTCGAGGAATTCGAAGCCGGCTATCCGCAGAAAAGATAATCCGCAGATGAAATTATCCGCAGATGACGCAGATTAGCGCAGATTAATTTTATTTTGTTATACGTCGCTTATGACTTATGCAATAAAAAACTCAAAAAGAGATGCTTATGCATGTCAGTTTGGCTATTTATCCTTATGAAAAAAACTCATAAATCATCTGCGCTAATCTGCGCTAATCTGCGGATAATATTCTTTCTCTTACCTGTGGCGCTGGCCGCGCAGGAAGACGTTCAGCGGTTTCCGTTCTTCGGCGACCTGCACGTGCATTCATCCTGGTCGCTGGACAGCTATGTCAATTTCAATCGTGTCGGTCCCCGCGAAGCCTACCGTTTTGCCCTGGGTGAAGAGGTTGTCCTGTCCGGCGGCAGGGAGGTGCGAATAGACCGGCCCCTTGATTTTACGGCAGTGACGGACCATGCGGAGTACCTGGGTGAACTGCCGCTCTGTACCGATGAATCCAGCGCCGCGTACCCACTGGAGATTTGCCGTGACATCCGGAATGAGGCAGGGCAGGAGCGCCTGATAGAGAAGATATACCGGGACTTGATAATTCGTGACGTGGTGTCTCCGGACCCGCAACGCGAGCCCGAACTGTGCGGCGCAGACGCCGCCCGTTGCCTGGCGAAGGCAAAATTGACCTGGCGGGAATTACAGGATATAGCCCATGAATTTAACCGTCCGGGTGTGTTCACCACCTTTGTGGGTTACGAGTGGACCGGGAATACACACGGCAATAACATGCACAGGAACGTCATTTACGGGAATGATCAGGTTCCTGTCTTACCGGTCAGTTTTTTTGAGGCGAATACACCGGAACAATTATGGAAGCAGTTGCACGAAACCTGTGCCGCTCCCTGCGAAGTCCTGGCGATACCGCATAATTCCAACCAGAGCAACGGCCGGCAGTTCCCCGCTTTGAAAGAGGACGGCAGCCCGCTCAGCCCACAGTGGGCGAAGCTGCGAAGCAGGACTGAACCCCTGGTGGAGATCATCCAGGCCAAGGGTGAATCGGAATGCCACACCGGGGTGGGCACAGTGGATGAATTGTGTGATTTCGAGAAGTTTGAACGCCGTCCGCTGTGCGGGGCAGGAAACACGGATGAAGACTGTGTGCAGGTCTGTACCGGCAGTGACCCGTCTCAGGGTTGCCTGGCGCCCGGCAACTACGTGCGCAACGCCCTGAAACTGGGCCTGGAACTGGAGCGGCAACTGGACGTGAATCCGTACAGGCTTGGCTTTATCGGCAGCACCGATACCCATAACGGCACGCCCGGCGGCACCGACGAGTCCAATTACCAGGGCCATCACGGGTTTGAAGACGGCACCCCGGCGCGGCGCGCGGGCCAACCTCCGATAAAGGAATTCGCGGCGAGCCGTGTGTTGGGATCCGGCGGACTGGCCGGCGTGTGGGCGGAACAGAATACCCGCGCCGCCATATTCGCTGCGCTGCAACGCCGGGAAACCTTTGCCACCAGCGGCACACGCATCAGCGTGCGCTTTTTTGCCGGGTGGGAATTCCCCGACGCGCTCGATACGGATACCGACCCGGCCGCCCTGGGCTACGGCAAAGGAGTGACCATGGGAAGCGACCTGCCGGCGCCCGGCGCCGAGGCGGCGCCGGGTTTCATCATCTGGGCCATGAAAGACCCGCAGGGGGTCAACCTGCAGCGCGTCCAGGTCGTCAAGGGCTGGCTGGAACAGGGCGGGACCAGGGAGCAGGTATCCGATGTGGTTTGCGCCGACGGCCTGAGCCCCGACCCGGCCACCCGCCGCTGCCCGGACAACGGCGCGACCGTTGATTTGAGAGATTGCAGTGTCAGCGCGGACAAGGGCGCGGTTGAGTTGAAAACCCTGTGGCGCGATCCGGATTTCAACCCGCGCCAACCCGCGTTCTACTACCTGAGGGTACTGGAAAACCCGAGCTGCCGCTGGAGCACCTGGGAAGCCCTGCGGGAAGGCAAACAACTGTTCGAAGACGTTGCCCCCACCATACAGGAACGCGCCTGGAGCTCCCCGATCTGGTACAATCCCTGACCTTGAAATCCTTTATGCCATATTTGTCGGCCCTGGGCTCGGCTCTGGTCCTGGCCGGCTGCGCGGTATCCGCCATCTCGCCCGAAGTCAGGGAGCGGGACCTGCCCGATAGCTGGCGCGGGGAGGCCGAATATGACGCGGTCAGGGACGGCTGGCTGGCGCAACTCGGTGATGCGGAACTCAGCGGCCTGGTGGCCGAGGCCATGGAACAGAATTACCGGCTGGCGCAACTGGCCGGGGACGTCGAAGCCGCAAGACAGGCCGTCATTGTCAGCGGCGCGGCGCGTTTGCCCGAATTATCCGTGGCGCTTGACGGTTCCCGCAGGCGGGTCATCAGCAACCAGTTCGGGATTACCAGGACCTCCAGCAACTTTGAAATCGGCATGGATCTGTTCTGGGAAATCGATGTCTGGGGCAAACTGAAGGACGTTGAAAAACAGGCCAGCCTGAACTGGCTGGCGGCGCAGGCGCTGTATGAAGACAGCCGCCTCAGGCTGGCGGCCAGGGTGGCGGGCGCCTGGTTCAACGTCATCGGCGCCGGCGACAAGCTGGCGTTGCTGCGCGAGCGGCTGGAGAACCTTGAAGAAGACCTGGACATTATCGAGCATGCCTATAACCAGGGGCTGACGGGAGCGCTGGACGTTTACCTGTCCCGGACGGGCGTCGACCAGGAACGGGCGCGCATTGCCGGGCAGGAACAGTTGCTGGCGGAAAACCGCATTACCCTGCAGTTGCTGCTGGGGGATTACCCGGACGGCAGGCTGGACGTGGACAGGACGCTCCCGCTGCTGGACTCGCCCATCCCCGCGGGTCTCCCATCCGAACTCATCAGCCGCCGTCCCGACCTGCAACAGGCATGGATGAACCTGCTGGCCAGTGACGCGGCTGTTGCGATTGCCCATAAACAGCGCTTCCCGCGCATAACCTTGGTGGCGGCCGGCAACGACGTTTCGCAGGATCTCGGCAACCTGCTGGACGGCAGCGCGCTGGCCTGGTCGGTGCTGGGCAACCTGACCCAGCCCCTGTTCAACAGGGGGCGCCTGAAAGCGCAGGAAGAACAGGCCCGGGCTCGCCTCGTACAGGCGGAAAACCTGTACCTGGACAGGCTGTACCAGGCTTTTTCCGAGGTGGAAAACACCCTCAGCCGCAACAGGTCTCTGCAGACCCGCTACCAGGTCACGCTGGCCTCGGAAAAAAATGCTGTGGCGGGACTGGACCTGGCCTTTGAACAGTATCAGCGGGGACTGGTCCCCTATACTACGGTTCTTGAGGCGCAGCGCCGCGCTTTTGATATACAATCGGGGGTTATCGACCTGCGCAACCAGTTAATACAGAACAGGATCAGCTTGTACCTGGCCCTGGGAGGCGGCTACTGAAAAAATTAACGCCAATCATCATTCTTGCCGTACTCATCGGCCTGGCCTTGCTGGTTCTGCGCAACCCGCCGCAGGCGGACCGGCAGGCGGCGCCCACGGGACCGCAGCTCAGCGTGGACGTGATGAAGCTGGAGCGGGAGCCGTACCAGGTAAACCTGCAAAGCTACGGCACGGTCCAGCCGCGCACGCAGAGCACGTTGATAGCGCAGGTCTTCGGCGAGATCACTGCCATCAACGACAGCCTGAGAGACGGCGGTTTTTTCGAGAAAGGCGAAGTCCTGCTCAACATCGATCAGCGGGATTATCTGGCCAATGTAAAGATTGCCGAAGCGACCCTGCTGGACGCAAAGCAGGCGCTGGCCCAGGAGAAGGCGCGGGCCGCCCAGGCGCTGGAAGACTGGAACCGTCTCGGCAACCGGGGTGAAGCGCCGCCCCTGGTGTTGCGCAAGCCGCAATTGCTGGCGGCCGAAGCCCGGGTAATCTCTGCAGATTCGGCGCTGGACAAGGCCCGCCTGGAACTCGAGCGCACCAACATCGTAGCGCCTTATGCCGGCCGCGTGCTGACCAAGCTGGTCGACCAGGGACAGGTAGTCAACAAGAACTCGCCGCTGGCGGAAATCTATGCCGTCGACCTGGTCGAGATACGCCTGCCGCTGCGCAATCGCGACCTGTCCTTTATCGACCTGCCGGAAGACTACCGGTTCGGCGCTGAAGAACTCGTCGACGGTCCCCGGGTCACGATACGTTCCGAGTTGTCCAGGGGCGCCGAATGGCAGGGCAGGGTGGTGCGCACGGAAGGCACCATCGATGACCGCGCCAGGCAGTTGCACGTGGTCGCGCAGGTGGATGACCCGTTCGGGGTTCATGCGCAGGGAAAGACCCCGTTGAAGATCGGGCAGTATGTGACCGCCGAACTCGCCGGCAGAAACCTGCAGGATGCCCTGGTGATCCCGAGTCAGGCCATTTACCAGGGTGGTTACGTCTATGTTGTCATGGACGGCGTATTGCAGCGGCGTGAAATTGATGTCGCCTGGCAGAACCAGGAGGAGGCATTGATCGCCGGCGGTCTGGACGGGGGTGATTTGCTGGTCTTGACTCCCCTCGGACAGGTCACTTCCGGGGTGCGCGTGGCGATATCCAGGCGACCGCTCCAGGCGGATCGCGCCATGGCTTCGGAAGAACCCTCCGCCAAAGCCATGGGCAGCATGTAACCATGATCGACTGGTTCGCCAGAAACCACGTTGCCGCCAACCTGTTGCTGTTCAGCATCATCGTCGGCGGGCTTTATTCGCTTAATTCATGGCTGAAGCTGGACATGTTTCCGGAGATCGAGCCCGATATCATCACTGTCTTCGTACCCCTGCGCGGCGCTACGCCCGAGGACATTGAACTGGGTGTCGCCATCCGTATCGAGGAAGCGGTCCAGGACCTCGAAGGCATCGACCAGATCACCAGCCGTTCCGTCGAAGGCAAAACGACGGTCAACATAGAAGTGGATTCGGACTATGAGCCGCGGGAGCTGCTCAACGACATAAAGAACCGGGTCGATTCCATCAACACCTTCCCTGCCGATACGGAGAAACCGGTGGTCAGCCTGGCGCAACGCACGTACACGGTCATCTCGGTGGTCGTTGCCGGTGACTACAGCGAAGGGGAAATCCGCAGTATCGCCGAGCAGGTGCGTGACGACCTGTTACGCATCGGCGGGGTGACGCAGGTCAGGCTGGACGCGGTCAGGAAATACGAAATCAGTATAGAAGCATCCCAGAACCGGCTGCGCGAGTTCAACCTGACCCTGGCGGATATCGCCCAGGCCGTGCAGCGCAGTTCGCTGGATATCTCCGCCGGTAACGTCCGCACCGAGGGAGGCGACGTTCTCATCCGCTCCAAGGGCCAGGCCTACCGGCGCGCGCAGTTCGAGCAGATCGTCGTCAAGACCAACCCGGACGGCAGCATCATCCGCGTAGCCGATGTCGCCAGGGTAAACGACGGTTTTGAGGAAATCCTGTTGAAGACCGGGTTCAACGGCGGGTTTGCCGCCCTGATCCGGGTCAACCGGACCGCGGACCAGGACGCCATAGAAGTCGCGCAAAAGGTAAAGGACTATATTGCGGCGAGACAGGCGGCGTTGCCGGTGGGTATCAGCCTGAGCTACTGGGATGACAATTCCGAGTATCTGAAGGCGCGTCTCGGCACCCTGGTCAACAACGGCATACAGGGCAGTATCCTGGTGATCCTGTTACTGACCATGTTCCTCAGGCCTGCAGTGGCGCTGTGGGTGTTTATCGGCATACCGGCCAGTTTCCTGGGCGCGCTGATGCTGATGCCGTTCACCGGCGTCACCATCAACATGATCAGCCTGTTCGGTTTCATCATCGTGCTGGGCATCGTTGTCGACGATGCGATCGTCACCGGGGAGAACATCTACACCCGCCTGCGCGCAGGGGAGGATCCCCTTGCAGCCTCCGTCCTGGGCACCAAACAGGTGGCGGTGCCGGTGACCTTCGGCATCCTGACTACCATTGCCGCGTTCAGCCCGCTGGCGTTTGTCGAGGGCCGCATGGGCGATTTCATGGCGGCGATACCGGCCGTCGTCATCCCCTGCCTGGTATTTTCCCTGGTCGAGTCGAAACTGGTGCTGCCGGCGCACATGAAAACCGTCAGAATACGCAGTGAGCCTGCAACGCTCTCAGGCTTCAGCGGCTTTCAGCAACGGTTTGCCGACGGGTTTGAACAGTTCATAGTTGATTATTACCGGCCGCTGCTGCGCTTCTCCCTGGCCAACCGTTACTCGGTCATCGCCGCGTTCCTCGGGGTCCTGGCGCTGACGCTGGCGCTGGTCCTCAGCGGCTGGGCAAAGTTCATATTTTTCCCGCGCATCGAGTCGGATGTCGCCACCGTGACCCTGTCGATGCCCGTGGGCACGCCGTTCCAGGTCACCGACAGGCACATGCAACGCATCACCGGCGCCGCCTTTGAGCTGCAGCGCAAGTATACCAATGGAGAAGGCGGGGAGCCGGTAATCCGCAATATATTATCCACGACCGGCTCAGCGCTCATTGCGCGGGGCGGAGGACCCGGAAATAACCAGACTCTCGGCGATAATTACGGCCAGGTCATCATTGAGTTAGTGCCGTCCGATGAACGTGTCACCGACATCAGCGCGCTTAAACTGTTGAATGAATGGCGCCGGATGATAGGTGTGGTCCCAGGCGCCGAGTCGCTGACCTATCGCGCAGAACTCATCCATGCCGGCGACCCGGTCCATATTCAACTGAATGCCCAGTCACTGGAGACACTGGAGGCGGCGGGCGAGCAGATTAAACAACGCCTGGCCACCTACCCCACGGTGTTTGATATTTCGGACAGCCTGTCCGACGGCAAGGAAGAACTGCAGATCGAACTGACCCGGCAGGGCCACGTACTGGGCCTGACCCGCGCCGCGGTGGCAAACCAGGTCAGCCAGGCATTCCGCGGCTTTGAAGCCCAGCGCATTCAGCGCGGACGCGACGACATACGGGTGATCGTGCGGCTGCCGAGGGATGAGAGGAGTACGACGGCAACGCTGGACGAATACCTGGTCACGACGCCGGACGGCCGCCAGGTGCCGCTGTCCCACGTTGCAACCCTGACACCCGGCAAGGGCCCGTCGACGATTTTGCGTATCGATCGCGAACGCACCATGAACATTACCGCCGACGTCGACAAGACCAGGACCAACATGACGGTCCTCCAGGCAGACCTGGATCAGTACCTGCAGGAGTTGCTGGCCGGCTATCCCGGAGTTACCTGGTCTTTCGAGGGTGAGGCAAAAGAACAGCGCGAATCGTTTGCCAGCCTGCAATGGGGCATGATCGTGATACTGTTCGTCATCTACGTCTTACTGGCATTGCCGCTCAAATCCTACGTCCAGCCGCTGATCGTCATGTCGGTGATCCCCTTCGGCATCATCGGCGCGGTATGGGGGCACTGGCTGCTGGGCCGCGAACTGACCTTCCCGAGCATGCTGGGCGTGATGGCCCTGGTCGGGGTGGTCGTCAACGACAGCCTGGTGCTGGTGGATTTCATCAACCAGAAGAAGGCGGAAGGCATGAGCGTGCCCGACGCGGTCTTGAATTCAGGCGTCGTCCGCTTCCGGCCGGTGATGCTGACCTCGCTGACCACCTTCTTCGGCCTGCTGCCGCTGCTGTTCGAGAAATCGGTACAGGCGCAGTTCCTGATCCCCATGGGCATCTCCCTCGGCTTCGGCATCCTGTTTGCGACGACGATCACCCTCATCATGATCCCGGTCAACGTCATCATCCTCGAGGACATCAAAAAACTGTTTCAATCATCCGTTATTCCTGCACCCGCCGGATACGTGGGGTCGGAATAGGATACCAGTGGAGCTCCACTTTCGGCATATTCCTGCTGTTCACCCCGCCATTATAACAGCCTGTACCTGTTGAAACTCCTTGCGTCTGCAATACAATGTCGTGATACCGGGGAAGCTCTGAACAAATCCATCCAGGACTTGTCAGAGCACGAAAAACAAAAAATGTCAGGTACTTGACGGATGGAGGATATGCCGACTTGCTGAGTGATTTTCTGGAGATGACCGACGGTCAGCACTTGAATGCTGATGTCTGTATTGTTGGCGCAGGCCCTGCCGGTATCACGCTCGCCCGGAAACTGGCAAAACAGGGGCACGCGGTGTGTTTGCTGGAGGCCGGCGGCAAGGATTTCGAGCAGGACACCCAGTCATTGTATGCAGGCGCCAGCGTCGGTATGACCTATTATCCGCTGGAGAACGTCCGCCTCAGATTTTTTGGCGGAACGATCCAAATCTGGGGAGGGCGTTGTGCGGTGCTCGACGACATGGACTTTGAACGGCGCGAATGGGTGGAGTACAGCGGCTGGCCGTTCAGCGCGGACGCGCTGGCCGATTACTACCGCAGCGCACACAAAATAATGCGTTTGGGCCGTTATATGTATGATGAACGCCTCTGGCGCGACATCGGCGCCTCGAAGCCGCCATTCGATGAAAGACTGCTCAGGACGCGCTTCTGGCAGTTTGATGAGCGCGCGGAACCGTTCGCTCTCAAGCACTGCAAGGATCTGGCCGGGGATGAAAACGTAAACATCGTCCTGCATGCCAACGCGGTGCATATCCAGGCCGAGTCGAATGCGAGCAGTGTGAAACATATCAAGTTCAGCACGCTGGGCGGCAGGCAGGGGAGGGTCAGCGCCGCCTACTACGTCCTTGCCTGTGGAGGCATAGAAAACCCCCGGCTGCTGCTCAGTTCCACCGATGTCGAGGCAAACGGTATCGGCAACGGGTACGACCAGGTTGGACGTTACTTCATGGAACACCCGCATGGCCGCGCCGGCTACCTTGAAAGCGATCATGCCTATGCATTGTTGGCCGCGATGCGCAAAAGGTATCTTGCAGACAACATTGCCGTAGCGCCGGCGCTGCTCCCGACTGCCTCCTTGCAAAGAGAGAAGGAGATACTCAATTCCGCGCTTACGTTCAAGCTTCAGAAGGACCCTGGTCGAGGCGTCCCCTACACTACAAAACTCTACCAGTACCTGACGCGCGAACTGGCGCCCGACCGCAGGGGCCGGCGCCTCTACCACATGTACCGCGGGCTCCGGGGCTGGTTCGACCGCAAACTGCGGCCCGCCGCAGAGTATGCGCTCCTGGTCCCGGGCGTCACCGGGCTTTCACTTATGGTGCGCGCCGAACAGGCCCCGAATCCACACAGCCGGGTGCGGTTGTCGAACCGTAAAGACATCCTGGGTCTGCCATCCCCGGAGTTGGACTGGCGCCTGACTTCCCAGGATAAGGAGACGGTCAGGGTGCTCGCCGATACGCTGCAATCGGAGTTCAGGCGCCTTGGAATGGGAGAGTTGCAGAAGAGTGGCTGGCTGGAGGAGCCGGCCCTGGAGTGGCCGGTCGATTTAAGTGTGGGTGTTCATCCCATCGGCGGCTACCACCACATGGGAACGACGCGCATGAGTGCCAATCCTGAAACAGGAGTCGTGGACGCCGATTGCAGGGTGCACAACTACCAGAACCTGTACGTGGCGGGCAGCTCGGTATTTCCCACCAGCGGCTGGGCCAACCCGACCCTGACGATCATGGCGCTTTCACTGCGCCTGGCAGACCACCTGGATACCCGGTTACGGAACCGGTAGCCGGGTTTTGTTACACTAGCCCCGATGCACGAAATCATCGCCATCATCTTCGATTTTGACGACACCCTGGCGCCGGACAGCACCTCCGGCTACCTGGAGGAGCGTCGCGGTCTCGACGTGCGCCGTTTCTGGAAGCAGGAGGTCGGCCCCATGATGGAGACCGGCAGCGCGGCGGAGGAATGGGACCCGGTGCCCGCCTACCTGTACCGGATGATCGAGAAATCCACCGGCGGTGAGATCGAACCGATCACCCGGGACAGCCTCGCCCGCTGGGGCCGTGAACTGCCCCTGTACCCGGGGGTGGAATCGATATTCGGCCGGTTACGGGAAGTTGCCGCCGCAGTGAACTCCCGGGTCACGCTGGAGTTCTACCTGATCAGTTCCGGCATCGGCGAAGTATTGAGGAACACGGCCATCGCCCATGAATTCAAGGAGATCTGGGCCTCGGACTTCGCCTATGACGACGCGGGGCGGATTAAATTCCCCCGCAAGATCATCAGTTTTACCGACAAGACCCGCTATATCTTCCATGTCCAGAAAGGCATATTCGGTCCCGAGTACGTCGGCAAGCCGTTCGAGGTCAACCGCAAGGTCGACAACGCCAGGCTCAGGGTGCCGATCAAGCAGATGATCATGGTGGGGGACGGTTTTACCGATATCCCCTGTTTCTCCCTGGTCAAGCAGGGGGAGGGCATCGCCATCGGGGTGTACGGAGACCCCGACGACCGGGAAAAACGCAGCAAGGCCTGGGGCTTCATCGAGGACGGGCGCGTATCGAACCTGGTGCCGGCGGACTATTCGGAGAAGTCCGCGCTGACCCATTCCCTGGTCATGGCAGTGGAGAGCCTGGCCACGCGCATCTCCCTGGCCGGCCACATCTACCAGGGATAAGGCAAGAATCCGTCAGGACTCCAATTCCTGGCGTAATTCCTCAAGGTCGGAGACCGGCTCCAGGCACTGGAAGCCCGTGCAGATAAACGCCGTTGCCGCCTGGTCGGTCTTTTTCTCACTGATCAGGTCAGGCAGGTCCGTTTCCGCGGACGGAATAGCGAACACCAGGCTCCGCACGTCCAGCAACGGTTCCACCTGCTGCTGCCATTCGGTAATAGTATCCTCCTCGCCGCGCAGTATGATCACCCGCCCGGGGCTGTCGTATTCCATTAACGCACCCAGCAGGGCGGCGCAGGCGTGCGGCGCCCGTTGCAGCAGCCCCCAGGCGCACTTCAGGGTCTGTTCCGCCGCGTCCAGGTAATCCCGGCGCCCGGTCAGGTGCCCCAGCGCGAGCAGGGACAGGGCCGCCACGCCGTTGCCGGAAGGCATGGAGTCGTCCGTGAAGTCCTTGCGCCGTTGCAGCAGAGTCTCATGGTCGTGGGAGGTGAAGAAGAAACCGCCTTCCTCCCCGTCGAAAAACTGCTCCAGCAGGGTATCGGCCAGTTGCATGGCAAACCCCAGCCACTTGCCGGACCACCGGCAGGCAAGCAGGTGGATGATGGCGTCAATGGTGAAGGCATAGTCGTCCAGGTAGGCGTTCAGCCGCGCCCTGCCGTCCTTGTAAGTGGCCGCCAGCCGTTTCCCGTCCCAGAGGTTGGCATGGATGAACTCGAGGCAGCGCAACGCAGACTGGTAATAATCAGGTTCCTGCAGGCGCATGGCCGCCACGCTCATGCCTTTCAGCATCAGCGCGTTCCAGGATGTGAGGATCTTGTCGTCGCGGCCGGGCCGTACCCGCCGTTCCCGTTCCGTGAACAGTTTTTCCCTGGCGCTGTGCAGGTTTCGGGTTATCTCTTCAAGGTCCCGGCCGGACCGGCGGGCGATCTCCTCCGGGCTCTGCGCCACGTAGAGATGCCAGCGCCCTTCAAAGTTGTCGGGCCGGTCCAGGCTGGAGTATGGTGCGAAGTCATCGAATTCGGCCTCAGTCAGCAACCGGTGCGCCTCGCCCGGTTCCCAGGTATAGAACTTCCCTTCCTCCCCTTCCGAATCCGCATCCAGGGAAGAGTAAAAGCCGCCTTCTCCGGATTGCATCTCGCGCATCACCCATGCCGCCGTGCCCCGGGCGACCTGCCGGAACAGATCGCGCCGGTTGCTGCGCCAGGCATTCGCGTACAGCCCCAGCAGCGGCCCGTTGTCGTACAGCATCTTCTCAAAATGCGGGATGCGCCAGTGGGCATCGACGGAGTAACGGCAGAAACCGCCGCCGACCTGGTCGTAAATGCCGCCTTCGGCCATCTTCTCCAGCGTGAAATACGCCATGTCCCGGGCGCCGCCTTCGCCGTCCAGGGCATGCCGGCTGAGCAACAGTTCGATATTGCCCGGATGCGGGAATTTCGGCGCGCCGCCGAACCCCCCATCGCGGGGGTCGAACGCGCGCGCCAGCATGTCCACGCAACTTGTCACCGGTTTGCTGTCCAGGCCGGCTCCCGCTTCGGACGGCTCATTTGCCTGGGTCTGCTCCAGCGCTTTCATGAATGCGCTGTTCTGCTCCACCAGGGCAAGCCTGTCTTCCTGCCAGACCTGGTGGATCCTGGCCAGCAGGGACTTGAAGTCGGGCAGTCCGTGGCGCGGTTCCGGCGGGAAATAGGTGCCGCCGAAGAACGGCGTGCGGTCATCAGGCATCAGGAACATGGTCAGCGGCCAGCCGCCGGTGCGCCCGGAAAGCAGTTGTTGAGCGGTCTGGTAAATCTTGTCGATATCGGGCCGTTCCTCCCGGTCCACCTTGATGTTGATGAAATAACGGTTCATCAGGTCCGCAGTCTCCTCATCCTCGAAGGATTCATGCGCCATCACGTGGCACCAGTGGCAGGCCGAGTAGCCGATGGACAACAATATGGGCTTCCCCTCCTTCCCGGCAAGCTCCAGTGTCTCTTCACTCCAGGGATACCATTGAACCGGGTTGTGCGCATGCTGCAGCAGGTAAGGACTGGTCTCGCCGGCAAGCGCGTTGGGCGGGAAGGATTGATCGCTCATCCGGGCATTATCCGCTATAATGCAATGCTTATCCAGGCGCCTGTAGCTCAGTTGGATAGAGTGCTGCCCTCCGAAGGCAGAAGTCACAGGTTCGAATCCTGTCAGGCGCGCATAATCATTACAAAGTAGAAGCCCATCATGCTGACGTTCCCGAATATTGACCCTGTTGCCGTGGACCTGGGGTTCCTGCAGATCCGCTGGTACGGCATCAGCTACATCGCCGGCATCCTCGGCGCCTGGGCGCTGTTGCACTACCGGGCAAAGACGGGACGTTTCGGCTGGACCGTGGAACAGGTGGCGGACCTCATGTTCTACGGTATCCTGGGGGTTATCATCGGCGGCCGGCTCGGTTCTGTGCTGTTCTACAACCTGCCTTACTACCTCGGAAACCCCCTGGACGTGTTCAAGGTCTGGCAGGGCGGCATGTCCTTCCACGGCGGGTTGCTGGGAGTCCTTGTCGCTTGCTGGCTGTACGGCCGCAGGATTAACAGGACCTTCTTCGAGGTGACCGATTTCCTGGCGCCGGTCGTGCCCGTCGGCCTGTTCACCGGCCGCATCGGCAATTTCATCAATGCGGAACTGTGGGGGAAAACAACGGATGTTCCCTGGGGCATGGTATTCCCCGGCGCCGGCGCATTGCCCAGGCACCCTTCACAGCTCTACGAGGCATTCCTTGAAGGGCTGTGCCTGTTCATCATCCTCTGGTGGTTCTCCGCCCGCCCGCGCCCGTTGATGGCAGTCTCGGGACTGTTCCTGCTGTTCTACGGCTTGTTCCGTTTTGCCGTGGAATTTATGCGGGAGCCTGATGCCCACCTGGGCTATCTTGGTTTCGGTTGGGTGACGATGGGACAGGTTTTGTCTTTTCCCATGATCGTGGTCGGTGTAGTATTATGTGCCTTCGCTCATGGCAGGTTCAGGTAAGTGTTTTTTAGACACGCTGTGAATACGTCCCTGTACGCTTGGTCATCCGCCGTCCTGGCGGATGACAGTCTAAAAACACTTACCTGAACCTGCCATAACATCATCAATACATCTTTAAAATGAAACAATACCTGGACCTGTTACGTCACGTGCGTCATGAAGGCAGCCGGAAATCCGACCGTACCGGCACGGGCACCCTGAGCGTCTTCGGTCACCAGATGCGCTTCGACCTGGGCCGGTCATTCCCCGCGCTGACCACCAAGAAACTGCATTTCAAGTCCATCATCCATGAATTGTTATGGTTTCTGAAGGGGGAATCGAACATCCGCTACCTGCGCGACCACGGCGTCACCATCTGGGACGAGTGGGCCGATGAAGACGGCGAACTTGGGCCTGTCTACGGTGTGCAGTGGCGTTCATGGCCCGCGGCTGACGGGACGACCATAGACCAGGTTTCCGGTGTTATTGAACAGATCAAGGCCAACCCCGACTCGCGCCGCCTGATAGTCAGCGCCTGGAACCCCGGTGAGATCGACAAGATGGCGCTCGCCCCCTGCCATGCCTTCTTCCAGTTCTACGCCAACGATGGCGCCCTGTCCTGCCAGATGTACCAGCGTAGCGCGGATATATTCCTGGGGGTGCCATTCAACATCGCCTCATATTCCCTGCTCACCCTGATGATGGCCCAGGTAACCGGCCTGAAACCGGGCGAATTCGTGCATACCCTGGGCGATGCCCACCTGTACCTGAACCACCTGGACCAGGCGGACGAGCAATTGAGCCGTGAACCCCTGCCGCCGCCGCAGATGCGGCTCAACCCCGATGTCAAGGATATCTTCGGCTTCCGCTACGAGGATTTTGAACTGGTCGGTTACCAGGCTCACCCGTCCATACCGGCGCCTATAGCGGTTTGATCCCGGGACGGGGCTCCTCAAGCAGCTATGGTCTTACGTACAAACTCAGGATCGGCCTGGATCAGACGCCCGAAATTTTGATGGCCGACCTGCCGGTGGCTTGTCGGAGGGTGCTGGGGGGAGTGATAGCAAATCGCGATTTGTAAATCCGGTTCGCAACAGTTCACGTGGCTTGATTCTGAAAATAATACTCCATATAATAGGTGTATAAGTGTTTATACTCCTATGCGCGAGAATTTAAGTCATGACTCGATGGAATCTATCTATCCCTGAAGAAACAGACCGGACAGTCCGAATCTTCTTAGGCCGCAATGGCGGCAAGAAAGGGGACCTGTCTCGTTTCGTTGATGAAGCAGTACGACGGCGCGTGTTTGACCTTACTGTTCAACAGGTCAAGGATCGTAATGCCGGATATGACCAGCAGGAGATCCTCAAACTGATAGATGATGAAGTGGACGCCGTGCGTGCGGGTCGTTCTTGATACCAACATATTGATCAGCGCCCTGATCACCAGGAATACTCCTCCCGACAAGCTGTACCAGGCATGGTTACGTGGGGAGATCGAGCTTGTAATTTCCGATGCCCAGGTTGCCGAGATTTACGATGTTCTTTCACGGCCTCGGTTACGCAGGTTTCTTGATGCCGATGAAGCAGATGCGATTGCGGAGAATATTGCCACGCGCGCGCTTATCATCACAGAACTTCCGGTTGTAAATGTCTCCCCCGATCCAAAAGATAATCCTGTCCTGGCTTCTGCAATCGCCGGTAAGGCAGAACTGATAGTTTCCGGCGATAAGAAACATATGCTCGATCTTGGAGAGGTAGAGGGAATTCCGATCGTAACCGCTCGTAAGGCGTTGGAGCTTATGTCCTAATCTGTATCTTCAAGAGCAATCTCCGATAACCTGTGCAACAGGCGCACCCGTCCATACCGGCGCCTATCGCGGTATGAGCCCGGAACGGTCCGGAATGTAATGAGAAGATTAAACTCAGTAAACTGACAAAATAGTGATATTTTATAATCTTTACCGGCTTAATTATAATTTGAAGATTATATAAATCAGAAAACAAATCCACATGGAAAAAACCAGGCGAAAAAAAACAACTTCCAAACACGGCTTCATCCCACAGCAGGAAAGGAGTAAACAAACCGTTGAAAAGGTATTGAAAGTTGCTACGAAACTATTCACCAAACATGGTGTTGCTGCAGTAAACCTGGGCCAGATTGCACGTCTGGCTGATATTCCGACGGCGACAATTTACAGGTATTACCCCAATAAGGAAGAATTGATTGTGCGCCTTATGTATGACGATTTGAACATCATGCTCAGCAATGCCCAGGAAAAACTGGACAGTGCGAGGAATATAGAGGAATTTACTTCGGCATTGTTAGTGGTGCTTTGGGATACCTACGAAGAGATACAGGATCATCCGTTTCTGCATGGGGCATTCGGAGCGTTGCTTTCGGAACGAAGTCAGAAACAAAGGTTATACGATGAGAATCAAAAATGGATAAATCTCTTCCATATGTCCGGGCGTCGCTTCGTAAACAATATTTCTGATGAACACTTACGGATAAGGTTGACGGTTCTTAACGCCATGTGGAATGCCACGGTCAGGGTAGCGTATCTCGCCACCAGGAGCGAAGGTGATATGCTGATGAAGGAAGCAATTTCAATTTTTTGTCGGGAGTTGGATCTACCCGTTCAGGACTGATCAGAGCTTCTTTAATTTACTCGCTGGTCCCGGGCGGATAAAACAGGATATATATTCACATGTAATAATAAAACAGAAAATGCAAGGAAGTATGAAAGCGAGCCGGCATACAGGCCGGCAACAGGATTACCAAGCCACTCGACAAATACGCTGCTTGAATAAGGTGCAATTGTTGCCGCAATCCCACTTGATACGATGATGAAGGATATGTGTTTATGTGAGGGCTGAGACACAAAATTTAATCCATATACGACAAATACGTTATAAAGTACGGACACAGCCAGACCAAATGTCGCCGCAATCAACAAGGTAGTTGCGTAACTGTAAGCGAATGTAAACAGCAGTCCGCATAGGGCTCCTATCGATATTGCCGAGCAGATAAAATATATAATCCTGATTTTAGCTACAATATACACCCCTGCCAGAGATCCAATCAGGGCCGTACCAAATACGGATGATATAAGCTTACCTGCTTCTTCCGGCCCCAACGCCAATACATCTTGTGCATATTGAGGTAACCACAAAATTATTGAATATTTACCATGTATAACCAAAAATAAACTTACTCCCGCAATCACAATGCCGCTGTTCCATTCTACCTTTCCCTGTGACGCCGGCAGATTGTTGTCAGGGTTTATGTTAGTGAAGCTGGATTGCAATGAAAGGAACAGGATAATGACCACAAAAACGGCGACGGCCAATAAACAATAGGCCCAGGGAAGCTGGCGTAGCAGGATATAAGTAGTTACAAATGGGAAAAACACGCCGCCCAGGTTATAAGCTGCATCCAACCCGATAAAAAAAGATTCTCTTTTCTTGGCTTCCCATAGTCTTCCAATGACTATTCCTGCAATACATGTGCTTATTCCGGTCACAAACCCGATTATCCCGAGAAATATTGGTAAAACGGAATAATTTTCAATGAACGAGATGCTTGATACGGAAATGATAAGAAGCAGGCCATATCCGAGCACCATGGATTTTATCCTGATATAATCCAGGAGGAAATAAGCAGCAAAGGTGCCTGCCAGAAAACCGCCTGTGAGAAATGAAAAAATTGCCGTGGCGGAGGTGACTTCCTTATTATATGCGCTTGCTATCGGTCCAGTGAGCAAGCCGATCTGCGTGACAAAACCGGCGATCACGACATATATCAGGATACAGATCAGCGAAAGCCTTAACTTGTCAGAATCCATCAAGATGAATGTTCAAAGGTAATACATCCTTTATCGCATAAAATGATAGGCAGGATGCGCCCTGGGATATGACTTGACAAATTGCAGGAATTTGACGACGGATGCATCAGCCTCGGTCAGCAAACCCGGGTCATAATGCTGATCGCGGAGTATAATATGATCCTCATCCAGCATGGTTTCCCACATATCTGTAATTTCAGCAATAAATTCCTGTGCTTCGGCTTCCTCCTTGTCGGAACCATTGCCTTTATGAACCGCAGCCACGTAATAATGCGAACTTGTACCCCGTTTTGGTATGCCCAGCGCCGACAACAGAAAATGCCAGCGGCCATTGAATGTTCCGTGGTTATGCCATAATGTTGTCCCGGTAATCTGTGCTTTATATTCCAGCGTGACTTCCTCTCCACCGGGTAATTGCCGATTAACCGGGGCATCAAACTTGACGGTGTATTTATCATATTGATAGGTAGTCTCCGGATCAGGCCTGTCTTCAACCGCAATATTCATGTGGTGTACACACGCGAAATGGGCCCAGTCCGGGGTGTTCCCCCTGATAGACCACGGGTCGACCGGCCAGGGAGGGCGAGGATCCTCGAAAGTGGAAATCAGAAGCTCATCGGGCGTGTATTTTCCATCTTCAAAAAGATCAGGAAACGGATAGAGCGCAAACACTCCGTTAAAGGCAAAGATTATTCCGCAATGCTCTTCAGTGGGAAATGAGAATAACTTTGCCCTGGCGGGAGGCTTATCGCCGACACCTGTTCGAATACACTGGCCCAGTCCGTCATATTCCCAATGGTGGAACGCGCATCTGAGTTCGTTGCCGCTAACCTTTCCGTTGGCAAGGTTAGCGCCCATGTGTAAACAATAAGCGCTGAACACCCTTGCCATACCATCTTCACCACGAAATATCACGACCTGGCCGTCAAGAAAATCTTTGCCGATTACGCTTCCCACAGAAACTTCTGTCGACAAACAGATGGGAAACCACGATTGAGTAAACAGGTTATCGGTTCCTTCTGCCGGAATGGAGAACCTGTTTCTGGGCCTTTCCAGGTGTGGTGAAGCCGGAGCAGTATCTGCGTTTGTGTCAGTCATGTTAAATAAAAAATTATCCTCAGTAATATCTTATTGTTGCGTGGGAACTTGTTAAATTTTTTGCCCTGGGCTGATAAATATAATAATATCACGATAAATTTATAAAGTATAAAAATTAATTTGCAATCTATTAATTTTAATTTATAATGGCAATATAAGCTGTAAGTTTCATCATAATTCAAGACACGCAGAACTCAAGTCTCAAAGGTGTTTACTACTATGAGGTTTGATCAAGGTCAAGGGGGCAGAATATGAGTAACAACAAATCACCGGCAAATCGTTTCGTTAACCGGCAATCAACTTTAATTTTTCTCGCGATTTTAACTGGTGGAATTTATTCACCAATAATTTATGCGCAAAGTTCCATACTGGAAGAAGTGGTCGTTACTGCACGTAAACGCGGCGCCGAGTCCCTGCAGGACATCGGCGGCAGCATACAGGCGATCAATGGCGATGACCTGGCGGCAAACGCGGCAACCGGCTTTAACGATTATATGCGCCTGGTCCCCAGCCTCGCCTACAATAACTCAGGGCCTGGTCAGACGCAGTTGCAGTTGCGCGGCGTCAACACGACAAGATTGAATCGCTTTAACGCAAACGTGCCTGCAACAGTCGGTGTCTTCTTTGATGAAACTCCCCTGACAACATCCGGTTATCAGCCCGACTCAGGTTTGATCGATATTGACCGTGTCGAAGTGTTGCGCGGTCCCCAGGGGACGCTGTTTGGCGCAAGTTCCATGTCCGGCGCCATTCGCATCATTCCCAAGGCGCCCGACGTTGAAAAGTTTGCGGCTGAAGGAGGCGTTTCTGCCTCACATACGAAACATGGCGACCCCAACTATGCGGGGCATGCGGTAATCAATCTGCCCGTTGCAGATAATTTCGCCGCGCGTTTCGTGGGTTTTCATCAATCCAATGGCGGGTTCATCGATAATGTCTATCCGCTTGGCGGCGATGAAGACTATAACAGTGACGATACCTGGGGCGGCCGCGTTTCCCTTCTCTGGGATGCCTCTGACGACCTGACCCTGAAAGGTACATTCGCCTACCAGAAAACCGAGGCGGATGGCCGGCCGGATGAGTACGTCCCCAATGACCCGATGGCGGGTATAGCAGCAGTAATGCAGGTAAGTCATCTAATATCCAGCGAATCACTGTCGCAGTGGCAGGTATCGGAAAGGCTGCAAACGGCAAAACCCATTGATGAAACGTTTGATGATGAAATGTGGTTTGCTACATTGCAGGCTGACTGGACGTTGAACGAACGTGTACAGGTGACATCAGTGACTGCTTATTCAGAACGGGACGTTCTGGATATTCTGGAGGATACCCCGCGTTTTCGCGATTTTGCCTTGCAGGCCGGCGCCATGTGCGGGACAGTTTCAGGGGCCTGTGTCGGCGCCAACAACGATATTCCGGTTGTGGGAGTAAAAAACATCAATGATACAAAGATGGAGCGTTTCAGCCAGGACCTGCGCGCCAATTTTGAATTAACGGAAAATATCTCAGGCCTGTTGGGATTCTATTATGAAGATGAACAACGTCTTTTTATATCGGATCTACCGATACCCGGGTGGGATGCCTGGACACTTACTCCTATTGGCAGCTTCTATGGATTTATACCCCCCAGCGTAATAGATGATTCTGAAGGTATTGACAACACCTTTCACGGTGTATTCGATATAAATACAGAGCAATTTGCGTTTTACGGCGAAGCATCCCTTCGTTTTGGCGATATCGAGGTCACAGGAGGGTTCCGCTACTTCGATTATACACAGGATACATTCCTGGACTGGGCAGGCTGGGCCGAGTTTGGCCGCGACATAGTTGATGAATCAATATCGGAAAATGGCGTCAACCCGAAAGGTGAAATTGTCTACCATGTAAACGACGACATGCTGTTTTACGCCTCCGTAACGAAAGGCTTCCGCCTGGGCGCGGTATCACAGGTTGTCAACCTGGGTTTTTGTGAGGGTGAAATTGCAGACCTGGGAATAACGGAACTTCCGCCCTTCGTTGAAAGCGATTCGCTTTGGAATTACGAAGGGGGTATTAAGGCAACATTAGCGGGCAATACCACGGTACGTGTATCGGGATACCATATCGACTGGAAAGATGCGCGGAATACGGTGAATCTCCAGTGTGGATGGATCGTCGAACTGGGTGATCTCCAGGTAGACAGCGACGGCATGGAACTGGAAGTCGCCAGCCAACTCGGTGAAGGCTTGTCCGTAAATTTCGCGCTGGGATATAACAAATCCGAATTGAGTAAGGACGCGGGCAACATTAACGCATTTGCAGGTGACAGGACACCATACGTTCCGGAATGGACCGCCAATGCCGGTTTCAGTTACGTCCACCCCGAGGCATTTCTGGGTTGGGATTGGTCGCTCCGGGGAGATATGTCATACATCGATGACCAGGTTACCGAGCTGGGGACCGGCGGCGCCGTGCCGCTTCGTGTTATTCCCAGCAGCACAACCTTCAACCTTTACACCGGTTTTTCCACAGACAAGTGGGAACTGACCTTGTATGCCAAAAACCTGACGAATGAAAGAGTGATCACGGGCGCGGATTTTGATCGGCAGCAGCCGCTGCACTACACACGGGGCAGACCGCTTAACATCGGCGCATCTCTGCGCTTCTTTTTCAATTAATAGAAAGAGGCTTCGTTAACCAGGTCCGGTAGCTGGAAACGAGGGATGATGTCATGAAAGTGGCTTTTATCGGGCTTGGTATCATGGGTAGCCGCATGGCTCAGAATCTCCTGGGTGCAGGGCATGAATTGGTTGTTCACAACCGGACCCGTTCAAAAGCAGAGGCATTGACAGGCAAGGGCGCTGTTTTTGCCGAATCACCTTCCCTGGCCGCACAAAATGCGGATGTATTAATCACGATGCTTGCCGAACCTGCCAGTGTCAGTGCAGTGGCGCGGGGCAAGCATGGTTTTCTCAACAGTTTATCTCCCGCTGCCGTATGGATGGATTGCAGTACCGTCGATCCGGCTTTCGCGCGCGAGATCTCTGCCGAGTGCAAACAGCGCGGACTTCGTTTTCTCGAAACTCCGGTCTCCGGCACCCGCGTACATGCGGAAGGAGGTGTTTTGAAATTCAGGGTCGGGGGAGATGAGACCGATCTGGAAGTGGTCAGGCCCTTGATGGAAGTTATGGGCAATCAAATTGAATACCTGGGTCCATGCGGAAGCGCCTCTTCCATGAAATTGGTACTGAACCATATGATGGCATGCTCGGTCGCGGCCTTTGCCGAAAGTGTCGTGCTCGGTCAGGCCCTGGGAATGGATCGCGATACATTATTCGACCTGATAACAGGCAGCGTTGTTGCGGCGCCTTTTCTGGTGACTGAAAAGGAAAAGATGAAGGGAAGGGAATTTGAACTTGATTTCCCTCTGAATTTAATGGCCAAGGACATGAAGCTGATCTCTCAAACCGCCGGTGCCGCGGGTGTCGCGATGCCGCTGGCAACCTGTGTAAAAGAAACATACCAGCTTGCAGAAGAGCATGGATACGGCGATGATGACTATACTGCAATTTATAACTTTTTAAATCATACACAGCGTAAATAACATGTCTGGATTTGAAACCGGAGCGAGGTGTCACGCGAGCGGAACTAATTGCCGGGGTTCTGCAACTGAGAGAAGTTGATGCAATTTTCCAATATGATTACTGCAGTGGATGCACATGCTTGCGGGGAGCCCGGGCGCGTCATTACCGCGGGGGTGCTGGATGTGCCCGGACAGTCGATGTTCGACAAGATGAAGTGGATGGAAACCAATGCCGACCACGTCCGTCTGCGGATGTTACGTGAGCCCAGGGGATATCCGGTCCTGTGCTGCAATGTCATCATGCCTCCAACCCATCCCGACGCAGATGCCGGTTACATCATCATGGAACAGACCGAATACCCGCCCATGTCGGGAACCAACACCATCTGTGTGGCGACAGTGCTTCTCGAGTGCGGAATTATTCCCATGGTGGAACCCGTTACGGAATTGACGCTGGAAGCCCCCGCAGGATTGATCAAGGTAAAGGCTGATTGTGAGAACGGGAAGGTAACACAAGTCACTTTTGAAAACGTACCGGCATTTGCAATGCACCTGGACGTCGAAATTGATGTGCCCCATCTGGGCCAGGTTGTGGTTGATATAGCCTGGGGGGGGATGTTCTATGTCATTGCCGATGCAAAAAAACTGGGCATTGAACTCAGTTCCGAAAATGGTGGTGAAATCGCACGAGTGAGTGAAATGATCCGCGTCGCCACCTGTGAACAATTACCTGTTGTCCATCCTGAAAACAAACAGATTACGGGGCCGACAATTTCTCAGATCTCCGGCCCGCCGACACATCCTGATGCGAGACGTAAAAATGCCGTGACGGTTGCGACCGGAACTCTTGACTGGGATAGACCGGCAACCTGGACCGGGGTATTGGACCGGTCTCCTTGCGGCACCGGCACGTGCGCAAAAATGGCCGTGATGTATGCCAGGGGTGAACTGGCTCTCAACGAAGATTTTTGCCACGAAGGGGTGCTGGGAACGCTGTTCAACGGCCGTTTAATCGAGGAAACCCGGGTTGGCGAGTACACGGCGGTTGTGCCTGCCATCAGTGGCCAGGCCTGGATTACAGGATTCGCCAACTATGTACTGGATCCATCCGACCCCTTTCCCTGCGGTTATAAAGTAGGCGATATCTGGGCCGGCTGAGAACCGAATTCATTCTGCAACCTGATCGCTGAGAACACTGACCTGAATGCTCATTTTGGGATAAAAAAACTTTGATAAAAATAGTAAAAATAATTTTTATGGCGTCGATTGCACTTTGGGGCCTGCTGGGCGGCATTGCTAATTTGATGGCCTACCAGGACGGGTATAGTGCTGTTGCATTCACTTTTTCTATGGAAGGTGCAGAAAATGCTCCCGGTATGTGGCGGGCAGTACATAACCCGCTGCTGATTCATATCGGTTTCGCTTTTATCTGGTTGTCAAAGTTTGCCACCGGATTGTTATGTTCGATCAGTGTCGTGCAGCTCTGGAACGCCAGAAACACGACTGCAGAAGCCTTTAATGCGGCAAAAACCATAGGCCTGGTTGGCGCTGGTATTTCCATGTTCATGCTTTTCTTCGGATTTGTCGTTATCTCCGGTTCTTATTTTGAGCTGTGGCGGGACCTGGTAACGATGGGATACGAAGCGCATGTGTATGCATTCATATATTTTGGTTTTATCGGCATCCTTACCCTGTTTATTTCCCAAGACGACAAATAATTTACTTATATAACAACCGTTACTGGTGGTTGGAAGATGGCACAGAAAAAAGAAGTATTCCATCTCAATAGAGATATAGAACACAGTATTGGCTTCTCCCAGGCTGTCAGGGCAGGAAACTTGCTTTTTGTGTCTGGAACAGTCTCTGTTAATGAAACATTTGAAGCGATTGAAACAGATAACATAGCCGGTCAGTACCGGGTCATTTATGACAAGTTAAAGAAAACTCTAGAAGCATACGGCCTCGCGTTTGGCGATGTTGTCAAAGAAAACATTTTTACAGAAGATTTACCGGCTTTTTTTGATAGCGGCAATGCGATAAGGATGGAGTATTATGACGGACTTGACTACTACCCTGCTGCTACAGCGGTTGAATCTTCCAGGATTGCATTTGAAGGAAACCTGGTTGAAATTGAGCTGGTTGCGGTTTTCCCACACTGACGTTACCGGGCCTGGGTGCAATATCAGGAAAATTATGACGCTAAATGCTGACACGAAAATCCGGATGTATGAGCAGATGTTCAGGAATCGTTACTTTGAAGCATCCATGACGGAAGTCTATATGGAAGGGAAGCGTCCTAAGTTTGACCTGGCGAAGGGTATTTTCCCCGGTGAGTATCACGTTTCTGCCGGGCAGGAACCCTGCGCTGTCGGAGTAATGCCTCACTTACGGGATGACGACTGGTGTGGTACCGGCCATCGTTCACACCACGTTGCCATAGCCCGGGGTATTTCCGGCAAAGGCATGACCGCGGAAATGCTGGGCAAAATAACCGGGCTTTGCCGCGGATACGGCGGTCATATGCACTTGTTTGATAAAAGCAAGAACTTTTCCACTACAGGAATCGTAGCGGAAGGGATGCCGATGGCCTTGGGCGCGGCGCTGAGTTACAAAATGCGTGGCAGAGATAATGTTGCGGCCGTTTTTGTCGGTGAGGGCGCGGCAAACCAGGGCGCATTTCATGAAACATTAAATATGGCCGGATTGTGGCGGTTACCCTTGATTACCATCATAGAAGATAACTCATGGGGAGTATCGGTATCGAAAAAAGAATCAACAGCCGTAGCATCCAATGTCACCAGGGCCGCCGGCTATAACATGCCGGGGGTCCTGGTGGAAAACAATGATCCTTACCTGGTATATGAAGCGGCACAAGAGGCTGTAGACAGGGCGCGGGAAGGTGACGGACCGACGCTGATTGAGGTTCAAACCGTACGGCTGGAAGGGCATTTTACAGGAGATGTTGAGCAATATAGACCGGAAGAGGAAAAGAGAGGATTGCCGGAAAACGATCCCATACCCAGATTACGGGCAAGACTTCTTGATGAAAATATTACAACTGGTGAAAAGTTGACGGCACTGGAGGATGAAGTCAAAAAAGAGGTGGACTCTTGGATTGTGTTTGCACGTGAAAGTGAATATCCAAGGCCTGAAGATGCGTTAATTACTTCTTACGAATGAAAAATGATTCCCAGGGTTTATCAGGTAGCTAATGGAGAAACATCATAATGGCAGACGCGGGTAACCGGAAGCTCAACATGGCCCGGGCAATAAGTGAGGCCATTGCCCAGGAAATGCGCCGTGATGATCGTGTGTTCTGTATGGGAGAGGACATCAGGCATGTTGGCGGGATCTGGGGACATACCGCAGGTCTTTACGATGAATTCGGGGCAGAACGAATTATAGATACACCCATTTCTGAAACAGGGTTTATCGGCGCCGGTGTCGGCGCGGCAATCGAAGGAATGAGACCCATCGTAGATTTGATGTTTGTTGATTTCTTTGGTGTTTGTATGGGGCAAATCTACAGCGCCGCCGCGAAAACCCCCTACATGTCGGGGGGGCAGGTATCCGTACCGATGGTAATCAATACTGCCGTAGGCGGCAGTTATGGTGATGCTGCACAACATTCACAGTGCCTGTACAGCACATTCGCACATCTGCCGGGACTTAAGGTTGTATTGCCCTCAAATTCCCATGACGCGAAAGGAATGATGACCTCCGCCATCAGGGACGATTCCCCGGTTGTATTCATGCTGCATAAAAATTGCCTGGGCGTACCGTTCCTGGGGATGGAGGATCGGGCAACCGTGAACGTTCCCCGCGAACAGTATTGTGTACCCCTGAATAAAGCCGGTGTTGTACGTGCAGGGACAGACGTGACCATCGCAAGCATGGGCATATGTCTCTATCACAGCCTCGACGCAGCAGATTCACTGGAAACAGATGGAATAAGTGCTGAAGTAATCGATATCCGTTCAATCGCACCGCTTGATCGCGCAACGATATTCAACTCGGTAGAAAAGACAGGAAGGCTGGTCGTCGTGGACGATGATTACAGGAGCTATGGTGTCGGTGCGGAAATCATATCCAGTATTGTCGAAACCGATATAGGTATTCTGAAATCCTCCCCTCAACGAGTCGCCTATCCTGATATATCGGTACCATTTTCACCACCTATGGAACAGTTCGCCTTGCCGAATGCGGAGAAAGTACTGGCAGCCGTAAAAGCACTTTTTTAGAAAACCGGTATGCATAACACAATAAAAATAGTATGGGAAGGCGATGACGAAAGCCTGTTGTCCCAATGGTTTTTCGAAGATGGAGCGAATGTGGAAAAAGGAGATGTACTATGCGAATTAATGCAGGAGAAGGTGGCAGTTGAGGTAGAAGCGCCCGTTTCCGGGAAATTGAATATCATTATTTCCGAACCTGATTCGGAAATTGCGCCGGGTACATTAATCGGTGAAATTTCAAGTTGATATCAGATATGAATTATGAGTAACGATTCAGGCATGTCATCTTCGATACCCAGAATCATCGATGCAAATACGGTACTCGAAGCAACACCAATGGAAGTCCTGGTTGATGCAATTGATCGTGCGTTTGCCCATCCACCCGTTGCCCCCGAACGGCATCATCACACCATCGAAGTCCATGAAAACGAACCTGACGCTACTTTATTGCTTATGCCGGCGTGGCGCCCGGGCAAACATACAGGCATTAAAATAGCAACAGTTTTCCCTGGAGCCAATGCCGTGGGACTGCCTGCAGTGCAGGCTGTTTATATACTGAGTCACGGCAAAACGGGTCAATTACTCGCCATTATAGACGGCAGCATGTTGACCGCACGCCGAACTGCAGCAGCTTCGGCTGTCGCCTCTCGTTATCTGGCCAGGGAAGATGCCGGGACATTACTGATGGTCGGAACCGGAGCGCAAGCGCCACACTTGATTGAAGCACATAGTTGTGTGCGGCCAATCAGGAAAGTATCAGTTTGGGGAAGACAAACAGAGAAAGCCAAAAACCTTATCGAACGCGTTGAAAAAGACAATATGGAATATGAGGTCGTATCCGATCTGGAAACGGCAGCCAAAATGGCAGATATAATTTCCTGTGCAACATTATCTGAACAACCACTAATTCCGGGAGCCTGGCTGAAACCCGGTGTCCATGTGGATTTGGTAGGCAGCTTCAAACCCAATATGCGCGAAACCGATGATGAAGCGATTCAGATTGCCAGGGTGTTTGTGGATACACGGGCAGGCGCACTTTCCGAAGCAGGAGACCTCATTCAACCGATAGCCGCAAATCTATTCAGTGAGGAGTCAGTAGTAGCTGAACTTTCCGAATTGTGTTCCGGCACGTGTGAAGGACGCACCTCTTCCGATGAAATCACTCTTTTTAAATCAGTCGGTGCGTCTTTAGAAGACCTGGCAGCAGCTGAGATGTTAATTAACTTAATTCAATAATGAGGATTTTGAACTACAGAACTACCAGGCGCACCCGTCCATCCCGGCGCCTATCGCGGTTTGATCCCCGGCACATGGCCTGATCCTGAATTCATTCGGCGGCCACCAGGTCATCAATGTCTATACCCGGAACGTAGCCATAATCACGTATGTTTCCTACAGGAATTTGATAAATGTGGCGAGCAGCACCAGTGTTGTCAATTGGAGCGACACCATCCATCTGACTAACCTCAGTTCCATTTTTGCCATGTCTTCTTTTGTGGCCATTTGCAGTTCAGCCAGGTCCGCTTTTGTAGCCGCTCGGTGCTCAGCCAAGTCCGCTTTTGTAGCCGCTCGGTGTTCAGCCAGGTCCGCTTTTGTAGCCGCTCGGTGTTCAGCCATGTCCGTTTTTGTAGCCAGGTTGTCGGTGACCGGCACAACGCCGGCGGCAGCCTTGGCTTTTTCCTCGGATGTACCTGCTTCCACGAATGCTTCGAATATTTCTTTGACCATGACGCTCATGTTTACCCTCCATGGTTGTTGTTCAGGATAGATGGGGTCAGAGCAATTTACCCTGACCACTGGAATCCATTCTGACAGTAATAATATGTATGTAGGGTGTCAACAGGTTTTCGCAGGATTTTGTGAGTTTTCTCACAAAACTGCGCAGTTTTCGTCATGCCGGGGCGTGGGGTCGACAGACAAAGACAGTATACAAAACCTTGACAATATTTTGGTTTAAACCTAATATATGGTTTATATATAGTCCATTAAGGCACATAAAGATTTATATATAAATCAAACTATGTCAAAGTCAGCCACTCACAGCTATTCACGATACAGCCGCGCGGCAGCCGGCCTGCTGGGCAAACTGATCCGCGCCGCACGTAAACAACGCAGGCTCACCGCCCAGGAAACGGCGGACCGGGCAGGTATTTCCAGGGGACTGCTGCAACGTATTGAGAAAGGTGATCCGAAATGCGGGATCGGCGCAGTATTTGAAGTCGCCACTATCGTCGGCGTACAACTGTTCGACGCAGATGAAGCCGCGCTTGCGGGCCATACCAGGCAGGCGGAACAGCACCTGGCCCTCCTGCCGAAGTCGGTGCGCAGGTCCCCTAGGGCGGTAACTGATGATTTCTAGCACAAGATATAAGGAAGCTTTTGTCTGGATATGGCTGCCCGGTGAAACCGAACCCGTTGTCGCCGGGAGACTCGAAGCCGACAACGGCCAGCTCCTGTTCAACTACGGGCGAAGCTATCTTGAGCGGGTCAATGATGCAAGACCGGCTATTCCCATCCATGACCCGGAATTACCGTTAAGAGCAGGTGAGTTGCCCCTTCTCAACGGGTTGAGGATGCCCGGGTGTATTCGCGATGCCTCCCCCGATGCCTGGGGACGGCGGGTGATAATCAACAAAAAGCTTGGGCCAAAGGCTGGCGGGACGGATACGGACGAACTCGATGAACTGACCTATCTCCTGGAATCGGGGTCTGACCGTATCGGGGCGCTGGATTTTCAGCAATCGCCCACGGAGTATGTGCCTCGTTCCGCCACTAATGCGACACTGCAGGAATTGGTTCAGTCTGCTGATCGTGTCGAGCAGGGCATACCGTTGACACCGGAACTGGACCAGGCGCTGCTGCAAGGCAGTTCAATAGGCGGCGCGCGCCCCAAGGCGCTGATCGAAGACAGAGGTGTGAAATTCGTCGCAAAGTTCTCATCCAGCAGTGATGTCTATAACGTGATCAAGGCGGAATTTATCGCGATGAGGCTGGCCGCGCTGGCGGGACTCGACGTTGCGCCGGTGGAACTGGCGAGCGCAGCCGGCAAGGATGTGCTGCTCGTCAGGCGCTTCGACCGGAATTACTCGGAGAAGGGCTGGACACGTAAACTGATGGTGTCAGCGCTGACGCTCCTGGGCCTTGATGAAATGATGGCGCGCTACGCCAGCTACGAAGTCCTGGCCGAAATCATCCGGCATCGTTTCTCCGACCCGAAGCAGACATTGAGGGAACTATTCAAACGCCTGGTCTTCAACGTGCTGTGCGGCAATACGGACGACCATGCGCGTAATCACGCCGCATTCTGGGATGGAAAAGAATTATCGCTAACGCCCGCTTATGATATATGTCCGCAGGGTCGTACCGGCAACGAGGCCTCACAGGCTATGCTGATCTCGGGAAACGATAATTCCAGCCGGCTGGTAACCTGCCTTGAGAGCGCGCATAATTTCCTGCTGTCGCGGGCCGATGCGAGAGCTCTCATGGATGAGCTGCAAGCGGCAATCGAAGAACATTGGAATGCAGTGTGCGATGAGGCGCAGCTTGGTGAAGTCGATAAACGATTACTCCGGGGCAGGCAGTTCCTTAACCCCTATTCAATCAGTTAAGCATAAAATGATCGTCTAAAGGGGAGACCACAAACCCGAATCATGCACGATACGTCCGTCCACCATGGTCAACACGGGTTTGAGATTTGGCAACTGTTTGATATCACAGGTCAGGGGATCGGTGTCAAACACCGCCAGTTCGGCTGCCATTCCCTCGGCAATACTGCCCCGGCTGTCTTCCTCCCAATTCATGTAATGGGGCGCCTGGCAACTGATGCGTAATACTTCCTCGCGAGTCAAACGGCTTTCCCCGAGGTGCCGTTGCCCGACCTCGTCCCATCGCTCCAGCGCCTCCCAGGCGGTAAACAGCATGGAAGGCGGGACGTTGTCCGAACCCAGCGCCACGGGTATGCCTGCATCGAGCATCTCGCGTATCGGGAAGGCAGCCTGACCAAGCTTGTGCAGGTGAAGTGGCGCCGCCTGTGAATAAATGAATGAGGGTGTAAACGTAACTACCAGGCCGAGATCGCGGATGCGGCGGATTTGCGCCGGCGTTACGTGCAGCATATGAAAACCCACGCAACGCAAATCACGGATTGGAGCCTGCCGGTCTATTTGCTCAAGCATATCAAGCGTGCCGTCCACACTGTAACGGGGCGGCGCCTCGGCGATGAGGAAATGCAGTCGGAGTTTCTGCCTGGCGGCTTCAATCCCGATCTCGACAAATTCCGATTTTGTGAGCGCCTGGTAAAAATGTCCGGCCCATTGCACGTAGGGATAATCCCGTGCAATGGGGGCAGCGACCTGTGGATCGGCATGATCGAGTGTCACCCCGGATACCCGAAAATTGCCTGCCGGTATGCCGCTACCGCCGGCTGAAGGCGCCCACTGCCTTAGCAGTTTGCTGAGATCGCGGCGGCTCAGGGCAGAGGAAGGCAGGCTGAGGGGAGCGGACATCCGCACCTTGAGATCCCCCCGTTCATTGAGCTCGCGGTAGGCGCGTAACAATGCGGGTGTAAGCCCATGTGTTTCATAAGCCGAGGTGGTACCCAGCGCACTGTATATCTCTGCTCCGATACGTACCGACTCGAGCCGGTCCTCGTAGGTGAACCGGGGAACATTACGAAACAGTGTGAATTCCAGCAGCGAAGTGCGATTGGTTTCAAGAAACACACCGGTAGGGTTGCCGCCGCTGTCACGTACGATCCTGATGTTGTAGGGATCGGCGCTGGCGGCAGTGATTCCGCAACGACGCATGGCTTCACTGTTGGCCACTGCCGGAAACGGAGGCCGGGTCCACCAGCCCCAGACACCGCGGATGTAAACGGGATTGTCAGGCGCGACACGGTCAAGATCATGCCGGTTCGGGTAGCGGCCCTCTTTGAGCATGTTTACATCGTTGACATAGCCGAACGGCGGCGCGCCCATGGGCATGAAGACAATCCATTCACCGGGCCTGGCCTTCCGCGCCGCTTCCGCAACACGTTCGACGATGGCCGCCACCGAATTGGCGCCCGCTAATGACTCGCCGCCCAGTGTCTTCAACCCTTCCCGGTCCGCATGTGGATGGGCATCAAAAAAGCCGGGCAGGACCGTTCGGCCCTTCAGGTCGATGCGCCGGGTTTCAGGCGGGACACGCTTTTCCAGGTCGGCATCCTCTCCCACGGCAAGGATTTTGCTTCCGCGGATGGCCACGGCTTCGCTGATCCTCGAACCGTCGTCCAGCGTGATTATCCTGCCGTTGTGAAGAAGCAGATCGGCACGCAATGTGGAACCGATACCTGGAGTAACTGCCGGAGATGAGGTCGAATCCCTTTGTCTGCCAAGGGCTAATCGTGGTAAAAGTGCTGTTGTACCGAAGAGGGTCAGCAGTAGTTGCAGTAACCGGCGCCGATGGCGTAAATTGCTGTTTTCACTCATTGTCACCTCCGGGGCGAGGTTCAAACATGTCCGGTATCTGGAGGCATTATGTTGAATGTAACTGAAAATCGTAGTTACCCTTTCACAGGAATTTTTTCACTATACCTGATGTTGGCATTATGTTGTTCCGTGAACATCAGCGCAGAGGAAGCCTGGTATCCGTCGAAATACGGCGCAACAGACAGGTTGGGCGCCATAAACAACTTGTCGCCGGCGATGGTAAAGAAGGCGGCGGCCCTGATAAAGTCAGGCACCGTCTATTCGCTCGCGATGAATACCGGGCCGGATACCCCCGCTTTTGGTCATCGGAACTACCAGTTACTTACCAAGGCGATTGATGGAGCCGGTAATGATGCAGCCGGCCCTCCCAACAAAGTTGCCGGTTTTGATGATCTGTTGATTTCCTGGCTTGGAATCGGCACGCAAATTGACGGGTTCGGGCACGTGGCCGTCGATAGTCGGCATTATAACGGTGTGCCGGTCGCAGAAGTTTTTCATCCCCACGGGAGCCCGGTGTACGGCATTCATCATTTACCGCCGATAGTCACCCGCGGCATCCTGCTGGATATGGCAGGCCTGATGGACAGGAAAATGCTGGATGCAGGAACGGTCTTTAACGAACCGGAATTGAAATCCGCCATGGACCGTCAGAAAGTAACCATCTCGGCAGGTGACGTGGTGTTGCTGCACACGGGATGGATGACGATGATGGAGCAAGACCCGGAAAATTCACTCAGGACAACACCAGGCCTGGGCGTGCAGGGAGCAGAATACCTCGCAAACACGGGCGTTGTCGCAATCGGGTCTGATACCTGGGCGCTTGAAGTGTTACCGCCGGAAAATCCGCAGGAAAGATTTCCGGTGCATGGCACACTCCTGGTAAAACAAGGCGTGTACATACTGGAAAATATCAGGACCAGCCAGTTGGCCGAAGACAAGGTGTATGAGTTTTTCTTCATGCTTGCAGCGCCGAAATTTGTCGGGGCGCTGCAAACCGTCGTTCACCCCGTTGCCATCCGATGAAATGATCATCTCACTCATAGTCGCCATGGACCGCCGGGGCGTCATCGGCGCCGGGGGCGATTTGCCTTGGCGCCTGTCCGATGACCTGAAACAGTTCAAGGCCATCACCATGGGCAAACCACTGGTAATGGGACGGAAGACCCACGAGTCAATCGGGTGCCCGCTGCCCGGACGCCGCAACATCGTCCTCACCCGGCAACGGGGTTATACGGCACAGGGCTGCGTCGTTGTTCATGACGTGGAAGACGCCCTGGCAGCCTGTGCCGGCGCGGAAGAGGTCATGGTCATGGGCGGCGCCACGCTGTACGAGTTGTTCCTGCCCCGCGCCGGGCGCATCTACCTGACCCGGGTACAGGCGGAGGTTGACGGCGACACCTGGTTCCCGCCGTTTGACGAAAGCGCCTGGAACGAGGTCGAACGCCAGGAACGCCAGGCTGACGCACACAACGAATACCCCGTCAGCGTCCGGGTACTTGAAAGAAAGTGAAAACAGGGTCGGACCACCCAGGTTGGGCATAACTTACTGGTTATAAAGGAAATCTTTCAACAGAGAAGTGCTATTCCGGGCTTAGACTGCGTTTTTCATATACTAAAACAGGGTTTTAAGGAAGAAATATCAGGTGATGTACCTGAGAAGTGCAGGTTAGCCCTGCCTGGACGGCACACTGAAATATCGCTCATCCTCCAGTCGCAACGCCACCAGTTCACCGCCCCAGACACAGCCCATGTCCAGGGGAAATACGTTGAAGCGGGCGTAGTCCTGGGGGTAATCCCTGAGCGCGGCCCAGTGCCCGAAAATGATTTTATCCGATCGGGTTTTCCTCGCCGCTATCTCAAACCAGGGTAGCGCCGCTTCGGGCTGGTTGCCCGGCGCTCCTTTCTCCTCCAGGTTGAGGCGGCCGTCCACAGAGCAATACCGCATGCGCGAAAAACAGTTGGTGATGAAGCGCAGCCGGTCCCAGCCGTCCAGGTCGGGAGACCAGACGGCCGGTTCGTTTCCGTACATGTGCGCGAAGTAGTCCCGGTAACCGGGGCCTTGCAGGACCTCTTCGACTTCCCGTGCATAACGCAGCGCCCCGGCGAGATCCCACTGCGGCGGCAGGCCGGCATGCAACATTGTGAAACCGGATTGCTCGTCGCGATGTATCAGTGGGAGCCCGCGTAGCCAGTCGAGCAATTCATCCCGGTCCTCTGCCGCCAGGATGTCATCCAGGGTATCGCCGGCGTGCAGGTACTGGGGCTGGCCGTTGCCGATTGCCAGCAGGTGCAGTTCATGGTTGCCCAGCACCGTGGTTGCCGTATCCCCCAGGTCCTTGACGAAACGGAGGCAGTCCAGCGACTGTGGGCCGCGGTTGACCAGGTCCCCGGTAAACCAGAGCCGGTCCCGGGCAGGGTCGAAACGGATTTTCTCCAGCAGGTCCGCCAGTTCATCGAAACATCCCTGGAGATCGCCGATGGCATAGGTAGGCATGTGTGCAATGTGCGACCTGACCCCGCAAAACGCGAGCAGGTTGCAGGTTAGTGTAGCGTAAGCGGCGTGGACAGGTTGAATACCGGAATCGGCGAAGCGAATTCGACCCCGTCTTCCGCCATGATGTCGTAAGTGCCTTCCATGCAGCCTACCGGCGTTTCCAGCACCGCGCCGCTGGTGTATTCAAAGGATTGGCCGGGATGCAGGTGCGGTTGCTCCCCGACCACGCCGTCACCGTGGACTTCCTGCACCTTGTTGTTCGCATCGGTAATGACCCAGTGCCGGCGCAGCAGGGTACCCGGAACGCTGCCCGTATTGGTGATGGAAATGGTATAGGCAAACACAAACCGGTTATCCTCGGGGACGGATTGTTCCTGCAGGTAGGCGGTTCTTACCTTGACGGTGAACTCGTAATGTTCGTTATTATCCGGCATAGCGTCTTTAACCTTATTAACTGGTAAGAGTACCAAGCGTGTCAATATCTTACCAGTTTTCATCTTTTGTTTACGGCATAAAGTCAGATGCGTCAACCGCCGGTAATACCGCCGCGGTAGGAGATTGCCTCGCTCAGGTGTTCCGGGAGGATGGACCCGGACCCTGCCAGGTCCGCCACGGTCCTGGCCACGCGCAGTACCCGGTACATGCCCCGGATGGACAGGTTCAGCCGTTCGACGGCCTTGTGCAGCAACGCCGTGAGAGGCGGGTCAAGGCGGCAGTATCTTTCCAGTTCCTCATTGTCCAGCATCCGGTTCTGCTTGCCGGCGCGCCCCAGTTGGATGCGGTAGGCGCGTATAACCCTGAGCCGCACCTCGGCGCTGGTTTCCCGCCGTTCATCCTGCAGCGACTCCAGGCCGCCGGGGGTGAGGTTCGGCACCTCGATGTGCACGTCGATCCGGTCCAGCAACGGGCCGGACACCTTGTTCCGGTAACGCCTGACCTGTCCGGGAGTGCAGCGGCAGCGGCCGTTGCGGTCGTCAAGATAACCGCATGGGCAGGGGTTCAGCGCCGCGACAAGCTGGAACCCGGCGGGGAATTCGGTCTGGCGCGCGGCCCGGGAAATGCTGATCCTGCCCGCTTCCAGCGGTTCCCGCAATGCCTCCAGGACGTCGCGGTTGAATTCCGGCAACTCGTCCAGGAACAGGATGCCGTTATGCGCCAGCGATACCTCGCCGGGGCGGGGCACGCTGCCGCCGCCCACCAGGGCAACGGATGAGGCCGAGTGGTGGGGCGCCCGCACCGGACGCTGTTTCCAGTCCTCGACCCTGAAGCCCCGGGCGCTGACGGATTGAATCATCGCCGTGGCTATGGCTTCCTCCTCGTTCATGGGCGGCAGGAGGCCCGGCAGGCGCTCGGCCAGCATCGTCTTGCCGCTGCCGGGAGGGCCTGCCAGCAACAGGTTATGACCCCCTGAAGCGCAGATTTCCAGGGCGCGTTTGGCAAAATGGTGTGATCGGACGTCCGCCAGGTCAGGGTGTGCCGGCGCCTCCGGGCGTCGAATTTTCCTGCCGCTGAAGCGCTCCAGCGCGGCGCTACCGTCAAGGTGGTTGCAGACGGAACGGAGGTGCCGCGCCGGCAACACCGGCAACTCATTGATGAGTCCGGCTTCCGCGGCATTTTGCTCCGGCAGTACCAGGGAGCGCCCGGTCCTGTTGATGGAGTACGCGCAGGGCAGCACGCCGCCCACCGGTCTTAATTCACCCGCCAGGGACAACTCGCCGATAAACTCGTGGGACGCCAGGGCGTCGCGGGGAACCTGGCCGGTGGCCGCCAGGATCCCGACCGCAATGGCCAGGTCATACCTCCCGCCCTGTTTCGGCAGGTCGGCAGGGGCCAGGTTCACGGTGATCCGGCGTATCGGAAACTCGAAATGATTGGTCAGCAGCGCGCTCCTGACGCGTTCCCGGCTTTCCTTGACCTCGGTCTCGGGCAATCCGACGATGTGAAATTTCGGCAGTCCGGGGGAGACGTGTATATCGACGGTGACCTGCAGCGAATCGATCCCTGCCAGTGCGCGTGAATAGATCCTTGCAATCTCCATTTGCTTTCCTCCTTGAATGTTACGGTGTCAGGCTGTTGTGATGGAATCCCTGATCTTGTCAGGTCTTGCGCAGTTTAACCTGCCCCTTGTTTTTCCGAAAGCTTTTTTTCCATCTCGGTGATTTGTTTCTGCAGATCGTCCAGCGCCGCACGGGTATTGGCGAGCAACTGTAACTGTACGTCGAACTCTTCCCGCGTCACCAGGTTCATCCTGGAAAAAGCCGCGTTCATGGAAGCGCGCACCACCTTCTCAAGATCCTCCCGCGAGCGGCTCAGGTCCCTGGGCAGCAAGCGCAGGAACTGCTGGACGAAATCTTCAAATTCCCGTGCCCTGGTCATGTTCAATAGTATCCGCAACCGGTAACCCGTACATGATAGCCGCATCCCCGCGCCGGGACAACTTCCGCACTACGATTGTGCAACCGCACATAAATCGCCCACTCCTGGTGCAAATTCACGACGGAATTACAGGACACCCATATCGGAATTACAGGACACCCATATAAAGGAAATTACAGGACACCCATATAAACGGAATTACAGGACACCCATATAAATTTCGAATTCAGGACACCCATATAAATTTGGTGGCTGTCCTGTAATTCCAATATGGGTGTCCCGTGTTTTACCTCCTGTAATTCCGTCCGTTACCTGGGTGTCCTGTAATTCCGCTGTAATTCCGTCGCCGGCGCGATGCGGCTATTGCTTTTCAAACCTGGCACGGTACATGCATGCATATTAGCGATTGTGATTAACGCAACAACCGGAGTAAAAAAAATGCGAAATACCATCCTGACCCTGGCAACCCTCATTCTCGCGATCGGTTCGGCAAGTACGCGTGCGGAAGACTCGCCGCACCAGTTCAGCGGAAACGTAGGGCTGTTTACCGATTACCTTTACCGCGGCATCTCCCAGACCAGCGAGAAGGCGGCCGTACAGGGTGGGATGGACTATTCCCATGCAACTTCAGGTTTTTACGTAGGCACCTGGGCTTCCAACGTGGATTTTGCCGAAGACCTGGAAATCGACGTTTACGGCGGCATCTCGGGTGAACTGGACGGCGGTCTCAGTTGGGACGTAGGCGGCCTCTACTACATCTATCCCAGTTCCGATGCGCAGCCGGAAGAGAACTTTTTCGAAGTGTACGCCAGCACCGGTTATACCTTCCCGGGCGCGCTGGAACCCAGTGTCGGCGTCGGCATCGCATATTCCCCGGACTTCTTCGGTGAAGATGGTGACGGCGTGTACATCAACGGCAGCCTGGACCTCACGCTGCCCCACGGCTTCGGCCTGTCGTTCTACGTCGGACACCAGGACGTGGCAGGCGACCAGACCACGGGGCCGGACGGCTTCAACTACACCCACTACAGCGTCGGCATCAGCAAGAGCCTCGGCCCCTTGAGCCTGAGCGCATCCTGGAACGATGCGGACGACGACTGCGGCGGTGAGATCTGCGAGGCGCTCGTGGGCAGTATTTCCATGAGCTTTTAGACATATTTACACTTGAACCGAGACACGTAATACGAAGACCTGCAGGAGAAACTGATAATGAAGCAATTCGGTGATTCAACCAACGGAAAAACAATGCCGCGCAAAGCGGGGCGCATCTCCAATATAACCGGCATCCTGGCGGGACTGGCGGCATTGCTGCTGCCGCTCGGTGCCCGGGCAGATGAATTGAGCGCGGGAGATACGGCCTGGATGCTGACTGCCACGGCCCTGGTGCTGTTCATGACGATACCGGGGCTCTCCCTTTTCTATGCCGGGATGGTCAGGAGCAAGAACGTCCTGTCGGTACTGATGCAGTGCTTCGCCATCACGTCGATGATGACCGTGCTCTGGGTGTTGTACGGTTACAGTATCGCGTTCGGCGGCGAAGGCCCCTACTGGGGCGGGCTGGACAAGATGTTCCTGGCGGGCGTCACGGTGGATTCCATGAGCGGCACCATCCCGGAATCCGTATTCATGACGTTCCAGATGACCTTTGCCATCATCACCCCGGCGCTGATCGTCGGCGCCTTCGCAGAACGCATGAAATTCAGCGCGGTGCTCCTGTTCATGGCGATCTGGCTCACGGTGGTGTACGCCCCGGTGTGCCACTGGGTCTGGGGTGACGGCGGCTGGCTCGGTAACAAGGGTATCCTGGATTTTGCCGGCGGCACGGTTGTGCACATCAACGCCGGCATGGCGGGACTGGTGTGCGCCCTGGTCCTGGGCAAGCGCAAGGGCTATCCGACCACTCCCATGATGCCCCACAACCTGACCTACACCGTGATCGGCGCCTCCATGCTCTGGGTGGGCTGGTTCGGTTTCAACGCCGGCAGTGAACTGGCTGCCGACGGGACCGCCGGCATGGCGATGGCGGTAACGCAGATAGCCACCGCGTCCGCGGCGCTGGGCTGGATGATCTGCGAATGGGTCAACCACGGCAAGCCCAGCGTGCTGGGGATCGCGTCCGGGGCAGTGGGGGGGCTGGTCGCGATCACCCCGGCCTGCGGCTCCGTCGGACCCATGGGCGCCATCGTGATCGGTTTCGCCTCCGGCGTCGGCTGCTTCCTGGCGGCAGTTAAACTGAAACGCATGCTGGGCTATGACGATTCACTGGACGTGTTCGGCGTCCATGCCATCGGCGGTATCATCGGCGCCCTGCTGACGGGCGTGTTCTGCGCAGAAACCCTGGGAGGCGCGGGGTTTGGCGTTGAAAGCGGCGGCATCGCCGCCCAGGTAGGCGTCCAGTTTACCGGCGTGATCGCGACGGTGATTTACACGGGCATAGCCAGCTTCATCATTCTCAAGGTAGTGGACCTCGTGATCGGTTTGCGGGTTACGTCCGACGAGGAGCAGGAAGGGCTGGATATTGTCTTGCACGATGAACGTGGCTATATTATATAGTCATACAATACAGTGGTAACAATCTAATATTTAACAGCAGGATATGAAACGATGAAATTACTCACGGCCATAATCAAACCATTCAAACTCGACGACGTGCGCGATGCGCTGTCGGAAATCGGCATCAAAGGTCTGACCGTTACCGAAGTAAAGGGGTTCGGCCGCCAGAAAGGCCATACCGAGCTTTACCGGGGGGCGGAATACGTAGTCGACTTTCTGCCCAAGGTGAAAATCGAAATTGCCCTTGACGACGACCAGCTTGACGGCGCGATCGAGGCGATCTGCAAGGCGGCAGGCACCGGCAAGATCGGCGACGGCAAGATTTTTGTTGTCGGACTCGATGAAGTCATCCGGATAAGAACCGGGGAGAAGGGCAGCGTTGCCCTTTAAAGCTCGGAGTATCTTATGAAACACCTTAGATTATATTCCCTGGTCCTTCTCGCCGGGACGTTATTCCCCGCACTCTGCCTGGCCCAGGATACGCCTGAGCTGAACGGCGCCAATACCGCCTGGATCCTGGTTTCGACGGCCCTCGTGCTGTTCATGACCTTGCCGGGTCTGGCCCTGTTCTATGCGGGGCTGGTGCGCGCCAAGAACGTCCTGTCCGTATTGATGCAGTGTTTTTCCATTGCCTGCCTGATGTCCATCCTGTGGCTGGTCGCAGGCTACGGGCTGGCGTTCGGCGATGGCGGCGGCATGAACCAGTTCGTCGGCATGGGCAAGTTCTTCCTCGACGGGGTCGGCTGGGACAGCATGAGCGGCGATATCCCGGAGACCGTGTTTTTCATGTTCCAGATGACGTTTGCCATCATCACGCCCGCGCTGATCGTAGGCGGCTTCGCGGAACGCATGAAATTCTCCGCGGTACTGTGGTTTTCCGTCCTGTGGCTGTTGCTGGTGTACGCCCCCGTGTGCCACTGGGTCTGGGGCGGCGGCTGGCTGGGCGACTTGGGATTCATGGACTTTGCCGGCGGCACGGTAGTCCATATCAATGCCGGCGTGGCCGCGATCGTCGCGGCGATTGTGCTGGGCAACCGCAAGGGTTTCCCCGGCACCGCGATGCCGCCCCATAACATGACCTTGTCCGTGGCCGGGGCCTCGATGCTGTGGGTAGGCTGGTTCGGCTTCAACGCGGGCAGCGCCCTGGCCGCCGACGGCAACGCCGGCATGGCCATGCTGGTCACGCACATCTCCGCGGCGGCAGGCTCCCTGGCCTGGGTCGCCTGCGAGTGGATCAAGCACGGCAAGCCCAGCGTGCTGGGTATCGTCACCGGCATGGTGGCGGGTCTCGGCACCATCACCCCGGCCTCGGGGTTCGTCGGCCCCCTGGGCGGTCAGCTGATCGGAATCTCGGCCGGTGTCGTCTGCTATTTCGCCACCCAGTACATCAAGCGCAGTCTCAAGATCGATGACTCCCTGGACGTCTTTCCGGTGCACGGAGTCGGCGGCGCGCTTGGTTGCCTGTTGACGGCAGTCTTTTTTGCCGGCAGCCTGGGCGGCCCGGCGGATGCAGGCTACGCCATGGGTTCGCAGTTCACGATCCAGGTAATAGGCGTGGTCGCAACGGTCCTGTGGTGCGGCATACTCAGTTTTATCATCCTGAAGGTACTCGACGCCGTCATGGGATTGCGCGTCACCGCAGATGAAGAAACCGAAGGCCTCGACCTGGTATCCCACGACGAACGCGGCTATTCCCTGTAAATACGTAAAAACCGGGGTCAGAGTAAGAAATTCGCCAGAATTTTTACTCTGACCCCATATTTCCGACATCCCCATCCCCTCCCGTCATTCCTGCGCATGCAGGAATCCGTATTTCCAATACAGGACACCCATGAAAATTATATGGGCAGTTCTAATACAGGACACCCATAAATTTCAGGACACCCATATAATTTTCATGGGTGTCCTGAAATTTCTCCTGAAATTTATGGGTGTCCTGAAATTATCCTGCGATACAATGTCGCAATGGACAACTACGCCGTCATCGGCAACCCCATAGCACACAGCCTCTCCCCTCGTATCCACGGGTTGTTCGCTGAGCAGACCGGCGAGGAACTGGCCTATCGCGCCATACTCTCCCATCCCGGCGAATTCACCGCCGACGTCGAGGCGTTCCGCCGGGCAGGCGGCCTGGGACTGAACATCACCCTGCCATTCAAGGAACAGGCCTGGGAATATGTCACCCACAGCAGCGCCCGGGCGGACCGGGCGCGGGCCGCCAACCTGATCCGCTTTGACGCGGACGGCCGGGTTTACGGCGATTCCACCGACGGCGCGGGACTGGTGCGGGATCTCGGCGCCAACGGTGTCCGGATCATCGGAAAACGTATATTGCTGGTGGGCGCGGGCGGGGCGGTCAGGAGCGTAATGGGGAACCTCCTTGACGAGCAACCGGCCGGCGTGACCATTATCAACCGTACCCGCTCTCGGGCGCTGGCGCTGCTGGAACTGTTTCCCGAAGCCGGCGGTATCCTCAGCGCGCAGGGTTTTGACGAACCCGCCGCCGGCCCATACAACCTGGTGATCAACGGCGCATCGGCGGGCCTGGCCGGCCAGCCCCTGTCCCTCCCGGACGTAATCCTGGCGCCGGGCGCCTGCTGCTATGACATGGTGTACGGCCAGGCGGCCCGGGTGTTCCTGGACTGGGCCGCAGCCAACGGTGCGGCAAAACGCCTGGACGGCCTGGGAATGCTGGTGGAACAGGCCGCCGAATCGTTCCACATCTGGCGCGGCGTGCGGCCGGATACCCAACCCGTCATCAGCGCACTGCGATAATTTATCCGCAGATGACGCAGATTAGCGCAGATATAATGTTGGTACGGTTGTCCGTCGATAGGAAAATCAATCCGTAAAAACAGAAGACTCATAAAATCATCTGCGTTCATCTGCGTCATCTGCGGATTTACAGTCCTTGCATCCGGTCCATCAGGTCAGGCAGCCATGTAATCAGCTTGGGGAACAGGCACAGCAGAATGATGGCGCCGACCTGTATCGAGATGAACGGAATAATCCCCTGGTAGATATGCTGGATGCGGATCTCCTTCGGAGCCACCGCCTTCAGGTAAAACAGGGAAAAACCGAAGGGCGGGGTCAGGAACGAGGTCTGCAGGTTGATGGCGATCAGCACGGCAAGCCACAACAGGTCCACCCCCATGCCGGCGGCGATGGGCGCCAGGATGGGGACGACGATGAAACAGATCTGGAGAAAATCCAGGAAGAAGCCGAGCAGGAAGATGAGGAGCATGCTGGCGATGAGAAAGCCCAGCGTGCCGCCGGGCAGGTTGGTCATCACGTCCAGCACCAGGTGGTCGCCGCCCATGCCCCGGAACACCAGGCCAAAGGCAGTGGCGCCGATCAGGATCAGGAACACCATGCTGGTGAGCCGGGTGGTAAGGCGCATGGCCTCGTTCAACCTGTCCAGGGAGAGTTGCCCGTGCAGGGCCGCCAGCAACAGCGCGCCCAGCGCGCCGACCGCGGCCGATTCCGTGGGCGAGGCAATTCCGAAGAATATGGAACCCAGGACACCGACCACCAGCGCCAGCGGCGGCAACAGGGTCAGGAACACCTTGCGCGCCAGATTTTCGTCAGTCTCTGCCGTTATCGCGGGAGCGACTTCCGGCCTGAGCCACGCGTACAGGCAGATGTATACCAGGAACAGCGCCACCAGCAGCATCCCGGGCACGACGGCGCCGATGAACAGGCGGCCGACGGGCACGCCCATCACATCGCCCAGCAGGATCAGGACGATACTCGGCGGGATGATCTGGCCCAGGGTGCCGGCGGCGGCGATGGTGCCGGTTGAAAGCTGCCGGGAATAATTCCGGCGCAGCATGGTGGGCAGCGCGATGATCCCCATGGTGACCACCGTGGCGCCCACGACCCCGGTAGTGGCGGCCAGCAATGCCCCGACGATCACGACGGAAACGGCCAGCCCGCCGCGCAGGCGTCCGAACAGCAGGCCCATCGTTTCCAAGAGGTCCTCAGCTAGCCCGGATTTGTCCAGCACAATGCCCATGAAGATGAACAGCGGCACCGCCAGCAAGGTGAAATTGGTCATCACCCCCCAGATCCTCAGGGGCAGCAGGTGGAAAAAATCAAAGCCCAGAAATACCCCGCCGAACAGCAGCGCAATCGCCCCGAGGGTGAACGCGACCGGGTAGCCCAGCATCAGCATGAGCATCAGGCTCAGGAACATCAGGACGATCCAGACAGTCATCAATCGTTTGCCTTGAATGCCGTGATGCCGGGGTCAGAGTAAAAACCCATCGAAATGCGTGCTTCTATCATATATCTTGCAGGTTTTTACTCTGACCCCACCTATCTCACTCATCCCGGCCAGGTTCGCGGTCAAGGATAAAGCACAGGCTTTTCAGGCCCTCGCCGATGCCCTGGATGATCAGCAGGAAAAAGCCCAGTGGAATCGCCGCCTTCAGCACCCAGCGGTAGGGCAGCCCGCCCGGGTCGGGCGAACCTTCGGCAAACTGGTAGGCCTGGAAGACGAAGGGCCAGGAGCTTTTTATGATCAGGATGCAGAACGGGACCAGGAACAGCAGCGAGCAGACCAGGTTGATCCAGGCCCGCCGGTAATCCGACATGAACCGGCTGCGGTAAACCAGGTCCAGCCGCACGTGGTCGTCATGTTTCAGGGTATAGGCCGCGCCCAGCAGGAAAATGAGGGAAAACAGGTGCCACTCCATCTCCTGGATCGCGATGGACCCGCTCTGGAAGAAATATCGCATGATGACGTCATAGGAAACCAGCAACACCAGCGCCGGCACCAGCCAGGACAACCCCCGCCCCGAGATCTCACTGAACCACTCAATCCTCCCGGACACTTTCTCAATCAACTCCCGCATCCCCACATTGTAACCCTTCTCAAATGAGGACACCCATAAATTCTCAAACGAGTCTCAAACGAGAGTCTCAAACGAGGACACCCATAAATCCGGTTAAATGAGGGTTAAATGAGGACACCCACAATTCATGGGTGTCCCGGAATGTGTCCGGAATGCATGGGTGTCCCGAAATGCACATGGGTGTCCCGGAATGCATGGGTGTCCCGGAATGCACCCACAATGCATGGGTGTCCTGGAATGGGGAATCAGGAATTGGAGAGTTTGATGTAATCCTCGACGCTCAATTCGGCGGGTCTTGCGCCGGGCGGGATGCCCAGTTCCTCCAGTTGCCCCGCGTCGAACCACGGTTTCAACCCGTTGCTCACTTTCTTGCGGCGGGCAGAGAAGGCGGCCCGCACAAGTTCCGTGAACAGGTTGAAGTCCCTGATCCGGCCGGCCGCTTCGGGCATGGCAGTCAGTCTCACCACGGCTGAAGCGACCTTCGGCCTGGGGCTGAACGCGGCAGACCCCACGTCAAACAGCTTCTCCGTGCGGCAGCGCGCCTGCACCATCACACTGAGCCTGCCGTACTCGGGCGTGCCCGGGCCTGCGCAAATCCGGTCGACCACTTCCTTCTGCAACATGAACAGCATGCGGCCGACCTGGTTGAAACCCAGCAGGTGGAACAGCAGGGGAGTGGAGATATTGTAGGGCAGGTTGCCCACCACCTTCAGCGGCGCCGGGCCGAATCCGGCAAAGTCCACTGTCAGTACATCCTGCCGCACCAGGTTCAAACGGCCGATACCCTCGCACCGTTCAACCAGTTCCGCGGCAAGGTCCCGGTCGACCTCAACCACGTCCAGTTCACCAGCCGTGCGCAGCAGGGGGATGGTCAGCGCGCCCCTGCCGGGGCCGATCTCGACGATTCTCTCGCCGGGACGCGGGTCAATGGCCCGGATTATCCTGTCGACAATGGCCGCGTCCCTGAGAAAATGCTGGCCGAAGCGCCTGCGCACGGGAGCCATGAAAACCGGACCTGACTATTTGCGGGCCAGGTGAATGGCCAGATCGATGGCCGCGCACATGCTGCCCGCATCGGCCTTGCCGGTTCCTGCCAGGTCGAAGGCTGTGCCGTGGTCAACCGAAGTCCGGATGATGGGCAGCCCCAGGGTGACATTCACGGTTTTGCCGAATCCATGGGATTTAAGCACCGGCAGGCCCTGGTCATGGTACATGGATATCACCGCGTCCGTATGCTCCAGAGAAGCAGCGGTAAAAGCGGTATCCGCCGGGACCGGCCCCGCCAGGTCCAGGCCCTCGGCTTTCAGTTCTTCGATGACCGGGGTGACGACCTCATTCTCCTCCTCACCCAGCAGGCCGTCCTCCCCGGCGTGGGGGTTGATGCCGCAGACCAGCAGGCGCGGCTCTATGATGCCGAATTTCGCCTGCATGTCATCGGCAACGACCCGGATGACGTCGCGCAGGTGACGGCGGGTGATGCGCCCCGCAACCTGGTTCAGGGGCACGTGCGTCGTGACCAGCGCAATCCGGGCAAAGTCGTTCGCCAGCATCATCACCGGCGACAGGCTGCCGCAGTAATTCGCGATGTACTCGGTATGCCCCGTGAAATTGTGCCCCGCCGCGGCAATGGCGGACTTGCTCACCGGACCGGTGACCATGGCATGAAATTCACCGGACATGCAGCCGTCGACCGCGCGTTCAATGGCCGAGACCAGGCAGTCGATATTGCGCGGCGCCGGTTTTCCGGGCTTCACCGCCGGCACCGCCAGCGGCTGGTTCAGGTATAACAGTTGCCCGGCCTTGTGCGGCTTGACCGGCGCATCGGGATCGTACTGGATTAACTCAACGTCTGTGCCGAGCAGGCGCGCCCGCGCTTCCAGCACTACGGGATCGCCGATAACGATTCTCTGCGCCCAGACCTGCTTCAGGGCGCTTGCGAGCAGAACATCGGGGCCGATACCCGCAGGGTCCCCCATGGTCAAGGCCACACGCGGACAGGTCATGAATCCAGCCGGTACTCCACGTACGCCTCGTCGCGCATCTGCCGCAACCAGTCGGTGCGCGCCTCTTCCAGTTTGCGCCGGCGGATCGCCTCCCTGGCCCGCGCCCGCTTGATGTCCTCGGTGCTGTCGTGCTCCCGCCTGTCAAGCACCTGGACGATGTGAAAACCGTACTGGGACGGGAACGGCTCGCTGGTGGCGCCGGGCTCGAGGGAGTTCATCATGTTCTCGAACTCCGGCACCAGGTCGCCGGGGTTCACCCAGCCCAGGTCGCCGCCATCGGCGGCGCTCATGGTATCGACGGAATGGGCCTTGGCCAGTTCGGCAAAATCGTCCCCGCCCTCGATGCGCATCCGCAACTGCCGCAGCCGGCGCAGGGCGTCCTCCGCCGTGGTCAGTTCATCGGGCCGGACCAGGATATGCCTGGCCCTGGTCTGGGTGACGACCACCTGTTCGCTGCTGCGCTTGTCCAGCAGCTTGACGATGTGGTAGCCGCTGGCGCTCTTGATGATGCCGCTGAGCCCGCCGACTTCCAAATCGGAGATGAAATTGGCAAACAGCGTCGGGACCTGGCCCGCCTCGCGCCAGCCCAGGTCGCCGCCGTCCAGCGCCTGCTGGCCGTCGGAGTAGGTGGCGGCTATACTGGCGAAATCAGCGCCGCCCTGCAACTCGCCCAACGCCTTCTCCGCGGTTTCCCTGGCGCGCGTCACCTGGCGCGTGGAAGCCCCTTCGGGTATGGCGATCAGGATATGGGCGATATGGAACTCGATGTCCGTTTCACCCTGGTGCTCCTGGTTTGACAGGTAGTTGTCGATCTCCCGGTCGGTGACGACGACCCGGTTATCGACCTGGCGCTGCTGCAGCCGGGAAATGAGGATTTCGTCGCGGATCTCCCTGCGGAAATTCTCATAGCCGTAACCGTCCTGCTCCAGGATCTCCCTGAACTGGTTCAGGCTCAACTCGTTTTCCCTGGCTATATTGCTGATGGTGCGGTTCAGGGTTTCATCATCGACCCGGATGCCCGTGTTCTGCGCCATCTGGATCTGGAGTTTGGTCATGATCAACCTGTCCAGCACCTGTTTCTCCAGGATGTCCCGGGGGGGCAGGGGGACATTCTGCTCCTCCATCTGCGAGGTCACTCCCCTGATCTTCTCCACCAGTTCGCTGCGCATGATCACGTCATCGTTGATGACCGCAACGATCCGGTCCAGGTCCTGTATCGCCGTTGCCCGGCCGCACAGCAACGTCCCGGCAAGCGCCAGCAGCGCAATTGGATACCGGACCCGTCTCATTGCAGCGGCAGGCTGTCGCCGTACCCCGGTATGGCCTGGTTCAGGAGATCAACAGTCCTTTGACCGATGCTTCCCAGCCCCTTCAGCTCCAGTTGCAGGAAGAAACCGGTATTGAAATCGCCTTCCAGGTTGGACAGGAAGCGCCGGCCGACGGCCTTGATGGCGAAACAGCAACCCTCGTATTCCATCCCGAAGAACAGGTCCAGTGTGCGGCCCTCGGACACCGCGTAGTTCCAGCGGCCCACGGCATTCAGCCTGTCTGTCAGGGGCCAACTGAACGACACGTCGGATTGTTCGATGTCCGTCGGGGTGCGCCGTATCTGGCCGGTCTCGGCCCGCCTTACCCGGTAAGCCAGGTTGACGACCTTGCTGCCCTCCGGGTTGTATTGCGCGGTGAGCGCCATTTTCCGGGTGAGACGGTCGTTGATGTCCCAGTAAATCTCCGCGCCCAGGGTCAGATCGTCACGCACGGAGGCGTCGGCCTCGATGATCAGCGGTGAGAGCAGGTCGTTTTCCGGTATGCCGATATCCACCAGTTCACCGTGCGCGCCCAGGATCTGCCTGATGACGTCCTGGTCTTCCAGGTAAAATGACTGCGCCACCTGCAGCGAAGCGAGCTGTTTGCCCGAATCCCGGCTGATCAGCCGGCTGCCCAGGGCCAGGGTGACCTGGTTCGTGTCGCCGATGCGGTCGTAGCCGCTGAAACGGTTTTCCCGGAACAGGGCGTTATAGTCCAGGTTGAAAACGGACGAATCGAACACCGGCAGGTCGTTCTGGTCCTCGTACGGCACGTACAGGTAGAACAGCCGCGGTTCCAGCGTGTGCTGGAAGTCGCGGTCCCGCATCCGGAAATCCCGCTCCAGGAACACGCCGCTGTCCACGCTGACGATGGGCAGGGTCCGGTTCGGACTCTTTGTGAAAGGCCCCTGCCGGTCCAGTTCGTACTGGGTGAAGCGCACCCCGACCTTGGGCACCAGGAAAGCCGCCTGGGTGCGTATCGGGTAGCTGATGGACGGGTACAGGTCGGCGCGGAACCCGGTCACGTCCACCGTGACCCCGGCCTCGCCGGTCCGGTCGAAATAGGTGAAATCCGTCAGCAGGTTGAGGTTGATTTTCTTGTTGCCGCTCAGGGGGCGGTACCTGAATTGCAGGCGCGGCAGGTTTTTATAGGGCCTGGAAGTCACCGCGATACTCTGGTCGACAATCTGGTAGCTGTGCAGGCGGCCCAGCACGCTCCAGTTGCGCCCGCGGTAGGTCAGGTCCGCCCGGCGCGGCAGGAAGCGGGTAGAGGAAATGGCCAGGTCGGTGCCGAAATCCTCCAGGTATTCCGGGTCCGAGGCCCGGTTGTAATTCACGTACAGTTTGCCCCGGCCGAGGAAGGACTGGTTGAGTTCGATATTGATCATGCTGCGGTCGCGGTCGCCGAAGCCGACGTCGCCGGGCAGGTATTCAAGACTCACCTGGCCCTCGCCTCCCGTGACCAGGTAGCGGTATTCGAGCATGCCCATGACGCCGCTGTTGGCCAGCACCCTGGGCGTGATGGTCGCGTCCATGTTGGGCGAGATATTCCAGTAATAGGGCAACCGGGTCTCAAACCCGCCGTGGCTGTTCTTGCCGATGCCCGGCGCGAGAAAGCCGGATTTGCGGTCCCTGCTCAGGGGAAAGGTGAAGTAGGGCGCATAGAATACCGGGATGTCCTTGATCTTGAGGACGATGTTCCTGCCCGAACCGCGGTCCGTGTTATGGTCGAGCGTCAGTTCCCGCGCGCTGATGCGCCAGAAATTCTCCTCGATGCCGCCGCCGTTCTCCGGCGCGCAGGTGGTGAACGTCATGCCTTCCCCGGAAGTGAGGGTCCCGGGGTCGATGAACAGTTCATCGGCCCTGCCCCGGGCGTCGCTGTCTGGCAGGTAGTATTCGGCGCCGGACACGGTTGCCGTGCTGTCCTCAATGTCGATCCGGGCGCCCTCGCCGGCCAGGAACAGCGATTCCTCCCAGAACTTCACGTCGCCGGACAGGTCGACGATACTCTCCGGGTCGTTGTACACCGCGTCGTCCGCGCGCGCCTGCCATGTGTCCGTGGACATCTCGACGGACCCCGTCAGGTGCGAGATACCCTGTTCGGTGAGGTCGATGCTGTCGGCATTGACGTAGGTATCGCCTTCCTCCCTCTCGACATCGACCACCGGCCGCTCAGGCACCTGGAACACGATGGGGCAGAACGGCCCGCCGGCAACCGGCGTCTCCTGCGCCGGGGCCGCCCCGGTCCACAGCAGGGCCACTAATATAATGTGCCGCCACGGGCGGCAAGTTGTCTTACTGGATTCCCGCCTGCGCGGGAATGACGCCCGAAAAGACAGGACACCCATATAATTTTGGTGGGTGTCCTGTCTTTTATATGGGTGTCTTGTAAAAGGCATCGTCATTCCTGCGAATGCAGGAATCCAGTCAAATACCGCGTCGCCCGGAGGGCGACTCTTTATTACCGGACCCATCATGTCTTCGGCAACGTGACCCCTGTCTGGCCCTGGTACTTCCCCTTCCTGTCCATGTAGGACGTCTCGCAGGCCTCATCGGATTGCAGGAAGATCACCTGGGCGACCCCCTCGTTGGCATAAATCTTCGCCGGCAGCGGTGACGTATTGGAAAACTCCAGGGTGACGTGGCCCTCCCATTCCGGTTCCAGCGGCGTCACGTTGACGATGATGCCGCAGCGGGCATAAGTGGACTTGCCCAGGCATATCGTCAGCACGTCCCGGGGGATGCGGAAATACTCGACGGTGCTGGCCAGGGCGAACGAATTGGGCGGGATGATGCAGACGTCCCCCTTGAAGTCCACGAAACTGTCCTCGTCGAAACCCTTCGGGTCGACGACGGCGGAATTGATGTTGGTGAAAATCTTGAACTCATCCGAGCAGCGTACGTCATAGCCGTAACTGGAAGTGCCGTAAGACACCAGCGGCGTGGAACCGTTGTGTTTGACCTGCCGGGGCGAAAACGGTTCAATCAGGCCCCGGGTCTCGGCCATCTCGCGAATCCATTTATCGCTCTTTACCGGCATTCATGCGTTCTCGACGACGATTTTCGGGAACCTGGCGCTGTAGTCTTTCGCCCGTAACGACAATCTCGCCGCGGCCTTGCGGGAGATGGCGCGGTAAGTCTCGGAAATGGGTGAATCCGGCTCCATCGCCACGGTGGGCCGGCCGTTGTCCACGCCCTCGCGGATGCCGGTCTCCAGGGGCAGGGAACCGAGCAGGTCGACGTCATACTGCTCCGCCATCTGCAGCCCGCCGCCGCTGCCGAAGATGTGCTCCTCGTGGCCGCACTTGCTGCAGATATGGGTGCTCATGTTCTCCACGATGCCCAGCACCGGGACCTCGACCTTTTCGAACATTTTCAGGCCCTTGCGGGCGTCCAGCAGGGCGATGTCCTGGGGCGTGGTCACGATGATGGCGCCCGACACCGGGATTTTCTGGCACAGGGTCAACTGGATGTCGCCGGTGCCCGGCGGCAGGTCGATGACCAGGTAATCCAGGTCCGACCAGTTGGTGTCGCCCAGCAACTGCTCCAGCGCCGAAGTGACCATGGGGCCGCGCCAGATCATCGGCGTCTCCTCGTTCACCAGGTAGCCGATGGACATGGATTGCAGGTGGTAACTGATGTTCGGTTCGATGGATTTGCCGTCATGGCTGTCCGGCTTGGCGCGGCAGCCCAGCATGCGCGGCTGGCTCGGCCCGTAGATGTCCGCATCCAGGATGCCCGTCTTCGCCCCTTCCGCATGCAGCGCCAGCGCCAGGTTCACGGCCGTCGTCGATTTGCCCACGCCGCCCTTGCCGGACGCCACCGCGATGGTATTCTTCACGTTGTCTACGGGTTTCACGCCGCGCTGCACCGCGTGGGACCTGATATCGGTACTGACGCCGATATCGACGTGCTTCACGCCCGGAATGTGCCGCAACTGCCCGCTGATCGCATCCCGCAGCGCGTCTATGTATCCGTTCGCCGGGTAACCCATTTGCAGGGAAATTCTGATGTTATCTCCATCGATTTGAATATCCTTGACCATTTCGGCGGACACCAGATCTTTTTCCAGGTTGATGTCCCGCACCTGTGCCAGCGCAGCTTCAATTGCCCCACGACTCGTTATAGACATGAAACACCCGTCACGTAAGTTCCAAAGTAACTATTTTACACAAATCCGGGACACCCATAAATCACAAATCCGGGACACCCACAAATTACGTCGCAAGATCGCTCCAACTACCCCGACTATATGGGGGCGCGCAAATCGGGGACGCGCAAATCGGGGACACCCATAAATTATGCAAATTCGGGACACCCATAAATTACGTCACAACATCGCTCCAACTACCCCGACTATATGGGTGTCCCAATTTTCTCTTCCCAAGTTTCTCTGAAAAAGAAATTATGGGTGTCCTGAACTTTTCCGTAGAAGATTATGGTAAGTTGTCGCAATGACGGAACCACGGCGTAAAATCTTTGTCACGAGCGCATTGCCCTATGCGAATGCGTCGATCCATATCGGCCACCTGCTGGAGGCGATCCAGACCGATATCTGGGTGCGCTTCCAGAAGCTGCGCGGCCACGACTGCCTGTACATCTGCGCGGACGACGCCCACGGCACGCCCATCATGCTGAGCGCAGACAGCCAGGGCATTACCCCGGAACAGTTGATCGACCGCATCCATGCCGAACACGAACGCGACTACGCCGGCTTCGGGGTCGGTTTCGACAACTTCCATACCACCCATTCCGGGGAAAACCGGGAGTTCGCGGAGAACATCTACGCCCGCCTCGACGCCGCAGGCCACATCAAGCGCCGCACCATCACGCAGTTCTACGACCCGGTAAAGGAAATGTTCCTGCCGGACCGGTTCATCCGCGGCGAATGCCCGTTCTGCGGCGCACAGGACCAGTACGGCGACAGTTGCGAGTCCTGCAACCGCACCTATACGCCCACGGACCTGGTCAACCCGGTATCGTCCATATCCGGGGCGACGCCGGTGGAAAAGGAATCCGAGCATTACTTTTTCGATCTGCCTGCGTTCGAGGCCGTATTGCGCGACTGGGTCGGCGCCGGGCACCTGCAGCCGGAGGTCGCCAACAAGCTGGACGAATGGTTCGACGCAGGGTTGAGGGAATGGGACATCTCCAGGGACGCGCCGTATTTCGGTTTCGAGATCCCCGGCGCGCCGGGCAAGTATTTCTACGTGTGGGTGGACGCCCCCATGGGCTATTTCGCCAGCCTGAAGAACCTTCTGGATCGGCAGGGCAGGGACGTGGAGGAGTACATCGGCGCCGGCAGCAGCGCCGAGATGTACCACTTCATCGGCAAGGACATCATGTACTTCCATACCCTGTTCTGGCCGGCCCTGCTGCACGGCAGCGGCCACCGCCTGCCCGACAACGTGTTCGTGCATGGCTTCCTCACCGCCAACGGCCAGAAAATGTCCAAGTCCCGGGGCACCTTCATCAATGCCCGCACCTACCTGGAGCACCTGGACCCGGAGTACCTGCGCTATTACTTCGCCGCCAAGTCGGGCAGCGGCGTGGATGACATCGACCTCAACCTGGAGGATTTCCGCCAGCGCGTGAACGCCGACCTGGTGGGCAAGGTGGTGAACGTCGCCAGCCGCTGCGCCGGGTTCATCCACAAACGCTTCGGCGGGAAGCTGGCCGCGGCCGTGCACGACCAGGCGCTGCTGCAGGAATTCACCGGGGCCGCCGAGGCCATCGCGGCAGACTATGAAGCCCGGGAATACGCCCGCGCCATGCGCGGGATCATGGCCCTGGCTGACCGGGCGAACCAGTATATCGACCGGCACAAGCCCTGGGAGATGGCCAGGTCCGACCCCGGCTCGGCCGAACTGCAACAGGTATGCTCCCTGGGCCTGAACCTGTTCCGCATCCTTATCATCTACCTGAAACCGGTGCTGCCCGGCCTGACCCGGCGCGCCGAGGAGTTCCTCGGTGTCGAACCGCTGGCCTGGGACGGCCTGGACGCGCCGCTGCTGGACCACCCGGTACAGAAATTCAAGCCACTGCTCACCCGGGTGGAACAGGCGCGCATCGACGCCGTAGTCGAGGCCAGCAAGGAAACCCTGGGAGCCGGGAACGGCGGCGGGGAAAATGAGGACGGGGAAAATGAGGACACCCATGTTGTAAATACAGGCGGCAAAAGACAGGACACCCATAAAAAAGACAGGACACCCATAGAAATTGCAGGACACCCAAGCGAAAACGAAAACGAGGACACCCATGCCGTGAATGCAGATGCCGTCAACAAACACCTGGTTGAAGACCCCGTTGCCCCGGAGATTTCCTTCGATGAATTCACAAGAACAGACCTGCGCGTGGCGACAATCACCCACGCCTCCTACGTGGAAGGAGCGGACAAGCTACTGCAACTGACCCTGGACCTGGGCGGCGAGACCAGGAACGTATTCGCCGGCATCAGGAGCGCCTACCGGCCCGAAGACCTCATCGGCAGGCAGACGGTAATGGTGGCCAACCTGGCGCCCCGCAAAATGCGCTTCGGCGTCTCCGAAGGCATGGTCCTGGCCGCCGGCCCCGGCGGCAAGGACATCTACCTGCTCAGCCCCGACACAGGCGCCGCCCCAGGCATGAGAGTCAAGTAAAAGAGAGGACACCCAAGCAAAAGAGAGGACACCCAAGTAAATTACAGGACACCCATAGAACAATGTCTGAATTAATATTCATCCTGCTCGCAGCCTCCCTGGCCAACAACCTGGTGACCGATCACCTGCTCGGCGCAAGCCCTATGCTGGCGGCCGCACAAAGGCTCGACGTGGCATTCGACATGGCAAAAGCCGTCATCGGTATCACCACTGCGGTCGCACTCATCACCTGGCTGCTGGACAACCTGCTCATTACCCCGCTAAACCTGGAAAACTACCGCCTGCTCATCCTGGTGATGACCGTCGCCGGCGTCAGCCAGGTGCTCCGGACAATGCCGGGTAGGTACTGCCCGCGCCTGTTCGACCGGGACGGCAGGTTCTACCCGCTGCTGCTGTTGAACTGCATGCTGCTGGGCGTGATGCTGCTCGGCGCACAACAGGATACCGGCCCGCTCGGCGCCCTGGCGTACGGCGCCGGTGCCGGCCTGGGTTACTCCCTGGTGCTGCTTGGCTTCACCGCCATCAACCTGCGCCTGGAAGTCACCGATCTTCCGGCGCCCGTGAAGGGACTGCCCCTGCAGGTGATCACCCTCGGCCTGATCTCCCTGTCGTTCACGGCCATCATCTGATTCCCCCGATGCTGGAACTGATTGTTGCGACCACGGCGCTATTTTTGCTGGGAGTATTGCCAGCCCTGCTGCTCTCTGGAAAAGATGAGGCCGGTCAAAGCGATCGGGAGAAAACCATCACGGCGATAGATGCTTTGCTGCCGCAGACTCAATGCGGCGACTGTGGGTATCCCGGTTGCCTGCCCTATGCACAGGCTATCGCCGACTGGGACGTGTCCCTTAACTTATGTCCTCCCGGCGGTGACGCTACCGTCAGGAAGCTGGAGAAACTGCTGGGAAAAAGTTACCGGCACACCCCCCCGCCCATGCTGGAGAGCGCTGTCGCCCTGATTGACGAGGAAACCTGTATAGGCTGCGTAAAATGTATCGTTGCCTGTCCCGTAGACGCCATCGCCGGCAGTGCAAAACAACTCCACGCAGTCATCCCGGAATACTGCACAGGTTGCAAACTATGTCTGCCTCCCTGCCCTGTAGACTGCATCACAATGATCCCCTACGAAGCCCCTATCACTTTCTAAACCAGCACTTTCTAAAGCAGGACACCCATAAATTCAGGGAGTCCCTGAACCAAGTCCCTGAACCAGGACACCCACAAATTTCGAGCGTCAACAATTTTATGATGCAACTTATGGGTGTCCTGCAAATTAATTTAATTGACATCGAACTGCGTGCCGGTATAATCAGTATTCTGGGAATAACCTACTATTTGGAGGGATCCATGACCACATCTCGAAGTCAACAGATCTGCCTGACTGAAACCTGTTATTATCACTGTATTTCCCGTTGTGTTCGCCGTGCATTCCTGTGCGGTTATGACGAATATTCCGGGAAAAGCTATCAACATCGTCGAGACTGGGTGGAACAACAACTGCTCAGACAATCCCGGGCATTTTGCATCGATGTGGCGGGTTACGCCGTAATGTCAAATCATTTTCATGTGATTATCAGAGTTAATCCAGAACTGGCTGCTTCCCTCTCTGCTGAAGCGATACTTGACCGCTGGCAACAGCTATACCGCCTTGATCCGCTTATGGCCCGCTTCAAAGAAGGAGACGTGCTAACAGATGATGAAAAGCATATTGTCGATAATGAGATTGTTAGGATGCGTGATGTCCTGATGAGCATTAGCCGTTTCATGGGATATCTGAATGAACGTATCGCCCGCAGAGCTAATGCAGAGGATGGCTGCAAGGGCCGATTTTGGGAAGGACGCTTCCGCTCACAGGCCTTACTTGATGAAGTCGCTTTGCTGCAATGCTTGGCCTATGTGGATTTAAACCCTGTTCGAGCCGGTATCAGCCAAAACCCATTGCAATCAGAGTACACCTCCATTAAACGACGACTGGACGGTAACAGCTCCGACCTGCTGGAATTCAAAACGGATAAACCGGGAAAGATGTCGGAGAATTACAACGAACTTCCGTTTCATATTAAAGACTATCTGGAGATACTTGAGTGGTCGGGCTGTATTATTCAGGGGGATAAACGTGAAGCTATCACTGAAAACGCACCCGCCTTGATTGAGAAATTCGTTATAGAGCCGACTCGTTGGCATGCAGCGATGAAGCCTCCTCTACCCTGGCATCAGAAGGCGTTAGGGTCAGCCAGAAATATAAAGAAGTACTGTGAAGCAATTGGCCAACGTTGGCTGCGTCAGGCCGATTATGCGTTAAATTATACTTAATCCCTCAAGAGCTACCTTACATCGCTTCCTGGCAGGTGGGTTGCCCCTGTTTGGAATCTCGTTCTGGAGCATATAAAACGCTCGCAGATGCTTGTGTGTTTCATAACATTTTTCTCCCAAAAGTCTGAGGAAATATTACTCATCACGTTGTCTTGCAGAGTTTTTGTGAAAATCGAAAATTCGGGGAAAATTCGGGGACACCCAATAGAGAAAATTCGGGGACACCCAATAGAATAATTATGGGTGTCCTGCAATTTACTTAACCCTCTAACTCTTTTCATGCCACGTCCTTCCCGGCGGGCTTCCATGTAAATCCCGAAGGGACAGCTTATTTCCGGTTAATACAGAGTATCCCGGTTGGCGCGGTACTGGTTCAGGGTAAATTCCACGGCGCGGATGACGGCGCGCTGGCTGGATGTAGCGCCGCTGATGTGGTCGAAATTGCCGCCGTCTTTCTCCACTGCCCAAGCGTCCTTGGGCGTGTTATCCAGAGAGCGGCCATTGAAACCGAGTATCCAGGGCGTATTGTCCTGGTGCACCTGGTCGCCCAGGCCCGGTGTTTCCCGGTGTTCCAGCACCCGCACCCCGGCAAGCGTGCCGTCGTACCGGACGCCAATTGCCAGTTCCATCATGCCGTTGTAGCCCCTGGCCCGGACGGGACTGAATATCAGGCCCACGGGCTCTGCGCCGCGCCGGGCGCGGAACACGTCGGTCGCCGCCTCCGTTCCGAAATAGGTCGGCAGGTCGATACTGATCCTGTCCGCGGGCAGGTCATTATCGTACTCCAGGGGCAGAACCTGCGCGCCGATCTCCAGGATCGGCAGGTTGCGGTTGCGCGTGATGGTGTCCTGGAAGTAATTCCCCAGGGCATAAATTCCCAACACCGCAGCGAAGCAGATGAACAGCAGCGGCAAGGTATCCAACAGTAGGTTTTTCCTGGTAGCCATTATTGCTCTCCGAACACCTTGGGGCGGGTCAGCAGGTCAATCAACGGCACGAAAACATTGGCAAGCAGCACTGCGAACGCCACCCCGTCCGGATATGCCCCCCACCCGCGCAGCAGGATGACGAGCGCCCCGATCAAAACGCCGTAGATGAGTCTCCCGGGCCAGGTCGTTGACGCGGTAACCGGGTCCGTAGCGATAAAGAAGGCGCACAGCATCGTACCGCCGCTGAACAGGTGGAACAACGGCGAAGCATGGACTTCCGGGTCGTACAGGTAAAACGGCAGGCTGACGAGGACAACGCCGGCCAGGACCGCAACCGGGATGTGCCACTTTATTACGCCGCGCGCCAGCAGGTAAATGCCGCCCAGAAGGTAAAGAAAGTTAATCCACTCCCAGCCGGCCCCGGCAACATATCCGAATATCATGGGTGTCCCGGTTTCCGACTTGATTTCCGATACCATCTCCATCAGTTCCAGGCGGTTTTTCAGTTCATCCAGGGCTGTCGCGCCGCTCAGCATGTCCGGCGCCGTGGTGCCCATGGGGAAGATGCTGTCCAGCGAGGCGCCGATGCCGTGGGCCGGCAGGGCCGGCCAGGTATTCATCTGCACCGGGAAACAGGCCAGTACGAACACGTATCCCGCCATGGCCGGGTTGAACAGGTTGCAGCCGATACCGCCGAAAGCATGTTTGGCGATGATGACGGCAAACGCGATCCCGCACAGGCAGACCCACCAGGGCGCCAGCGGGGTGATGCTGACCGCGAACAGCAAGGCGGTCACGGTTACGCTGCCGTCCCGCAGGAACAGCGCCGGGTCGCGGCCGCGCAGCCTGAGGACGGCGAACTCCAGCAGCAGGGCGAAACAGACGGCCAGCGCACACTGGATCAATACGCCGGGACCGAACAGCCAGGCGTAGCAGATCAGGCCGGGGACCAGCGCAATGCACACGTCCGCCATGACTGTGCCGACGCTCCGGCCGTCATGCCAGTGGGGCGAACTGCCTGTCCTGTCAATCATCTGTATCTGTCTGCCCGGCGTCCCCGTCCCCGGGAGACTGCTGCCGGCGTTTTGCCCGGGTCCGGACCAGCGCCTCCTCCACGTAGGCCTTTTTCTCCGCCCTGGTGTCCTGTTCCGGGCCGGGCGCCCGCCGTTGCCTGCTGGTATCAGCTTCAATCCTCAGGCGATCGGTTTTCCTGTTAAAACGCTGCCTGGCCGCCGCCGCTTCATTGCCCTGTTGCTCTTCAAGGACGACCTGCGATTTGGCCCGGCGGTAATAGTGCACGAGGGGGATCCGGCTGGGGCAGACGTAGGCGCAACAGCCGCATTCTATACAATCGAACAGGCGATATTCCCGGAGCCGGTCGGAATCCCCGGCTGCGGCAAACCAGTACAGTTGCTGGGGCAACAGCAGTTCCGGGCACACGTCCGCGCAATCGCCGCAACGGATACAGGGCATCTCCGGCCGGGCCGGTGCGTTCTCCTCGATGATGATGCAGTTGGTGGTCTTGATCACGGGCATGTTGGGACTGGTGACGCGCAGGCCCATCATGGGGCCGCCGATGATCACCTTGTTGTCCTCACTGTGCCGGTAGCCGCAGGTGGCGAGGCAGTCCTCGACCGGCGTGCCGATAAGCACCTGCAGGTTGACGGGGTTGTCCACCTTCCCCGTCACCGTGATGTAGCGCGAGACGATGGGCTCCCCGCGCGTCACGGCGCGGTACACCGCGGCGGCCGTGGCCACGTTGTGGATGACTATGCCGATGTGAATCGGCAACCCCCCGCTGGGGACGTCCTTGCCGGTCAATGTCCTGATGAGCTGTTTCTCCCCTCCCGCGGGGTAACGGACAGGCACCCTGACCAGTTCCAGGTCGTCATCAACCAGACCGGCCAGGGCGTCGTAAGCCAGATCCATGTCGTCCTCTACCGCGATGACGCAGTGCCTGGCCTGCACCGCGTGGCGTATCATGCGGGCCCCGGAGACGACGTAGGAGGCTTTTTCCTGGATCAGCCGGTCGTCGCAGGTGATATGCGGTTCGCATTCGACGCCGTTGATGATCAGGGTATCGACCGCGTTTTCCACGCCCTCCATCAGTTTGACGTGGGCCGGGAAACCGGCGCCGCCCAGGCCGGCTATGCCGCAATCCCGGATCAGCTCCTGCAATTTCGCCGGTTCGGCGCGGTCGTATTCCTCGGTGGGTTCGATATCGAACCAGGCGTCATTGCCGTCCGGTTCCAGCACGATACACGGCGCCTTGCTTATCGTCGGATTGGGGACCGGGTAATCGCCGATATCCGTAATCGTCCCGGAGGTGCTGGCATGGACGGGGACGCTCACATAACCATCGGGCCGGGCGATGATCTGGCCTTTCAGCACCTTGTCGCCGATTTTGACCGCCGGCACGGCAGGCAGGCCGATATGCTGCTGCAGAGGCAGGAACATGCGCGCCGGCAAGGGATGCAGGATGGACATCTTCTGGTCCGTAATCTCCTTGTGCGGCTCCAGCAGCAGCCCGCCCGGAAATTCATGTAATTCACGCATGCCTGAATTGTATAGGAGATATGAAATGAGGACACCCAAATAAATTACAGCAATAAATTACAGGACACCCAATAAAAAGAGATGGGTGTCCTGTAAAAGACATGGGTGTCCTGTTATTGCGCCGCCGCTGTTATTGCGCTGGTAAAAGAGATGGGTGTCCTGGTATAGGGGAATATGGGGGGAGTTGTGGTAGAGTAGCCCGATGCGGCATTTCCCGGTTTTTCTGGACCTGAACAAGCGCCGGTGCCTGGTGGTGGGTGGTGGTGAAGTGGCCGCGAGAAAGGTGCAGCAACTGCTCAGGTCGAACGCCGACGTCGTGGTTGTCGCGCCTCGGGCGGGGAATGACATCCGGGACCTGGATGAACAGGGAAAGGTGCGCCATGAGGCGAGAGAGTTCGAGAGCAAAGACATTTCCGGCTGCGCACTGGTGATTGCCGCGACCGCCGACCCGCAGGTGAACAGCCGGGTCGCCGCCGCCGCCAGGGCCGAAAACGTCCCGGTCAACGTGGTCGATAACCCCGCGCTATGCAGTTTCATCATGCCCTCGGTAGTGGACCGGGACCCGGTACAGGTCGCCGTGTCCACGGGCGGCGCCTCACCAATCCTGGCCAGGCTGCTGCGGGCGAAGCTGGAAACGCTGATACCGGCGACCTACGGGCGGCTGGCAACGGTGGTGCGGGAGTTCCGCGGCCGGGTAAGACAGCGCTTCCCGGAATTCCGCCAGCGCCGCCGTTTCTGGGAGAACGTCCTGCAGGGGCCGATCGTCGAGATGCTGTTCTCCGGGCGGGAACAGGCGGCCATCCAGGCCCTGGAGCGCGAACTCGAAAATGCCGCGCCCGCGGACCTTCAGGCCGGGGAAGTGTACCTGGTCGGCGGCGGTCCCGGAGACCCCGACTTGCTGACTTTCCGCGCCCTGCGCCTGATGCAACAGGCCGACGTGGTGCTGTACGACCGGCTGGTGTCACCGGCCATCGTGGAACTTGCCAGGAAGGAGGCGCAGCGCATCTACGTCGGCAAACAGAGCGACGTCCACACGGTACCACAGTCCGAGCTTAACGAGATGATGGTAAAGCTGGCGCAACAGGGGAAACGCGTGCTGCGCCTGAAGGGCGGCGACCCGTTCATATTCGGACGCGGCGGCGAGGAAATCGAGGAACTGGCCGCCGCCGGCATCCCGTTCCAGGTGGTGCCGGGCATCACCGCAGCCGCCGGTTGCGCCTCCTACGCTGGCATCCCGCTGACCCACCGCGACCTGGCCCACTCCTGCCTGTTCGTCACCGGCCACCTCAAGGACGGCAGGCTGGACTTCAACTGGCCCGCCCTGCTGCAACCGAAACAGACGGTGGCCATCTACATGGGGGTGAAAGGGGTCAACGTGCTGCAGAAGAGCCTGCTGGAACAGGGGATGCGGCCCGACATGCCTGCCGCCATCGTCCAGCAGGGCACCACACCGGACCAGCGGGTTTACACGGGTTCCGTCTCCACCCTGACAAACCTGGTCGCGGAAAAGGAGATCAAGCCCCCCTCAATGATCATCATAGGCGAAGTGGTAACACTGCACGAGAAGCTGGCCTGGTTTTAGAGTGAATACAGGACACCCATGTAATTTATATGGGTGTCCTGTAATTACTGATCTTTTTCCAGGTACAGGGCCACAGAGTTAATGCAGTAACGCAGGCCCGTGGGCGCCGGGCCGTCCGGGAACACGTGGCCGAGGTGGGCGTCGCAGGCGCTGCACAGCACTTCGGTGCGCGGCCGGCCGAACAGGCTGTCATCGACCTCGGTCCTCACCGCGGCGGCGCGTTCCGGCTCAAAGAAACTGGGCCAGCCGGTGCCGGAGTCAAACTTTGATGCGGAACTGAACAGGGGCTGGCCGCAGCACGCGCAACGGTACATGCCGGCGTCCTTGCATTTGTTGTACCTGCCGGAAAAAGGCATCTCCGTTCCCTTGCGCCGGCACACCTCATACTGTTCCGGCGTCAGTTCCTTTTGCCACTCCTGCTCGGATTTCACGACTTTATTGTTCTCAGACATGTTCACTCTCCTCTGAGGTAATTTCAGGACACCCACACAATCAAATTATGGGTGTCCTGATTTACGGGTGTCAGGACACCCACAGAATCAAATTATGGGTGTCCTGAATTATGCCCTGAATTATGGGTGTCCTGAATTACGCTGAATTACGCCACGTTATTGCTGCTGCGGAATTGTCCCTGTCCCGGCATCCCCGTAGGTCAGGTGCTCCAGCATCACCTGGTACCTGCGAATGTTTTCCACGAATTTAACCGGTTCGTGCCCCCTTGCATAACCGAACCGGGTCCGCGAGTACCACTTGTGTTCGGTCAGCAGGGGCAGGGACTTCTTCACGTCAGACCAGATATCGGGGTCGCTGCCGTTCTCCTGGGTGATCACCCTGGCGTCCTCCAGGTGGCCGAAGCCGACGTTATAGGAGGCCAGGGCAAACCAGGTGCGGTCCGGCTCGGAGACCCGCTGCGGGATTTTGTCTACCAGGGTGAACAGGTACCTGGCGCCGCCGTGTACGCTCAGCACCGGGTCCAGCCGGTCGCTGATACCCACCTGCCGCGCCGTCTGCTGCGTCAGCATCATCAGCCCGCGCACGCCGGTGGGAGAGCGCGCCGCCTTTTTCCAGTGGGATTCCTGGTAGCTGATGGCAGCCAGCAGGCGCCAGTCGAAACCGAACTCGTCCGCGGCGCTCATGAAATAAGGTTTCAGTTCCGGCAGCACCTCGTTATAGCGGTCGATGAAGCTGCGCGCTTCCACGTAATCGAAGCTGTCCGCAAACGGGTAGGCCTGCTCGAGCAGGCCGGCAAGCTGCCCGCTGTTCCTGATGCGGTCGTGGAACTCCCGGATTGCCCTGACCAGGGAGTCATCGCCCCGGGACCGCCCGACAGCCCAGCCCAGGGGTTCGGGGGAGGTCAGGTCGAAGGCCGCCCGGAGTTCCGGCAGGGAGATGCGCGACCAGACCACTTCGTTGGACGCCGCCACCGCGTAGAGGATCTTGCCGTACTCGACCATCTCCAGCAGTTCAAGGCTGCTCTTGTCTTCATGCAGCACCAGGTTGAGGTCCGGATAACGGAAGCGCAGGCGCTCGAGGTCCTCCGGCGCAAGGGCATTGCGGGCAACATGCAGCTTGTGGGGGGGAATGTCTGCCGGCGACGACGGGCGGATGTAGCCGTAGCGATACACCACCTGCCGCGTCACCCACTGGAAACCCGGGCCATACACCAGGGGGTCGTCCGGCCTGAAGGTCCGGGGTAACCCGGCTGCGGCCAGGTCCGCCTGCCCGGTCGCCAGCATGTCGGTGATCTCCTCCCTGCCGGCGGCCAGGCTCAACTTCAGATCGACGCCCAGCGAAGCGGCGAACAGCCTGACCAGTTCGTATTCCAGGCCGCGTTCCTCCTCCCGGTCGTTGCGCTGGTACGTCGTCGGGCCCGATTTGGTGACCACGTGAAGCGCGCCACGCTCACGGATCTGCTCCAGGTGGGACTTTTCCCCGGCGCAGCCCGGCAACAGCAGGCAAGCGGGCAGCAGAAGAATGATCAAAACAGGGAAATTTTTCGTGTCGCTACTCCCGCCGCGCCAGGACCAGGGAAAAATAGCGGTTGTCCGGCTCAAAATGGCGGACGATCTCAAGTCCCGAATCCTCCAGCAGTGTTTCCAGTTCATCGAAGTAAAACTTGTAACTCAACTCGGTCAGTATCCGCTCCCCGCGTTCGAGCGTGAAACCGGCATCGAGGCGGCCCAGGGTGATTTCCTGGTCCAGCCGGGATACGAGATACATTTCAATCCTGTTCAACTCATTATTATAGACGGCCAGGTGAGCGAAGTTATCCGCGCGGAAGTCCGCGCCCAGTTCCCGGTTCAGCACCTGCAACACGTTCAGGTTGAACAGGGCGGTGATTCCCTGCGCATCATTATATGCCGCATTCAGCACCGTGGGGTCCTTGACCCGGTCTGCGCCCAGCAGCAGGAAATCGCCCGGTTCCATCCGCTGCCGGATGCCGCCGATGAAGGCGCGCGCCTCCCCGGGGGTGAAATTGCCGATCGTGCTGCCCAGGAACAGGAACATCTTCACGCCTGCGTAGTCCGGCAGGTGATCCAGTCCCGCATGATAGTCCCCCAGCAGCGGCCTGACATCCAGCCACTCGTAATCATCCTGCAGTTTGCCGGCCGCTTCCGCCAGCGCCGGTTCGCAGATATCGAACGGCGAGTAGATACAGGTGTGGCCCTGCCGTTCACAGGCGTCAAACAGGTTGGCCGTCTTACCGGAGCTGCCGCTGCCCAGTTCAATAAGGTAGTCGGGACAGGTCAGCGCAATGATGTCAGCGCTGCATTGCCGCAGTAACGCATCCTCGGTGCGGGTCAGGTAGTACTCCGGCGTTTCACAGATGCGGTTGAACAACGCCGCCCCGCGTTCGTCATAGAAATACTTGGGAGGCAGCGACCGCGGAGGCTCGAGCAGTCCCTCGCGGACATCATCTGCCAGACCGGGAACATGCCTGGCCGGCACAACGGGAACACACCGAAGAGCACCGGAATGCCGGGAGAAGCCGGTAATCGTATCCATCACCCAAAGGGTAACATAATTTCAGGACACCCATAATTTGGACACACAGTTTCAGGACACCCACCTAAAACACAGGACACCCATGTAACTTTGTTGGGTGTCCTGTTTTACTGTCCCGGATAATTTCGTAATTTCGGGACACCCATTAAATTATTTTATGGGTGTCCTGAATTAAGATGCCCAACAAAGTTACATGGGTGTCCTGAATTAAGGTGTCCTGAATTAAGATGATTTCATGGGTGTCCCGATTTAAGATGCGATAAACTTTTGAAAATGATTATTTCGGCGAGATACCTCCTACTGTTCCTGTGCGGCGTCTGCCTGCCCGTGTCCGGGGCGCCCGAACAGTCCGGGGTCGCGCAGCAACAGTCCATCGCCCGTTACGAGTCCCGCATCGCCGACCTGGAAGCGGCCGACGGGCCCCATGCCGAAGAACTCATCGAGGCCCGCCAGAGCCTGGGGCTGTTGCTCCAGCAGGCCGGGGAGCATGGCCGGGCGGTGGATGCATTGCAGGACGCCCTGCAGTCCGTGCGCGTCAACGAGGGGCTGTACAGCATGAGCCAGATCCCCATCGTGGAGGCCATCATCGACAGCCATGTCGCGCTCAGCGCCAGGAGCGAACTGCGCCGGAACTACGAATACCTGTTCTGGCTGTACCGGCGCAACTACGGCGACGGCAACGCGGGCCTGGTGCCGGTGATAAAGAGAATAGGCCGGTGGTACTTCGACCTCTACAACTTCAGCCCCCCGAACACCACGGTGGAACCGCTGATCGCGGCGGACGACCTGTACTCGAAGGCGCTGGACATCCTCCCGGATGACGCTCCGCCCCGGGACCGGGCAGACATATTATATAAGGTAGCCGTCATCAACCACCACGTCGCCGAGGACGTGCTGGACCCCATGCTGTCCCACCGGGAAATCCGTGAAGCCATGATCCCCCACGGCAGGCCCACCCCGTACCTCAACGAAACCGCGGTGCGCCAGTACTACGCCGACCAGAGCTTCTACAAGGGCAAGCGCTCGCTGAAACGCATAGTGGAGGACTATGAAGCAAACCTGCCCGGCGCCATCACGGAGTATGCCCGGGCGCTGGTGTTCATGGGCGACTGGCTAACCGTGCAACGCCGGGTCATCGAAGGCTCCCGCATGTACCAAACGGCCTGGGATGCCCTGGCCGAATACGACGCGCCCCCGGCGCTGGCGGATGAACTGTTCGGCGAACCGCAACCCATCGAGCAACTCCCCATCCCGGGCGAGGAAGAACCGGAAACCGGCGCGGACAGCTACTACGCGGATGCGCTCCTGGACGTGCCCGAGTCAGGCTGGCCCCGGAATATCAGGATACAGGCAGTCCACCCGCCCGCAGAAACCACGTTAATCAAACGCGCCAAACGCGGCATCGCCGCCACCCGCTACCGCCCCCGCTACCGCGATGGCCAACCGATCGTCACCACGGACGTCCCCCTGCGCTTCATCTTCAAGCACAAGGACCAGCCCGGCTGGCTCCACTTTTAAAAAAAACAGGACACCCATAAAACTTTCAGGACACCCGACAAAACTCTATGGGTGTCCTGAAACTTTGAGGACACCCAACAAAATTATATGGGTGTCCTGTAATTACACTCTCCCTCCTGTAATCAACACCCAACAAAATTACATGGGTGTCCTCTAATTCACATGGGTGTCCTCAAATTCACATGTCCTCAAATTCACATGCCCAACAAAATTACATGGGTGTCCCGTAATTACTCTCCTGTAATTGCTCCCCCCCAAAACCCTTGACACTTCCACCAGTCAGAAATATAGTCCAACACAGGAGAGACGGACTTCAGGTCCCTCCCCGGAGCATCAATCAAGGCAACTAAGGAGAGTACGACATGTCGAACGAACTGATTGCGATCATAGGCATCGGTGTCACACTGGCCGGTCTTAACCTGTATAACTATCACTATCTGCGCGCTGATGTGCAGTCCCTGCGCGAGGAAACCCAGGCAGAATTCAAAGCCCAGCGGGCAGAAACCCAGGCAGAATTCAAAGCCCAGCGGGCAGAGAACCAGGCAGAGTTCAAAGCCTTGAGGGAAGAGATGCGGTTGCAGCGGGCAGAAACCCAGGCAGAATTCAAAGCCCAGCGGGCAGAGAACCAGGCAGAGTTCAAAGCACAACGGGAAGAGACCCGGGCAGAGTTCAAAGCACAACGGGCAGAGAACCAGGCAGAATTCAAAGCCCAGCGGGAAGCCATCAACGGTTTGCAGGGACGCATGGTCCGTCTGGAGCAACGTATGACCCGCCTGGAAGCCTTGTTCAAAGGCCAACGCGTGGCCGTCGAAATTCCCGGGTCAGGCTGAAGCGTTAAATTAGGACACCCATATAAAATTACGCCCGAATTTATGGGTGTCCTGAAATTATTCTCTGGCGACCCTTTTCGAGGCGTATGAACGGAAACATTATCCGCTTGACTTGCCCGACCCTGTTGCGCCGGACACCTCCCCCGGTTATACTTCACAACAAGGCCGGGACATCGCTCGATAGCAGCGTTCCCGGTCGGCAACGGGCGCCGCTGTGCCTGCCGGGAACAGGGACGCCGCATGGAAAAACCGGAAATCGCCATGGAGGTTAATCACATGGAAACAACAATGAACACCTTACACCCCGATACAACCACCCCCGCTGCTGAAACGCCGCAACCGAACACGGCCTCCCGGCCCGAGCGCCGCGCCGCTCGTCCGGGGGACGACGTGGTG
>JAJDUB010000079.1 GCA_022826885.1 Gammaproteobacteria bacterium
TTGTGGATGATTCAGTAGAAACATGTACATGGTGGGCACGCCTTCGAACATAGTCGCCCGGTTATCCTGAATGCTCTGCAATATGAACTGTTCTTCGAACAAGGGGTGAAGCACAAGGGTCATGCCATACTGAAAAGCACCATTCATTACGACATTGCCGTACACGTGGGGACAGGGCAAGGCCGTGACCACCGTATCCTTTTCGCTTCTTTGATGCATCAGTGCCGTCATCTCCACATTCAGCAGGACATTGTAATGGGACAGACAGGCGCCTTTGGGATGGCCTGTCGTGCCGGAGGTGTAGCCTATCGTTGATAAAGAATGTGTATCAACCTCAGCCACCTGAAACTCATCATCGCTATCTTTGAGCAACCCGTTAAAAGAAAGCATGCCTTCCGGTAAGGGCTCATCACCGAACACAATGACTTCACGCACCCCGGACTTCTCTTTAACACCCTGAATGGATAGTGCTTTTTCATACGATGCTATGATGACAGTTGCGCCGCAATCGTTTGCGACAAACTCCACTTCTCCCGGCGTCAGCATCACGTTGACGGGATTGATGACAGCACCCAGTTTGAGCACCCCGTAATAACTGACAATCCATTCCCAACTGTTCGGACTGTAGAGTGTTACCCGGTCACCTGTCTCTACGCCCAATGAAACAAGCGCATTGGCCAACTGGTTTGCTCGTTTTTCAAGTTCATTAAAACTTAACTTGACGTTATCAATTATCAGCGCCGCATTATTTCCGAATCGTTCTGCGGCAATCGGCAGGATTTGGCCCAGAGTATTAAGCATGCTTGTCGTGTCTCACTCCAGGTATTTAAGCCCAATGCTTCCTTATCAAACGTGCTATGGACCGGCCGCTGGCGCAGGCCGCCCCGGTATGGGCGCCGGCAACGTATTCACCGGCAAAATACAGCCCGCGCCGTTCCTTGCGCTGCTCTTGAAGTAGCGCAGCCATCTGCCTGACATACCCTACCGGCATGTAGATCAAATCGTCACAGGTATAGTCCACGATATCGACGACGTGGGATTTTTCGAGTTGCGGATAGAGCGCCTTTATCATGGGCCAGCAGAAATCCTCGATGGCCATATCGCTTCGCTGCCATTCCGGCGTGTGCCGTCTCGACAGAGCGTAACGTACGTGCGGTGGATGATTGAGTTCCGGGTTACCCGGTGTGGCAAACCAGTAAGTCGTTTTTGCCTTCATGGGATCCGGGTGATCCGGGATGTAGCCGCCATCGGCGTATTCCTTCGGCGCATGCTTCTCATCCACTATCCAGCAGACAATCGGCTCCTTGGTAAAAAAGCAGTTCCGGGCCAGGGCCTCCTGTTTCGGCGTCATCTCCTGCACCAGTCTGTCCAGGTACTTGCCTTCCACCGCACAGACCACGATATCAGGAGTGACACTGCGCCGCTCCAGGTTCGCGTTTAAATAATGAATGGTATGACGTCCGCTTGAATCCGCCGGGGTGACATAGCGCACCGTGGTGTTGTTTTGCACCGGCAGGAGGGAATCCAGTTTGCGGGTCAATACGCCAATGCCACCCCGGGGGCTGACAAACGGCTCTTTTTTGGCCAGCCAGGACAACAGGGCAATTTTTGAGGTCTCGTAGGGCGGCCAGCCCCAGGCAATGCAGATAGGCTCAATCTTGTATTTGATAATCTCGCGACCTGCTTTCCTGCCCAGCACGCGCTCGTAGTAATCCCCAAGACTTTCATCATCATATGCCGTGCCTGTCTCCAGCAGGCAAGGGTCCACGGTCGCCGCGATTTCATCCATATCAGACTGCAATGAGGGTAATTTTCCAATCGTCTCAGGACTCAGCCCTGGAATCTTGAGGGCATTTTCAATATCAAAGTGGCTTAAACCACCGGGGTAATAAGTCCCGTGACCGTTGTCTATGCCGTATTCGGGGAATGGATCACCGCGCAATTCCTTTTCAATTCCCAATTCGGCTGCAAGTTCAAACATATCTTTATTGGCTTCAAACACTCCAGCAGCATGGGTAAATTGATACAAGGGCCCCATCTGTAGCTGTACCATACGGCCGCCCGTAAACTTTTCCTTCTCGAATATCGCAACCTGGAACCCGGCCTTGCGCAGATCCCAGGCAACTGACAACCCGGCGATACCTGCGCCTATGATCACGGCGGTCGGCCCGCGCCCGGCGGCAAAGAGAGACTGGGGCATGACGGCCGATGCTGCTGCGGTGGCGGCGATGCCTTTCATGACCCGGCGTCGTTGCGGGTCAACCGTGTGTTTGCGGTTACTCATTTGCCAACCTCCTCCTGCCCAAATTCGATCTCCCACCACTGGCGGATACTCTTGCAGGGTTCCGCATCGATACTGCTGCAACGTTGCCCGCCTGGATGGTTGGGGATCATGGGGGAGATACTGCGGATATTGGCTATCTTGTAAATCACCGCGTTGTTGACGGCAGAATCCCCGATGGCCAGACGCCGGATAAGTTCCTCATAAACAGTCACATCGGGTCGAACATAACCCCGGGCATGGCACTTGAGACAACCGTCTTCAGCCAGCCTGGGTAACACGTTGCTGTAAAAAAATACCCTGCCTTTTCCGAAATTATTACCGGCATTGTCAATAGAGCCCTTATCTTCGGCGTGAAGTGAATGCGACATGAAGACAAATGCTAAACAGCCAACTAATATCTGTATGGTAGTGAATGCACGGACCGGCTCTGCACTAATACCTGGATTCTTCATCCTGCTCATGGTGCGAGAGGTTCAGGGATACAATCCACCCATGATTCAATCAGCATATTCAACCCGGCTCTGCCTTTGATCAGTTCACAGCCGGCAAGGTACGCGGGAGTTCCTTCCACACCCAGGGCTGTCGCCAGGTCCTGAATGTGTTCCAGCTCATCAGAAGCCCGCTCGTTTCTTAACATTTTCTCCAGTTCCTGGTCCTGGATCCCGTTCTTTGCCGCTGTTGCGGTAACTGTTGCATAGGTAAGCGGTAATCTTACGTTGAGCAGGTCCTGATGGAATGATCCGGCGCGGCGCCGGTCTTCTGCCTGAAGGGTGAGCAACAGGCGAACAGCCTGTGCGGATGCCGAAGACATGATACCCAGCGGGACCTGAATTATTTCAGCGGTTTCTGCCAATTGAGTTGCGCGTTGTTGATGTTCATCTCTGTCTTGCCGGCAAGGTCTGCAATCGTAATCCATAAATGCAATTACCCTTTTTTTCCTGTTATCTGATGGCTCCCGTTCAAGCTGGAATTTTTCGATGATACCCCGAGCTTCCGATAGAACTTTCGCCCTCTCCATTCTTGCATTTTTCTCGCGGGACAATTGTTCATACCTGAAAGCCTGCTCCAGTAATTCCGGGTGCCGTGACAGAAACGACGGATCTGCGTTCAGGAAATCAACGACTTCATCTTCCGTGACGGCAAAAGCGCCGTTCGGAAGCAGTATCAATACCGGAATCAATATACTTCGTAAAATAAAAAGACTTATCCCTGTCAGCCAGTGACGCTGGAAGTTAAATAAATAATAAGTATGCATCCGGAAAGCCGGTACAGAATCTGCGTTTGCTCTCACATCATGGATACAATGTCCAGTGCGTGCCCCTCATCGATTGGCAGGGAAATGGTCAGGATGGAGTCGCCTGCATCCCATGCGCCCTCGACCTTGCCACTTTCTCCGGAGACCACTTTACCCTGATGAAGCCGGAAAACTTCTTTCCCGTCAAACATCACACTGTAGTGCGTTCCGGCATCAAGATTTATGATGCCGATATCCGATTTACCCCTGTACCCGGTTCCGGGTTTGAAACGGACACTCAATCGATTATGTTCACGATTGTATACCGCGTGGCTGATCAGTACTTCGGGATATCTTACATTCACAACTTCCGGCGCTGCATCGGTCAGCCAGTTCTCTGCACTGTCCCTGTCATAAAGTCGCCTCAATCCGTTCCCGGGATTGAGTCTTGCCATCGGCAGCATTACATTCCCGATCAGTACAGCCATTTCGTGCTGTCCATACTTCTCTTCCGGGACGATCCATTCCTTGTCAGAACGTAAACCATCGAAAAATGCAGCCTCGGTTATATCACGCCGGGGATAGAAGTACCTGCCATCGGCCCATTGAGGGTTGAAGTGGCGATCGGCATAGTCAAGCATCGCAGACACCGTGTCACGATCATCCATTTCCGCGGCGTAGGCGGCCAGAAAGCCAAAGTCAAAGCTGGCGATAGGCGTTGACCACCTGCGCCTCCAGTGCTCGGGGCTGGTATCCATTAACGCCGCCTTTTCCGCATTACGCTGAGCCGGATAGATCTTGCGTACCGCGTCGGCATTCCATGCGTTCATCATCAGCGCATTCCAGCCATCGGCCCATGCAAACGGCCTGTCCACGCGTTCCTGTTCCTTCATACGATAAAAATACATGGTTCTGGATGAATGGGGCTCTATATAATCCAGTTCTTCAGCTTTCTCCCAAAAGGCATGACGCACATCCGAGAGTTTACTGTCATGCATCCAGTCAAAATGGATAAGGCCAAGTATGGGGTGCTGATTACACTCCGCAAAAACATCATTGGGTTCACAATCAACACCTACGTAATCACTATCCACAAACTGATCATGGATGAGTTTTGCAAGTGAGTGATGATCATAGGTGTTTCTGAATCCGTTCGGGCCGGGTAATTCAAACACCATACAACCGGGTTTGTCGAAACGGTGGTCCTTGTACAGTACTTCATAAAGACCGATCATCTGCAGGAGATGGCCGCTGTACATGATATTTTTTTCACGAACCGGATCACGCCATTCCTTACCTGCCTCCAGGTAACCCTTGTAAGGATCCATTTCAATGATTGGCAACCAGGTAGGAGCCCAGACATCATTACGCATCATTTTTTCAATCAGACTCAGTTGCGCCTCCCTGTATAACTCTTTATAGGCCGGTGTGTAGTTTATTTGCACCATGGCCAGGGCATAGGACATAAACGCCAACTGGAACTGGTAGGCGTCATAAGTAAGCATCGCGCGCGGTTCCATGTAACGCCAGTCTCCCGGCAGTTGGCGCGCGGAATCAACAATGTGTCGAACATGGCCGAGTTGCCTGGTATCAAGAATGTCTGCTTCATATGCAGAATTTCCGAAGGAAGCCGCAGGCGTAAATACCGTCACTGCGATCAAAAATAAGATGTTGCGAATACGGAAGTTCATCATGGATATCTCCCTGGTTGAACCATAAATCAGTTTTTCACTATATTTAGTATTGTAGCGCGTATATCAATATTCATTTCTTCTGAATCAGGATCATTGTGCAAACTGTTCGTTATAAGCCTTCCAGGCCCTGTCAATCACATAGGCCTGTATCGCGGCTGAATCTTCGGCGCTGAGCGCATCATTGTAGGACAGCATGCCCTTATGCTGATAGGCGCCGCCCAGGACGATGGCGTCCCATGCCGCATGCTTCTCCTTCGTGAGATAACGCAGATTCGGGACCGAACCGCTGCCGCCCTCGACATCGATACCATGGCACCAGACACAACCGGTCTGGCCATACAATATTTCACCACGGGCAATGAACCCGGCTGTGCCACTTTGTTGCGGCGGCTCGGGAACAGGCATGGAATGGCTGGTCTGTGCCGGCAGGGTTGCGTCGCCGTCCAGCTTGAATGCGATCAAACGACTGTTGCCTCGTGATTCGGGCAGTGCATTGTGACGCGGAATCCATAATCGTTGCGGGCCACCCCACCCCACCGGGACGATGACCAGTTGTTCCCCGTTAATGCGAACGGTCACCGGTGGCGCCTGAATCGCCGAACCGGTCTTCATGGTCCACAGTAATTCACCATCGTCGGCGGCAAATACATTGAACCTGCCTTCGGCATTTCCCTGGAATACAAGTCCGCCCGCGGTCGACAGCACACCCCCGTTCCACGGTAATTTATGCTCCTGCGACCATCGTTCCGACTGGGTCACCGGATCCCAGGCCACAAGCCTGCCCAACATTTCGTCTTCAGCCACCTTGCCGGCACCTGCACCGTAGGCGCTCTGGCCCAGCGGCTCTTCCACTTCGCCCGATTCGGGTGATTGTTGAGCAACTGCCGCAACATCCAGCACCGGGATATAAACCAGGCCGGTGTCGAGACTGTAACTCATGGGGTGCCAGTTGTGACCACCCCACCCATAAGGGAAGACAAGCGGCTTGCCGGTTTCGGGATCCACGGATGGAGCAGCAGTATTGAGAACAGGCTTGCCTGTTTCCAGGTCAATATGACTGGCCCAGGTCACTGTCGTATAGTTGTCCGCTGACAGCAACTCGCCATTGCTGCGATCGATGACATAAAAAAATCCATTTTTTGGCGCCTGCATCAGGACTTTCCGGCTCTCACCTTCAATCTCCATATCGGCAAGGATCATATGTGCAGCCGCGTTATAGTCCAACTTGCCTGCCGGGACCGTCTGGTAATGCCACAGGTATTCGCCTGTCGCGGCATCCAGGGCAACAATGGCATTGGTCAGCAGGTCATCGAACTCTTCGGGATCCGTGATGTTGATATAATCGGGGAAAACACTGTCCGTTCCCAGATATAGCCGGTTCAATTCCTGATCATAGGTCATGGAGTCCCATACCGAGCCACCGCCGCCGTACCGGCTCCCTGTTCCCCCACTCCCGCTCTCCGCGGTCGTTTCAATATCCTGTGCTTCCCGGTCAGGAACGGTATCACGGGGTACCGTATAAAAACGCCATACGAACTCACCGGAATCCGCGTCATAGGCCGTGACATAGCCACGCAGGCCCCAATCAGCTCCCGCGTTACCGATAAAAACCTTCCCATCACCCACCCTTGGCGCACCGGTAATGGCATAGCCTATACTGCTGTCGCAGGTCTCAACTTCCCAGACGGGGGTCCCCTTTCCTGCATCGACAGCGACCAACCTGCAATCGCCGGTACCGACAATCACTTTTCCATTCCATACAGCCACACCCCGGTTCCAACGGGAAAGCCAGGACCCGAACACACTCAGGTTCAATTTCACTTGCGGATCATAAGACCAGAGCAGATCGCCGGATGCGGCATCAACAGCATAAATGACACTGAAGGGGGCACTTAAATATATGGTTCCGTCAACGACAATCGGTGTCGCCACAAGACCGTCACTACTTGGTATATCGAGAGCCCAGGCCACACCCAGACGATTGATATTACGCCGGGTAATTTGCTCGAGCGGACTGAAACGCTGCTCGTCATAGGTACGTCCATGCAACAGCCAGTTCTCCACATCATCGGAGGCATTCAATGCACGTTCACGGCTTACCGCTCCGGGCAAATCTGCTTGTGCATCCGCAACGCCAGTGGATAGGGATGTTGTTTTTTCCGTATTGCCCGTGAATGGGCTACGCCCTTCATCTTCGCCACATCCATGCATTCCGCAGATAGCCGTCAGCAGGAAAACGACCACGGGAAACGCTTTCACATTATTTGCTCCTGGTACTCTTTCCATTTAATCACTTTACCGCGACTTCACAGTCGGTGCTTAGTTCTTCAGATCCTCAATGGCCCGGTGAGCCTGATCGATAGCCTCTTGCATTGCCGGGAAAGCCCCTGCATCCGAGTTGGCGATAGCTATTTGACCAAAGCGCTGCCGACCCACCACGTTGGGCAATTCATCATCTTCGTAGTTATCAAAAACCGGGTTGGGCGCCCACGCGTAGCCGTGTGGCCAGCGGTTGACCGTAATACCCTCGATGTCGAGGGCCGGGTCGAAACCCGCACTGCCGAGCATCCCCGCCAGATGGCTGCGCGTCTCTCTCTCGATGGTCTCAAACGAGGTCGCCAGTAATTCCATGCGCCCCGCCTTGTTCTGTTCGGCCGGCGGCAGACCGGGACGCGCGGGCATTCGGTTCATGTGGGCAATAATCGGCTCTTCCGGGTTCCCGGAAAACTCCACGGATCCGAGGCTTACCGGAAAATCGAGCATCGCCACATGATGGTAGGTGCCCGGGCAATTCGCTATACCTATGCCGAGCTCCTGCCAGGGTTGCCAGTTACGAAGCAAGACATTGGTGTAGACAAGGGGGATCTTCACCAGTTTTGAAAGCGCCTCTTTCTGCCTTGCGGGAAGCTGGGGACACAGGTGGGGGATAATCCTGTTGTAGCAGGCGAGCACACAATTGCGGCCCCTTACCTTAAAAGTATTGCCACCTTGCACATAGGTAATCTCGGCTTGTTTGGCCATGTTATTGTCACCGCGATTTTGAACATTCACGACCGTGCTGCCAAGTCGAAGACGTACAGGCGATGATTTGCGATCGAGGAGCGAATAATCAAAGGCTGCGACGACGATATCTTCCATGGTGTTGCCCGGAGCAACGTCCGGGATCAGCCGCCGGACCAGCAGGCGGGCCACAGAGGCGTTGCCGTCGGGAAAGTGATAGATATACGGCTCTCTCGATACTCTCAAGCCCCAGTTGATCAGTCCCTTGAACATGCCAAGACTGGTCGCATCCAGTCCAGGCAGGCCCAGGGCCATTGCCCAGAGCGCCGGGACAAGGTCTGCTCCGATCAGGTCGGACAGGACGTGTTGAAACATGCCCAGGACTTCGGGGTCTGTTACTCCCATGTGCCTGGTGAGGAAATCGAGATAGCTGATACTTTCCAGGTAGGACGGCTCACCCAAAATTGAGTGGTCAGGCACCTGGTCTTTTGTCTGCGTATAGAGTTCAAGTAGTTGACGTTTGGCCTCGTCGGAAACAGGCATGGTCGGAATCGCCTGCTCCATTGACAATTTCGACTCACCCATGGGCATCAGGGTGTTCCATGGCAGGAGTGGCGCCGGCACGACCTGGTCTACGCCATAGGTAGACCGGTCGAAATAAATAGACGCGCCAAGGCCCCAGCGTTTGGCAAATTCCTGGTCGTATGCGGTCTCGAAGCGTTTAACATCAATCTGCAGATCTTGGAGCAGCTTCTTCGCGACCTTGCTGAATCCCCCCGGGCTGTCGATGGATTGACTGCCCCCGTAGGCAATTGTTTTCTTTCCCTTGTGAAGGAATTCGTTGCGCTTGGCGTGACCGCCGAAATCATCATGGTTGTCGAGGATGAGAATTGTCGCGCCGGGGTTTTCTTTTTGATAAAAGTACGCGGCCGATAAACCACTGATCCCGGCGCCGACAACAACCAGGTCATAGACCATACCGTCGGAGTCTTCCGCCGGCCCCCAATCCTTGCGCCCTTCCCGGGCAAGTTGGTGTGCGACTTCGAAGGAGCCGTTGTGGCTGCCACGCATCCCGCCCCGGCCCGGCGGGTAATTTTCCAATGCAGGAGATGTTATTGGACCATGCGTAGCAGCCGGAATATTGCCCGGTAACATGCTGCCGGCGATGGCGACACTCACCCCCTCAATAAAATCGCGGCGGGTGATCCTGCGATCCATCCCCAGATCGCGATTGTTGGGCATCAGCGCAATACCTGTTCAGTAATTCACCCCAACCTTGACGCCGAACCAGCGCGGCATGCCCATGTTGCCATAGGCGTGATCGCTACCCGCAAAGGCAATCTGGTTGTCAATGTATTCATGGTCGAAGACATTCTCTACGTAGCCCTC
>JAJDUB010000048.1 GCA_022826885.1 Gammaproteobacteria bacterium
GCGATCCACCCGAACGACGTCCAACTGTTCAGCGATCGGCAATTGGACCATGCGGAAGAGATCAACGCACGCGGCCACCCGTACAATGTCGTTCCGGCGCGGTTCGACCCGGAGAGAGAACTGGACTGGTCTCCGGTATGGTCGCTCACCCGGGACCGGCAACGCTGGTTGCCGACAGCCATCCTCTATGGAATGACTCCGGAACAACGGGGAACCTCGGGGCTCTGGTCCGACTCCAACGGCTGTGCAGCCGGCAACACCCTTGAAGAAGCTATCCTGCAGGGATTTTTTGAATTGGCGGAACGCGATGCCTTCGCAATCTGGTGGTACAACCGGTTGCAAAGGCCCGGCGTGGGCCTGGACAGCTTTGGTGACGAGTACCTGGCATCTGCCCCGGAATACTACTCTCAATACAATCGCGAAATGTGGGTGCTGGACCTTACCGGCGACCTTGGAATTCCCGCCTTTGTTGCACTGTCCCGCAGAAACGATGGCGCGGCCGAAGACATTATCTATGGTGCAGGCGCACACACCGACCCCCGGATTGCGGCGCTGCGGGCCGTTTGTGAATTGAACCAGTGCCTGACCTGGGTTCCCCGCCCGGACAATGCTCAAACCGGATACGGGGTCGATGATCCGATGTGTCTCTGGTGGTGGAAGAACGGAAAACTGGCTGACCACCCCCATCTTGCACCTGCAAGTGATGTCAGGTTGCGCCGGAGTTCCGATTATTCGGTTCCGGATACAGGGGACATGAGAGAGGATATAGAATGGTGCCGCGGGTTGGTCGAAGCGAAGGGGATGGAATTCATGGTGCTTGACCAGACCCGGCCTGACATTGGTATGCCGGTGGCGCGTGTGATCGTGCCGGGCCTGCGCCACTTCTGGGAACGCTTCGCTCCGGGACGCCTTTATGATGTGCCGGTTGAGATGGGCTGGCGGGATAGCCCCGCCGGGGAAACTGAACTGAATCCTGTTCCCGTCATCGCGTAAAAGCGGAATTGCTGCTTGTTAAAAAAGCCGGTTTATTTTAGGTGATATTATACTTGACAAACCAAAAATAGTTCACTATAATTTCAGTATAGACTTTAACACAGGAGATTAACATGTCTGTACTGAACGCAAAATACATGCAAGACGAAGCCGCCGCCTTTGAGCACGTTGAGGAACTGCTCTGGCCGCACGGCCCTGTATGCCCCGCTTGCGGCGTTGTCGATAACGCCTATCACCTGAACGGTGTCCGCACCAAGCCCTCAAAGAAGAACCCCGACGGCAAGGTACGGCACGGATTGAAGAAGTGCAAGGACTGCGGCAAGCAGTTCACCGTCCGCATGGGAACGATTTTTGAGTCCAGCCATATCGACCTGCACCTGTGGTTGCAGGCTATCCACCTGATGACCAGCAGTAAGAAAGGGATCAGTTCAAATCAGTTGCATCGCGTCATGGGCGTTACCCTTAAAACGGCTTGGTTCTTAAGTCATCGAATCAGGGAAGCAATGATGGATGCGAACCCGGAAGAATTCGGACAGGACGGCGGCATTGTTGAGTCAGATGAGACATTCATCGGCAAGGCGCGTGAAAGAGTGCCCGGCGCCCGCGGGTACAGCCACAAGAACAAGGTACTGTCTCTGGTTGACAGGAACACCGGTAAGGCGCGGAGCATGGTTGTTGACAACCTGCGGGCAAGGGAAATCATGCCCATCCTGGAAGCCAATATCGCCAAAGATGCGCGCCTGATGACGGATGAAGCCAAGCATTACAGCAAGGCCGGAAAGCACTTTGCCGGACACGATACGGTTGAACATGGCGCGGGCGAATACGTCAATGCGCTGGATGCCAGCATCCATACCAACACGATTGAAGGCTATTTCAGCATCTTCAAGCGCGGCATGAAAGGCGTGTACCAGCATTGCAGCCGGAAACACCTGCACCGCTACTTGGCCGAGTTTGAATTTCGGTACAACAACAGGGAAGCCAACGGCCATGACGACGGGTCCCGCGCACGTAGCGCGCTGGCCGGTGTCATCGGGAAGCGTTTAACGTATCAAACGTCTGCTTAAGGGCGAAAAAGATTGAATTGAGGCAGCGTATACGCGAGTCTGGAAGTTAGTCGGAGGGTCGGTGCAAGTACACCGACCCACCAGGACGCTAGAAGAGGAGTTTCAGAGAGACCTTTCTTTTAGCTGATGTGCACAAGGCAAGTATAACTAACTTGCCCTCTATGCACAAGCATTTCATAAAAGTCTCTCTACACAATGAGTTAGGAGACTTTTCATGACTCTGATAACAGAACACGGGGCAGAACCTAGTCCCAAAAAGCACGCGACAAAAGAACATTTCAACGGCCCTGACATTCCATTTGATGAAGTCATAAAGGTCAAATCCCGATCACAGTCAATCACATTCAGGCAGCCATCAGGCGGAATAACGCCGGATGAATGGCGTTATATCATGTCTTACAGGTCGGACATTCAAATCGCTACGGAGACAGTAGATAGAACCAGCGCAATGGGACTTCTTCAAAAGCTGACAAAGGAAGTACCGCTTTTACCCCATGAGATTGACCGCGCATCAGTGGCGGCAGGAATTAAACAGTTGTATGGCTAACGTCCGCGCTTGTCGAAGCTGTATTTACTGGCAAAAGCCGAAGCCGCACGGCAAGGGACCCGGCCAATGCCGCATTTATCCCCCCTCACGACACAGCACATTCCCGAGGACGGAGGAATATGACTGGTGCGGGCAATGGCGCGGAAAGGGACATGCCTCCTCACCGGCGCGGTAATTCTGGCTACGCTGCGCCGGTTCTTTTTACGAAATGCTTGCCGGGAGCGGGTACATTACACCTTTGAGTGATGGAACAATGGCGGTCTCGCTGGGCCGCACCCTATCCCGCTTCCGGCAGCCCTGTTGACCCATGAGCGAAAATCCAAAATTCCATATTCACGGCCCGGAGTTTGACACCGAGGCCAAAGAACTCACCTGGACGGCGGCGGTCGCGACAGCGCAGATTGAAGCCTACGAGGTGGTCGTCGTGGTGCGCTATCCGAAGGGCAATACCGTGTGGGATGCCGACACCTTACAGGCGCACAAGGAAGATGCCATGACGGTCCTGATGGACTTGGCGCATGAGATCACGCATGGATGAACTGCTTGATCAATGGCCCTGGTTGCTGGCCGTTGCCGCGTTGGTAGTGGCCGTATGGGCGCTATGGAGTGAAGAATAACGCAACCCTTGCATCTTAACCACTAGAAACACATAAATCGTGAGGAATAAACCATGCTGGATTCCATCATTCCGTATATCCAACAAAATCAGGTAGACATCATTCTCTGCACAGTAGCCGGGTCGGTAATCCTGAGCTTGATATTGACCTTTATGGGTAAGGTTGTTTTCTACAATGACTTTAAGGACTTGGGTCTATCTGCGGCTTTATGCTTACTTCCCCTGTTCATAATATATGCAGGCGTATTTTTCCTGGGAGATTTGTCAATAGACATAGCAGTTGTCACATTCGTTTTACTGTTAATACCTTCGGCCTATAACACATGGCGCGCCAATAAGTCCGTATGGAAAACTGTGATCGTCCTAATCAGCAAGACTGCATTATCGTTTGTATATGCCTTCTACCTGCTTGAGTTAATATTCCCCAAGAAAGGTGGCAAGAGAAGCCTTGCGCCCGCAATCGTGTTAGCTATTCTGACACCTCTATTGTTCGCTCTGGTGCATGATAAGAGCAAGATAACTGGTTGATTAATCTTCTTCGTTTAGAGTACGATCCCTTTTATGACGACAGACACAAAGACTGAAAAACAGGCGCAGCTTGAAAGGTTCCGGCAAAAATCCCGTGAACTGGATTGCGACGACAGCGAAACCCGCTTTAACGACAGGCTGAAAAAGATCGCACGGCACGAACCGCAGAAGAAGAACGGCAAGGGCGCGGCTGATGCCGAAGTCACGCGATAACAAAGTCTGACGTATCCAAGTTGCCGGAAAAGTCATGCAGTGCCACTTTTCCGCCGCCGATTTCATCCAGGTCAATAACAAGATTTCCGTCCACCCGTAACTGGGGAAGGCCCGCGACAGATTCCAGGCCGTCAAATGCTTCCAGGTAAATCTTGTCCTCTCCCCGGCTGAAGTCCATTATCAGATCAAGGCTGCCGGCATTGTTCGGCGTTATTACGAACACGTCATCGCCAGGACCGCCGGACAGTACATCATCACCTACGCTGCCCCACAGAACATCATCATCAAAGCCGCCATTCAGGATATCCGTACCATCCCCGCCCCAAAGGTCATCACGTCCGGCTCCGCCCCAAAGCAGATCATCCCCGTCGTTACCCTCCAGTTTGTTATTAGCCGAGTTACCGAATATCTGATCGTCTCCCGAACCGGCAACAACATTCTCAATGACCGTATCCGGCCCGATGATGATATTGCCGATAAGCCCGTACACGTTTGATATTTGTCCAGCCCCCAGATTTATCAGTTGGTCATTCGCGTCCGTACTGACATCCAGCGTGTCATCGGCCCCGTGTGTGTCGTAGATGGTGAACGTAACCTGATGGTTGTAGGTCGTTGGATTGAATTGAAACACGGCGCCTTCGCCCACGTTCTCGAAATAGTAGATCTTGCTCTCCGCATCGAATGAGAACATATCCACGTCACCATCACCGTCTATGTCGGCAAAGGCAAAGTCCTGTATGGTATGAACGGGGCCGTCCCAATAGGTCGCAGCATCAAGCGGGTTCACATGCGCGGTGACATCACCAAAGTCCAGTGACCTTGCTGACCCGACATTTTCCACGAAGTAAAATACTCCCCGGTTGTCCACAAGCACCATGTCATAGTCACCGTCCGAGTCCACGTCAGCGAACTTGTAATCGTTCATATCGGCAAAGGCATCCGTTTCAACGATAACGTCATCATCACTGAAATCCGGTAGTCTGGACGTGCCTATATTGCGCGAAAAGGCTATACCGTCATGGCTCATAACAAACAAGTCCAGGTCGCCATCCCCGTCAAGATCAACAAACTCAGCATCGGAACTCCAACCCCCATGCGGGGTTCCGTCACTGGTTATATGCTCTCCGAACACATCAGCGATAAAGTGAATGGCATCAGTATCAACGATGAATAAATCCGCTTTTCCATCGGCCAGAAACAGATCGTTGAACTCATAATCCAGTATTGGTATCCCCCAAACGATGAAGTCTAAAAACACGAATGATGGATCTGTGGGTGTGCCTACGTTCAAGTAGAAGTACATGAGGCGGCCAGTTGGACTCAGCGTTGTCATGTCCAGATCGCCGTCATTATCGAAGTCGTAAAAATCCGGCTGGGTTTCATACGTCATATCGATGTTGAAGAACGGATTATTCTCACCCGTCCAGACAGAGAAGAACTCAACCATGTAATCATCAACATTGCTATTAACGCCATATATCGTGTTACCGGCATTCGCTGTGTCCGGCCTGCCGTACAGGTCTTGTATGGCAAGGATATCCGCCGTCATGGGCGTGACGGGATGGGCGTAATCAGCAACGATCATGGGGTTCTCAAGCTGGTTGATATAGGACATAACGGACATCTGCCAGGAGTCTTCCAGGAATACGTTATCGACGAAGAAAATGGGATAGCCGCCGTTGTACGGGCCGGAATGTCCCAAGCCCAACGCATGGCCTATCTCATGCAGATAAGTCGAATACGAATAGGTGTCCATTCTGGTTCCATAGGTGCTTACCCATTCTGTTGATACGTTGACCTCTGACTGGATGATGGTATTGCCATTAACGGCTGACCGCGACCATGCCCCTTCCGCGTTGTCGTCAAAGATGATTTGAGCGTCTCTGCTGGTAACTTCCCTGAAAACTATACCCGTAACACTACTCCATGCGTCCAGCGCCCAGCGTGCAAGTTGCTGGCCGTCTGCGGCTAGATTTGTGATGTTTACAGTGATTACTCCGCCCGGTTGTATATCGAATGAGCGGGCCGATCTGCCGGTTGATTCCCAATATCCGGCTGACAGATAAGATGCGACGTGATTCATAACAACCCCCTAAAGCTGTATGAATTACCGACATAAGGCGTCGGGCCTTGTCGCTTTCCAGTAGGTACAAAGGATGTCTGCCTATTCACCAGTCACAGGTAGCTAACCCGTGAGGGATTGCAGGTTGTTGTATTCAGCAGAAGGCCCGACAGGGCGGGCCTACTGGAAACGACATTACAAGGATAGCTGATAAGCAGGATACTTCAAGGTAAATCACCCAGGGCAAGCAGTTGTGAATGAGTGAAGGTATACGCTAGGATCCGTTGGGATGGAGCGGGCTAGGGAACCCGCTCCAGACTTCGTTTAACCAGCGCAAGCCGGTTTGTCAGCGCAGACAGGCCAAGTATATTCCTTCCTGTTTCGTTGTCAATACCCGGCTTGCGATCATGCCGTTTTACGGCTGGAGGTGACTATGGCAAGCAGGAAATCGCCAAGCAAACCCGTCAAGGTGAGAAAACACTGGCGGGGCAAACCTAAGAAGTAACCACCAACAAAGCCCCGTACTCTGTGCGGGGCATTGGATTTAGCCATGTTGCCCTCTCATATATCCCCGCTTTTTGTTCTCGTTACGCAACCCTTTCAGCGTGTAAACATCGCTTTTCAGCCTGTTACACGGCCCGCATAGCAGGATGCGATTTGATATATCATTCCGGCCTCGTTGCGATCTTGGCGTGTTGTGATCCAGTTCCAAATAGCGCGGGTCGTCAAACGTCCGGTCGCACCCCTGACACTTTATGCCCTGATGGGATAGCAGTATTTCGTACATTTCCGCCCGTGACATACGCGGGCCTTCCGGTTCTTTAACGGCCAGCCTGACTTGTAAATCAGGCGCGGCGGTTTCTCCATCATCCGTCCTTACTGGAACGTCCTTTGTGTAATTGACTTCTCCGAATAGTCCCACTTCTTCATGCAATCGATCAACGACAACTTCATGCGCCTTTTCCCATATATCGATCCCCGCCCATTGCCTCTCCAGGTGCTCTGCGGCTACGCAGGTCGTCGCACAGCCCGCAAAGGGGTCTAGCACTATGTCCCCTTCGTTTGAGCTTGCCTGGATTATCCTCTCGTACAGCTTGAGGGGTTTTTGAGTGGGGTAGCCGGTACGTTCTTTCGCTTGCGAATTGATAATCGGAATTTCCCACCAGTCCGGCAAAGCCACCTGTTTCTGTTCGTCGGAATCCCTCATTACAAGCCGGTCGTACTTCCCTGCATCTATCTTGTGCTGTGCTTTTTGCCTGTCATAAACGATAAGTTGCCTGATGCCGGTTCCTACTCTGTTCACGTCCCACCCGCGTTCGTACTTCTTTGCCTGCGGCGCATCGGCATCGAACAGCTTATTGAACGTCACACTTTTGGACTTGCCATAGGCTAGAAGAACGTCATGGTTGAACTGGAACATCTGCCCTGCATTTGTCCACTTGCGATATGCCCAGATGACTTCGTTCCTGAAATTCTCCTTACCGAATATGGCATCCAGTAGTGCCTTCAAGTAGTGACTCGCAGTCGGGTCACAGTGAAGATACAGCGTTCCAGTCGGTTTAAGTATCCGCCGCATTGCTAACAGGCGCACGGCCATAAAACACAGGAACGCTCCCATATCCGAACCTACCTTGTCCCTGTCTTCTTTCAGGTTCTTTTTCGTCTTCCGCATATACACGGCATTGGCCGCGTCGATGACTTCCCATACCGCAGGCCAGTCGTCCTTGATCTGATCAAGCCAGTCCTGATGAACGTCTCGCTCCCATGACCATCTGTCCTGAAACTTCGCGCCCTTTGCCAGTGTGTCAGGGGTCGCATGAAAGTCTTTGCTTTTGTTGAACGGCGGATCTGTCGCAATCAGGTCTATGCAATCGGAATTGATCCCGCGAAGGACGGGTAGGTTATCCCCATGAAACAGGGTACGGTTCTTGAAATTCGCGTCCATGCTACAATCCTACTTGTGCCCTATTGGTTTGTCAAATATAATATCACCAAATCATTGAGTTAGCTGTATAAGATTCGGAGGTTAGTCCCGCCGTGTTCAACAATCCGTTAGAATCATTTCACGATATGGTGGCCGAAGCGAAGGAAGAACGCGAGCAACTCGATCGGCTGCTGACAATTTCCACGCCGCGTGAACGTGTGCTTGTCGCTGCGATTGCTGTTTTCCTGTTAATACTCTCTGCGTGGCTTCTCTTCGGCAACATGGCTCGTAGTATCGCGTTCAACGGCATACTCGTCGAACAGGGTGCAACCTTGTCTGAAGGCAGCCGGCATGTGCAGGCGCTCGCCTGGATTCAAAGCGGTACCGCGCCATCAATCGAGGCCGGGATGCCGGTGATGGTTGAATTGGATACGAAAGATACGGAAACAGGCGCGCTTGACGGTGCAGTCAAGTCAGTTTCCGCCATACCCTTCTCCGAAGAAATGTCGGCATTTCCGCCCGCGGCATCTGTGTCCTTGTACCGTGTCGATATCGCGCTCGAAGAAGGTCTTGTTGCGGACCATCTTTCTAGCAGGGATTGCCGGCTGGTTATCGTGCTGGGCAGGCAAGCCCCTATCGAACTGTTTCTTACCAAGCGATTATAAGATGCCGTTGAGATTTCCCAAAAGGGACAGGGATAAGGCTTCTTCGGACGTTCTGAAAAAGAAGGTGAACACACCCGTTCTGCTGCAGATGCATGCATCGGAGTGTGGCGCCGCCTGTCTCGGCATTGTCCTGGCTTTCTTCGGGCGCTGGGCGCCGCTGACCGAATTACGCGAAAGATGCGAAGTGAGCCGTGACGGCAGCAGCGCGGCAAGCATCCTGCGCGCCTCCAGGCACTATGGTCTTGAATGCAACGGGCTTAGCCTGCGCGCCGATCAGTTGAAACAGGTGGAGCTTCCGCTGATTTTATTCTGGCAATTCAGCCATTTCATTGTCCTCGAAGGTTTCGATGATCGAGGTTTCCATCTCAATGACCCTGCTACGGGGAAGCGCAGGGTTACCGAAGAAGAGTTTATCAAGGGCTACAGCGGGGTTGCGCTGCGCTTCAAGCGCGGCCCCGATTTCAAGCCCGGCGGTGATCGGCCCAGCTTGTTCAGGCAACTGGGCGTATTGCTCGCCGGATCGTGGAGGGAACTGGCCGGAGTCGTCGCCTGCGCCCTCATGTTGACGTTGCTGGCGCTTGTCGTTCCCGCATCTCTCGGCGCTTTCGTGGACGATGTCCTGGAAAACCATGGCCCCTGGGGCGGCCTGGTGGCTGCCCTGATTGGCGGCGGTATCCTGGTATACGTTCTGACCTTGCTCAAGCACCGTTTCCTTAACCGGCTGGCGACCCGCGTATCGGTGATCGGCTACAACCGGGGCCTGTCGCGTCTGCTGAGGTTGCCGGTGGAGTTTTTTGAACACAGGCTGGTCGGCGATTTGACCGACAGGGTCTCGTCCATCGACCGAATCGCAAAAAACCTGACGGAGCAGTTTCTCGTGCTCATCGTAGACATGGCAATGAGCGCAGTGTTGCTCATCGCGATGTTGGCCTACGATGTCCTGCTCACGCTGGTCGTGCTGTTGCTGGCTCTCCTGCACGGCGTGCTGGCCCGCTTCCTTAACGCGCTCCGGGAAGTTCGAAGCCAGGCAATGAGGCGCGAACAGGGATTGCTGATCGGCGTCGGCATGCAAATGTTGAGTCATGCGGACAACCTGCGCATGACGGGTTCCGATGACCGTTTTTTTTCACGCTGGAGTGGTCAGCAGGCAAGTGAACTGCATGCGCGCCAACTCTATTCCGAACTGGGCTCCGTCAATACCGCGCTGCCGGGCCTGATCGCGGCATTTCGCGCCGCGGCAGTCCTGGGGTTTGGTGGAAGCCTGGTCATGACCGGGGGAATGACCCTGGGGACGCTGGTCGGGTTCTATATCCTGGCAGAGATGTTTCTGGCGCCGGTCGGGCGTTTCCTGGAGTTCACCGACAAACGCCAGGCGCTGGAAACCGATTTGCAACGGCTGGAAGACATCTCCCGGACCGCTGAAGACCCCGTGTTCAGGCGCCAAAGTCCTGAAGCGCAGTCAATCCCCACGTTCAACGGCCGGCTCCAGCTTGCAGGCCGTCTCGAATTGCGCAACGTCACCTTCGGTTACAACAAGAGCAGAAAACCTTTGCTGGAAAACTTCAACCTGGTGATCAAGCCGGGTCAGCGGGTTGCCATAGTTGGTCCCAGCGGTTCCGGCAAGTCGACCGTGGCGCGTCTCGTTTCGGGAATCTGCCAGCCCTGGTCGGGTGAAATCCTGTTTGACGGCCATCTGCAGGATGAGATCCCCGATGAAGTGCTGCGGCGGTCCATTTCCATGGTGGACCAGGAGGCCGTGCTCTTTTCCGCATCCGTTCGGGATAACATCACCTTGTGGAACCCGGCGGTTCCGGATGAAGTCATCGTTGCCGCAACGCGGGATGCCTGCATTCATGAGGAAATACTGATCAGGCCGCATGGATATGCGACCCTCGTCGAGGAAGGCGGGGTAAATTTCAGCGGCGGCCAGCGGCAACGGCTGGAGATCGCCCGCGGGCTGGTGGGCAATCCGACAGTGCTCATCCTGGACGAAGCGACCAGCGCTCTCGATGCCGCGACGGAGGAATATGTCGATGATGCCTTGCGGCGTCGCGGCGTCACCTGCCTGATCGTGGCGCACCGGCTGAGTACGGTGCGGGATTGCGACGAGATCATCGTACTCGACAAGGGAGCCGAAGTGCAGCGCGGTACGCACGACGAGTTGATTGCGGACCAGGCCGGCACGTACTACAAACTGGTCAAATCGGGCTGATGCAGGACGCCATGCCGGAACACGCAACAATAGGCCAACTCGCCGCCCGCTCCGGCACATCCGTGCCTTGCGCCGGCAACCTGCCGGTAAAGCTCAACGACGCGGACAGCGTCTGGTTCATCGACCGGGGTGTTGTCGACCTGTTCCTGGTCGAATTCAAGGACGGGGTGGAGCAGGCGCCGCCGCAGCACCTGCTGCGTTGCGAGGCGGGCAGGTTGCTGCCGGGTGTCGCACCGGACGAACAGGAAGGCAACGGCAAAGACACCACGCTCAGCCTTGTCGCCAAGGGACTGCCGGGCACCCTTCTGAAACGCCTGCCGGCATCCTTGCTGTCCGAGGTTCATCCGGTGGAACTGGCGGAACAGGCCGACACCTGGTTGACCGCCATGACTGACACGCTTGCGCGTTTTGTCAGCCACCTGCCGCGTCCGACTGCGCTGGCCGAACCCGGCCTGACCCAGTCCCTGGTTCCTTGTACGCTATCCGTGCGGCGCGGTGTGGTATGGGTATCCGGACCGTCCCTCGGGGCAAGCCTGTTCATGGATGTGGTCGACCCGGCGCAACTTGCCGGGGCAGACGGTCCGCACGAAGCGCTGATACCACTGACGCGGACAAGCTGGGTCAGCTTGTTCGACAAGGCGACAGTTTCGGGCAAATCAACCGAAACACTGGCGCAGCAAGGTATGCTGCTGCCGGCGCTCGCCTCCTTTCACGCGGTTGCCTTTAACCTGGAACGCCTTAACCGCCGGCTGGCCGTTGCCGATGACGCGAATCTCGAGCGTGAGCGGATAACCAGCCGCCACACGGCCGAAAAAGCTGCCCGACAGCGGCTTTTCAATATCTATGATTTGCCCATCGGCCGTGATGCCGGGGTCGAGGACACGGTCCTGGCGGATGCCCTGCAAATCGTCGGCGGCCATGAAGGGATCGATTTCAGGATTCCGGCGCGCTCACGGCCTTCGGATGCTCCGACCGGTCTCGTTGACGTTCTGGATTCGTCCGGGGTCCGCGCCCGGCGCGTGCGCTTCAAGGCCAAGGGCAACTGGTGGCGCGGCGACAGTAACGCACTGCTGGCATTCCGCGTAGAGGACGGCCAGCCCGTCGCGCTGATACCGGGAATGTTCGGGCGCTACCGGGAAGTTGATCCGGTTACCAAACGCAGTGTCCGGGTTACGGCTGAGCGCGCAGAGGTGTTGCAGCCGGACGCCTGGATGTTCTATCGGCCATTGCCGTCGGCGGAAGTGAAACCGGCAGACCTGATGGGAATCGCCATGCATGGATCGGCCGCGGATCTGCTGCGGCTGGTGCTGGCCGGGCTACCAGACGGCCTGATCAAACTGCTGCCGGCGATCGCGCTTGGGTTCGTTGCCAATCATGTAGCGGCAGGCGGAAGCTCCGGAGCGCTTTATGCCGTGGCCGTAACGCTGGCGCTGTTCGGCCTGCTCGGTGCACTGCTGCACCTGCTGCAGGGATCGGCGCTGATGCGGCTCGAGGGGCGTTCGACCTCAAGGGTCGAAGCTGCCTTCTGGGACCGCCTGATGCGTCTTCCGTCAAGTGTCCTGCACCGCCATCCGGCAGGCGATCTGGCCACGTCCGGAATGACGTTCCAGAATCTTCGCGATGGCCTGCAGGGAGTCGTCGCCGACAGCCTGCTGTCGATCATTTTCCTGCTACCGGTTTTTGCTGTCATCTTCTTCTATGACGCCACCCTCGGGGTCATCGCCCTGGTCTTCAGCCTGGTTTCCCTGCTGGTCACCATTGCCATAGGATTGCTCCAGGTTGCGCCGTATGGGCGGATGATCAGCGCAGTACGCCGCGTGGCCGGCCGGCTGTTCCAGATCGTGGGGGGTATCGCCAAACTGCGTGTGGAAAACGCGGAAGGGTCGGCTTTCGCCATCTGGGCCCGGGATTATCGAGAGCAGAAGCGGGCAGAAATCGAACTGGGCGCGCTTGAGGGGCATTCGCGGGCATTCGCTGCCGCGCTTCCCTTTCTTGCCGGTGGGGTACTGCTTTTCGCAGTGGCCGCGGTGGGTGACCGCAATGTCCCGGTCGGCGATTTCCTGGTCGTTTACATCGTCTTCATCGCTTTCCAGTCCGCAATCGCCCGGCTCGGCGAGTCCTTCGGGGCCATTGCCGCCATGCTGCCGGCGTTCGACCAGATGCGCCCACTGCTCGCTACGGTTCCTGAAGCAGCGGTCGAAGGCGAGCCGGTTGAACGTCTGGGTGGCGAAGTCCTGTTCGACCGTATTTCCTTCCGCTACGATCCCGACGGCCCGTTGATTCTCGACGATGTCACGATCCGCGCCCGTCCCGGCGAATTTGTCGCGATTGCAGGAGAATCCGGCGCCGGCAAGAGCACCCTGTTCCGGCTTGCCCTGGGCATCGATTTACCAACCGCCGGCTCAGTGTATTACGACGGACGTGACCTGAGGCACCTGAACCTGAAGCAGGTGCGCCGAAAAATCGGCGCGGTGCCGCAGTCAGTGCGTCTCCATCCCCAGGATATCTGGGACAATATCGTCGCTCACCACGAGGCGCCGACCACCGAGGAAGTGTGGCAGACGGCCCGGGCCGCCGGAATCGAAAAGGAAATCAAGGCGATGCCCATGGGCATGATGACTATGGTGGGGGCCGGCGGGGCAGTCCTGTCGGGCGGCGAGAGTCAGCGCGTCACCATCGCCCGTTCACTGCTCGACAGCCCGCGTGTCATGCTGCTTGACGAGGCAACTAACTGGCTGGACAACGAAAATCAGGCCGAGGTCATGCAGAACCTGGCGCTCCTGACCTCGACCAGAATCGTTATCGCCCACCGCCTGTCCACGTTGCAACAGGCTGATCGAATCTACGTAATGCAGGCCGGGAAAGTTGTACAGAGCGGTTCCTTCAACGAACTCATGGAGGAGGAAGGAGTGTTCAAGGAGTTGGTAAAGAGGCAGATCGCCTGAGCCGGAATTGAAGTATCCAATTCACACGATAAATTACCTCATATCAAGAACCGTCGATGACGACGATCTTCGCAATCGCCTGCTTGCGAAACCCAGGGAAACCATCGAAAAGGAACTCGGTGTGACGTTGGACGAAGACCATGAGATTCACGTACACGAAGACACCTGTTCCGTGACGCATGTGGCGCTCCCGCCACGCAGCAAAATCAGCGTAACAGAACGGCAGGAGGCGAAAACCGGCTCACAATCACTCGAGTTCCTGCGTAAGACACTTCATGATCCGGCGCCGCCCGCCCGTCCTCCGGCGCCGGGCAGTGCAGGCGCATTGATATCCGACGCCACCCCCGGGGCGCTTGTTGATGCCTGCAGGGAAAGCATCCGTCGCGGTCTTGATTTCCTGGAATCCACGATCGATGAGAATGGGGCCTGGCACTGCATCCGTTTCAATACAGCCGACCCGAACATTCCCCGACATTTCGAAAGACCCCCGTTTATTTCGGCATTCTGTGTGCTGGCCCTGGAAAGTTGTGATGAACCGAAGGCCAAAGCCCTCTGTGCCGCCACCAGGGCATATCTTGCCGATACCATGGAATATCCCGGATTGTGGCGCTACTACCGTCATCTTCCCCAGGACCTCGACAGTTCCACACTCTGCTCGCTTGTCATCGGCAATCACCCCTGGATATTGCTGGAAAGGAATGTCCCGGAAATATTGGCAAACCGCGACGAAAAAGGTCTTTTCCAGACCTGGATACTGGCGGATGATGAACCTGATGTGGTATCTGTCTTTCGTATCGAAGCCGATCCTGTGGTTAATGCGAATGTCATTGCCTATCTCGGAGACCATCCGGAAACCGGGGAAGCCCTGCAATGGCTGGAAGGTTTGATTATTGAAGGCAAACTGGATGGAACGTCCAAGTGGTATCCTGACCTGGCCTCGATTTACTATGCCATTACCCGCGCCTTGCTGCGCGCGCCGTCCGCTCTTGATCGGTTGCGCCCGGTACTTACGGAACGGATCCTTGGCCTGCGCGACGGGAAGGGGGAATTCGGCAATATCCTCCAGACTGCCCAGGGGGTGTCTGCGCTCTACAATATTGGAAGCCTTCAAAGCATCGACGCGCAACAACAGGTGGAAAGGTTCCTGAACTGGCAACGTGAGGACGGTAGCTGGCCGGAGTTACTCGCGTTTGGTGATCAGGAGTTGAAGTGGGGTCTGGTAGGGCAAATCGGGCATGGTTCCGAACCGGTGACTACTGCATTTTGCATCGAAGCCCTGGAGCGTCTCGTTGAAATCCTGCTTGAGAGTACTAGTGAATATTGACGAAGCTGTAATTCTTACCCAGGAACGGCTCGCCAGGGAAGGCGGCACCATGGGCGATTTGCTTGGGCACTTTCGGGACAGGATTTCGCCGGTCCTTATCGGGGAATCTGAATGGGAACGCATACTCGACTGCGCCGCGAAACTTCCGATTACAATGGGCGCGTTGCCGTTCGGCTTCGAATTGCCGCTGCATTCGCCCAGGCCGGAGGCGGATTTCGGCGCTTCCCTGGCCAGTGGAACCAACTCGGCAGAGTTTTTCCGGGAGTGCGTACGGACCGATAAAACAGACGCGACAGCCGGCGCAATCATGCGAATCTGCGAACAAATGGAAACCGAGAACTCACCCCTGCGTGAAATCGTCGGCCGAAAACTCATGCTGGAATATGACATAGGATCTGCACGCGAGGGACAGGGTTCTTTCCCCGGAATGTTCCTGCGGCCCGGCGAACGCCCTGTTATCGGCGCCGGCGGTCAGGAAGATGATGTCGTCATGGTGTGTGACGCACTCGCTTCCTGCATAGGTTGGGAGATCAACGACGCAGAAAGGGAGTACCTCCGACAAGCTTATCTTGCGCAGCCGGAAGATACGCGCATGGACTCGTTTGGAGTATTCCCGTCCCGCTCCCGGGCAATTCGCCTGGCTGTCATGGGTTTCAAGTCACAGCAGGAGGTATGCCGATACCTGGAAGATACGGGTTGGCCCGGCCAGGTAACGGCCGTAAATTCAGTGATTGCTCGCTTTATGGGCCGTGTAAATATTGCCAGGATTGGATTGAATATTGACGTGCAGGAGGATGGAATTGGTCCGACGCTTGGCCTTACGCTCATCGTAAAGCAGAGATATACCAGGGATTCGCGCTACTGGCTTGACGGCTTGACCGATTGGGCCCCCTTCCTGAATGCCCTGGACCATGAGGATATTGTATTTTCCGATAAGATTAAGGCGCTTGCCGGCTGGGTTTCGAAACCGGCACCGCTTTTTGCGAGGTCCGGGCGTTATATCATGCTGCGGGGCATTCACCATGTGAAGTTAGTCATATCAGATGATCAGCTTCGAAAAGCCAAGGCCTATGTATTCATGGTGCTTTCCGGAGCGGTTTACCAGTAAATTCCGCCAGCTGCGGAGCTCCCGCCCCGCCGATACAAGGCGTAATAATGCTTAACATTCCAACCGTCTCGGCGTCAACGGTGGCTGTCCACTGACCGCAATACTTCTTATGTGTTAGAGATGCGGACAGTAATTTGTTACTAACACTGATGAATGGGAGCAATTGACATATATTGCGTTCGGAAGTAGATTACCGTGGAAGTTGTGCTGTTTTTCCAATCACGTTAAGGGGTATTGACTTGTGAACAAATCTGAACGACTTCGCATTTTGAACGCTCTTACCGATCATATCACGAACGATACGACTGCCGATGCGGGCGGCATCATGCGTTTACCGGTGTCGGATTTCACATGCCCACAACTCTCGGCACAAGAGCAGGATATTTTTTTTCGAAACACCGCTTTGTGCATGGGCCTTTCCAGCGCACTGCCGAATCCCAACACATATTGGTCGGACAATGAAACAGGTATCCCAATTCTTATGGTTCGAGATGGTGAAGGTCGATTTCGAGCGTACGCTAACGTCTGTCGACATCGAGGGAGTCAGATCGTGCCCGAAGGACGTGGGTCGAAGACGCGCTTTACGTGTCCTTACCATGCATGGACATACGGGACAGATGGGACGTTGTTGGCGATTAACAAGCAGAATCATTTCGGGAACGTCTCCAGAAAGGAATTGTCGCTCTTCGAGCTGCCTTCAGCGGAATTGCATGGGACACTTTGGGTACGACCGACTCAGGGCGATCCTGTAGACGAAGCCGAGTGCTTGGGTGGACTTGAAGACGACCTGGCGCACTGGCAATTGGCTGACTTTCCGTTTGCGCACACGCAAGTGATCGATGTGCGGGCAAACTGGAAAATGGCGGTTGATACTTTCGCTGAAAACTATCATGTCAACATTCTTCACGCTGAAACCGTCGGCAAAGAGATGAAGGCGTACCTGCAAACATGCGACATTTTCAAGAATAACCTTCGCTTTGTTTACCCCAATCACAAGTTGGACCTGATGCGATTCCTGACGCCGGACACCAAGCGATGGCCTTACCAACAGATCGCTTCCACCCTGTATTACCTTTACCCGAACGTCATCATGGTAGTGGACTCATTTGGTGTCGACTTAGTGCGAATTTTTCCGCGTGAAGCCTCGCCTTCGAAATCCCGAACCGTTCATACCTGGTACGTCAGCCCAAAGGTACAGCCACACCTCAAGGAAGCCGGGTATTCGTATGAAGAAAGAGCTTCACGATTCGGGGAAGTCATTGTGAACGAGGACTATGAAACGATAGCCAATATTCAGTTAAACGCCGAGCGTGGGACTCAATCGGAGATGCTGCTTGGACGGAACGAAGCGGCATTACAACATATTCACAATACGCTCCGATTGGGGGTTGGTCGTGATTTGCTGCCGGTTGAGGATGTGTAGCCAATATCAGATTGTCCAGGTAACCCGTTCATCGGTTACACAACTATGGTGGCGCACCCAGTGAGTGTGACGGATAAACTGCGAAGTTATAGAATCGGCTCTGTGGCAGATAAGTAAAAACCCCCGCCCCTGTGAAAGGGGCGGGGGTTTGTGAAGTCCCGGTAAGCTATCCGGATTCGGATGTTCTGAATCCGGACCGGCAATTTATCGGAGTGGACTTACCAGCAGCAGCAAAGGCCGGCCGAAACGGCTTCGAGCTGTTCCTCGGTGATATTGGGGTCCGGCGGTAAAGCAAGGTGAACAGTTTGCATGTCGCTTTCATGTACCACAAAATTCATCGATTCGGGTATGGTAATGCCCAACTCAGCGGTTATGGCAGTCTTGGGATCAGAGAGAAGTTGTTGCCTGAACGCTGCGTCAGCAGCGGATTTGTCAACAAGCTGTTTCAGCATTTCGTCGCCACTTTTCATATCGATACTCTTTACAAGTTAAAGATTTACACTATTAACGGAACCACTTAAATCAACCGTCAAAGTGGCTCCGATTATGCCAGATCAAGGCACTAAAGTCAAGTCCTTCCCTCTTGCCGGGAACACCCCTCCATCTTGTAAAACTTCCCTGGAACTGGTTAGAATGGCCGTTCACTCAACCAGGAGTCCCGCGTATGAATTACCTGTTCACCTCGGAATCCGTCTCGGAAGGCCATCCGGACAAGGTCGCCGATCAGGTGTCGGATGCAGTCCTGGATGCGCTGCTGCAGCAGGATATCCGTTCGCGGGTAGCCTGCGAAACACTGGTTACGACAGGTATGGTGATGTTGTCCGGCGAGATTACCTCGCAGGCGAATATTGACTACCCGGAGGTGGCCAGGCAGACCATCAGGGAGATCGGTTATGACTCCTCGGAAATGGGATTTGACGCGAACGGTTGTTCGGTGCTGATGTCGATTGACAAGCAGTCACCGGACATCGCCCAGGGTGTGAATGAGGGGGAAGGGATCGACCTGGACCAGGGCGCCGGCGACCAGGGCCTCATGTTCGGTTATGCCTGCAATGAGACCGACGTGCTGATGCCGTTTCCCATTACCTACTCGCACCGCCTCGTGAAAAAACAGGCCGAGGTCAGAAAATCTGGCAGGCTGCCTTGGCTGCGGCCCGATGCAAAATCCCAGGTCAGCGTGATGTACGAGGACGGCAAGCCCGTCGCGGTTGATACGGTCGTCCTGTCAACCCAGCATGATGCCGGCGTCAGCCATGACGACGTGACCGAAGGGGTGATCGAGGAAATTATCGAGCCGGTCCTGCCCACGAACATGCTCTCCGCCAAGACCCGGTACCTGGTCAACCCCACCGGCCGCTTCGTTATCGGCGGTCCGGTAGGCGATACCGGTCTCACCGGCAGGAAGATCATCGTGGATACCTACGGCGGCATCGCCCACCACGGAGGCGGCGCGTTTTCCGGCAAGGACCCGTCCAAGGTCGACCGCTCCGCCGCGTACGCGGCGCGCTACGTCGCCAAGCACATCGTCGCCGCGGGCCTGGCCGACAAGTGCGAGATCCAGGTAGCCTATGCCATCGGTGTCGCCAGGCCGGTCAGCCTGATGGTCAACACCTTCGGCACCGGCGTCATCCCGGAAACCCGGCTTGAAGCCCTGGTGCAGGACATCTTTGACTTGCGCCCCAAGGCCATTATCCAGGAACTGGACCTGTTACGGCCCATCTTCAAGCAGACCGCAGCCTACGGTCACTTCGGCCGCGAGGAACCGGACTTTACCTGGGAAATGACGGACAAGGTCGAGCAATTGCGGGACGCCGCCGCTTAGAACGGCCCCGGCGGCGCTCTCCGGGATACTCCCTGGCGCAATTCAATCAACCCGCGTCCGCAACATCGGATAATGCGTGTTATGCCCGTTGAAAGTCGGGAACAAATCGAAGTCCGCGCCCATGTCGATCATGACGGGTGACTTCAGGGCAATGCTCATGTCCTCCACGGATTCGAACACTACCTCGTTGCCGAGCATGTAACCCAGGCAGGGCAGGTCGGTGGGGTCCTGCCATTTGATCGGCAGGTAGCACATGATGTTGGCGATTCCCGGAAACCTTTTTTCGATTTGCGGGTGATGACTGGTGTAGTACTCGATGAAGTGTTTTACGTCGTTGGCCGGGTAGTGGTAACGCACCACGTAGGAGATCGGCGCGGTCCATTCACCCGGTTCGGTCTCGTTCCCAACCGGGTAGAACAGCATTTCCATGGCCTCGTGGCCCAGGGTATACACTGAACCGTCGGCGACGGCTTTCACCAGGCGTTGGAACGTCTCCGATGCCAGGCCCTGTTCGATGCTGGCAATGTCGCGGTAAACGGTCTGTACGGTGAGAACCTGACCCTGGCGGTCGTCGTCGTAAGGGTCGTCCGCAAACTCCGTGGGCTCATAACGATCAACCCGTTCCACCCCGGGAAGCGCTGCCAGGGCGGATATTTCCTGTTCCGGGAATTCCCCGCCATTGTTGGTTGTTGCCGCCGTGTCGGCGCTGAAGATTAGAATATGAGCGATGGACATGTGTGGATTCTCCCCTTTTTGATCCGTTACGTGATTTTAATTGACGCCGGGAAGTATTATCATCGACGGTGCCGGAATTTTCCAGGGGAAAGTCATGTTTCAATTTACCAAACAGCACATCGCAGGACTGTCCGTATTATTTCTGACACTTCTGGTCACGGGTCCAGGTAACGCCTACCAACCCGATGCGCCTTTCCGCAAGGCCATGCAGGAAAATGCCGAAGCATGGAAGAAGGAAGACCGGGCCATCGATAAAAAACTGGCCGAACTCGAAAAGCGCTTCGGAAAAAAGCCCAACATCATATATGTGCTCGGTGATGACGTGGGATGGGGAGAACTGGGCTCCTACCTGGGCGGCAAGCTGCGCGGCACGCCCACCCCCAACCTGGACGGCCTGGCGCAGCAGGGCATGCAGTTCCTCGCTCATTATTCCGAGCCGTCCTGCACCCCTACGCGGCTGGCATTGCTGACCGGACGCCACCCGGTGCGCACCGGGGTTGACATCGTGCTCTGGCCGGGGCAGACGCAAGGACTGGCCCCTGAAGAGGTGACCGTCGCTGAAATGCTCTCTGCAGCCGGCTACCACACCGCAATGTTCGGCAAGTGGCACGTGGGTGACCTGGAGCACCATGCGCCGGAGAACCAGGGTTTCGATTATGCCTATTACGGCCTCTACAACGGCGCCATCTATTCCTGGGTCAACCAGGATGCGTTCTACCAGGCGCAGACCGTGGACGGCGTCGGCCATTTTTACGACTTCCCTGGCTCATTTGAGGACTACCACAAGAAGTATGGCATCGAGATTTTGGGCGCGCTGGAAGGCATCAAGGGCCAGGGCCGCCGGGAGGTCGCACCCATGTCCGCCGAATCCATGGTGGAAATGGAGGAGCAGTCCATCATCAAGATCAAGGAATTTATCAGGGAGAAGGCCCAAACGGATAAACCGTTCTTCCTGTACTGGGGGACGTATGCCCAGCAGATGGCCTCATCCCCGCGGGAATACCGGTTCGGTGAAGGGCAGGATGTCCGCAACAACCAGGCCGCGCAACTGGCCCAGCACGATGACTATATCCGCCAGTTGCTCGATACGGTAAAAGAAGCCGGCATAGAAGAGAATACGCTGATTATGTGGGTGAGTGACAACGGGCCCATGTACAGCTTCTGGCCCAGCGCCGGCTATTCCTGGCTGCGCGGCGCCAAGGGAGAGGTCTATGAGGGTGGCGTGCGCACACCGGGGTTTGCCGTATGGCCCGGCATGATAGAACCCGGACAGCAGCCGCTGGACATGATCTCGGTGACCGACCTGTTCGTCACCGCGGCCAGGATCGCCGGCGCCGAGGAGCAAATTCCTGCGGACCGGGTTGTCGACAGCATCGATCAACTGCCCCTGCTCCTCAACGGCGAGGGCAGCGGGCGCAGGAATTACATGTTTTATTACAGCGGCAAGGACCTCAAGGCCGTGCGCATGGAAGACCAAAAGCTGCATATCATCCCCGGTTCCAGGGGCGGCCTGCCCAACTATGAACTATATAATATCGCCCGCGACCCGGCGGAGAAATTCGGCGCCATGTACAGCCACCTGTGGGCCATCGTGCCGTTTCAACGCATGGTCGGGTCGCACATGGGCATGGGGTTGATACAAAAATATCCGCACAGGGATATAAAATCCGGGCTGTTTTAAGGCTAATCAGTCGTGGACGATTACGAAGCGTTCTGCTTCGCCCAGTTCCTGCATGCTGTTGGGCACTTCCGGCTGCCCGTATACTTCGACAGCGAACGATACCTCCGAGAGCGACAGGCACAGGTTGAATAAATTCTGTTGCGCCGGCTGCATGGCCTCCAGAGCAGATGCACCGAGGTGTTCCATGACATCATCCACCCTCGGCAGCATGGCGTCATAGAATTTCTGCATCTCCTCCATACTGCTGCCCAGCCTTTTCCTGCTCCTGGCGGATTCAGTCGCCAGTGCCCAGTCAAGATAGAGGTTGAGGTCTTCAAAGCCCGGCGGCAACAGCGTTTGTTCGTTCATCAGCTTGTCACAGCGTTATCTTTCACGTAATCCATCACCGTTTTGTAAGTATGTCGCAACAGCATTTCGTGGTCGTGGAATATAAACTCATCCTTGGCGCCGGACTTGAGCATTGCCTGCACCGATTCCATCGCCCGGGTATCTTCCAGCCAGCTCTCGCGCCGCAACAAGTGCAGGTGTTCCTGCCTGAAACGCTCGGCCGCATTATCAGCCGGCTCATAATAGGTGCAGCCCTCCCATAATGTGCGATCCGGCGACAGCGGCCAGAACTGGTGAGTAAAATAAGTGCCTTCCACCAGATGCACCAGGTAATTGGGGAACAGGTGCATCAACTCAAAACTGAACTCCGGGCTGTCATGCGGGTTCACGCCCGGGGGCAGCCATGATCCGTTATTCTCATTGTTTTGCTGTAGCTTGGTTGCCCACTCATAAATCTTCGCCTCCGCCGGGCGCGGCTTGTAGTCGGGATTCCCCGTCACGGCTGCGACCGCATGGCGGCCGGAAATCCCCGCGTAGGGGAACTGGCACAAGGGGTTACCAGGAGTTGTAAAAGTATCACGCCCCCATTTCTTGTGGAGAAACATCACGTGGTAACCTTCGCAGAAAGCATCGAGAGACACCTTCCAGTTACAACGCAGTTCCGCCCGGTAGGCGTAACGGACCGTAGCCTTGCCGAAAGGGAACCCGTGCATGCGTCTGCCGACCTCGCCCAGGTACTCTGACAGGGTCTCATCCGGCTCAGGTTGCAGGTTGATAAAGATAAAACCCTCGTGCACCTCCAGGTTTACAGGCGTCAGTCCGCACCGGGTCTTGTCGAGGTCGTAAAACATGTTCTCATCCGGCGCCGAACGCAACGACCCGTCCGTCAGGTACGTCCAGCCATGCAGGCGGCAGGGAAAGGCCATGCTTCTGCCTTTCTCCTCCCACACCAGTTTGTTGCCTCGGTGCGAACACATGTTATGGAAGCCGCGTATTTGATTATCCTCCCCGCGCACGACGAGAATCGATGTATCAGCAACGGCCAGGTCAAAAACAAAGTAATCACCCGGTTCTGCTACCTGTTCAACACGGCCGATACTGAGCCAGGTGCGCCTGAATAAGCGTTGCTTCTCCAGTTCGTAATGTGCTTCGGAATAAAAGGGCTCGGTAGATACGGGACCCGTGCCGAGTTCAGGATAGTGGTCGGTCAGACCACGCTTGCCAATCGTTGTATCGATAATCAACTTTGATTTCCCAATACTGGTTCGTAACCGGAATGGGCGGTTATTTTAGACATTTTTACACCCGCCCGCGGTGTTTTTGAGGTCTTGTTATCAGGCCGCAGTTTTAATAGCATTGGGCGATGGCACAAGCAAACGTCATACCGGCGGAAGCCGGTATCCAGTAAATAACACTTTCTTACCAACGATGGAAGATCAAATTTTCAGGATTGAGAACTATAAAACCCTGGGCGGCCAGGTACTGGACCTGGAACTGGCGTACATGGTCCACGGGCAGCTGAATAGCGCTCGGGATAACCTGGTCCTGTTTCCCACCTATTATTCAGGCCGTTCTGAGAATAATGCGTACCTTATCGGCGCGGACATGGCGCTTGATCCCCGGAAGTACTGTATTGTCATCCCGAACCTGTTCGGCAACGGCGTCTCATCTTCCCCCAGCAATACCCCGGAACCCTGGGTTGCGAGCCGATTTCCGTTCATGTCCTATTACGATAATATTGCTTGCCAGTGCCGTCTGGTGCGTGAACGGTTTGATACCGAACACCTGCACGCGGTTATCGGCTTCTCCATGGGCGCCATGCAGGCATACCAGTGGGCCGCGCAGTTCCCGGACATGGTAGAACGCTTTGTTGCCATTTGCGGCAGCGCCCGTACATCGGAGCACAACAAGTTATTTCTGGACAGTGTCGTCGCTGCGCTCAAAGCCGACGGTGAGTTTGACGACGGGAACTACACCAGCCCGCCGCTACGCGGCCTCGAAGCATTCTCAACGGTTTATACAGGCTGGTTCGCTTCACAAAAGTTTTACACCAAACAACTCTACCGCAGCATGGGCATTGACAGCAGCGCCGGTATGATTGAATTTGCAAAGAGTGTCTTCATGCAACATGACGCAAATGACCTGGTTGCCATGGCTGAGACCTGGCGCGCCGGTGACCCCGGCGCCAATCCGGAGTACGGGGGAGACTTTGCCGGGGCAATGAAATCAATCCGCGCTAAAGGTCTCGTTATGCCTTGTGATACGGACCTGTATTTTCGCCTGAGCGACAATGAGGAAGAAGTTGCGCTGTTAAACGATGCAGAATTAGCGCCAATTCGATCTGATTTCGGACACCTTGCCGGCGGCGGCCTGGATACGGAAGCGACTCGGGTTATCGATTCCCATATCAGGAAACTGCTGGGTTCATAATCGAGGTATCTTGTTATAATGAAAATAAAAAGATTGGAGTAGCGCGTTACATGGCAGCCAGCAAATCTGAATCCCGCAAACCGTTAAAATTTCTGCAGCCTTACATCGACGCCAGGTGGGGCATAAAAAACCACTGGTATCCGGCCCTGTTCAGCCATGAAGTCGGGGAGGACGAAGTAAAAGGTATCCAGGTGGCGGGAGAACATATCGCCCTGCGCCGCGCCAACGGCAGGATATACGCGCTGCAGGATGTTTGTCTGCACCGGGGCGTGCTGCTTTCCGCCCGCCCTACCTGTCTGACCAAGGATACGATATCGTGCTGGTACCACGGCTTTACCTACGATCTGGAAAGCGGTGACCTGTGCGATATTATCGCCTCACAGGAAGATCCCTTGATTGGCAAGGTATCGTTGCGGACCTATCCGGTCAGGGAAGTCAACGGGATGATATTTGTATTTATCGGTGACGAGGATTACCCGAGACAGCCATTGGAACACGATTTGCCGCACCGTGTAGCGGATGATTATGAGCACAGGACCGCTTATCCCCTTGATGAAGACACAGTGTTGCTGGGTATCCGGCGGGAGTGCGTCGGTAACTGGCGCCTGGCCGCGGAAAGTGGGGCCGACCCGGGGCATGTCATGATCCACCGCTTGTCTGCCTTGTTGCTGTCGCAAAATCTGGGTTTCCCGCTGTCGGTGAAATTGAAAGACAAGGATTCCATCCTTATCAAGGATGAGGGCTGGCCAAAAGGTATAGGACTGGATTACACCACTCTGGAACATGTCATGGAAAACAAACGCCTGGGCGTGAAAACCTACGGCAATACCGTTCGTGAGGGCTTGAATGTTACGATGTATCTGCCCGGTGTGTTATACGTTGAGAACTGGCCGGACTATGGGCTTGCCCAGTATGAGTGGTATGTTCCCACGGATGATAAACATCATGTGTACTGGCAGGTGCTGGCCAAAACCTGCAAGACCGCGGAGGAACGACAGGACTTCAAAGTGCAGTACGACAACTGCTGGGAGGAACTGGCTTTGAAATCCGGGTTCAATGACGATGACATCTTTGCCAGGGCGGCGATGGAACCGTTTTACGAGGATGAACGGGGCTGGGAGGAAGAAACCCTGTTCTCCCTGGATCAATTCGTCGTGGAATGGCGCAAGCTGGTAGTCAATCATGCCCGCGGCATTCAAACACCCCCAAAACAGAAAACAGGATAAACAATGAAAGCACGAGAGATCCCCGGTGCGGTAAGCAGATACGTCAATGTTAACGGCATCAATACACATTACTATGAAGCCGGCGCCGGTGAGGCGCTGATACTGTTGCATGGCGGCGGCGCGGGCGCCGACAGTTTCGGCAACTGGCGCGGTTGCCTGGCCGCTTTTGCCGAACACTTTCACGTGTATGCCGTTGACATGATCGGTTTCGGGTTTACCGACAAACCCGCCCCGGGAGATTATCCGTATACCCAGCAGGCGCGCAACGAACACATTATTGCCGTAATCGAAGCATTGGAATTAGCCCCGGTGAGCCTGATCGGCAACTCCATGGGCGGTTGCACCTCCATGGGGGTCGCGGTAGAACGCCCCGACCTGGTGGGCAAGCTGGTGTTGATGGGAAGCGCCGGGGTACGAGCGCCGATTACCGACGAATTAAAGGCAATAATGAATTACGACTACACCACGGACGGGATGGTCAGGATTATACGCGGCCTCACCAACCCGGATTTTGCATTTGATGACGAACTCGTGAATTACCGTCATGGCCTGTCGATACGAGAAGATACCAAACAAGCCTATAACGCGGTGATGGGCTGGATACGGGAACAAGGCGGCCTTTATTATGATGACGAATACATGGCCCGTATCACCCACAAGACGCTGGTGGTAAACGGCAAGCTGGACAAGGTGGTGCCGTTGAGCAGTGCATACAGGCTGCTGGAACTGATTGAACACTCCTGGGGTTACATCATCCCGGCTTGCGGCCACTGGGCCATGATCGAAAAACCGCAGGAGTTCACTGAGGCATCCCTGTCTTTTTTAAAGAATGCATGAAACAGACCGTTGATATCGATTCGAAGAATATTTCTGCTATAATTACAAGTTCGATTAAGGTCTGAGGAGCGCTGCGATGGGAACGTCCCACCAGGCTCAGACCTGTCATGATTATCAACGGCGCTCGCTTGACTTTGAGGAATAAAAGATGAGCGTTGCAGTCCAGTCCATATTATCCGATTATCAGGTTGCCGACATGTCCCTGGCAGAGTGGGGACACAAGGAGATCCGTATTGCCGAAACCGAAATGCCGGGCCTGATTTCGGTGCGTGAGGAGTTTGCCGCGCAGCAACCCCTGAAGGGCGCCCGCATCGCCGGCTCCCTGCACATGACCATCCAGACGGCCGTACTGATTGAAACACTGACGGCCCTGGGTGCGGACGTCCGCTGGGCATCCTGCAATATCTTTTCCACCCAGGACCATGCCGCGGCCGCCATTGCCGACCAGGGCATTCCCGTGTTCGCGCACAAGGGAGAGACCCTGGAGGAATACTGGGAATACACCCATAAAATCATGGAATGGTCCGACGGCGGCACGCCCAACATGATCCTGGATGACGGGGGGGACGCCACCCTGCTGGTTACCCTGGGCGCCAGGGCGGAACAGGACCCGTCGGTGGTGGATAACCCCACCAGTGAAGAAGAGGAATACCTGTTTGCCGCGATCAAAAAACGGCTCGCATCGAAACCGGGCTGGTATTCCCGGATCCGGGACAATATCATCGGCGTCACGGAGGAAACCACAACGGGCGTGAACCGTCTCTACCAGATGAAGCAGAACGGGACCCTGCCGTTCTCAGCCATCAACGTCAATGATTCCGTCACCAAGTCCAAGTTCGACAACCTGTACGGCTGCCGGGAATCCCTGGTTGACGGCATCAAGCGCGCCACCGACGTCATGATTGCCGGGAAGACCGCGGTGGTCCTCGGTTACGGCGACGTGGGCAAGGGCTGCGCGCAATCCTTGCGCGGGCTCGGCGCCACGGTCTGCGTCACCGAGGTGGACCCCATCTGCGCCCTGCAGGCAGCCATGGAGGGTTACCGGGTGGTGAAGATGGACGACGTTTGCGGTGAAGCGGATATCTTCGTCACGGCTACCGGCAATTACCACGTGATCACCCATGAACACCTGCTGGCCATGAAAGACCAGGCCATCGTCTGCAATATCGGCCATTTCGACAACGAGATCGACGTGGCAGCGTTAGATAATTACCAGTGGGAGGAAATCAAACCCCAGGTCGATCATGTCATCTTCCCGGACGGCAAGCGCATCATCCTGCTGGCGAAGGGACGCCTGGTAAACCTGGGTTGCGCTACCGGCCACCCGAGTTTCGTCATGTCCAACTCGTTTACCAACCAGGTGCTGGCGCAGATTGAACTGTTCCGCTACCGGGATAACTACCAGGCAGACGTTTATGTCCTGCCCAAGCACCTGGATGAAAAAGTGGCCAGGCTGCACCTTGAACGTATCGGCGCGCAACTGACCGACCTCACCGGGCAGCAGGCAGACTACCTCGGGGTTTCTGTGGAAGGCCCCTACAAGCCTGGACATTATCGTTACTGATCCGCATTGAATCGGTTAAGCCGTAACGCCCTCAAACTCAGCTTCGAGTTTTTCCCTCCCAGGACGCCCGCCGCGGAGCAGAACCTGAACGCGACTGTGGCCCGGCTGGAACGATTGCGCCCGGATTTTTTTTCGGTGACGTTCGGCGCGGGCGGTAGTACCCGCGACAAGACTTTTGAGACGGCCCGGTTAATCAATGATACGACCGGGATAGAAGCCGCGCCGCACGTGTCCTGTATCGATTCTTCCAGGGAGGACCTCAGGGAAATACTGCAAAATTACAAGAATCACGGTTTTGATCACCTGGTGGCCCTGCGCGGCGACCTGCCTTCCGGCCTCGCCGGCACGGGTGCACTGCGCTTCGCAAGCGAACTGGTTGAATTCATCCGCACCGAGACCGGTCGCCACTTCCATATCGACGTGGGATGTTATCCGGAATTCCACCCCCAGGCCCGGAGCGCCGAAAAAGACCTGGAAAATTTCAGGAGGAAAGTGGATGCCGGCGCCGACAGCGCCATCACCCAGTATTTTTACAATGCCGATGCCTATTTCCGTTTCCTGGACAGTTGCTCGGCGCTGGGGATCGAAATCCCCATCGTCCCCGGCATCATGCCGATCACCAACCGCGACCAGCTTGTCCGCTTCTCGAACATGTGCGGTGCTGAGATCCCGCGCTGGATCATGAAACGCCTGGAGGACTTCGGCGATGACCTCGCCTCCATCCGCAGTTTCGGCATCGACGTCACCACCGGGCTGTGCGGCCGATTGCTGGATGCCGGCGCGCCCGGCCTGCATATCTACACCATGAACAAGGCTGAAGCATCCGAAGCGATCTGGGCCGCGCTGGACTTGTCCTGATGACACAAAAGCAAAGTCCCGTTTCCGTCCTGTTCGTCTGTATGGGGAATATCTGCCGCTCGCCGGCGGCCGAAGGCGTTTTCCGGCATTACGTCGAACAGCAGGGTGATACGGAGGATTTTTACATCGATTCCGCCGGCACCATCGATTATCACAGCGGCAAACCCGCAGACCCGCGCATGCGCGCGGCCGCGTCGCGTCGCGGCTATACGCTGACGTCCTTATCGCGCCAGGTAATGTCTGAAGACCTGGACGAATTCGATCTCATCGTTGCCATGGACCGTGATAACCTGTGGTACCTGGAAGAACTGGCCAACGGGCCGCAAGCCCATATCCGCCTGCTGGGATCGTTTCTGCCGGAACGCCAGAGCGAACCCGGACAAGCCCCGGAGGTCCCCGATCCCTATTACGGCAGTTCGCAGGGCTTTGAGGACGTGCTGGATATGCTTGAGAGCGCCTGTCCCGGCATCCATTCCGCCTGCCGGGAATCTTATTCCTGACGAGTCACAAAAATACTATTATTTGCAATCCATGGCATAAGGGTATATCCTGATAGTCACAGGGTAGTTCACGGCGCTCCGGCCCGTGGACTGTTATTTAGGAGATGCAGGAATTTAAAGGAGCATCATGGGCCTTACGGGATTGCCACATTGGATCCGGCTGGTTGTTTTAACCA
>JAJDUB010000031.1 GCA_022826885.1 Gammaproteobacteria bacterium
TTCCGGCGCCGCCAGGTACTCGTAGATTGGGGTGCTCATCAGTTCCTTGAGGGTGACTCCGCGCTCCTCGCTGCCCTTGACGAAGACCCGGCGGTCCTTGATATCGAGATCGGCAGCATTGGCTTCCAGGTGCCTTGCCGCGTATTCCAGTATCTGCTCCCTGGCGTGTTCGGCCGCGGCCTTGGTGGCGCGCGCCACCATGTGCATGCCGTTGCTGCCGAAGGTGACCATGGTATGCCCGCAGACTTCAGTGTCGCCGTCGATCACGTTGACGTCTTCCAGTTCCACGCCCAGGACCTCGGCGCACACCATGGCCTGGGTGGTATCGCCCGCCTGCCCCATGCGCCCGATGCCCGTGGTCAGCGCCATGGTGCCGTCCGGGTTGACCTTGACGGTGATGCCGTTGAAACCGAAGAAGGCCAGGCCGCTGATATGGGTGGAGATACCCATGCCGACGCCGCGCACCTTGTGACCGTCCACCGATGATGGTGTGCCCCATCCTTTCCACTTGTTCTTCCAGTCCATGGCTTCGGCCCCACGGGTGATGCACTCCGCCAGCCCTGAACTGGTCAACTCCACCTGCGGGTTTTTGTTGAACAGCAGCTTGGCGAACACGACTTCCTGGGACGTGTGGCAGATGTCGCCGGTCTGCCAATGGTTTTTCAGGTGAAACTCGACCGGGTCCATGTCGACCCTTTCCGCCGCCATGTCCACCGTCTGCTCGATGGCGTAGGCCAGTGTCAGGTCTCCCACCCCGCGCATGCACCCGGCAGGCAGCAGATTGGTCGCCACGCCTATGAACTCCACCCTGGCATGCTCGGTGGTGTAGATATCGGCAACGGACTGGTACGGATCGAATTTATTGCCGTAGGCGCCGTTATCCATCAGGTGGCGGTATGATTGTGAAACCATTTTGCCGTCCTTTGTTATCCCGATCTTCGCATCGATCAACGGGCGCTCGCGCCGCTTCACCGTGGTCTGGACCTCATCCCGCGTCAGCACCAGCCGTACCGGACGACGCGCCTTCCTGGCGACGGCAATCGCCAGCAACATGAAATTATTACCCCACCACAGGCCGAATGACCCGCCGGTAGGCGTGCTGTAGACCCTGACCTTGCTGGGCGAGAGTTCAAAAAACTCGGTGACCGCGTCCCTGATCCAGAACAGGGCCTGGGTGGATGTCCACAGGGAAACACTGTCTCCTTCCCAGTGGGCGATACAGGCATTCCTGTCCAGCGGCGCATGCTGCTGGTTGCCCAGGGTGATGCGGTTTTCAATGATATAATCGGCCTGTTCGAAACCCTCCTCGATGTTACCCCATTCAAACAGCGAAGGCGGAAGGCTGTTCGGCCCCCACGGCCGCACCTGCGGCGCGCCCTCTGTCATCGCCTCTTCCATATCGAATACGGCAGGCAACTCCTCGTATTCCACTTCTATGAGTTTGAGGGCTTCCTTTGCGGTTTCCTCATCCACCGCAGACACGACTGCGACCTCGTCACCTACGTAACAGACTTCCGGCGAGATCATGGGCCCCATGAAGTTGAAACTGAAATCATGCCATGGGGAGCCGCAGGTCTTCTTTTTCCCGGTTATATCATCCTTGTGGGTAATGACCGCGCTGACTCCCGGCAAGGCCTCGGCGGCAGAGGTATCGATATGCGCCACTTTCGCATGGGCATAGGGACTGCGCAGCACTTTAGCGTGGTGCATGCGGTGCATTGAAGGTAAATCACCGGCATACTTGAGCCTGCCGGTGACTTTTTCATAGGCATCCAGCAGGGGTAAGCTTTTCCCGACGACGGATGTTTCAGATTTCATTTCTCTTTACCTCTTCAATTATTGAGTCGCTTGCGCATTGCGCATGGTTTCGGCCGCATTCATTATTGCCTTGACGATCCTGACGTAGGTGCCGCAGCGGCACAGGTGGCCGCCTATGGCCTCGCGCACCTGTTGTTCGGTGGGGTCAGGATTATGGTCCAGCAGGTGTTTCGCCGCCAGGATCATCCCGGGTGTACAGAAGCCGCACTGCATGCCGTGGTCCTGTATGAATGCCTCCTGCAACGGGTGCAGTTCGCCGTCGTTCTCCTCTTCCAGCCCTTCAATGGTGCGAATGTCGCTGCCCTGGGCGTCGATCGCCATGCGCAGACAGGAAAAAATCGGCTTGCCGTCCAGCAGCAGGGTGCAGGAACCGCAGGTGCCCATCTCGCAACCTGCCTTGGTGCCGGTCAGTCCTATTTTCTCACGGATAACGTATGCCAGCGACCAGTGCGGTTTGACCGGCACATCGTAGCCCTCGTTGTTTATCTTCAAACTGATTGCGTTCATACTTCACCTCCCTGCCGCGCCCGGGCAGCCGCCTGTCTCAATGTGTCCTCCACACCGCAACGCACCCACAATTGCCGGACTTCCGCAGAGACGCGGAAATCATTGACGCATTCGATGTCGTTCGACGCGGCTGCCGCGCTTTCAATCAGTGCATCATCGATTATCCCGCCGAGCAGGACGGCCTCTGCCGCCGCGGAGCGTTCCGGCACGCCGGATAATGTCGCCGCCCCCGCGACGACCCGCGCCTCGCTGCAGGCGCCGGCCCCGTCCAGCGACACATGGGTTGCCACGTTGACAAGCGGCAGGTCTGCCGCGGTTCTTTGAAATTTTGCAAAACCAGCGCCGGTATTTGCGGGTGGTTGCGGCACATGTACTTCCAGCACCATCTCACCTTCCTCCAGGGCGTTGTTCAGGTAGCCGACATGAAACTCCGACATGGATATGGCGCGGGTTCCCCTGCTGCTGCCAATGATGATATTGGCGTCGCAGGCGAGCAGGCTCGTCGGCATGTCCACTTCGCCGGCGACACATATCACGCCGCCGATAGTCGCCATGTTCCGCACCTCATTGGTGTTAAGCTCACCCGCTGTGTCGGACAAGATCGCGTACCGGCCGTCCCTGGTGAGCTTGTGGTCAAATATCTCGTTGAAGGTAGTTGTGGCGCCGATATGCAACCCGTCATCATTCAGACGGATATAGTTCAAACCCAGCTTCTTGATGTCAATCACGGCATCGGCCGCGTCGAACAACTCTTCCCTGTGACTCATAAAAAACGTGCTGCCGGCAATGGGCACAGCGCCATCACCGTATTTATCCAGCAACGTGTAGGCATGATCAAGCTCGGTGGGACTGTAATACTCCATCAGATATTCCTCTTCATCTGTTCAAACTCATCGTCAATCACGTCAGAACGCCTGATTTTTTCCAGCGCCAGAGCATCGCGAAATTCATGGAGCCTGGTAAAACTCAACTCGGCGCTGATAATCTCCTCCTTGTCCCCGGCCTGCGCGTACACATGGGAAAAGCGCGGGTAGTCCGGCCCGGCGATGGTACTGCAGCCATAATAGGACAAGGTATTCTCTTTCCCAACCAGGTTGGCGCTGGCCGTGTATACCAGGTTCTCCGTTGCCCGCGCCGCGGTCATGGTCGTGATGTAAAATGGTCTGCCCGGCATGGTCATACTGGCGGTGCTGTTGATGATGATGCGCGCACCCTTCAACATCAGGATGCGGCACAGTTCGGGAAAGACCCAGAAATCCGCGCAGATCTGAATTCCGATCGGACCATAACGGGTCTCAAACACCGGAACCCGGCTGCCGCCGGTAAAACACAGGCTCTCCCTGAACAAAGGCGGTGTGCCAAGATGGAGTTTTCGATAGGCGCCGATTAAACCTTCAGGGCCGAGCAGGGGACAGGAGATATAACAGATACCGTCATCCTCGGCGCTGCGTTCCGGCATGCCCAGCACTACGTAGATATCCAGGCGCCGGGTCAGTTCGGCAATCTCCTCCGTTATCGGCCCGGGAATGGTCTCGGCAAACTCCCGGTGCATGGTATTGTCTTCATCGCTCTCATAGCCGCTCAGGGACAGTTCCGGGAATGCCAGGATGTTGACCCCCTGCTGTGCCGCTTCCGTGATCAGCTTTTTGACCTTGGCAAGGCTTGCAGCCTTGTCGTTCCAGATACTCCGGTAGTTGACACAGCCCAGGGAGACAGTATCTTCATACCTGCGATATTGTTCCGGGATCATCGTAGCCGCGTCAGGATGTCAGTTGATGTCATTGCGGGAAATATACATGCCCTGCCCGGGCTGCAGCGCATCGGGCTCTCCCTCCCCGACTATGACCCGGCCCCGTAATACCGTATGGGTAGGCCAGCCTTTCAGTGTCCAGCCGTCATAGATACTCCAGTCACACATGCTGCGCAGGTTTTCAGTTTTTACCGTAACTTCCTTATCCAGGTCGACGATGACGATATCCGCATCAGCGCCGACAGCCAACCGGCCCTTGCGCGGGTAGATGCCGAATACCCTGGCCGGGTTGAGGGCACAGATTTCGGCCACTTGTTCCAGGCTGATGCGACCCTTGTTGACACCTTCGCTGAGCATGATCGGCAGTAACAACTCCGATGTATTACCCAGTCCCATGGGCGCGTTCCAGATATCGTCTCCTTTCATCGCCAGGGTCGTGGGGGCCAGGTCGGAACCGACACACTGAATGGTTCCATCAGCTATCCCCTCCCATAACCTTGCATTGGACTCCTTGTCCCGGAGCGGCGGGTTGACGCAGGCACAGGCGGGATGCTCCAGCAATACCCGGGCCGGTTCCTCGCCGTTATGGGTCAGGTACTGCGGACAGGTTTCTCCCGTTACCTCAATACCCTTCTCCCGGGCCTCTGCTATGATATCCACGCCTTCGGCAATGGTGATATGGGGTATATACAAGGGGCAACCGGCGCTTTCAGCGAGATATATTGCCCTGCGCATGCATTCCGCCTCCACGAACGGGGGGCGCGATTCGTTCCATACCGCAAAGTCGTTGCGGCCCTGGGCGATCAGTTCATCTCTCAGCATCAGGTGGATGTCGATATTTTCCGTATGGCACGCGGCAAGACTGGGAGGGCCGGACCTGTTGATCATGCGAAAACCCTTGTATACCGCCCCGTCATCGGTCGCGGTGATGCCGATCAGGTCCGCATGGGGACCCTTGTAGCCCATGTTGAACTTGAACGAGGTCAGGCCGACTTCAGACGGGCAGGCCTCAATCTCGCTGGTGGTAATGCCGTCAATGACCATGAGGTGCCAGAAACCGTCAACAAAACTCTTGCCTTCAAAGGTCTGCCTGAAATGTTCAAACTGTCTCAACAACCCTTCTTTCAGCGCCAGGATATATACCCCCAGGGTGGTTACGCCACCGCAGGCAGCAGCCCTGGTTTCAGTCTCAACCGCTTCCAGCGTATCCATGTAACCCAGGTGCGCGTGAGGATCGATAACGCCGGGCAGGACATGCAGGCCGGCAGCGTCTATTTCCCTTGCCGCACTCATGGAGGCACCCCCCTGGCCGATGGCGCTTATCCTGCCATCGGTAACGGCGATATAACCTGGAAAGGTCTTTTCCGGAGTGACAATATTACCGTTGCTGATTAACAGGTCACAGTTCATAATCCGAATCGGGCATTAAGAATTACCTGAGTATAATCGTTAATAATATGATTTACAATTAGGCCGGATTTCTCACCAGGCGTAAGACATCACCGGCGCAGAGCAGAATGAATAAAGTACCCGTCAGCCTTGTGGCCGGTTTTCTCGGCTCCGGCAAAACAACACTGCTTAACCGCATACTTAACGGTCAACATGGCCGGCGCATCGGGGTCCTGGTGAATGATTTCGGGGAAATCAACATCGATGCGCAACTCATTACCCGGGTTGAAGGCGAAACCATCAGCCTGACCAATGGGTGCGTATGCTGCAATATGCGCGATGATCTCGTAGAAGCCCTGCAACAACTCCTGCAAATGGACCCCGGCCCTGAACTGATCGTCGTGGAAACGAGTGGCGTGTCCGACCCGAAGGCCGCGGCCATGGCTATCGTGATGTCGACCAGCCTGGCCGCGGCAACGCAACTGGACGCCATAATCACCGTGGTCGACGCCAGTGAGGTGCTGGAGCTGGACGAGTTGAATGGGAAGCTGGCTGAAGACCAGATCGAAGTCGCCGATATCGCCATCATCAACAAGATCGACCTGGCCGACACCGGCACGAGTGAACAGGTTTCCAGACATGTAAAGGAGATAGCGCCACGATCGCGTATTATCGAAGCAGTTCACGCTGATGTTCCGCTGGAATTACTGCTTGGTCTCAGCCTTCATGAAGACCGGACTTTCGCATTTGCCGGCACAACGGCAGGGTCTCACGGACATGAAAGCCACGGGCACGCAGATCATACCCATGCCTATGCCGGTCATTCATGGCAAAGTGATGCACCGTTGGATTTTGAATCCGCTTACGGCACGTTTCAATCATTGCCGCTGTCCGTATTCCGCTGCAAGGGCATCCTGCAGCTCCGTGAAGTACCGGACAAACAGGTAATCCTGCAAATGACGGGAAAACGCGTGACCCTGGCAAAAGGCTCACCCTGGTATGAAATGACGCCTTCATCCCGCATCGTCGCGATAGGCGCAGCGGGCAAACTGGATACCGGCGATCTTGACCGGCGCTTTGAGTCCTGTGTCAGCCGCGGGACTGCGTCGAACGCCAACCCTATAACGCAGGCAGTCATCGAAATACTACGCCGCCCGTGACATGATTTATGGGGTATTCCCAGTTACTCCGGGGACGGATTTAAATCCGTCCCCTATGCCTCCCATTCAGGTGAAATAGTCCTTCAGGTTGATCTCCGGCAAGCCCGGCACGCGTTTCCTTTCGAAGTTCCCGCGCAGGTCGAAGGGTTTGGTCGCATCGATCCCAAGCCGCCCCGTATAAACGCCGGCGGGGTCGCGGAAAAAGCCCGGCACTCCCGGCAGGGTCATGATGTCCTTGTCTATACGCCCCCGGGTCATGACCGCCCACCATACGTCTTCGAAATCATGGATATCCACGTCTTCATCCACGACGATGCACACCTTGTTGTACTGCAGGTGGGAGCTGAACACCTTGAGCATGACGTGTTTTGCATGACCGTCGTATTCCGGCCTGATCTGTACGATGGTATGCATCGGGGTCGGATAACAACTCACGTCCAGGATACCCGGCACCCCCGCGGAGATATGCCTGTAGACGCGGGTCGCAAAGGAAACCTCCAGGGCGCGCAGGTCCTCCAGGTAACCGCACAATAAACCATGAAAACAGGCGCCCTCGCGCCAACTCACGTTCAGCACTTCGAACACGTGGTTATCCGCCTGCTTGACGTAGTATCCCTGGAACTCCCCGAACGGGCCTTCCGGTCTGCGCTCATGGGGTAATATACGGCCTTCAATCACGATTTCGGTCTCAGCCGGGACCTGCATGTCGATATGTCGACACGGACGCATCGGCACAGGCGATCCCATCAGCCGGGCGGCAATAGCCAGTTCATCCTGCTCAATCGGCACCGAAGCGCAGGCTGCCATGAACACTTCCGGCGGGGGTCCGATCAATATTGCAACCTCCAGCGGCTGGTTTCTTGCTTCGGCCTTCTTCTGGTATTGAGTGATGTCGTGGGGAGGCGCCAGCCGCACCCGCAGTTCATCGTCGCTGACCATCATGGAGCGGCAGAAAGACAGGTTGGGCACACCCGTGTCCGGCTCCTTTGCCAGGAATACGCCTGCGGTGATATAAGGCCCGGCATCCCGCTCAAAATAAGTAATGTGGGGCAAATCACTGATATTTCCTTCCATGCGCTCTTCTTCCATTGCGCTCTCACAGGTGTATGAGTGCTCCGAACCGGGGTTATCATCCACCAGCGTCTGCCAGTGCCGGCAGAAATTGCCCTTGGTGGTACCGATAATTTCACACAGTCTTGCGTGGCTTCCGTATATATTGGAGATCACCGGCAGGTTTGTGCCCTTTACGTTCCTGAACAGAACAGGGTAATCGCTTTCCTTTTGCGAACGGCTAGTGACAGCGGCCAGTTCGAACCGGGGGTCCACTTCCCGCTCAACCACGTGCAACTCGCCGCGTCCTGATAGTTTTTCAATGTAGTCACGCATTTGGATAAATTCGGTCAGCAGCGCGAAATGCCATGCACCCGAGCAGGATTGTTTACGATATTATTGATATCGCTTGTGATATGTGTGCATTATAACAGGTTGACAAGTCTTTTTCCCGACAACGGAACACTACCCTGCGGGTTACTTGAGAACAATGAAATTCGGTCGCATGCCGGTTGCGGAGGCGGAAGGAGGCATCCTCGCCCATTCCGTGAAATACCAGGATATCAACCTGAAAAAGGGCACTGTTCTGTCTGAAGAGCAGGTGAGGCTGCTTGCCTTCGCCGGCTGTGAGTCGGTGGTCATCGCTCGTCTTGAGGCCACAGACCTGGATGAAAACGAAACGGCGCGGCGCATCGCCGTTCTCATCGCGGGGAAAAATGTGCGCCCGCAACGCTCCCGTACCGGCAGAAATAATATTCTGGCGGAAAGCTCCGGGTTGCTGGTTTACGACATCGGGCGCCTGGACAGTATCAACATGACGGATGAGGCCATAACCCTCGCGGTATTGCCGCCGTATTCAACGGTCACCAAGGGACAGGTAGTCGCCACGGTGAAAATCATACCCTACGGTGTGGATAAGGCGAGTGTGTCAGGCATAGAAAAAATACAATCCGGCCTCCCTCCCCTGCTTGGCATCAACGGCTATAACAGGCTGGACATCGGCTTTATCCAGACATTTTATCCGGGCATGAAAGAAGCTGTCCTGGACAAAACCCGCAACGTACTCGATAACCGGTTGCAACGCCTGGACAACCGGGTAAGTTCGGAAATTCGCTGTGAGCACGAAGAGGGCGCCATTGCTGAAGCACTTGAAAAACTGTTGAATGGCGGGTGTGAAATGATCCTGATCACCGGCGCCAGCGCCACCGCCGATCGGCGTGATGTAATTCCGGTCGCAATCGAAACTGCGGGCGGCAGTATCACACACCTGGGAATGCCGGTGGAACCGGGCAACCTGCTGGCGCTAGGCGAATTTTCCGGCGGACATTCGGTAGTAGTCATGCCCGGATGCGCCCGTTCTCCGGCGGTGAACGGTTTTGACTGGGTGCTGGAACGGCTGCTGGCGGGTATTCCCGTCACCCGGGAAGACATCATGCGCATGGGTACCGGTGGTTATATCAAGGGAAGCCCTTTATAATTCCTGACCGGGTCCAGCGCGATCATGTATCTGAAATACCGGATTCAACCATAACAGGCCAGGAAAATGTTTCAATCAATCGAAGAGATAGAGCAAAAATTCGCTACTCAGGGCTACATCACCGACCGCCACCTGGCGACCACTGTTTACCTGGCCACGACACTGGGGAAACCCCTTTACCTGGAAGGGGAACCGGGCGTCGGCAAGACCGAAGTGGCCAAGGTCCTGGCAAAAAGCCTGGATACCAATCTCATCCGGTTGCAGTGTTACGAAGGCCTTGATACCAACCTGGCATTGTATGAATGGAATTACCTGCGGCAAATGCTTGAGGTGCGGCTCCAGGAAGCCCGCGGTGTGGATAAGAAGGAGATAGGCGCCAATATCTTCGATGAGCAGTTCCTGCTGAAAAGACCGCTGCTGCAGGCCATCCAGTCCCCCGGCAAACGTCCCGTCCTGCTGATTGATGAAATTGACCGCTCTGATGATGAGTTTGAAGCATTCCTGCTGGAAGTGCTGTCTGATTTCCAGATCACCATACCGGAGGTAGGCACCATCAAGGCGGAACAACCGCCGTTCGTGGTACTGACCTCCAACCGGACCAGGGAGATGCACGATGCGCTCAAGCGCCGTTGCCTGTATCACTGGATCGATTACCCGACCCTGGAAAAAGAGCTCAACATCGTCCTGACAAAAGTGCCGAAAATCAAGGAAACGCTGTCAATCCAGGTGTGCAAATTCATGGAGTTGTTACGCCGGGAGGACTTCTACAAGCGGCCCGGTATCGCCGAGACTCTTGACTGGGCCAATGCCTTACTCTCGCTGGGTATTGAAGAATTGGAACAGGATATTGTAGAAACTACATTAAGTTGCATACTTAAATATAAGCAAGATCAGGAAAAACTTAGCGGAAGCAACTTGCAGAAGGCCCTGGCTCTCACCAAGAATTTCAAAGGTGGTCCGACGTTAGACGCTCAGAGCAGCATCAATTAAGCTATATTTGGGGTCAGAGAAAAAATTCTGACGAATTTCTTACTCTGACCCCGGTTATTATGTCCCATCAACAGC